>CALRVE020000045.1:0-27660 GCA_943371535.1 Asaia bogorensis | reverse complement strand
TATGTAATTCAACCTAAGTTAGAAAAATTTGAAAAAGTGTTTAAAGCAAAATTGAAAAAAAGCACCATAAATCAATAAATAGTTATAGCTATCAGATTAATTACTTCGGCTTAGAAAACTGATAAATAGTTTTGGGAAAATGATGAATTTTTTCAAAGCTATTTTTTTGCAAGAAAGAATAGCCCTAATAATCAATCATTTATTCAGATATATTTTTTCCAATAATTGTGAATAAAAAGGCTTTGAATGTTATTAACTTAAAAAATGAGGAAGTTTTCTAAGTAAAAAGCAGCATTTTTTCATAAAAAAGAGCCTTTAAGTTAAGATTAATCGAGTTTTTAGATAGATTCGTACAACTTTTTAAAGTAAACTATATTTTAATACAGCATGTTTATACAAGTTTGTATCATAATATTATGAGGAAGCATTAAATTTTAGACTGATTAAACCTTTACAGGTTTTTACATTCAAATCAATCTTTCTCATTTCAACTGCTCATAAAACATAAACCAAAACAACATCGTTCAATCCTACAATACTAGCTCATGCAAAATTTTTTACGCAAATGTTTCTCTTTTGCAATTCTCTTATTCTTTTCTACCAACATTCATGCACAATTAGTTTCTAATAATGCCTTTTTAAAGGGCAACTTTGTAGAAGTGGGTATTGCTCCATGTGGTTCATTTGGATCATCTGTAAGTGCACCAACTGGTTATCATCCTAGAGGTACGGGTAATTCATCATCAGCAACTCAATTAGGTTTTGTGGCCAATGTTGCTCAAAATAATTGGACTTCATTTGTTGGTGACTACTTTTTGCCAGGAACACCTGAAGAAGGTTGGGGAATGACGATTAATGGAACAAGCTATACCAATAGTTTGATTTGTAACTCTGCTTTAAATAGTAATCAAATTCAAGGAGGTTTTACTGCATACTCCTCTTCTGCATCAGAAGTCTCAGCTACTTGGCAAGGTATTATAGGAGGGTTAAGTATTAGCAGCAGAACCTACATACCTATGAATTCATTGTACTTTATTACAGAAGTAACTATAACCAATACATCATCTGTACCAGTAAATAATATTTACTACATGAGAAATGTAGATCCAGATCAAGGCGTATTGACACCTGGTGGCGGAGGTACATTTATTACTAGAAATACCATTGTAAATCAAACACCCAATACTTGTAATCAAGCATTAGTTTCGGCAGTAACACAAGCCGGTAATTATTATTTAGGCTTAGGCTCTATAGATGCTAGAGCTAGAGTAACCCATGGTGGTTTTAGTAATAGAAGTGCAATAGATATTTGGAATGGAACTGGCTTTTCTACTTCAGGAACAATAGTTGCTGATAGAGCAATTTCTATTGCATTTAATATTGGTAATTTACAACCCAATCAAAGTACAAAAGTTGCTTATGCATATATTTTAGATGCAGCTCAATTAACCCAAGCATTAGCAGCAACCAATATTAATTTGAATTTAGATGGTGTAAACGTTACTTCTGGAAACATGAGTAACGTTTGTTCTGGAACTGCAGTGCCAATTACTTTATCTAATACAGGTACTTTCACCAATTGGACATGGTCTCCAGCAACAGGATTAAACACCACAACTGGTACATCTGTTATTGCTACATTAACAGCACCCATTACATATACTGCAACGGGAGTTGGCGATTGTGGGACTACTAGTGTTACTATAGTTTTAAATCCTGTAATACAATCACCACCAAATAATGCTGGAGCCATTTCGGGATTGCCAGTAATTGGCTTAGGACAAACCAATGTAACTTTTTCTATTCCCCCAGTACCCAATGCAACATATTACACTTGGACACTACCACCTGGTGCAGTTATTACATCGGCAAAACCCGATTCAAATGTAATAACCTTCAATGCTCCTAATTCTACTTGGTGTGGTAATGTATCGGTAACACCAAAGAATAGCTGTAGTTCGGGTGGGTCAAGTAGTATTTCAACTTGCATTTCAAATATTTCTACAGGTTCGGTTGCATCGCCAATTTGCGGAGGAAGTACTGTTAATGTGCCTATTTCTACTCCATTAGGCTTCTTTTTAAGTACCAATGTTTTTACAGCTCAGCTAAGTGATACTAACGGAAGTTTTACCAACCCAACAAATATTGGTACGTTAAATGGCAATAGTAGTGGTTTCATTAGTACAAGTATTCCTGCTAATATATTAAGTGGAACTAGATATAGAATAAGAGTAATAAGTTCTAATCCTGCAACCATTGGAACTGATAATGGAGCAGATTTAGTGATTAACAATGCACAAACACCAACTATACAAATTAGTGCTAATCAAAATAACTTATGTTCTGGCACGACCATTACATTCACAGCAGCAATTACAGCCGGAGGTACTACGCCAATTTTCCAATGGAGAAAAAATGGAAATAATGTAGGTACAAATGCAATTACTTATACAGATAATGGATTGGTTGCTGGAGACATTATTAGTTGTGTATTAACTAGTAACGCTATTTGTGCTACAGTTACAACTGCAACTTCAAATTCAATTACGCTTACTGGAACACCTGGCACTCCATCTATTTCTATAACAAGTAATGTGAATAATATTTGTTCTGGCAGCCCAGTAACATTTACTGCTAATGCAGTAAATGGAGGAACTACTCCAATTTATCAATGGAGAAAAAATGGAAATAATGTTGGCACAAATTCACCAACTTATACGGACAATACTTTAATTACAACAGATATTATTACTTGTGTACTTACAAGTAATGCTACTTGTTCTGTCAATACGAATGCTACATCTAATAATGTATCAGTAACGGTAAATAATAATTTAGTACCATCGGTTAGTATTGCAGCAAGTCAAAATTCTGTTTGTAGTGGTTCTAATGTAAGTATTGTATTTACTGCTACTCCAGTTAATGGAGGAACGAACCCAACTTATCAATGGAAAGTAAATGGAGTAAATGTTGGAACAAATACCAATACGTATAGCACCAATACTTTAGGAGGAACAGATGTTGTAACTTGTGTAATAACTAGTTCTGAAACTTGTGTTACTACGCCATCAGCTACTTCAAATGCATTGAGTATTATCATTATTCCAGCCATTACACCTGATATTGATATTACGGCTTCTCAAACTGCAATATGCATTGGTACACCTGCTACAATAACTTTTACAGCTACAGCAACTAATACTGGTGCAGCACCAATTTATCAATGGAAGAAAAATGGGGTTAATGTGGGTACAAATTCACCAACTTACACAGATAATTCATTTACTAACAATACTGTAATAACTTGCTTTTTAACGGCGAACAATACAGGTGTTTGTGTAACATCTGATACATTAACAAGTAATGAAATTGTTATAACTGTAAACAATGTTCTTACACCTAATATAAATATTACTACCACCTCAACAAATGTTTGTAATGGTGCAGCTGTTACGTTTAGTGCTACCATTATTAATGGGGGTACAAGCCCAAGTTATCAATGGAGAAAAAATGGTAATAATGTTGGTACAAATGCATCTGTATACACGGATAATACTTTAATTACCGGCGATCAAATTAGTTGTGTACTTACTAGTAATTTCCCTTGCGTTACTACAACAACAAGAACTAGTAATACACTCACCATGAACGTAAATCCTTCTGTGGTGCCATCTGTAGAAGTATCGGCAAGTCAAACAGTTATTTGTTCAGGAACAACACCCATTATAACATTTAGAGCAACTGGAACAAATGCAGGTACAGCACCACAATATAGATGGTTAAAAAATGATGTTCTTTTTGGAATTGGGATAAATTTTTCTACTGCTAATGTAGTTGCAGGAGATGTATTTAAATGTGTTTTAGTAAGTAATGCAACTTGTGCAGTACCTTCTACAGATACAAGTAGTAATCTTACTATTACAGGAGCATCAACAGCTATACCAACATTAACAGTTTTTACAGCTCAAACCAATGTTTGCTCTAATACCAATGTAACATTTACAGCTATTTCTACCAATGGAGGCAACTTACCTGTTTTTTCATGGTTTAGAAATGGAAACTTAGTACAACAAAGCACTAGTTTAACTTATAGTAATAACGCATTAAACAATGATGATATTATTACTTGTTCATTGCAAAGCAACTTAATTTGTGCAAATCCAACAAGTGTTAACAGTAGTAATAGTGTTACTATGACTGTAACACCTAGATTAACTCCTTCGGTTACAATTGTTGCGAATCAAAATTCAATATGTTTAGGTTCGGGTGCTAGCATAACATTTACTGCAACACCAATAAATGGTGGTACAAGTCCTATTTATCAATGGTTTAAAAATGGCGGCTTGGTAGGAACAAATTCAAATACTTATGTTGATAATGCTCCAAGCAATTTAAGTACAGTAGTTTGTAGAATTACCAATAATACATCAACTTGCTTAACATCAACTTTTGCAAATAGTAATTCTATTACAGAATTGGTAACAAACGCATTAACCCCAACAATAAGTATTGGCGTTTCATCAAGTGTAGTTTGTGTAGGAACTCTTGTAACATTTAATGCCTTTATTTCAAATGGTGGTACAAGTCCGACTTACCAATGGAAAAAGAATGGGATTAATGTAGGAACAAACTCAAGTACTTATTCTGATGCAACACTTACAAGTAGCGATATTATTGCTTGCCAACTGACTAGTAATTTAGGTTGTTTGGCAGCTAACAATGTATTAAGCAATACTGTTTCTGTAGTAGTAAATCCTAACACTAACTTTACGTTAGTTCTAACAGCTGCTCAAAGTGTATTATGTAATGGAGTTTCTACAAATGTATTTTATACAGCAACATCTAATGAGCCCTCAATTCTAAAAACTTTTACATGGAAAAAAAATGGAGTAGTTGCAATTAGTCTTAACGGCTTTGCTTCAAGTTCAACCTCTATAACTGTTTTACCAACCGATGTTGTTACCTGTGAAATTACTAGTAGTAATGCTTCATGTGCTTCTTATCCAATAGTAAGTAATAGTTTACAACTACCAGCTGCACCAGCGGCTACTCCTACTATTTCAATTAGTGCGGTAACTAATACAAGCATTTGTACAGGAGGTTTTGTAACATTTACTGCAAATACCACTAATGGTGGTACCGTCCCAAACTTTCAATGGAGAAGAAATGGAATTTTGATAGCAAGTAATAATTCTTCTACGTATAACTTTTTTGGTTTATTAAATGGTGATGTTGTTACTTGTAGAATGACAAGTAATTTGTCTTGCGTAACTGGAGGTGCAGTGATTAGTAATGGCATTCCTGTAACAGTTTCACCAATTTTAATCCCAAGCGTTACGGTGAGTGCATCTCAATCTAATGTATGTGCTGGAACCAATATTACATTTACTGCAAATCCAGTGAACGGTGGCTTAGCACCAACTTATACTTGGACTAAAAATAACATTACCATATCTGGAGCAACTTCAAATACCTATGCCTCTAATAATTTTATTACAGGAGATGTAATAAGATGTACCATGATTAGTAGTGAAACCTGCGTTTCTACAACTAGTCCTGTTACAAGTACCAATAGTATTAGTTTGGTTGTTACTGGCGACATTCCAATTGTAACAATATCAACTCCGCTTAATACTTTTTGTGCAGGAAGTAATAGTGCAACTTTTACAGCAACAGCAACCAATGCAGGCAGTTCACCTATTTATCAATGGAGAAAAAATGGTATTAATGTTGGTACTAATTCTGCAACCTATACAGACAACAATATAGCTAACAATGATACAATAAGTTGTAATTTAACAAGTAGTACCACATGCCCTGCTACAGTAAGCAGTAATAAAATTGGTTTAAGAGTCATTAATGTTCTTGCTCCAACTGTAAATGGACCATTCAATATTACTTGTGGAGATACTGCTACTTTAGCAGCAACCACAACAGGCACTAATACATTGTTAAGATGGTTTAATACATTATCGGGGGGAACAAGTATTGGAACTGGAAATAGCTTAAGAGTTGCTCCAACAAACACCACAACATATTACGCTGAAGCTTTTGAAAACATTTCTGGTAGTAGAGTTGATAGTATAAGAACAATAGGTGCTTTAACTGCAAATCTTACTCCACTTGGAGGTTCGATTGCAAGTAACGGAATTGCAGCAAGCCCTAATTTTGCATACATTTCATGTGTTAGTAGTGTAGTTAGATTTAATAAAAATACACTTACAATAGGTACTGCTCTACCTACAAGAACGATGTTTTTCTCAAACTTGCTGAATGGAGATTTATGGCAACTTGGAAATGATGTAAGTAATGGTAATAGCTTTTCTACAGGAATTATTTCAAGGTTATATAGATTAGATGAAAATTTAAACCCAACTGGAACATTTTTAACTTTATCACAATCATTTAACTTGAACAGTTTTTGGTCAATGATTGCACCTGGAGAAGGTTATTTATTAATCTTAGATTACAACACAGCTACTTGTAGAAGAATTGATTTAATAACAGGTGTTGTAACAATACTTAGCCCAAGTAATTTGAATTCAATCAACTTTAATGGAATTAATGGAATTGCGTATGGTTGGGCTGAATTTGATGGTACTGATTATTTTGTACAATATAGAATCAATAATTCCATTTCAAGAACTAATTGTAGAACTGGTGCAGTGTCAATAGTACAAGACTTTACCAATTTAGGTTCTTCTATGGGTAATGTTTTATACGATCCAACTATTAGAAAGATATTTGCAGCATCAAGCTCTAATCAGTTCACTGCTTTGAATAATTCAATATTCTCATTAAATGCATTAACATCAGTAAACTCTTTAACAACTAGTTGTTCAAGCACAAGAATTCCAGTTACTGTAAACGTTGCTCCAATTGTTCCTACAATAACTGCTTCTGGTGCCACCACTTTATGTTCAACAGGCTCTTTAACATTAACTGCAAGTACTGGAGCTAGTTATCAATGGATAAGAAATGGAAACTCTATAACAGGAGCAAATTCACAAATATATACTCCAACACAATCGGGTAATTATGCTGTAAATGTTACTTCAAGTAATGGTTGTATTGGTGTATCGGCCACAACAGAAGTTACCATTAATGCTCCAGTTACACCTACTGTTTCTATTACTGCCAATCAAACTACCATTTGCACTGGCACAACTATAACTTTTACAGCTGTACCTGTTAATGGTGGAACAAGTCCAACTTATCAATGGAGAAAAAATGGAAATAATGTAGGCACTAACAGTTCTACTTTTAGTGATAATACTTTAGTAAATGGAGATATAATTACTTGCGTACTTACAAGTAATGCAACTTGTATTACTACAACTACAGCAACATCAAATAGCATTATATTAACAGTAAATTCTGCTGTACCTTCTGTAAGTATAACAAGTACTCAAACAAATATTTGTTTTGGTACAAACGTAACATTTACAGCTTCAGCAATTAACGGCGGTACGTCACCAGTTTATCAATGGAGAAAAAATGGAAACAATGTAGGTACTAACTCATCCACTTATTCTGATAACGCATTAGCTCATAATGATGTAATTACTTGTGTAATAACTAGCAATGCTAATTGTGCATCAGCTGCACCAGTAACTAGTAATAGTATTACAATGGTTGTTACTTCAGTTTCTACCCCAACTATTAGTATAGCTGCTTCGCAAAACAACATTTGTTCTGGTGTAAGTGTAACTTTCACGGCAACCATAACTGGTGGTGGAACAAGCCCTATTTATCAATGGAGAAGAAATGGAATAAATGTAGGAACGAATACAAGTACTTACTCGTCTAGCTTATTAGCTAATGGAGATATAATTACATGTCAACTTACTAGTAATTTGGCATGTGCAACTAGTACTAGTATAGCAAGTAATACAATTTCAATGATTGTAAATAGTATAGTTACTCCCTCTATTACTATTAGTACTCCTCAAACTTCAATTTGTGCTGGTTCAAGTGTTGTATTTACTGCAACAACAAATAATGCTGGAACAAACCCAACTTATCAGTGGCGTAAAAATGGAAATAATGTAGGTAATAATAGCAGCACTTATACCGATGCAGCTCTTGCTCAAAATGATAGAATTACCTGTATACTAACAAGCAATGCTAATTGTGCTAATCCTATAAACGTTGTTTCTAATATAATAAACATGGTGGTATCTGCAAATGTTACACCTACTGTTACAATTAGCACATCAACTACTAGTCTTTGTAGTAATGGTTCTAATATTTTAATATCTGCAATACCAACTAATGGAGGAATATCTCCTACTTACGTATGGTTTAGAAATGGAATTGCGACAGGGTTCACTGGAAATAGTTTATTTATAAACGTTGCAAATGGAGATGTAATTAGTTGTGTTATGACTAGTAGCTTAAACTGTGTTACTAGTAGCACAGTAACTAGCAATAATCTCACATTTACAGTTTTGCCAACAATAAATCCACAAGTAACCATTACGGCAACAGAAACATCCATTTGTAGTGGTAGTAGTGTAACATTTACTGCTACAGGTACTAATATTGGTACAACACCAACTTATCAATGGATTAGAAATGGTATTTTTATTACTGGTGCTAACACATCAACCTTTACAACTGCTGCAATAAATAATAACGATTTGTTTAGTTGTATTGTATCAAACATAAATACAGGTTGTACAAGTTCTACTGAAGTTTTTGGAGTTGCAATTTCAATAACAGTTATACCACTGCCTATCATTAATATTAGTACAAATGCAACTACACTTTGTAATGGCAATAACAGTGCTACTTTTACAGCAACACCTGGCAATGCAGGTATTGCACCTACTTATCAATGGAAGAAAAATGGCAACAATGTTGGTACTAACTTAAACACTTACACTGATAATGCTTTAGTTCAAAATGATAGTATTTGGTGTGTATTAACTCCTAATGGCACTTGTACTAACACTGCAATTAGCAATAAAATTGGTATTAACTTATTAACCATAACCAACCCTATTGTTACTTCACCTATAAATGTTAATTGCGGAGATTCTGTTACATTATCTGCAACATTAACTAGTGGTAGTCAAGTAAGGTGGTTTACGTCAGCAACTTCAACAACACCTATTGCCTCAGGTAATAATAGTAAAGTTTTCACCAATGTAAATACTACTTATTTTGCAGAAGCCTTTGTTGGCTCAACTTCAAAATCTGTAACAAGCATTGCAACATCAGGTGCTACAATTATTGACCATGACGCAATAACAGGAGATGATAGATGTGGAATTGTAGTTAGTCCAAACTTTGTTTATGTTGTAGGAGATGGTTTTACAGGAAGATACAATAAATCAAACCTAACAGGAGGAGTAAGCCTATCAGTTAGAGACGGCTTTTTCTCTAATATTGGTAATGGCGATTTATGGCAATTAGGTAATGCTTCTACCAATGGAACTAGTTTTGGTGGAGGAAATGTAGATAGGCTATTTAAATTGGATGAGAATCTTTTAGTAACAGGATCTCCATTAATATTATCTCAAAGTATTTCTATAACTGGAGGTAACTTCCTTGCAGCTGGAGATGGATTTGTGATTTTGTATAACCAATCACCAAACAGTTGTTGGCATATAAACTTAACAAATGGAATAGTAACAACATTGTCTAATTCGTTATTCTTTTCATTTACAGGTAGTGAAGGATGGGCAAGTTATGGTTGGGCTGAAAATATTGGTAATGAGTTTTTTATTGTTTATGCAACAAATACTGCAATAAGAAGAATAAATGTTGTTACTGGTGTAATCACAACCGTACAAGCATTTTCAAATATTGGGGAAACTGCAAATATTACCTTAGACCCACAAACAGATAGAATGTATTTTCACTATGAAAATACTACTCAATTTGGAGGCTTTAGTGAAACATTAGGTTTTGTAAATGTTACAAGCACAATCACATCGGGTGCCGCTTCAAGTTGTGTTAGTACAAGAGTGCCAATTAATGTTGTAGTTGCAAGTGGTCCAGTTCCAACTATTTCAGCAAGTGGTTCAACAACATTTTGTGCAAGTCAAAGTTTAACACTAACTGCAAGTAATGGTACGAGTTTTCAATGGATAAGAAATGGTAATAACATTACAGGTGCAACCAATCAAACTTTTAATCCAACGCAAACAGGTGATTACACAGTAAGAGTTACCACAAGCAATGGTTGTACGAATACGTCTTTAGCTACAACAGTTACAGTAAACAATCAAGTTACACCTAGCATAACAATTGTTGCAAATCAAACTACTATTTGTGCAGGAACAAATATTGTATTTACCGCTAATATAATTAACGGAGGAACAACTCCTTCTTATCAATGGAGAAAAAATGGTAATAATGTTGGTACAAACTCAAATAACTATTCAGACAATACATTAGTAAGTGGAGATATTATTAGTTGTATTTTAACGAGTAGCGAAACTTGTGCTACTTCAACTTCAGCAACCTCTAACAACCTTACAATGACTGTTAGTTCTGCTATTCCATCAATTTCTATACAAGCTAGTCAAACGAGTATTTGTGCTGCAACGAACGTAACTTTTACAGCAGTTGCAGTTAATGGAGGAACAAGTCCAATTTATCAGTGGTATAAAAATGGTAATACAGTTGGTACTAATGCTGCCACTTATACAGACAATGCTTTAGCAAATGGAGATGCTATTATTTGTGAACTTACTAGCAATGCAACTTGTGCTACAACTAGTAATGTAATTAGTAATGGAATTATTATGGTAGTAACTCCTGTGGTTACTCCAAGCATCAGCATATCTACTTCTCAAACAACTGTTTGTGGTGGCACCAATGTAGTATTTACTGCTACCCCAACCAATGCTGGCTCTTCACCTATATATCAATGGAGAAAAAATGGAGTAAATGTTGGAACAAATGCAACCGTTTACTCTGATAATACTTTAATAAATGGCGATGTAATAAGTTGCCAATTAACCAATAATGCAGTTTGTGTAGCAACTAATACAGTAAATAGTAATTCAATTATAATGACTATCAATGCAGTTGTTATTCCAACCATTGCTATAAGTACTGCACAAACAAGTATTTGCACAGGCACAAGTACAACATTCACTGCTACAGCAACTAATATTGGATCTTCTCCTATTTACCAATGGAGAAAAAATGGCAACTTAGTTGGAGGAAATTCTACGACATATACTGATAATACATTGATTAATGGAAACACAATTACTTGTACTTTAATTAGCAACGCCAATTGTGCAAGCCCAACTTCTGTAGCATCCAATACTATAACAATGACTGTTAATACTAGGTTGAATGCAAGTGTTAGCATATCAGGAAGCAACAACATTTGTGCAGGTGCAAGTGTAACATTTAATGCTACTATAACCAATGGAGGAACTGGACCAATTTTCCAATGGAGAAAGAATGGTATAAATGTTGGGTCAAACTCATCAACTTATACTGCAAGTAGTCTTGTGAATGGAGATGTTATTAGTTGCGTTGCAGTAAGTAATAGACCATGTGTAAACAATCCTACAGTAACAAGTAATAATATTACTATGGTTGTAAACCCAATTACTACTCCTTCAGTTTCAATTGTAAGTAATATCTCTAGTGTATGTTCTGGTTCGGCAGTAGTATTTACAGCATCAGCAATTAACGGAGGTACATCGCCTTCTTATTCATGGTTTGTAAATGGTGTAAGTGTTTCTTCTAGTGGACGAATATTGAATACCACAACTTTACCTGCTGGAACACCAACAATTGTTTGTATTTTAAATTCAAATGCAAGTTGTGCTACCACTAACACATCAACAAGCAATACTTTAACAATTACTGTAACTCCTTCAGTATTACCTACAGTTACTGTATTTACCCCTACTACCAATATTGTTGCAGGACAATCAGTAACCTTCACTGCTGTGGCTACCAATGGAGGAACTTCACCACTGTATCAGTGGAGAAGAAATGGATTTAATATTGGAACTAGTTCTTCTTCAAACACCTATACCACCAATACATTAATCAATGGTGATGTTATTAGTTGTGTACTTACCAGCAATGCTACTTGTGCTACTCCAACAACAGCAACATCTAATAATGTAAACATGATTGTAAATAGCAATTATGCGTTGAGAGGAAGAATGATTTATCCAAATAACTTACCTATTCCAAGGGTATGGACAAAAGTAAATACTACTGATAGTGTACTAACATCTTCAGATGGTTCGTATAATTTTAGTTTATTAGCCAATAATAATTATACCATCACACCTTCAAAAAACAATGACGTTGCAAAGAGTAGTGGAGTGAATATTTTTGATATACTCTTTATGCAAAGACATATTGGAGGAACATCTTTGTTAAATACACCTTATAAAATAATGGCTGCCGATGTTGATAATTCTGGAGCAGTAAACATTTTTGATGTAATTAGAACAAGACGTTTAATCTTAGGAACTGATACTACTTTCCCAGGTAATCGTTTATGGGCTTTTGTAGATAGTAGTTATGTTTTCCCAGATCCAACCAATCCTAGTAACACTTACAAAACCACTATTACAATCAATAACTTATCTGCAAACCAAAATAATCAAACTTTCTATGGAGTTAAATTGGGTGATGTAAACTTAGACTTAGTTCCTACAGAAGGAGTAAATAGAGATGCAAGATTTGGCACGCCTGTGAAGCTTTATTATGATACTGTTTATTCAAATCAAAATGATAAACAAATTAAATTGAGCATAAAAACTCAAAACTTTACCAGCTTATTAGGTATGCAATTCACTTTAGGATTTAATCAACATGCACTTGCATTTTCAAAAGTAAACAGTAAACAAATTGCTGTAGAATATGGTGCTCAACAAGCTCAAAACGGATTGATTAGTTTTATTTGGACAGATAGTACCACCACTCAAAAAACATTACCTGACGGAACTATATTGTTTGAGTTAATTTTTGATAAGATAGGCGATATTACCAATGAAGATATTTCTATCAACTCATTCATTACCCAAGCATTGGCAGTAAACAATAGTTATGTTGCAAGTGATGTACAAAAAGGTAAGGGTGTTATTATTGGAATTAAAGAGCCAATTTATACTACCGATAAGTTTGAAATAAGCCCTAATCCTACTAGCACAGGCTGGGTTAAAGTAAAAATTCAAGCAATAGAAGATAAAGAAATTACTTTAATTTTTACCGATGTTAGAGGCAGACTGTTAATGCAAAAAAGAATGGGAATATTTAAAGGCATGAACGAGTTTATGCTCAACTTACATCAACCAACATTTAGAGGGCACGGTACATACTACCTTAAAGCATTAGGTTTAAAAGGGAAAGATGTATTACCAATAATCATAGCAAAATAACTTACTAAAATCAAAATATTAGGTTGCAATACATAATATTGCAACCTAATATTTAAAAACAAAAAATAGAATAATATGAATAAAAATTCACACAAATCAATTATTGCAGTTCTTTCATTTTTTTTATTAATGTTTGGCAAACAAGTATTTGCACAACCACAATTTATTATTGGTAGCATTCCTAATGCAACAACAGCTACTGTTTCAATTCCTATTACTACTCAAAATTTTACTCAAATTTTGGGATTCCAAGGTTCAATTAATTGGGATGTTACAAAGCTTACTTTTAATAGTACCTCCAATCCTGCAAGCCAATTAACAGGTATAACATTTGGTAACAGTGTATCTGGTAACACAGGAAGACTAACTTATATTTGGACAGATGGCGGTGGCAATCCTCAAACCATTCCTAATGGAACTGTATTATTTAGATTGGTTTTAAATTTAGTACCAAATGCAACTGCACCTAGTGGCACTTCAATTTCATTTTCTAACACACCAACTCCATTATTGGTATCAGACGAAAATATCAACCCAATAAATGGTGTTATTTATACACCTGGTACGGTTACAATTCTTACGGCTTTACCTGCTAGTTTAAGTTGGTTTAGTGCAACCAAAAATAGAAATACAGTTACCGTAAAATGGACTACAACCGAGGAAAAAAATACTAGAAGTTTTGATGTTGAAAAAAGTAGCAACGGTTTAAACTTCACCTCAATATATAAAACCGATGCTGCTGGTATTTCTAGCGTAACAAAAAACTATTCAGTTGAAGATGCATCTTCAAATTTCTTGGTAAATCCAATTGTATATTATCGTATTAAAACAACCGATAACGATGGTCGTTACACTTACTCGAAAATAGTGATGATTAAAAATGATGATAAAGTTGCTAACTTAACATTTTATCCAAACCCTGTAAAAGAACAAATGAATGTTCAAATTAAATCTGAAACTGCTGAAATTGCAACTGCTCAAATTGCAGATTTAACTGGCAAAATAATAATGGAACAAAAAGTACAGTTAACTCAAGGTTCTACTAGCTTTTCATTCAATGTATCTAGCTTAGTGAGTGGTAACTATGTATTACTATTAAAAGGCACTAAAAATATTGCTCAAAGCTTTATTAAAGATTAAGTAAGTAAATCAACATACAAGAGGCTGTATTAAAAGAAATTAAACCACTTTTAATATAGCCTTTTTTGCTTTACGCCCTTTTAAAATAGAACTCTATTCAATTAAAAATCGATTTTTTTTCTATTCCATAAAATATAACAATATATTTTTAGCAAGAGTCAATACAATTAAACAAAGTATAGAATAAACATGTAATACACGGGAATTTGCATAATAAAATTCACAGATACATATAAATTTGGGAATGCTTAAATCTTCTATTACAATTACACTTCTTATATTATCCTTGAGCAACATTCAATCTCAAAAAAGATTTAATGCCGAAAGAAAATATGCAATTGTTTTACCTGACCGTTGGAAGAATAGCCCTAAATTATTGTTGAAAATAACTTCTTTAATTACAGAATTTGTACCCGAGTTAATGGATAAGCAAGAATGTTTAGATTGCCCTGCTAATTATTGGATTAAGTTCTACACATCGTCATTACAAATAGACAATATTATGTATAGAAACATACAAGAAGAATTTATAACAAGGTATAGATTTCTTGGCTTTATTGATGTGTATAATATTGATGGATATTTATTGCGACGATTATTTATTAATACAAAAAAAGAAAGTTATACCTATTCATCAAAACCTTTAGACTTATCAAGAAGCAGAGAAGAAAAAAGTTTACCCTTCGATGCAGAAAGTTATATTCAACAAAATACCTACAAACTCATACCTACTGATAATGAATTATGGAATCAATTAGAAGCAGTAATTAAATCCATTAAAATTAATCCAAGCTAACTCTTCTCAACTCTAATAAATTCAATGCATTGGCATGCATATTTTTAACTTTTGTGTTCACTAAATGTATAGCCATATCGTACCAAATAGGCACAATGGGTGCATCATCAATTACTAGTTGATCCATTTGCCTATATAAGCTATAACGCAAGCTATCATTGGTTTCCAGCAAAGCTTTTTCATATAATACATCAAAAGCCTCATTCTTGTATCTTGTATAATTAGGTGGTGCTGGATTCTTACTATAAAACACTGCTAAATAATTTTCAGCATCTGGATAATCGGCAATCCAACTTGCTCTAAAAAACAAAGCCTTGCTTTTAGATGTTTGCTCTAGTAACAAACTTTTTTGTACTACTTCAACTTGAATCTTAATACCAACATCCTCACATTGCTTGGCAATAAAACTGCCAATATCGGCATAAATAGGAATGGTTAATAATTTTATAGTAGGAAAATTTGCATTGTAATTTACTTGCTTCAACAATGCTTTTGCTTTTGCAGGATTGTATGTATAACCTTTTACCAACTCCATATTATTACTAGGTAATCCACCAGGAACAAATCCACTTTCGGCAGGTGTACCAATGCCATTACGCATATACATCATCAATTGTTTTCTGTTGATGGCATAGTTAATGGCTTGCCTAACTGCTTTTAATTTGGCAGGTGAATTCTTCACCAACTCATTATTTTCATCTACCAAAATACCTAAATATTCTGTATTCAAATAAGCATGTTTATGCATTAAAAGTTTGTTTGTCCATTCGCTTCTTAACTCACCTGTTTTTGTTAGAACTTCATCTTTAAAACTGGCATCAATATCATTGATAAAACTTAACTTACCCTGACGAAATTGTAAAAACTCCGTTGCTTTATTATCAAAAAAAGTAACTTTTACTGCATCTAATTTTGGCAACCGACTTCCGTCAGCATCACTTTCCCAGTACTGTTTGTTTTTATGCATGACTAAAGCCTGTCCTTCTTCCCACATAAAAAATTGAAATGGCCCGGTACCACAAGGGTTTCGTCTAAAATCTTTTCCATATTTCTCCACTACTTCTTTGGGTACTATACTGCAATACTGCATACTTAAAATACCCAAAATAGGATGAAATGGTCTCAACAATTTCACTTGAAAAACGCTATCATTCAAGGCAATAAAAGGTTGTACCGAATCTACACGATTATTAAAAATCCATGCTCCGCTACTAGCTGTTTTTTTATCAATAATTCTACTCAAACTATATACAATATCACTGGCAACCAACTTACGTCCTCTCCCATTTTCAAATGCTGCATTATCGTGAAAAAAAATACTGTTTCTTAAATAAAAAGTATAGGTTTTTCTATCATCACTAATTTCCCAACGTTTAGCAACCGATGGTATAATATTCAAGTTACTATCAATTTCCACCAATGTATTATACAATTGATGTACCGCCCACATGATGCTTTGATTTTTTGCAAATGCAGGATCTAATGTTGCTATACCAGTACTCTCATTATAAGTGAAAACTTTTTTGTTAGATGCTTGCTTGCTGGTGCATGAGACCAAAGTCAACAGACCAAAAACAACAGTCAAAAGACGACAGACTATAGTCCACAGACCACAGTCAATAGTCCACCGTCTACTGTTCATTGTTAAATGTTCATGGTGAATTGTAAATTGTCCATTATCAACTGTCAATTCTTCATTATTCATTGTCCATTGTAAACTGTTCATTGTAAATTGTCAACTTCTTTTTTATCATTTCCTTTCAAATTCATTAGCCCGAATATCTTACTTTTAAAACATGAATAGAAATATTTTTGTTGTCAACTTTTGTACTACTATGAAACACATGTTGCGTCGCACCCTTCAACGTTCAGTACAAATCTTTACTGTCATTCCAATCATAGGAGGAATTCAAACATTCAATGTCATTCCGACGATAGGAGGAATCTGTTCATCATTTACACAAACCTTTGGCAGATGTCTCCTGCGTCGACATGACATACAACTCAGCTTAGCAATACTCCTATTAATATTGTTCACAACAAATTTTACCCATGCCCAACTTTTAAAAAACAAACCCACATTTACCAAAGCCGATACATTAAGAGGCAGCCTCAACGAAAATAGAGATTGGTGGGATGTATTGCGTTATGATATTACTGTAAAACCAGATTTTGAAAAAAAAGAGATTGAAGGGAAAGTTGTAATGAATTTTAAGATTGAGAAAGCAATATTTGATTCTTTAATAAGGAAAAAAAATGAAGTACAAATGATAATGCAGTTAGACCTTCACACTGCATTAATTATAGACAGTATTATAGCCTATAAAAAAACAAAAGGTGGTTTTGCAACAACTACTAAAGGTTGCTTTATAATGGGTGAGCATGTTAGTAAAAAGGATGTTTTATTTGAAAGGGATGGGAATATAGTTTTAGTAAAATATCCATTTCGAAAACTATTCGGTTATTCATCAATCACCATCTATTACCACGGCAAACCCATAGAAGCAAAAACCCCACCATGGGATGGTGGCTGGATTTGGAAAAAAGATAAAAATGGCAATCCGTGGATGAGTGTTGCTGTACAAGGATTAGGTGCAAGTGCCTGGTATCCTTGTAAAGATTATCAAGGCGATGAACCTGATAATGGAGCTTCTTTAACCATGATTGTTCCAAATAGTTTAAAAGCAATTGCAAATGGCAAATTAACCTCGGCAGAATCGCTAACGGATAACGAGAAACGAGAAACGAAATACACCTGGGAAGTTAAGAACCCCATCAACAATTATTGCATCGTTCCATACATTGGTAAATATGTAAATTTCACAGATACACTTATGGGCGAAAAAGGTAAACTCAACTTAAATTATTGGGTACTAGATTACAATTTAGAAAAAGCCAAAGAACAATTTAAACAAGTAAAACCCATGCTCAAGGCGTTTGAATATTGGTTTGGTCCCTACCCTTTTTATGAAGATGATTATAAACTTGTAGATGCACCACATTTAGGTATGGAACATCAAAGTGCAATTGCTTATGGCAATCAATATAAAAATGGTTATTTAGGTAGCGACAGAAGTGGTAAAACTGGTTGGGGTTTAAAATGGGATTTTATTATTGTACACGAAAGTGGTCATGAATGGTTTGCCAATAATATTACTGCAAAAGATATTGCTGATATGTGGATTCATGAAGCATTTACTACCTACAGCGAAACTTTATTTACTGAATTTTATTATGGTGAACAAGCTGCTAATGAATACAATTTTGGTCAGCGTAGAAATATTAGAAATGATGCTCCAATGATTGGTATGTATGGAGTGAATAAAGAAGGTAGCAGCGATATGTACGACAAAGGCAGTAACATGATACACACTTTACGTCATGCCTTAAATGATGATAAAAAATTCAGAGCAATCTTACGTGGATTGAATAAAACATTTCGGCACAAAACTGTTACTACCAAAGACATCGAAGAATACATTAGTAAACAAGCTGGCTTTAATTTTCAACAAGTCTTCAACCAATATTTAAGAACAGTTGATGTACCAGTATTTGAATATTCAATTGATGAACAAACTCAGAAATTACATTTTAAATACAGCAATTGTATAGATGGTTTTAACTTACCAATATGGCTGAATATAGATGGAAGGAATATTCAGTTAAAGCCAAGTACGCAACTTATGTCTATATCATATAAAAACAAACTGAGTGCCTTAAAAGCACTCAGTTCAATAAATTTTTATTATTATGTAATCACTAAAGAAGTTAAAGAATAATACACATTTTATCTTCCACTTAATAAAATTGATTTTTTTAAATCACTGTTAAAAGAATCTTGTTGTTGTAACTGCTCTAACGTCATGTGCATTCTGTAACACCAATAGTGTTTCGGATTTGCAGGTACATTAATACGTTCATCATTAGGATTATCTCTTCTAATTTGTTCATCCATGCCCAATAAATCTTGCAATTGAAACACACTCCACATAGCAGGTGAGTATAAATGCTGAACAATAATAGCTCTATTAATCCAGGCTTCACAATATTGTGGTGCATCGCCCCATTGACCTAACTCATGATTGTAAAATTTTTGAGTAGCATTTCTATCTTCTTCCCACCAACCTCTAATGGTGCTCATATCATGTGTTGAAGGTGTTACAACACTTAAATAAGGTGCATCATTTGGATGAAAGAATTGTTTCTTAGGATCTTTAGGCATACGCTGAATTTCTAAACTCAACAAGCCCAATTGCTTCATCACATCTGGCACACATGCTGGCACCATTCCTAAATCTTCACCACAAATCAACATATTGGTGGTTCTCTTTAAAGCTGGTAATTTTTGAAAGGCTTCTTTCATCCAAAAATCATCTTGCCTGCGGAAGAAATAATTTACATATAAATCTTTCAACTGTTGTTGCGTAGATGTATCCAAATTTTTGAAAGAAGAAGTACTATCTATTCCAAATCTAAAATGAAACTCTTGACCATTGGTATTTGGAACTTCAAATAAAATAACATTACTAATTAAATCAAACAAGCCTTGTTTAATATTTGCATTCCAATCATTGCTTTCTAAAGAAGCAAAATGCTTTTCAACCTGTTGTTGTGTTGTAAATGCTGGTTTTAGAATATAATTACCAAAGCCATCATATTGTAAAAAATTTTCTTTTACATATTCATTATCGTTACTAAATATTTCCCAAAGAATAGCATCATTAATAAATGGTTTAGTATATCTATAATAATCGAACCAAATTCCTTTTTCATGAAACTCGTTGATATGAATAGGAATAGCAGGAACAAAATAACCCATAATTCCTTCTACAGCATGAGTTGGTATACTCCAAATTCTAAAGAATCCAAGAATATGATCTATTCTAAACGCATCAAAATAATAACTCATTTGCTCAAAACGTTGCTTCCACCAAGTAAAGCCATCTTCTTTCATGCGTTGCCAATTGTAAGTTGGAAAACCCCAATTTTGACCCTTCACTGCAAAATCGTCTGGTGGTGCACCTGCTTGCACTTGCATGTTATATAATTCTGGTGCTTGCCATGCATCGGTTCCATATCTATAAATTCCAATGGCTATATCTCCTTTTAAAATAATGCCATTGTTATGAGCATATTCGGTTGCTGCTTTCAATTGCAAATGCAAATGATATTGCATAAAATAATGTAAAGCAATATCGTTATAAGCTTGAGAAGTTATTGCCGTTAAGGCTTCAATATCGGTTTGATTGTAGTTTCTAAAAGCTGGCCATTCATCGTAATGAGCGGTGCCATATTCATCTCTTAAATAACAAAAAGCAGCATATGGCACCAACCAATGTTTATTTTGCTCAAAGTATTGTTGATAGTCTTTTGAGGCAAATGTTTCTTCTTTTTGCGATGGGAATATTTTTTGAATAAACTCCATCTTCATCTTCATCACTGTTCCATAATCTACTGTCTCTAAACTGTTCAGTTGTACTCTTTCTTTTTCTAATGCCTTTAATAATTTTTTATTTTTCTCATTCACTACTTTTGAAAGATTCAAATAAATTGGATGCAATGCAAAAGCTGATATGGCTGCATAAGGATAAGAATCGGCATTTGATTGAGTTGCTGTAGTATCGTTGATAGGTAATATTTGTACCATCTTCAACCCTACTTTTTTGCTCCAATCTACCAATTGAAAAATATCAGTAAATTCTCCAATGCCAAAGCTTTGTTCACTTCTTAAACTAAATACTGGTATTGCAATTCCTGTTCCTTTCCAAGTAGTGTTAGGCAAAATGGCAAATGAATCATTTACAACTACATGCTTAAACTTAGTATCGGCTGCATGTAAAACCCTATTATTTCCTTCTTCAAAATGTACAAACTTATTATTGGTAGTATCGTACACACCATACTTATATTCACTAGGATAATTTGTTTTGCTTAAATCAATGGAAACTGAATAGTAAACACTCTTTTCTTCTTTATACAAAACAATAGGTGAATTGGTGTTCCAACTATTTAGCTCTTTAGTACTACCCACTAAACACAGGGTTTGATTTTTACCAAGTAATGGAGCTTTAACCTTGAAAGTATGTGTACTATTTTTAGCTGTATTTTGTTGTGAATTAGTGGTAGATTTTAGTAATACATTTTGAAAAGGCTCTGAGTAAAAAGCATTTTCATAGTAACCTGCATGATTCCAGCTATCTAAAATGAGTACTTCATCTGAATATTTTTTTGGATCTATTTGTTTGTCTTTGCCCCAATCGTAAGAAACAGTACCATCGGCATTTTTTACAAAATAATTGTAGCTAAATGGTTCATCATTTTGTGCAAATGGAAGGGTTAGAGTCCAGTACGATTCATTCAAATATTGCATTGCAACGGCATCAGCTATATTTCCATTACCTAATAATGGATGATTGCCAGTAATGAAAATGGTTTGACCAAAACCAGTACCAAACTTTAACTGAAAAGTTATTACAGTGCTCATTGGCTTAACTTCTACTGCCTTTTTTGTATTCTTCTTAGTAACAGTTGCTACTTTTTTTGTAGCTGATTTGGTTACTTGCTCAATAGCATTTTTTGCCTTAGCAGTTTTTGTAGCTGCTGCCTTCTTTGGAGCCTTTTTTTCTTTTGAGGTAGAAATCGCTTCTACGTCTTTTTCTGAAGTTGTAGCTACAATTGCTTGATTATTTTTTGAAGTAGTTCCGTTACTAGAATAAGTATAAATTATAGCAGGACTACTACCCTTTTTGATCTTTGATTTCATTACTAATCCATTAAGTACAGGTGATTGTTCAGCTAGCATTTCGCTGGTATTTTTTTCTGTGGTCAAGGTCAATCGTTTTAGAAATTCAAAGTAATGAATTTTAATGTGTAAATCCAACACATTAGTTCATTTTTTTAAAATTCTTTACTCTACCTTAGATTTTGCATAAGCAATTATATCTAAACCATCATAATTACCACTACTCATAAACAGTAAATTGGTGTTATAATAATTAAGCTGGTTTAAAGTTGTTTCTAATACGGTTTTGTTATTTAGTACAATTAAATTTTCTTTATTAAATCCTTGTTCTACCATGTTTTTAGGTAAGGGAGGCATCCGTTTAAGTTCTAAAGCATGATTTGAGTAAAATACAATGGCTATATCAGCTTTCTCCAAAGCTCCACCATATTCTTTCATAAACTGCTCGTTTAAACTACTAAAAGTGTGTAATTCTAAAACTGCAACTAATTGTCTTTCAGGAAATTGTTTTTTTACTGCTTGTACAGTTGCAGTTACTTTACTTGGTGCATGGGCAAAATCTCTATACACATTGGTTGTATTATTTTTTGCCAATAACTCTAATCGTTTTGATGCACCTGTAAAACTTTGAATCGCTTGTAAAAACTCATGAGCATGAATGCCTAATTGATTACAAGCCCAATATGCTGCATGTAAGTTTTGTAAATTATGATTGCCAAAAACACTTAATCCAATACTTTCATTATTTATGGTAACTGTTGTTACACCATCAATAATTTGGTTGGTTGGAACTGCATAAGGTTGATATTGAATATCGCTTCTTTTGTTTTCTTCAACTAACTTTTTCAGTACTTCATCGGTTTCGTTATAAATTAAGATGCCGCCTTTTTCAATTTTATGAATGAAAGTGATGAACTGTTCTAAATAAAAATCGAAGGTTGGAAAAACATTAATATGATCCCAGGCTATGCCAGTTAATATAGCAATATGCGGAAACAAAAAATGAAACTTTGGTTTCTTTTCAATTACACTAGCTGGGTATTCATCACCTTCGCAAACAATAACTGGAGCATTGGTAATATTAACCGATTGGCTGAACCCTTCTAATTTGGCTCCTACTAAATAATCAAAATCTTTATGCAAGGTTTTTAGCACATGCATAATCATACTAGTAGTAGTTGTTTTGCCATGACTTCCACCAACAACAATTCTCTTTTTTTGTATACTTTCCTGAAAAATGTATTCGGGAAACGAATATATTTTTAATCCCAACTCCTTGGCTCTAGCAATTTCGGGATTATCGGCTTTGGCGTGCATGCCTAAAATAACTGCATCTAAATTGCTGGTAATTAAATCAGGATTCCAACCAATTTCACTGGGTAATAATCCTTCTTGTTCTAAATTAGATTTGGCTGGTTCAAAAATCTCATCATCTGTACCAGTAACTTCATAACCTTTTCTTTTTAAAGCTATAGCCAATTGATGCATTACGCTTCCACCAATAGATATAAAATGAACTTTCATGTATAAATTTTAATTATTTTTTGCAAAGTAGATTGAATGTAGCAAATAATTAAAAAACTTAGAACGATTATTTATCAAACCGCTGTTTTTAGCAAAAAACAGAACCAATTCACCTTTTTGTGTGAATAATTTATACTTTTATAGCCAAAAACAACTAATAAAACGTTTCTTAAACACAGCTTCAGTCATATTTATACCTATTTTGAAGTATTTTTTACTTTTTTGCATAAATAATAAATCTACTTTTGCAACGTTTTTAAGCAAAAACCTATCTTCGTTATAAATATGCTTTTTATAAAAAAGCAAAAACTTAAACATCATCTATGAAAAAAGTATTCATTGCAACAATTTTTGTTTCGTTTGTAGCTATTTTACTTACCTCTTGTGGAGCTGCACGTTATGGTGCTGGTAAAGGTTGCCCTACAACCAATCCAAGATATTTTAAAGGTTAATTCAACAATATCATTCATTTACTGTTGATTTTGTATGAATTGGATTCCTTTAACCACATTAGAGCAGTTAACTTCTATCAAAGAAATTTCTGCCACTAAGCCACAAGTAATTTTTAAACATAGTACTCGTTGCAGTATTAGCAGCATGGCACTTACACGTTTAGAAAGAGCAACAACAACTCCCCCAGCCGATTTTTACTATCTTGATTTAATTGCATACAGAAATATTTCTAATGCAATTGCAAATGAGTTTAATGTATATCATGAATCTCCTCAAGTTTTATTGATTAAAAATGGTGAATGTACTTACGATGAAAGTCATAGTGGTATAAATATGGATGAACTCACCGAACAAGTTTTACAACCTCAATAATGTTTTGCTAACTACCTTTAGCAAAATACAAGTATGACAATTACTGTTTTTGGTGCTACTGGTCAAGTTGGCAAGCAAGTAGTCAATCAAGCATTGGCTTTAGATTTTACTGTAAAAGCATTTGGAAGAAATGTTGAACATTTAATTGATGCCGATAATCGCAATACAAAATTTGAGGCTATAAAAGGCTACGTTTTTGATGCCAATGAAGTACTTGAAGCCATTCAACATTCAGATGCTGTTATCTCTGCATTAGGAGGCAATTTTGATGGAACAGATAGAACAAGAAGTTTAGGCATGAAGAACATCGTTTCACAAATGCAAATTGCAGGAGTAAATAGAATAATTGCATTGGGTGGTTTAGGTGTGTTGAATGCCGATGAAAAAACACTAATTTTAGATTCGCCCAATTATCCTGAAGAATATAAAGCAGTAGGATTAGAACACTTACAAGCTTACCAATATTTAGCAGCTAGCTCGTTAAATTACACCTTTGTTTGTGCACCCAATATTTTAAATCAAGACAAAACTGAGCAATACATTACAACTGCCAACTACCCTCCTACGCCTAATCATTTTGAAATAAATGCAGGCGATATTGCTCACTTTATGTTGCACGAATTAAAGAACAATGAATTTGTTGGTAAACGTGTAGGAATTAGCAGAGTGTAAATGTTTTAGTAAGGTAGTATCTTAAATGATTACACAATTAGACAAAATCATTTAAACAAAAAGAAGCAACCCTATCTCCGTTGTATTAAAATTTGCAAAACAAGCAAATTACCTTGTAATATTTTTCAAATTACTGCTACCAACTACAAAAATTATTCAATGAAACAATTACTATTAGCCACCCTATCGGTGTTAACCACATTTGCAAGTACAGCACAAAAGCCAAAAGAAAAAGCTTTATTATGGAAAATTGAAGGAAATAATTTACAAGCCCCTTCTTACTTGTATGGTACTTTTCATATGCTTTGTCCCAACGATTATTCAATGAACGATACCATAAAACATCTCTTCACAAAAACCAAACAATTATTTTTAGAATTTGACATTGATGACCCTTCACTTAATTCAAAAATGATGAAGAATATGTCTATGAAAAATGGCATTACACTGAAAGATTTATTATCGCCAGCAGACTATGATTCGGTTGCTAAACTATTTAAAGCAAAAACAAGTATTTCGTTAGACATGGTAAAAACTTATAAACCATTTATGCTAACTTCTATGTTATACCCATCATTAATGGGTTGTGCAACGATATCTTTTGAAAAAGAATTTGAAAAAATGGCTAAGGCCGATAAAATGGAAGTAAAAGGATTAGAAACTATAGAAGATCAAATGAATGTTTTTGAAACCATTCCATATAAAGCACAAGCCAAAATGTTGGTGAAAAGTTTATACGAAATAGAATTGGGTAAAGCTCAAATGAATGAAATGGTGCAATTGTATAAGTCGCAAGATATTAATGCCATGCAAGGCAATATCCAAGGCGATAGCGATTTAGGAAAATATGAAAAAGTATTACTCGATAAAAGAAATAAAAATTGGATTCCAGTAATTGAAAAAGAAATTGCTACCATGCCTAGTTTTATTGCAGTTGGTGCAGGGCATTTAGCAGGTAAAAAAGGAGTTATTTATTTGCTGAGAAAACAAGGATATACTGTTACACCTATTCGATACTAAAAAATTTAATATTCATTATTTAATACATTATAGATTTAGTTATAGTTTTATAACCCATGCACAACGAACAAGAATTTATACAACTGCTTAATAAACATCAAAACATTATACACAAAGTTTGTAGTGTATATATGAATGATTATGCAGCTAAAGAAGACTTGTTTCAGGAAGTTACTTTACAAGCATGGAAAGCCTATCCAAACTTTAGAGGTGATGCAAAATTTAGCACATGGCTTTATAGAGTGGCATTAAATACAGCAATTACATTTTATAGAAAAGAAAAAAAACAAGTACCCACTTTTACAACTGAAATTTTACCTGAAGCATCAAGTGAAGAATACAACCCAATTGAAGAGCAAGTAAAAGCTATGTATAAAGCAATTGGTGAATTGAGTAAAATTGATAAAGCTTTAATTATGTTGTATTTAGAAGATTACAATTACAATGAAATTGGAGAAATGTTAGGTATTAGTGCCAACAATGTTGCTGTAAAAATGAATAGATTGAAAGCCAAATTGAAAGAACAAACACAAAAACATTATCAGTTGTCCTAAAATAAAAACACCATGGAACTAGACGAACTGAAAATACATTTAAAGCAAAAAATTGATGACGACAGAGGACAAAAAACCCCTGCAGATATTGCTATTTTATTAACCCGTAAAACCAATTCAATTGTTCATAAACTTAAAAAAAGTTTGTGGTTCGAAATTGCTTCATGCGTTGTATTCATTTTTGCTTTTGGTTATTTGAGTATTTTTAATAAATACCCTAGTTTAAAAACATATTCTACTGCTTTTGTATTTTTAATTATTGCCTTTTTAATATTACTATTCTTTTTACTTAGAAAAGTAAATCATTTAAGCGATTCCAACCTTCCGGTAAAAGAAAATTTAGTTGAATTGCATAGGTTATTACAAGAGTTTACTAAAAGATATTTCCAATTTACCATGAGTTTAATACCTATTTGTTTACTCTTCTCAGGTTATTTAGGCTATCAAGATGGTAAAAATGGAGTAGTTATTGAAGAGTTTGACTCTTTGGCATCTAAGTTTAACAACGGTAAAGAATTAATTATTTTTCTAATTGTATACATCATTATTCTAACAGTAGGTACTTATTATTTTACCAAGTGGTACATTAAAAAATTGTATGGTAAATATTTAGACCAATTACAAGATTGTATTAATGAGTTAAACTAAATGAACTCTAATTGAATTGTCTATATTTAATCAGTTAATTTGCATTTGTTAATATGCTACAACTGAACAACATAACATTGGTACAATTTAGAAATTATGTTACCCAAACATTTAATTTCAAACAAAAAGTGGTAGGTATTTGTGGACTGAATGGAACTGGCAAAACTAATTTACTAGATGCCATTTATTACTTATCATTTACTAAAAGTTATTTTGGTAGAACCGATGCTCAAAATGTACATCAAGGACTTGCAGGATTAAGAATTGAAGGACATTATCATTTAAATAATCAAGCACAAGAACTTATTTGTATTGTACGAGAAAATAATAAAAAAGAATTTTTATTAAACGGAACTGTTTATA
>CALRVE020000044.1:0-29796 GCA_943371535.1 Asaia bogorensis | reverse complement strand
AGGCAAAAAATAGTTTTAATTTTATCAACTTCAATAAAGAGCCAATTGCTTTGCAATTGGCTCTTTTAGTATATTTACAAACTGATTATAATCATATAATTAGCTTAC
Organism: Asaia bogorensis; assembly: GCA_943371535.1. Lineage (GTDB taxonomy): Bacteria > Bacteroidota > Bacteroidia > Chitinophagales > Chitinophagaceae > UBA1930. The sequence goes on along the minus strand of CALRVE020000044.1, from coordinate 29,688 downwards.
ATAGTTGTTTACATTTGCAGCCGATTATTGTCATCGCAACATAATTTTCATACAATCAAATGATTGAAAATATTTGTTGCGACAAGTATTTATTCTACAAATCAATCAACTACATAACCCTTTTTTTACACCAAATAAATAACACATGTCAACCCAACCCATGTACTACGGTTCGTATTTGCATTTAGATAAAATTTTAGACAGTCAACACCCTGTAAGTTTTCAAAACAACAATGAACCTGCACACGATGAAATGTTGTTTATAGTCATTCATCAAGCTTATGAATTGTGGTTTAAACAAATATTATTTGAATTTGAATCGATTAGCTCTGTATTTGCGAAAGAAAAAATAAATGATAATAGTGAAGATTTAAATCTGGTTCGGCATCGTTTTTCAAGAGTGATTAAAATTATGCAATTGCTTAATCAGCAAGTGAGCATTTTAGATACTATGACGCCATTGGACTTTTTAGAATTTAGAAATTTATTAACGCCATCATCGGGTTTTCAAAGTGTTCAGTTCAGACTGATTGAAGCAAAATTGGGCTTACAATTGGCTAATCGTCATCATGCAGATTATTACAAACGTACCAATGAAGGGGGATTTACTACAACAGATTATAACAACATTAATCATACCGAAGAACAAAAAAATATTTTACAATTGGTGAATGATTGGTTAGAGAGAATGCCATTTTTTGAAGAAAACTTTTGGAACGATTACGCTAACAGTAATGAGGTAGCATTTACCCAACATGCTTTTTGGAACGATTATAGAAATATTTATTCAAGTAGTTTAACCGAAAGAGAAAAAAATAAAATTCATGATTTTGATTATGTGTTTTTTGAGCAACCACATCCAACTATTGCAACAGAGCAATTAGAAATTTTAAGAAGCAACTTTTCGTCCAAGGCATTAAAAGCTGCCTTATTTATTATGTTGTACAGAGATTTTCCTGTGTTTCAAACTAGTTATCAAATATTAGATAGTTTAATAGAAATAGATCATTTAATGAGTAGTTGGCGACATAAACATTTTATCATGGTACGCAGAATGATAGGTATGAGAGTTGGAACAGGGAATACTAGTGGATCTGGTTATTTAGAAGGTGCTATGAACAAACATTATGTGTATAAAGATTTAGCTGGCTTATCTACCTATTTAATTGAAAGAAAAAATTTACCTAAACTTCCTAACTCATTAATTAAACATTTAGGATTTAATTGTTGATTATGAATTTTATGATTTATCATTAAAAAAGCTGTTGAATGGTCAACAGCTTTTTTAATACAAATATTGATGAAGTGTTTTCTACTACACTATGCTACTAAAATATTTTTATACCAACTCCAAGTTGAATTTGCTCACTCTTGTAAGAATCGGCATTACCTAATTGATTAATATCACTCAACCCAATATTATATCTTGCATGTGCCCTTAACGATTTTAAGTTTAATTGAATACCTGCAACAGCTGCAAAATTTCCATCTTTAAATAATGCGTTGTTTGCATTGACTAATACTGTACTTTCTTTGCTCATTAATATGCTGTACTCTGGGCCAAGATTTAGGGTTAATGTTTTACCAATATTAATTCTTAATAAAATTGGAATAGACAAATAGTTTAATTGTGCATTTTGATTAGGAGTAACTGCTCCATCGCTACTTACTTGACTAAACAATACTTCGGGCTGAATACCTATTTTTTTGGAGAAATCCCACTCAAAAGAGCCTCCTAAATGATAACCTAGATTATAGCCATCTTTAAATGCTTGTCCTTTTATTTTACCATAATTGGCACCTGCTTTTGCAATTAAATGAAACCCCTTTTGTGCATTTACTGAACCATACATTGCTAATACAGCAACCATTAGAAAACATAGTTTTTTCATGTGATTAATTTTAGATAAAAATAGAAAGTATTGAAACAAAAAAAATACCCACAAAGGGGTATTTGCAAAATTTTAAGCCAAAGAAATTAAAAGACTTTAAAAGCTAAGCCCAATTGTATTTGTTGGCTTTTCCATTTATCGGTATTTGGAGCATCTTCAATAGATGATAAGCCAACATTGTATCTACCATAAATATTGATGTTGCTTAGGTTTAATTGCACACCACCAATTAAAGAAAGGTTGCCACTCTTAAATGCCGATTCACCATTTTGTAATAAATCTTTACTGTCAGAAACTAGAATACTATACTCAGGTCCCAAGTGTATAGACAATAATTTTGTTGCATTAATTTTTAATAATAAAGGAATTGACATGTAGTTTAACTTAACTTCTTTACTTGCATTAAAGACACCACCTAATGTAAATGTACTTGCAGAAAAAGTTTTTACTTCACTAAATAATAATTCGGGCTGTAATGAAATAGATTTAGATAATCCAATCTCTAATGCACCTCCAGCATGAAAGCCTGTTTTGTATTCTTCGTTAAATTCTTTGCCATCAATTTTGGTAAAGTTGGGACCCACTTTTGCAAACAGATGTAATTTTTGTGCAGAAGCTGAAAATGTAGTTACAGCTACTAAACAAATACCTACCATAAACTTTTTCATATTATGTATTTTTTTACGAAAGTACTCAGTTTGATTATATGAATGTTTGTATTTGGTATTTTTTAAACTATTTTAATAGTTAAGCTGTTTTATTAGCATGCTTACAACAGTTGATAATGACAGAATTATTGAAATGGCTTGGGAAGATAGAACACCCTTTGAAGCCATTGAATTTCAATTTGGCTTGAAAGAAAAAGAAGTAATAGAATTTATGAGAGCCAACAGCAAACCAAGTAGTTTTAGAATGTGGCGTAAACGCATGCAAGGAAGATCCACTAAACATGCTCAACTCAGAGGAGCAGATGTAAACAGGTTTAAATGCACCCTTCAAAAAAATATTAGTATGAATAAGATTAGTAAACGAAGGAGTTAGAAAAGTTAAAAGTCAAAAACTAAAAGTTGGGAAGAAGTAATGAGGAATTGGGAATTAGAATTAGAAAAACTAAAGACTAAAAGTTTAGAAACTAAAATGAGAAAAACTAAAATCTAAAAACTCCCACTAAAACTCACCACTTACAACTTAATACTTACAACTTATAACTCATCACCCCAAAAAATCTAACTCAATTCAATTAAAGTAATCTCAGGTAAAATACCTACTCTTCCAGGATAACCAATAAATCCAAAGCCTCTATTCACATATAATTTTTGATTTTCTTGCTCATATAAACCAGCCCATTGTTTGTACATCCATTGTACAGGACTCCATTTAAAATAAGGATTTTCTAAGCCAAATTGCATACCATGTGTATGACCAGAAAGCATTAAATCTATATCGGTATATTCTTTTCTTACTTGAGCATCCCAATGGCTTGGATCATGGCTCAATAAAATTTTGAAGGGATATTTTTCTGTTCCTTCATAAGCCGAACTCATTATACCATACTTAGGAAACCTTCCTTTTGCACCCCAATTTTCAATGCCCAATAATGCAAATGAAGCTCCTTCTTTTTCAATAGCAACATGTTCATTCATTAATAAACGCCAGCCTAATTTTGTATGAACTTGTTTCAGTTGTTCCAAATTTTCGGCTTTGGCTTCTTTACTTGGCCATATTACGTAATCGCCATAATCATGATTCCCCAAAACACTATACACACCATGTTTGGCTTTTAGTTTGCTAAAAACTTCTATGTATTCAAGCATTTCAGTATGTCGGTCGTTTACTAAATCGCCAGTGAATAAAATTAAATCGGGTTGTTGTGCATTAATTAAATCAATTCCTTTTTGTACAGCAGCTTTATCTTGAAAACTACCACTATGAATATCACTGATATGTATAATTTTAAAATTCTTAAATGCAGTAGGTAAATTTTTAAAACTCAGTGGCACTTTTTTTAATTGATAATTGTACTTGTTGCTAAATCCATACAATAAGCTACCAAATAAAGTAGCACCTGCACCTAAGCCTAACCAACTTAAAAAACTGCTTCTGCTAATTGCATCTCCCCCATCAACAAAATGAGCACCAACCGATGGAGCAACTTTACTCATAAGCCACATTATACCTCTACGTATATCATCTATCATAAAGAATAAAACACCAATGAGCTTAGCAATAAATAAACCCACCAAAATGGCAAAAATATAGTTGCGAAAAAACTTAGAATTCTGTAAAGATTGAATGTAAGGAAACGATAAAAGTAAAATAATGGTTAATGCACTCATCACCCAATAAATGGCATTTACCCATAAACGAGTTCTTTCACTTGCCCCTTGAGTTACAGTTTTAACTGCCTGAAAAACATATACATCTAATAGCAACATAATGCCAGCTATAATCCAAATTGTACCTGAGTTACGCATGAAAATTTTTATTTAGTAAGTAGAGACGATTGTAAAAAGCAAATATTGCATTTTACAATTAAATGAATAGTATTAATACAATTGAAAGAAGCTTATTGTTGGTACAATGGTAAACATATAATAGCATGAACAATAAGTTTACTAAGCAATTTTTATTTCTCTCCCATGTAAGGTTTAGGGTTGGTTTAGTAAAACAGATTCCCCTCCAAACAAATCTCATCTAAATTTGTAACAAGGTTCATTCATATTCACCAGCTCAATGGCTGCTGGATAATGCAAAGTAGCCCACAGCCTTGGCGAGGACTACTTGCAATTAGCCAGAACAAGAGTTGATGTATATTGCATTGTTGATAGCCCCAAAAAATAAAAATTATGAAACTTACTTTTTACGGTCATGCTTGTTTTTTAGTAGAAATTAAAGGCAAGAAAATTTTATTCGACCCGTTTATTACGTACAACGAATTGGCAAAAGATATTGATGTAAATAGCATTGAAGCCGATTATATTTTTTTAAGTCATGGTCATGCCGATCATATTGCAGATTGCATTAGCATTGCTACAAGAAGCAATGCACAAGTGGTTGCTGCTTACGAAGTGCATGAGTGGTTAAATAAAAATGGTGTTGCCAACACACATCCTATGAATACAGGAGGTAAATGGAACTTTGATTTTGGTACAGTAAAATGCGTTGTTGCACAACATAGCAGTGGCTTGCCAGATGGTAGTTATGGTGGCAATCCAATGGGTTTTGTTTTTACAAGCGATGAAGGTGATTTTTATTACAGTGGCGATACTGCTTTAACCTTAGACATGCAGTTAATTCCTTTATGGGCTTCTCTAAACTTTGCAGTTTTTCCAATAGGAGATAATTTTACAATGGATGTTACTGATGCCATTAAAGCTGCTGAGTTTGCTCAAGTTAATAAAGTAGTGGGTGTGCATTATGACACTTTTGGATATATTAAAATAGATCATACACAAGCAAAAGCTGCATTTACCAATGCTAGTAAAGAGTTATTGTTACCTGCAATTGGTGAAACAATTGATGTGTAAATAATTCAATAACAATTTTGCATTACTTAAGCAACATCATTTTTAAGGTGTTGCTTTTTTATTTATTACCAATGCAATACTTTATTTTGCACAAGAATAGATTAAGAACCATAATAGCATGAAATATTATATCATAGCAGGAGAAGCAAGTGGCGATTTACATGGAAGCAATTTGATTAAACAAATTCATGCAAAAGATACCCAAGCTACAATACATTGTTGGGGTGGTAGCTTAATGCAAGAAGCCAATGCAACTTTACGCAAGCATTATAAAGATTTGGCATTCATGGGGTTTGTAGAAGTACTTAAAAACTTACCTACCATTTTAAAAAATCTTACTTTTTGCAAAAAAGATATTCTAGAGTTTAATCCTGATATATTGGTATTAATTGATTATCCTGGTTTTAATTTACGCATTGCCGAATGGGCAAAAAAACAAGGCTTTAAAGTGGTGTATTATATATCGCCACAGGTTTGGGCTTGGAAAGCCAACAGAGTAAAAAAAATGAAATTGACCATTGATAAAATGTTGTGCATTTTGCCATTTGAACAAGCCTATTTTAAAAATACTTGGAACTGGAATGTAGAATATGTAGGACATCCTTTAATTCAGGTAATTGAAGATTTTACCACAAAGAATGCTGCTACAATAACTACTGAAAAAAATATTATTGCTTTATTGCCTGGCAGCCGAAAACAAGAAATTGAAAAGAAGTTACCTATTATGTTGGGAGTGGCAAAAAGTTTTCCTCATTATCAGTTTGTAGTAGCAAAAGCTCCGGGATTAGAAGATGATTTTTATACTCCGTTTCTTTCAGCTTACAAAAATGTTGCATCTGTAAGAAATGAAACCTATCATTTATTACTAAAAAGCAAAGCAGCATTGGTTACTAGCGGCACAGCTACTTTAGAAACTGCTTTATTTGGTGTGCCTGAAATTGTTTGTTATAAAGGCAATAATATTAGCTATCAAATTGCCAAAAGATTGATTAAAATTAAGTTTATATCGTTGGTGAATTTAATTATGGATAAGGAAGTGGTGAAGGAACTTATACAACAATATTTAACTACTCCAAACCTTACTAAAGAATTAGAATTACTACTGAATAATCAGGAAAGAATAGACACTTTAACTGCTGATTATACCGCTCTAAAAAATACATTAACAGCAGGTGGTAATGCATCGGAAAAAGCAGCAAAATCTATTGTGGATTTTGCTACTTCTTAACAACGAGTTTCACAATAATTACAATCAATGCAATTAAAAACATGATGAGTGAAATTCTGTTCATGCCATGCATGTATTTCATCCATTGAGTTTTAGGCTCATTGGGATCACGTTTTTTGATGTATAAATATTCAGCTAATTGTTTAAATACGCTCATACAACTAATTTAATAATAGAACAAAGAAACAACAGAATAGTTGATTGAAGTTGTACTATTCCGTTTTTATTATTTGAATAATTGGCAATTACTAATTCTGAATTCCTAATTATTAATTTATTATTATTGCAACCCATTAATAATAGCTGTAAAGTCAACTGCATTTAAAGATGCTCCACCTACTAATCCACCATCTACATCTGCTTGAGAAAATAATTCAACTGCATTGGCTCCTTTAACACTTCCACCATATAGAATAGAGATGTTGTTGGCAACATCAGCTCCATATTGATTGGCCAATACCTGACGGATGTGCTGATGCATATCTTGTGCTTGTTCACTACTAGCAGTTTTACCTGTACCAATTGCCCAAATAGGTTCATAAGCAATAATTACTTTTTGCAATTGTTCGGCTGAAAGATGAAACAAAGATTCTCTTAATTGATTTTCTACATATTCATTCTGTGTTTCAGCTTCTCTAATTGCCAATGCTTCTCCACAACAAAAAACAGGTTGAATATCATATGCCAATGCAATATTTACTTTCTCTGCTAGCATTGCATTGGTTTCATTAAAATATTCTCTACGCTCCGAATGACCAATTAAAACAAACTTTACACCAATGCTTTGCAACATTTCGGCACTAATTTCTCCCGTAAAAGCTCCACTTTTTTGAGTATAACAATTTTGTGCTGCTACCAACATATTTTGTGTATTGGCTAACTTAGATTGGGCCAACATTAAATAAGGTGCAGGAACTGCAATGATAGAAATTTTATTTCCACCTAAAGTTGTACTTGCAGTAGATAGTTGATTTAATAAATCTTCAGCTTGTGGTAAAGTACAATTCATTTTCCAGTTAGCTGCTGCTATTTGTTGACGCATAATTTATATTTTTTCTTTTTTTAATAAAATAAAGGAAGCTCTAGGGTTTGATTGAAAAGGATGATTGACTGTAATGACTTCCCAACCTTGTTTACCCAATGCATTCAACTGCTCTGTTAAAGATTCAGTATCAATTTTACTCATCCAACCTTTAGTAGGTAGTGCTATGGTTTTGTACTCGAATTGTTTCATGTTAATTAAAATTATTGTATAAACTTTTTAGTACTTCTATTTCTTCCTCAGATAAATTTTTGCCTTTTAATTTTTTCCAATTATTGATATCATTTATTAATTTATCGAACTGATATTTATTTTGAAGTTGTGTACCCCAAGAAAAATGCTGCAATAAAGTAGGCAATAATCCTTCACCAAAAACATTGCAGCCCACACCAAAATTACTACCTGTATTAATACATGAGTTAATAGCAACCTTTGTATAGTCGCCCATTATTACTCCACATTTTTGTCCTGCACTTTCATAATTGTTAGTACCATCATTCCACAACTTTACATCACCTGCAGTATTTTTTATATTGCTATTGCTAGTGCCTGCACCTAAGTTACACCACTCTCCTATTATACTATCTCCTAAATAACCATCATGAGCTTTATTGCTATAATCGCTTAAAATGGCATTTTTAATTTCGCCACCTGCAATACTTTGTACACCAATAGTGGTTGCACCATAAATTTTAGCTCCCATTTTTATAGCAGCATTTTCTAATAATGCAAATGGACCTCTAATAATACTCCCTTCTAAAATGGTGGCATTTTTACCAATATAAATAGGACCAGTTGATGCATTTAAAATTGAAAACTCAACACTTGCACCTGCTTCTATAAAAATATTCTCAGGTGAAATAGTTTGATTGGTTGATGAAATTGGCTGAGAACTTCTGTCTTGTACAATCAATTTAAAATGTTCCCTTACCAACCAATCATTCAATTGAAATAATTGTTGTGGCCATTCAATTCTTGGTACATTTTCAATATGAATAATGGTTTTAAAATAACTTACAGAAATGCTATTATTGAATTGTTCAATAGTTGCTTTACCAGCAATTAAACCAAACTCATCGGCTAAACATTCATTGGTTGCTAATGCAAGTATTTTGTGAATTAAAAAATCATCTGCCAACACACTTGCGTCAATCCAAAAATGCTCTTCAGTAGAAATTTTAGCATATAACCCTTGCAAATATGCTGCTGTATGAATGCTTATTGTTTGATTGGTTTTTACTTGCCACCAATCTTTTACTTTCAAAATTCCAACACGTAAATCGGCAACTGCTTTTGTAGCGGTAAGCGGAAAGAGTTTTTTTCTATACTGATTATCGAATAATACAATTGCCATAAGAGTTGGGTAAAAATAAAGAATCTATTGTTTTAACAATAGAAAGTATTTGTATGATTGCGTTTACCTTAATTCAGCCAACCAACAAGCTTTATGAATCAGTTTAAATTTATTACTCCAAAATGCCATATCGGTTACCAATTCTCTTCTTAATGGTTTTTGCCAATTTATAGGTAAACCATATTTGTTTTCGGTATTTTGTAAATGATCTAAACTTACCAATGCAAATGCATGAATACATGCCATGCGACGAATGGTTTTTCGTTGCTTACTTTTTGCAACATTGCATTGTTCAATTAGTTGATGCAGTTTAGCACATTCCCTTAAAAATATTTCTTTGGCTACTGTAATGGATGGTGCTTTTCTTACAATGGTGTACACCCCATCTTCTCTATCTTTAAACGCATCAAATAAATCGTTTACTATTTGTCCAACATAACCACTTTGGTAAATAAAAGCATCATCTTCGGGTAACCAATGTTCGTCTAAAACACTTGCCCATAACAATGAACTGTTGCCACATTTATTTTCAGAAATATGCAGTGTTTCTTCTAACGATAGATTTTCTTGTAATTGCTTAGCACTAATTACCTGCCATTCTATAGCTAGTTGAAGTGCATTTTTATAAGCTTGCGTTGGTTGCCAAATATTGTTCAATTCATCATCTAATGCAAAAATCAATTGCACTTTGGGGGTTTGCAATTCAATAGGTAATGTTCTGTTGAGTATTTGAAAGTATTGTTCTTTTTCCCAGTTTTCTTCATCAATTAAATCGTCGTATAAAGTTGCCATAGCCGATAAAATGGCCAATCGTTTGGATTCTGCTTCAGTTAATCTTCTACCTTTAATGCATAAATAATTTTCGCAGTTGACAATATGATTGAAAAGAGGATAATAAAAATCAACCTTCTTTTGTTCCTTTTTAGATAAAGGATAATTCAATCTATTGCAATGCTTTTCTACCAATGGCTTTAAAAAAGATTGTATAAACCGTAGTTGTTTATAGGCACTTAAACCATAATCGGCTGCATAGTAAGAAAGTGTACAATAATTCACAGGCGAAAAATAAGGAAAAGCAGGAAATAGCGTGGAGTAAATATTTTTTATTTATAACAGAAGCCAAGAGAAACATAAAATATAATAACTTCTTACTTATAAAAAAGTAGTATGTACTGTATTTGTTATGGAAAACTATAGCTTAAAATATTAGTTTCGCTTAAACCAATTCTCTATTTCTATTCCATCCAAACGCTCAAAATCTTTTACATTATCTGCTACTAATGTGAGTTTATTTTCTATTGCCGTAATACCAATTAAAAGATCAAACTCGTCGTGCATAGGTTTGCCAATTTTTCTAAGCCGAACTTTTTCTTTTGCATAACGCTTGATTAAACCAAAAATTGGGACAATAGTGAGTCCACCTACAAAAGCATCAACGGCTTTATGCGATATTGTTGGATTGTCACTATTTTCTGCTCCATAACGAAGCTCAAAGACGGTTATTTCAGAAATGAAGCAGTTTTCTCTTCCTTTCTGCTTAACAATTTCATCTAGATTAAGCTTACCTCGCAAGAAAAAAACGCAAATATTTGTATCAAGTAGATATTGCATTAGAAATTAATTTCTTTTTTTCTAAACTTTCTGCTCAATTTAATATCTGCTACAATTTCTTCTGCTTCTTTTTCGGAAGAAAACGCCCCAAAAGACTTGTAGAACTTATTGTCTTTTGTTGTCTTCGTAGTTTTCAAAGATTTTGTAAGGCTTTCTATCAATTCAATTTTACTCAAAGAACTCAACCCTTCAAATAAACCAGAATAAGTTTCAACTATATATTTATCGGTATAACACATGAAAATTTTTGCAGTAAATTTAAGATTATTTCATTCACACAATGTTTATCTGTAAGCATTTCCCAAATATCAATCTGTCAAAATATTTTTACAATCTAAACAGAACGGTATAATTGAAAAGAGCTTCTAGTCTCAGAAATCATTAAGTATTAAAAAATCTTGCATAAATCGGCACAAAAACGCAATTTTATTTGCACAACTATCAAAAACCTGCAAATAATTCATTTCAACTTCAAATAAAGTTTTTATATTTCCACCCAAATCAGCCATTATGAGTCCACTACTGCTTTTCTCCTTTGTAATTGGTTACTTTTTAATTTTATTAATTGTTGCTTGGTTTACCAGCCGAAATGCTAATAATGATTCTTTTTTTATTGGTAATAAGAGCAGCAATTGGATGTTGGTGGCTTTTGGTATGATTGGTACAAGCTTAAGTGGAGTAACTTTTGTAAGTGTTCCAGGTACAGTTGGTGCAGCTGGATTTCAATATTTTCAAGTAGTTATTGGTTATTTCTTGGGCTACTTGGTTATTGCCTATGTATTGTTGCCCTTGTATTATAAAATGAACCTTACTTCTATTTATAATTATTTGGAACATCGTTTTGGAACCAATAGTTATAAAACCGGTGCTACTTATTTTATTCTTTCTAGAACCTTAGGTGCTACAGCAAGAATGTATTTAGTGGTGAATATTTTACAAATATTTATTCTAGATGCAATGGGTGTTCCTTTTTGGGCTACAGCGTTGGTTATTTTAGTGTTGATATTGTTGTACACATTTGAAGGTGGTGTAAAAACCATTATTTATACCGATACTTTACAAACCTCTTGTATGCTCATTGGATTGGTGGTATGCATTTTTGCTGTGATGAATAAAATGGATATGAGTTTTACCGAAAGCATTGATCAATTGAGTGCAAAAGGTATGACCAAACTTTTCAATACCGATTTTAAAGCTCCCGGATTTTTTGTAAAACAAATTTTAGGTGGTGCGTTCATTACCATTGCTATGACTGGGCTTGACCAAGAAATGATGCAAAAAAACATTTCGGTTCGTACATTAAAAGACTCACAAAAAAATGTAATGACTTTGAGCTTTGTATTGCTCTTTGTGAATTTACTATTCTTATTAATGGGTGGGTTATTGTATCTCTATGCAGGTGCAAACAATATTGCAGTAAAAGGCGACGATTTGTTTCCTGCTATTGCTTTGGGTAATTACCTTTCAACAGCAATTGGTATTATTTTCATCATTGGTTTAATTTCAGCTTTATTCCCAAGTGCCGATGGTGCTTTAACGGCTTTAACTTCTTCTTTTTGTATTGATATTTTAGGCTTGAAAAGGCGATCTGATATTGATGAAAAACAAAAAAAGAAAATTCGATTAACCGTTCATCTTACATTAAGTATTGTATTTTTTGCCTGTGTGATGGTGTTTAAATGGATTGATGACAAATCGATTATTGATGTTATTTTAAAAGTTGCAGGCTATACTTATGGTCCTTTATTGGGTTTATTTGCCTTTGGTATTTTAACCAAAAGAGCTTTGAACGATAAATATGCCATAGCCGTTTGCTTAATTGCACCACTTTTGGCTATTAGTGTTGATTTAATTAACAATGCCGAATGGTTTGTAAATAAATTGAAATTAGAAGGTGATTTTGCTATTGGATTAAAAGAATTATCTGCCAATATTTTCAATGGATTTAAAATTGGCATTGAGTTACTTATCATCAATGGCGTACTTACATTTATTGGATTATGGTTCATATCTAAACCAACAAAAGCAAAAGCCTAACTTTGCTGCATGGAAATAGTGCATGCATTGGCCGAGCAATATGCTCAAAGTTATACAAGTAAAGAAGAAAATTTATTAGACAACATTCATCAACAAACAGTTGAAAATCATCCGCATGCACATATGTTAAGCGGTCAGGTGCAAGGGCAATTTTTAAGTTTCATAAGTCATCTACTTCAACCAACCAATATTTTAGAAATCGGCACTTTTACAGGTTATAGTGCCATTTGCTTAGCGAAAGGATTAGCCCCTAATGGTGTTTTACATACTATAGAATTAAGAGAAGAAGATGCAAAAACTGCTCAAGAAAATTTTAGCAAATGCCTTAATGCTGAACAGTTAAATTTGCACGTTGGAAATGCACTAGAAATTATTCCGCAATTAAATATTGAATGGGATTTAGTTTTTATTGATGCCGATAAAACAGCTTACATAGATTATTACGAATTGATTATACCTAGATTAAGTGCAAAAGGAATTATACTTGCCGATAATGTACTTTTTCATGGTCAGGTTTTAGAAGAAACCATCAAGGGGAAAAATGCAAAAGCCATTCATGCATTTAATGAACATGTAGCTAAAGATGAACGAACAGAACAAGTATTATTAACCATTAGAGATGGAATATTACTGATAAAAAAGAAATAAACATGAAGCAACTTATTCTAATAATTTTATTATCAATTAATTACACTTTTTCTTTTGCACAAAATGAAAAGGCAACCAATTATATTAAACAATATAAAGATGCTGCAATACAAGAAATGAAACGCAGTGGTGTACCAGCTTCTATTACTTTGGCTCAAGGTATGTTAGAAAGTGGTTATGGCGAAAGTGAATTGTGCCAAAAAAGTAACAATCATTTTGGTATAAAATGTAAAACAGAATGGACTGGTGCAAAAGTGTATCACAACGATGATGAAAAAGGAGAATGTTTTAGATCTTACCCAAGTGCAGCAGATAGTTATAGAGATCATTCTGATTTTTTAAAATCAAGACCATGGTATGCATTTTTGTTTAAACTAGACCCTACTGATTATGAAGGTTGGGCTTATGGACTAAAAAAAGCAGGTTATGCAACAGAAAAAAATTATCCGCAAAGCTTAATACGAATTATTAAAGAATACAATTTACAAGAACATACGCTTGCTGCATTAAATAAACCATCAACACCTGCTGAAACTACAGTTGTTGTTACAGAAACTGTTCAACCCAAAGAAGAAAAAAAGCAAGTTGATACGTTTGTTGAAATTAAAACAGCACCAGTTGTTGCTAAAGCTGAACCAGTAAAAGACGAAGTTGTAGAAGAAGTTGAAACAGATTATACCGAAACAGTCGTAAATCCTTCTACAGCATTAAAGCCAGATAGCGTTACAAAAAAAAGTGCTTACCCCGAAGGTATTTTTACCATTAACCATGCAAAAGTAATGTTCGCAAAAGAAGGAACTGCACTTTTAGCTTTGGCTAATCAATTTGGTATATCGTTGAGTAACTTATTAGAGTTTAACGACTTAGAAGAAATGGATGTATTAGATACCGATAGATTAATTTTTACAGAAAGAAAATTAAAAAAAGGAGCCAAAGATTTTTACGAAGTACAAGCAAATGAATCTTTACATGAAATTTGTCAAACAGAAGGTGTTCAATTACAAACTATCTTAAGCATAAACAAACTAAAAAAAAATAGTGTGGTAAAAAAAGGCGATAAAGTGTATTTGCGTTCTGTTACTGATAAGAAATAATGTTTAAAAGGTTGTTTTTAAAGGTACAAACCCAACAACTTAAATCCATAAAAAATAGTCTTGCAATACCTGCAAGACTATTTTTTTACGGGAACGTTTCCGTAATTAAGTAAAGAAAAAACATGGTTTGGAATGAACTTAGCTGTTACGAATGCTGTAAAATTATTGAATATCCATCTTGGGGTATTAATCAAAATAAAACTATATGAAAAATATTTTCTTCTTATTGGTTGCTATTGTCACTTTACTAAGTTGTAAAAAGAAAACCGACACTACCGATAACAACAATAATGTTGGAACAATTCCTTTGGTATTTGCAGCGAATATTGGCTTTGCTTCTCAAAATGGAGGTACTACTGGTGGCGATGCTGCTAAAATTGTAACTGCAACTAATTACATTGAGCTTAAAAATTATTTAGAGAGTCCAATTAATAATTATATAGTTAAAGTAGAGGGTAGAATTTACAACAATACCTCTGGAGGAAGCATTAGAGTAAGAAGTAATAAAACTTTAATTGGCACAACAGCCAATGCATTTTTAGATGGAGTTGGTTTAACAATTGATGGGTATAGAAATGTAATTGTTAGAAATATTAAATTTTCTATGAGTTCAATTACCAACAGAACTGATCCAATGGTTTATTCACCAACAGGAGATGAAGGCAGACCACAAATTTTAGTAAACGGTGGCGATGCAATTAGAATTAGCAACTCTACCAATATCTGGATAGATCATTGTGAATTTTTTAATGAAGATCCCGATGTGCAAACCAATCAAGATTTGTACGATGGCTTAGTAGACATTGGTGGTAACAGTGCTTTTATTACTGTTTCTTGGAACTATTTTCACAACCATCATAAAGTTCATTTAATTGGCAGTTCAGATAGTGATAGCCCTGATAGAAGAACAACTTTTGCTTTTAACTATTACAATAAAGTAAAGCAACGTTTACCATCGTATAGATTTGGTACAGCACATGTGTACAACAATTATTTCAACAATATAGGTAGTTCTGCCATTAATAGCAGAATGGGAGCTTGTATAAAAGTAGAAAACAATGTTTTTGAAACAGTAAGAAGTCCGTTAACTACCGATGGTTCACCTACTGGCAGATATGAACTTAGCAACAACAGTTTTACAGGTATTTCTGGTACTGCTGCACCAACTACATCTACTTGCACTGCATCAATACCTTACACTTATGAACTAAAACCAGTTAGCGAAGTGAAAGCTTTGGTAATTGCAGGTGCAGGTGTTGGAAAACTTTAATAATTAAAACCCCTTTGAACTTAAAAAATCCGCTAGTGGCGGATTTTTTTATTGATTCATAAGTTACAAATCACGTTTCTTAATAATTGCAACAGTTAATCGGCTAATGCAGAGTAACTTTTCTTTGGCATCATACATTTTTATGTCCCAAACATGTGTACTAGCACCAATATGTATAGGTGTTGCTATGCCAGTAACAAAACCATCTTTAGCACTTCGTAAATGGTTAGCATTAATTTCTAAACCCACACACATAAATTTAGTTGTATCAATAATTAAAGCACTGCCTACGCTGCCTAAAGTTTCAGCCAATGCTACACTTGCACCACCATGTAATAAACCATAAGGTTGCTTAGTTCTATGATCTACGGGCATGGTAGCTTTTAAATAATTATCGCCAATTTCGGTAAACTGCATACCTAAATGTTCACCTAAAGTATTTTTTCCTAACTGTTCAAAATGAGCCAATTCAATTGCTTGATTAAACCAAATAGACATACAGTAATTTGTTGAAATTAATTGTACTAATTATTAATACTTGGCAAGGTTACAATAAATTCTGTTCCAACATTTATTTCACTTGTTGCAGTAATTGTTCCACCCAATGCCAATACTTGAGATTTTACCATATATAACCCTATGCCTTTGCCTTCTACATGATGATGAAATCTTTTATACAAACCAAACAAATAAGCACCATTTTTCTCCATGTCAATGCCAATTCCATTGTCTTTAAAATGAATGAAAATTTGTTCTCCCTTTAACTCCGACCAAATTTCTATCAGAGGTTGTTTAGCAGGATTTGAATATTTTATTGCGTTAATAATTAAGTTTTGGAATATACTAACTACATAAGTTTTTAAAGAAAAGCAAAAAGATACTTTAGAGAAATTAGTTCTAGTTTGAACATTTTTTTCTTGAATTACATTTTGAATACTCTCAATAATATTATTGGTTATTTCTTCAAAAAAAACTTCTTCTTTTAACTCAGAAACTTCCCTACGAACACGTAAAATTTTAGAAACATCTTTCACCACACCATCTAATATTTCGGCAGATTGAGCAATAGAATGTAATACCTCATTTTGATCTTCACTAGAAAGTGAAGTTTGTAATAATGAATTTAAACCAATAATATTTGCAAGTGGAGCTCGAATGTTATGCGATAAAATATAAGCAAACTGTTCCAAATCTCTATTACGTTGAATTAACTCCGTAGCTATTTTTTGAGATTCTAACGCTAAAGCTTTTTCGTTCGTAATATCAAAAGCCGACAAACATAAACCAATAACCGATTTTTGATCAATAACTGGATTAATACCAATTCTATAAAACTTAATTAATCCATTATTTTTATGTTCAATCTCGTATGCAATAGAGCTTTTTTGCTGAATCACTTTTTCAAAATAAGATATTTTGAACTCTTTTCGATTAGGCTGAAGTATAGATGGAAAATTTTTGCCAATCTCAAGTTGTATGCCTATGTGGTTGGCATACCCATCTTGCATAGACTCGTTAAATGCAACAATAGAATAGTTCATATCTAATAGTATATAACCAATATCGGTGCTTTTGAATATAGTAGATAAATTAGCTTGCGATTGCTCTAGCTTGTTTTGTATGTTTCGCCAATCTAGGTAATCGCCAACTAGTTTTGCAATAGCATCAATTAAGTCTTGTTCCTCTTCTAAAAACACAAGATTAGAATTTGTTTGCTCATTTTGTAAGTAAACAACTTCAATATAACCAAACTCCATTGTTGGTAATTGAATGGGAGCTTTAATACAAATAGAAGATGGCCGATAATTATTTGTACTATATTGTTGATTATCGAACACAATTTTAGATGCACAACAATCAGGAAACTGAAAACCTCTATGTAATAGATGGACAATTTTATGCAATACTTCATCAACAGGTATAGATAAATTTTGTAAAGTTTGACTTGCAAAATATAAAGTTCTAAGTTCTTTAATTCTTTCGTTCAATAAATTATTAGCTTTTTCTTTTTCTTGTTCAGTTTGAATGGCACGAACAGACAAGCTAATATTTTCGGCAATACGTTTTAATACTTCAACTTCATGATTATCAAAAGCATCAATTTTATCGGAATAAATATTTAAAGTTCCTTTATGCTCAATTGATACCGATATTGGTAACACCATTGAGGCTGCAATATTATATTTTGAAGCAGCATTCTTCCATGGAGTTGTAGAAAGTGATTGTTGAAAATTGTTGGTAATAACAGGTTTACCTGTTAATAAAGCTGTTGCTGTGGGGCCATTTTTTTGTAATGGATCATTTAAATCAATTACTATATTATTTAAATAGTCTACTGCTCCAAATTGAGCAATAGGTGCAGCAATTTGGCTTTCATCGGTAGGTAAAGGTTTTTTTGAAATCCAAGCTAAAACATAGTTCCCTTCGGTTACAATACATGTACAAATTCTTTGAAAAAGATGTGCAATATTGGTCTCTTTAAGTATTTTATCGTTTACATTATTCAATAAAGTCAATTCTCTGTTTACTTTATTCAGTTTTTGTTCATGCATTTTAATCTCTGAGACATCAGTTTGTATTCCATCCCAAACAACGCTGCCATCTTCTAATAATGTTGGAACCGATTGAATTTGTAACCACTTAATTGAACCATCTTTTGCTTGAAATTGAAAATTAACTTTTAATGGTTCTACGTTTTGTAAAGCATCAAGTTCTTTTTCTTGTAATATTAATTTGTATTCATTGGTTACTGAACTGTAGAGTATTGAAGCATCTTGAATAATTTCATCGCTTGTATATCCAATTTGCTTTTCTACATTTTTACTAATAAAAATAAACTTTCTACCTCCATCTTTTTGTACATGTACTTGATAGAAAACCACAGAAAAAAGCTTATTACTCAATATATCTAGTAGATGCTCATGATTGGGCAAAGCAAGTTGTGATGGAATAGTAGACATAAGGAAACTGTTTAACCTAAGTATAGATTACAATTGGTTAAAACTAATTAAAATACATATGCCTTTTGCTGATATTTATCAGTTAAAGAAAGATTCTAGAATATGTATGGCTTATTTAGTTGAACTACCCAAGGTTTGTATTACAGCTTCTGGTAAAAATGGAGAAGCATCTCCCCCATTTTTCAAAATATCTCTCACAATCGTTGAAGCTACTGAAGTGTATTTAGGTTCTCCTGTTAAAAAAACTGTTTCAATATTTTTATCCATGGTTCTATTTGCATCGGCAATAGATTTTTCATATTCAAAATCACTCACAAATCGAATACCTCTTAAAATAAATTTAGCACCAATTGTTTTACAAAAGTTTACTGTTAACCCATCAAATGCTGTGCTTTCAACTTTGGGTTCATGCTCATAAATTTCTTTGAACCAAGCCATTCTTTGTTCGGCAGAAAACATTGGGTTTTTAGCCGAATTCACCCCAATGCCTACCACAATTTTATCAAACAAAGGCAATGCTCTATTGATAATGTCTACATGACCCAATGTTACAGGATCAAATGTTCCGGGGAAAAGGCAAATTCGTTGGGGCATGGGGAAAGGGTTTAAGGTTTAAAGTTTAAGGTTCTTCTAAAGCCATAACATACAACCTATAACTTATAACTCATATCTCATAATCAGTTTTCTCTATTCGCTAGTAAATATAGCACAGCCATTCTAGTTGCAACACCATTTTCTACTTGATTCAAAATTATTGAATATTCACCATCAGCTACATCGCTATCTAATTCAACTCCTCTATTAATTGGTCCAGGATGCATAATGGTAATCTCTTTTCCTAAGCTATCTAAAAGTTTTCTACTTACACCATAAGCCAAATTATATTCTCTTAAAGATGAAAATAAAGGTTGATTTTGACGCTCTAATTGAATACGTAACACATTAGCCACATCGCACCATTGTAGTGCATTTTTCAAATTGTATTCAACAGGAATATTTAATGCCTCTGTAATATATTTTGGAATTAAAGTTGGCGGACCAACAACTTTAATTTCGGCTCCCATTTTCTTCAATAAATAAATATTACTTAAAGCAACACGACTATGCATAATATCGCCAACAATAGCCACTTTTAAGCCTTCTAAACTGCCAAATTTTTCTTGCATACTAAATGCATCTAACAAAGCTTGTGTGGGATGCTCATTTATACCATCGCCAGCATTTACAATAGCCGCAGGAATATGTTTTGCTAAAAAATGTGGAGCACCACTTGCACTATGCCTCATCACCACCATATCTACTTTCATGCTCAAAATATTGTTTACAGTATCGAGCAAAGTTTCTCCTTTGGCAGCACTACTGCCACTAGCTGTAAAATTGATGGTATCGGCACTTAATCTTTTTTCGGCAAGCTCAAAAGAAATTCTAGTACGTGTACTGTTTTCGTAAAACAAGTTTACAATAGTAACATCTCTAAGAGATGGAACTTTTTTAACAGGTCGCTGTAAAACGTCTTTAAAATTAGCTGCGGTAGATAAAATAAGTTGTATATCCTCTTTGGTGAGGTTCTTAATACCAAGTAAATGTTTGGTAGATAGTTTCATTAAAAAGCGAAGTTAATAGTTGAAAAGAAGTTTGAGAAAAAAAATTGCATTTGTTATGCACAAAATAGCATGCAATTATTCCAACTCAACACATTCTTTTGCTCCATTTTCTTTCCAAAAAACTTTTACTTTTTGCGTAACAATCGTATCAATTGCTCTTCCTGTATAATCGGGTTGAATGGGCAATTCTCTGTTAAATCTTCTATCAATTAATACACATAATTCAACTTTTTTGGGCCTACCAAAATCTAATAAAGCATCTAATGCTGCTCTAATGGTTCTGCCTGTCCATAAAACATCATCTATCAACACAACTTGTTTATTTTCAATGCTAAAAGGAATATGTGTTTTATTAGCTACATGCAACTCTTTGCGTACATCATCTCTATAAAATGTAATGTCTAAAATACCGTATTCAATGGTTTCATTGGGCAATAATTCTTTTAGAGTGTCGGCTATTCTATCGCTCAAAAAAATTCCCCTTGGTTGTATTCCAATGATAACAGCATCTTTTAACTGCAAATGATTTTCTAGTATTTGATGAGCCAAACGCTTTACCGTTAAAGCAACTTGTTGTTCAGATAGAATTGTTTTCAAGAAAAAAAATTTTGCTAAAAATAAATGCTTTATCCGAAATGTAAATAGATTTTATTGCTTACAACCTTGCCTTCTTCTTGTATCAATTAAATACTGAATTTTCCAAACGTTGTTCTCTTTTAATAGAACAAAATGATTTACACCACAATGGCTGAATGTACCATTGTAATAAAAGTTGTAGGGAGTCCAAGCAGTAGCCAATAAACCATCTATTTTAATGGTTTCAAAAACAATTTGTTCATCTGCTGCATTGGCAGTTAAAGTTGCAATTTGTTGAACAAAAGCGTTCACTTCATCTGTTTTAGCAACTATTTTGCCTTCTTTACTTTTTACAATCGTTTGTAGTATAGCACTATCTGCAAAGCAATCTTTTAAAAGTGTTGCATTGCTTGTTTTCATAGCATAGAATAATTGATTAATAGTAGCTTTCACCGAATCTTCGGCTGATTGTGCAAAGGAAATATGGTTAATTAAAACACCTATCAATAACAATACTTTTTTCATTTGATTTCTTTTATGAAATAAAAATAAGCTGATAAGAAAATATTGTTTTCATACAAATGATAAATGGCAAAATACTTTTGTGCAACTTAGTTTTTTTCTATAGCTACAATACAAGCAACCATAGTTTTTTCGTTTTGAATAGCTGTATTAAATTCCATTGTTCCATTATTGGTAGTATTGAATTGAATAGAATTGTTGTTTGAAGTACGAACTGCTTTGTTTACAGCATTTTCAAAACCCAAATTTTTATTGTTATTAATAGCATTATTCAATTCAAACACATCTAATGGTTTTGTACTAGTAATAATAGCAATATGATCTTGAGTGCCTATATCATCGGCCATGAGACTTTTTCCTCTTGGAAAAAGCCTATAACCAGTAATACCAAAATAAGGAGAGAAAATAGTTTTACTTGCATCGGCTTTTGATGGATATGGAAATAATACATAACTACTTCCATCGGTTTCTTTACCAATAATGTACACATAACAAGCAGTATTATTTTTGACTTCTACTTTAAAAGTGGTGCCCTTTTTTATGGGTGAAGTTGATGTAAATACATTGCTACTATTGTTTTGTAGCTGAATATATTGTTTGGATTTTGCGTTTACTAATCCAATTTCAAGTGCAAGATTTTGTGCAATGGCATTTCCTTTTTTAGGCATAGGATCTAAGCCATAAGCTTCTTTAACAAAGTGTTTAAAATCTTTATATAATATCCAAGCAACACCATTAGTACCCCACTCTTTTCCCCAACTATTCATTATTTGAAAAGCACCACCTTCTTTTCTATCATCATAGCCTATTACACACATTGCATGACCACCAAAACCCATCATGGTATAATCATCTTGTGTTGGATGCCAAATTTCTTGTTCTTGCATTTCTTGCATAAAACTTCCACCAACCATCATCCCAATTACAACAGGCACATCTTTGGCTAAGTGTTGCTTAATGGCATGCAGATTAATGTTTTTAGTACTTTCATTTTCTGTTAATCTTGTATAACCCAACATTCTTTTATCGGCGGCAGCTTGTACTAAAGAATTATCTGGCTTTCGTTCACAGTCTTTATCGGTGTAGGGAAAATCATTAAATGGTACTGCACCAACTTCGGTTAGGTTTTTCATGGCTCTAATTAAGTAGCTACCTTGACAACCTTCTAACCCAATTTGATTGTACATAAAAGCAGGACTGAATGCTGTTGTATTGGCATTTTCACCAGTGCTTGCAGCTTCAACAATGGTTCTTGCAGCATAGGCACTACTCCATGCCACACAACTACCTTGTTGACCTTGATTAAGACGTTCGGGTGCAAATTTTAGTAAAGAAATATATTCGGGTAAATTGTTTTTACTTTCATCTAAACCTTCATAAACATTGGCTTTTGCAAAAGTATCTTTATTTAAATTTCCTCCGGTTGCATATTGTTGTACAATATTGCTTACTGCATTCATATTACAACCGCCTCCACTAAAATACATGAAAGCAGCACCTGCAAGAACAATCAATAACAATGCAGGCTTACGAATAAGTAACCCTATAATCATTGGCAAAAATTGGAAGAGCATATTTCCACCACCTCCTCCTCTTCCACCTCCTCCTGGTGTACGTTCATTTTCGTTAGAATAATTGTCATTTTCATCATCAACCATTCTTATTGGCATAGTGTAATATTTTTAGTAGTGAGTTAAAGGTTGAAAGTTTAAAGTCGAAGGTTGAAGGTTGAATATCACTTATTAAATTTTAGTTTTTATTCTTTCAGTTTTTAGTTTTTCAACCTTTAGTTTTCAATCCTTTAGTTTTTATTCCCTTCGTTTTTCTCCAAAATAATATTTGCCAAAGTACATAAATCTTCTTGTGTATGCAAGGCATTTAATACAACTCGATTGATTTTATTGGCTTGTGGATTTGGATAAGCAAAAGAAGAAATTATGATTTGATATTGCTTAAAATAGGCTTCATCTAATTGTTCAGGTAAAATAAAAATGGGTAAACGATCATCGTTATAAATATGCTCATTGATTGCTAGCAATTTTTTCAATGTTGCAATATTTGACAATAATTTTGTTCGCTGAGTTTGATAAATATTCTGACCATAAATAAATGCATGCACCAATGCAGGTGCAATTGCTGTTGATGCTGTAAACTCTGGCAATGATTGAATTAATTGTGCTGTAGCTGCACTACTACAACTTATTGCACCACCATTTATACTAAACGCTTTTGACAAAGAATAAGTAATTATATATTCGATATTGTTTCTTTTTGGCAAAAAGCTAGAAATACCTGCACCATTATTTCCAATTAAACCAATGCCATGAGAATCATCTACAATCACAATTACAGGTTCATCAATAAATTTCAAAAAATCAAAATCGTTTATTTCACCATTTAATGGGTTTACAGAATCAGCCATTAAAACTGGTGTTTTAGCAAAGCTTTGCTCATGCATGCTATTCAAAGTTCGTTCAGCCCATTTATCAAATGTTATAAGTTCTTGTTGTAATTTGTTAATAGCAGGATGAGCAACTGGGCAAACACTTGTTGGATGACCTTTAAATAATCCTGACGCAAGTGTACCTGCACTAAACCCAGATGACAAACTCACTGTTTTTGAAGTATTGGTAATAGTAGAGAGTAAATTTTCAAACGTTTCATAAATAGACAAGGCAGTATTTGAAATTCGTGATGAAGGGAATAACCAACCATATTGTTTCAATCCATCAAGAACAAGTTCGTTGAAATGTTCATGATGTTGAACACCCAAATAAGCATAACCCGAAAAAAATAAATATTCTTTTTGGTTACAAATTGTTGTACGGCCTGGATTATTAGAAAGTTGAAACATAATATGGTTGAAAACTCTTTATAAATATCGAATTACATAAATCGCTTACTTATAAAATTCGTGTAATTCGAGTAATTGGGTTAATTCGTGGCTTTGGTACTATGTTTATCCTTCATAGATTCATTAAAGCTTTTACTATTGCCTTTTGAAATACTAAGGCTTTTCCATTTAGTATTGTTAATGATTTTTCCAATGTATACAATTTGTCCTACGTGGTAAGGATAATGAGCCAACTGCCGTAAAATTGCATCGTATACGGTTAATGGTTCAGTTCTAATATAAATAGTTTTATTTAAATCTGCTTCCTGTAAGCTTTTCAGGGTATCTAACAAACATTTCCAACCTTCATTCCAAAAAGAAATAAAATCTTGTTTGCTACATTCCATTACAATAAATTCTGCATCACGGCTTCTCCATTCTTTTTCACCATCTTCAGTTAAAAAATTAGTCCACCTGCTTAACATATTGCCATACATGTGTTGAATGATAATTGCAATGCTATTACTTTCTTCATTGGGTTGATATAAAAAATCTTGATCAGTTAATTGTTCAAATGTGGCATCACCTAATTGTTTGTAATATTCAAAACGCTTAATTACATCTGTTAAAAAATGAGTCGTTATCATTAGAAAGAATGTTTGATTAAGAAAATTTTTCTATTTTTTCATTTGCAGTAATATCCTCATTACTACGAATTTGTATTTGAACATTGGTAATCCATTCGGTACAATTTCTTTTATATAAATGTTCGTTAATTGAATGAACAACTGCCATCACTTCATCGTACTTACCTTCTACAACAGTGGCAAATGGTCCTATCTGATATTGAATACCAGATTGCCGAATAATTTCAATGGCTTCATCAACCCAACTGTATGGATGTTTGTCTTGAACAATAGGAAGAAGTTGAATAGATGCGTTAACAATATACTGATGCATAATCTTTTACTATTTTGCTTACTCTTAATGAACTTTACAATTACTTTTTTTGTTGCTGAATCATAAATACAGCAGGTACAGTTCTTTGCCCTTCTTTATCACTTGGCTGAATGGTTTCTTTTCCATTTACCAATAAACAACTACTTCCACCGCCATCTAAATTCAAAGCTTCCCAACAACCAACATCTTTTAATAGTTGTGCTTCTTGTACTAAATTCACACCTTCTGCAATACCTTTCATTCTGCCTTGAATAACCATTACAACAAATAAACCATCTTTTGTATAACCCATACAAGTTCTTGGATGTTTATCGGTTAAACCAGATTTGCTACTAAATTTCAACTCTTCATTATTGGTAATTTTTATCTCCCCATTTTGTATTAAAACAGGACCACCACCTACTGCTGTTTGCATTTTCCATTTTTTATTGAGTGTACTTTTATGCAAAAAATGTTTTGATATAAATGGAAAAGAATCTTTAAAATTTCCCAATACAATTTGTGATGCTTTTGCTTTATCTAGGGATGAATCTGTGTATAACCAAGCCACATCGGGTCTTCTTTTTTTATCAATTCCAATGGCACTTCCAAAACTATGGCGATAAGTAAATGTATCTTTTCCTTTTCCCACAATTGAATGAATATTATATCCTAATAGTTTACCATCTTTAATAACAGCATTCAAATTTTTACTGTATTTGAATTCAAAAAAAGTGGTATTCACTACCAGTAAAGGTTGACCATTTTTTTCAAAATATTGTTGGGGAGTAAGCCTTCTACCCAATGTAGTATCTACAGTAAAATCTAGGTTTTTATCTTTCAATTCTGCACTAACATAATAAGCAATATTAGGTGCACCATCAATACTATCATTGGTAAAATATACATGAACAGTTGGTGGTAATGGTTGAAATAACGAATCAACATTTTTCCATTTAACTTGAGCAGTTATACAAAACGGAAGTAATACAATAAAACACAAATACTTTTTCATAGAAATTTATTTCAAATTTGCATAATCAAATACCAACATACAAAATGCTTTTACACCTACGTCAAGTTTGCTATCATCTATCATAAAATCAGGTGTATGATGCGGTGGTGCATCTTTAGGATTTTTATCTCTTGGCATTCCTCCAAAATAAAAAAAGAAGCTAGGTATTTTTTCGCCAAAGAACGAAAAATCTTCGGCACCGGTTACCCAATTCATGGCTCTTACATTGTTTTTACCTGCTGCTTTTTCTAAAGTAGGCAACATTTTTTTAACTAGTTCAGGTGTATTATAAGTAACCAAGGTTTTGTTTTCAATAGTCACTTCTGCTTGTGCATGATAAGTTGCTGCAATGTTTTGTGCAACAGATTGCACTTCGGATAAAACTTTTAATCGGATGTCTTTGTCTAAATTTCTAATAGTACCTAAAAGCTCGGCTTCTTCTGGAATAATATTAAATCTCACTCCACTATGTATTGCACCAACTGTAATAACAACTGGAGCTTTGGTTAAATCGCTAGAACGACTCACAATTCCCTGGAATGCATTAATAATTTGTGCTGAAACATAAATAGGATCAACACCTAACCAAGGTTGAGAACCATGACTACTTTTGCCTTTTACTTTTACTTTAAATAAATCGGCACTAGCCATAAAAGATCCCTCTTTGTATTGAATATCGCCTGCAGGAATATTGCTTTCAATATGTAAACCAAAAATTACATCCACTTTAGGATTATCTAACACACCTTCTTTCACCATTAAAGCAGCACCACCTTCTTCGCCTTCAGGTGCACCTTCTTCTGCTGGCTGAAAAATAAATACCACTGTACCGGCAATTTCAGCCTTCAATTTACTCAACACCTCAGCAGTTCCCATTAAAATTGCTGTATGGGCATCATGACCACATGCATGCATTACACCTACTTTTTGATTGCCATATTCTGCTACTACAGTAGATTTATAGAGTAAATCATTTCTTTCAATAACTGGCAGTGCATCCATATCGGCTCTTAACGCAATTACTGGACCTGGTTTTGCACCTTTTAATATGCCCACCACTCCAGTTTTTGCAATTCCTTCTTTCACATCTAATCCCAAACTTTTTAAGTGGGCAGCTACTTTTTTACTGGTATTAAATTCTCTGTTACTCAATTCTGGGTTTTGATGAATATCTCTACGCCAATTAATTACTTTAGATTGTACTTGTTGCACCAATGCATCTAAGTTTTTAGGAGTATCATTTTTTTGAGCATTAGACTGAAATGTAATTAACAACAGAAATAGGAATATATTTTTCATATAAAACGTTTAGATGCTACTAAACTAGTGTTTCATCAATGAATTTGAAAAAAAATTTGAAGTGTACATTAATTTACCTCTAATTTTACTAAAACGTTAAATTACAGCTATGAAACAAATTCTTCTTTCTATTCTTCTAGTAAGTTTTGGCTTTTTAAAAGCACAAACTAGCTCAGAACTTTTAGATGCTTTGAAGAAATCACCCAACGACACTTCTAAAGTGAGAATTTATGGTAAATTATCGGCTTATTACATGCTTGCAAAACCCGATAGTGCTACATACTATTGTGGTGAAGGTTTAAAATTAGCAAAGGCATTAAAATCGAAATATAATGAAGCTCTCATATTATCTCAATTAGCTAGTGTAAATGATACACACAGCAACTTTGCTGTAGCAAAAAAATACTACAAAGAAGCATTAAATATTTTTATTGAATTAAACAATGAATTATCAATTGCAAGTATAAAAAACAGCTTAGGTGTTACAGAAGGGAAAACTGGCAATTTTAAAGTAGCAACAAATTTATTTTTAGATGCCTTATTAATTCACAAAAAATTAAATAATACCAACGGTATTGTACAGAGTTATATTAAACTTGGAACAGTAAACGATATTAATGGCAACTTAGATAAAGCATTAGAATACTTTACACTTGCCAATAATTTGAATAAAGACACCACCAATAATGCCTACTTCACTTTATTAAATAATTTAGGAATCAATGCAGCTAGAAGAGGCAATTTTAACAAAGCAATTGAGTATTTTGAAACTGCTATTCGAAGTAGTAACAATAAGCCACAATTTGTTGATGTATATATTGCCAATTTGAACAATTGCATGAAAGCATATTCTGAAATGGGTAATAAACAAAAGGCATTGGTATATCAAAAAATAGCTTTAGAAAAAACAAGAGCATTTAATTTACCCGATGAAGAAGCAAGAGCCCTATATAATTTTGCAACTTATGAAGTAAGAACAAACCCAGCTTTAGCCACCAATTATTTAGAGCAAGCTTTGGCTATACAAGAAAAAAATGGTGGCAACCCAGATTTAACTGCAAGCATTTATGGTGAACTTAGTAAAGCTTATAAGTATAGCAATAAACACCAAGAAGCATTTAATGCATTAGAAAAATATTATGATTTAAAAGATAGTTTTTTTAATATTAATAAATCTAGAGAATTGGCAAATATGTTTGCAGATTACGAATTGAACGAAACCAAAAATCAAGTTGAAGAATTAGAATTATTAAATGCCAAAAGAACAGCAGAAAGAAACATTGTAATTGTAGCAATTGTAGCAATTTTCAGCATCATTATTTTACTATGGAGAAATAGCAATAAACTCAAACAATTGAACCTTCAACTTACTGAAACCAATAAAGTAAAAGATAAATTATTCTCCATTATTGGACACGATTTAAAAGGACCAATTGGAAATATAGTTCAATCTTTAGAACTAATACAAGAAAATAGTTTAAGTGCAAATGAACAAGATATATTGATTAACGAAGTACGCAAACAAACTGCTGCTACCAACGAAACGTTGAATGATTTACTTGCTTGGGGGCAATCGCAACTGAAAGGAGTAATCATAAATCCATCTGAATTTAAGGCAAAAGATATTATTACACATACAGTAGATATTCTATCTACACAAGCTTCTAAAAAACAAATAAAAGTTATAGACAATACAAGTGAACAGGATCTGGTAAAAGCCGATAAAAATCATATAGAATTTATTTTTAGAAACTTAATTTCTAATGCCATAAAGTTTAGTAATAATAACTCAACTGTTGAAATCAATAGCACTTACAACAAAAAAGAAAATAATATTGTATATGCGATAAAAGATTATGGGAAAGGTATTAGCAAAGAACAGCAACAACAATTTTTGTTATCTACCATAAAAGTAAGTTATGGCACTGGCGGTGAAAAAGGTACTGGCTTAGGATTACTATTAACCAAAGAATTTATTAAAGCTAATAATGGTAAAATTTGGATAGAAAGTGAAATAGATAAAGGCACTACTTTTTATATTTCTTTACCCAAAGTTTAACCAACTAATCGATTAATTTCAATAAATAATTTTTTAATATTTGAACCCCTTGAGTAGCAGGTTGCTCAATAAGCGTAAGTTGTTGACTGTTTGAAGTTGACGGTATTTTTTTATCTACCATAAACTTAGGAATATATTTGGGTGCATATTGCAATAATCCTGCAGCAGGATACACTTG
>CALRVE020000043.1:0-29862 GCA_943371535.1 Asaia bogorensis | reverse complement strand
TTTTAGTTTAGCAAATAATAGTTTGCCTAATGGAACTATTACTAGTTTAAATAGTACTGTCGATGGTAGTAGAAGGGTGTATCGTTATACACCTGCTTTACCTAATGCAGCAACTGGTTTAAACTTTACTGCTGTTACAGCAAATGGTGGTACTTTAAATTGGACAGATAATAGCAGCGATGAAGTTGGTTTTGCCATCTATCGCTCTATTGATGGTGGAGCTACGTATAAATTTTTTACACCAGCTGCAGCTAATGCTACAAGCTCAGCTCTTACTGGACTACTTTTACCTAATACCAACTATATGTGGCGTGTATTCACTATAAGAGAGTTTCTTGCAACACCAATATCGGGTACATTAACTACACTAACTAACAATACAATTACTAGTACAGCAGTTGGTGGAAATTGGAGTGCTCCAGGAACTTGGGTAGGTGGTGTGGTACCAGTTGCTACAGACAATGTTATTATTTCCGATGGAAGTACGGTTACATTTGATGCTACCAACTCATGTGCTAACTTAACAGTTGGTCAAGGCGGTGCAACTTCTGTTTTTCAATATCATGGTGGTGCTGCTGTTACACTTACAATAAGCGGTAGTTTAACAATTGCTTCTAATGGTCAGGTACTTGCCCCATCATCTGGAAGTATTGTTGCACATGCTTTAGCTATTGGTGGTGCTAATAATGTTCATTCTTCTGGTAGTATTATCAATAATGGTATACTTGATTTAAATATTGGAACTGCAGGCGTAGCTTGTAACTTATTTGGAAGAATAGATGGTAGTTTAAGTGGCTCAGGTGTAACAAACGATTTTTATAGTATTACTGTTAATAAAGGAAGTGCAAGCCTTTCTTTAGAAGCCATGTTTGATGTTACTATTCCTATAACTATGAGTTCACCTGCTACAAGTGGAACAAGACTCACACTAACTAGTGGTACTTTTAGACTATCAAGTGCTTCTACTATTACACCATACTTTGGCAGCCAAACCATTGGTGCGGCTGCATCAAGATTTTGGATAAATCATGCCTCAGCCTCAGTATCATGTGTAGGTTCAGGAACTAATACTGGTGCAGGAACAGCAACCCTTAGTGGAGAATTGAGAATAGATAATGGAAGTTTTGCTTATGGTAGTGGTAACAATTCAATTTCGATAACTACCTCCGGGGGTGCTTTAAGAATGAATGGTGGAAACCTTACTATTTACGGAAGAATATTAGTTTCTTCAAATTCTCTTGCACAATTTGTGCAACATGGAGGTACTATTACAATAGACCCTCAGGCTGGAAATAATCTTGCTACATCAAGTTCTTTATTATCTGTAGATGCTACAGCTACTTGTGTTTTAGGAGGTGGTGATATTGTAATTGTAGATCCTCATAGTGCTACAGGCGGTACCGCAGTTAGTTTTACAGGGGGTGGCACAAAAGCCGTTTTTGGAGGTAATTTAAAAATAGGAGATGGAATTTCAACTTCTAGTGGAGGTACTTTAGATAATGCATGTGGTTTTGGTTTATCATTAGGCTTTCCTGTATATAATTTAATCATTGATAATAGAACAGATGCTAGTACTTCTAGAATGGCAAGATTACTTGGTACATCCAATGTAAATAATAATCTTACGGTAAATGCAAATGGGTTTTTATTTTTAGGAAGTGGTACAACACAACAACAGTTAAATGTAAGGGGTACTTCAATTGCCAATAGTGGTACAATTTCAGGCAATCATCCTACTGGTTCAGCTACACCTGTTGGTATACTTGCTGTGCAGTCGTATAGTGGTAATCCTGCTGTAACTATAAGTGGTGCTGGCAGTTATAATAGATTGCCTACTTTGCTTATAGAAAATTACACATCAAATGCAGTAGCTATTACAACAACGAGCACATTAAAGGTTAATAGAACAAGTTTGTTTACAGGTCAATTAAATCCTGCAAATTTATCTATAGGTAACGCTAGTGCTATTGCTAATGAAAATCCAACATTACAATTTGGGGGAGCAGCTCCTGCAGGTCTATATCTAGCAGGTACTTTTACTACCGCTCCAACTATTGATGAAACCGAAGGACTAAGAACCCTTATTTACAGTTCATCCAATGCTACACATATAATGGGTTCTAACAGTGAAATTGGAACAGGTGATCAAAGAGTTACAGAACTAAGATTAATTAACGCTCTTGGCTTAACCATTCCTGCTAATCGCACCATTACTATTGCTAACACAATTAATAGTTCTGCCACCTTAAATATGACATTAGGAAACATTGATTTAAGTGGTGGTACACTTACCTTAGGTTTTAGTGCTACACAATCTGGCCTTTTAACATATACGGCTGGAAATATCCAAAATGGTACATTAACCCGTTGGTTTCCTTCTGCACCTACTGCAGTGCCTACTACCATTGCGAACGGCAATGCTGGGCATTTTCCTGTAGGAAGTTCGACAGGGTTTAACCGCCATTTTTGGATGGCATTTAGTGCAAGTCCAATAACTACAGGGGGTACAGTGTCTGTAACCCATAATGCAGTAGGTGGGTTAACAACTATACCATCATTTGTAGATGATGTAATAGCTGTAGATACTAGAACAAACAGCAATTGGGTTGTTTCTCAAAGTGGTTTAGACTTGGGAGCAAACACAATAACAACCAGAATACAAGGTACAAATACTGCAACGGTAACAGCGTTTGCCAATCTTAGGCAAATAAGAGCTACTGATGCAGTAGGTTCTTCTAGTAATGGAACAAACACAAATGGTGATCCTCAAGTAAATAGAATTGCTTTAGATATTATCAACTTTGTCAACACGTATTATATTGGTGGCAATGCTGCCGATTTAAGTACTGCTTACAATTCTATAACAACAGGTGCATGGGAAAATCCTACTACTTGGGATGTTGGTGGTAGTGCACCTTTAGCTACATCGCTAGTAAATATTTCAAATACCCATACTGTAACAGTAAATTTAGCTGCAGCAACTGCCGGAACTGTTAATATTAACTCAGGTGGTACATTAGCAGTAAGTGGTAATACACTTGATGTTACTGGTGCAGCTACTACAGGTATTAATACAAATAGTGGGGGCAGTTTAATAGTTAGTGGTGGTACAGTTAATGTAGGTGTTGGTGGGTTTAATAGACGTTTAACATCAACTGGAATCTTAACTATTTCTTCTGGTACATTAAATATTAATGGTAATTTATCTGTCCCTTCTGGTACATTTAACCAAAGTGGTGGAAATATCAATGTTGATGGGAATAATGAAGGCGTAAATGATGTAGCTTCTGGAACTGTTTTAGTTCGTTTTGGTTCTGGAGTTGCTAATAATGGCGTAGTTAGTGGTGGAAATTTATATATAATTGATCCACCTTTTACTGGTACTTCACGATCTTTAGAACTAAGCTTTACTTCAGGTAATTGGCAATGGAGTGCTAATCATACAACCTATTTTGGTGATGGTGTAAGTACAAATACATCAACTAATGCCTCAGGTTTTCAATTTGATACTTATGCTGGTTCTGCAAATACTCAGTCTATGATTGGTAGCTTAATCATTAATGGCGGAAACGCAACAAATCGTTGGGCTACTACTACTTCTGCTGGTGGAACTGGATCTTTTGTAAAAGGGAATTTAACAATAAATTCTGGTTCTGAATTGCGTGATGTAAGTAGTGGAGGGGTTTTGGTTGTAGCTGGTAATATTATCAATAATGGAACTTTTACTAGGGAGTCTGTAGGGTTAACTTTAGCTGATTACTCTGGTTCAGTTTTAATTCATTCTGTAAATGCACAAACAATTAGCGGAAGTGGTACATTCAGAAATTCAATCGCAGCACCAACAGCACAATTTTTAATTTTAACAGTAAACAACGTAAATACAGCTGGTGTAACATTTGGTACAGGCATTTCTTCTCCAACACTTAGTGGTGCTTTAACTGTTACAAATGGTTCATTAAATGCAAATGACTTATCGTTTGTTGCTGGTTCTGCACAGGCTATAGCTTTAACAGCAGCCACTTCTTCAATAAATGTTACCAACTTAATCATTAATAAGTCGGCAGGTACTGCATCTTTAACTGGTTCTGGCTTTGTAAATGTAACGGGCACTGTAACCCCAACTTTAGGTACGTTAGCTGCTGGTGGCAGATTGGTATTAAAATCAACACTATCAGGTACAGCTCGTATAGCACAAGGTACAGGTTCATACATTTCGGGCAATGTAATTACAGAAACATACATTCCTGGTGGCAGAAGAGCATATAGATTCTTAGGTCATCCATTTACAACTGCCCAAGCAATGAGTAGTTTAACAGATGATATATTTGTAACTGGTGATGGAACAATAGATGGTTCAGGAAGCTCAACAGGAGCAGGTTTTGATGCAACATTAACCAATGATCCATCAAGTTTTTGGTTTGAGAATATAACCAATATATGGAAAGCCTTTACTACGGCAGCCGATGCAAGTTGGGCACAACATAGAGGAACTAGAGTATTGGTAAGAGGAGCTAGAAGTCAAGCAACTGCATTAACAGGTGGTAATCCTTCACCACTTGCAGTAACTTTAGATATGACAGGAGCTGTAAATACAGGAGCTCAAAATATCAATTTACCAACCGCCAATAACTTCCATTTAATAAGCAATCCATATCCATCACCAACAGATATAGGAACAGTAATAGATGCAGCAACCAATATAGGAACCACTTATTGGGTTTGGGATGCCAATGCAGTAACAAGAGGAGCCTATGTACCTTTAACCAAAGGAGGTGGGGCATATAATTTAGCAATGAATGGAGCTTTCTTTGTACAACCATCAGATGCAACAAATTTAGCATTTACTGAAACAAATAAAGTAGCAGCAGCAACCGCTAATTTGTTTAGAACACAAGCAACCCCAAATCAGTTAGAGTTACAAGTAAATTATAATGGAACATATGCCGATAAATTATTTGTAAGAAATTCAACCACTGCAACCGCAGGAAAAGAATTAACTGAAGATGGTAACAAGCTAATGAATCCAGAAGTAAATGTTTACACATTGGCATCAGGTAACGAAGCATTAACCTTAGATGCAAGACCCATTGCTTCAACTACAGTAATACCAATGGGCTTTACTTCAAGTTTGCAAAGCAGCTTTGAAATTGCTTTAAACAGCAATACATTGAACAATGGCTTACCAGTTGTTTTAAAAGACAAGTTCTTAAATGTAGAACATGTATTAACAGCAAGCAGTCCATACAACTTCACAGTAACAAGCAATGCAGCCAGCCAAGGAACAAACCGTTTTGAACTAGTGTTCAGAACAGCAGCAGCATTACCAACCACTTTTGTAAATGTAGCAGCACAGCAAAAAGGAGCAGCCATTGAAGTAACCTTCAATACAGCGAATGAAACCAATATGCATAGCTACGAAGTAGAAGAAAGCAAAGATGGTAGCAGATTCACCAAAGGCATTACACTAGAAGCTAAGAATGCAGCAACAAACAATTACAGTTGGTTAGATTTAAATGTAAACAATGGCAACAATTACTACCGAGTAAAAGCCAATGAAAAGAATGGTACAGTAAAATACAGTCAAGTAGTAAGAGTAAATATTGGAACGAAACGTTCAGAGTTTACCGTGTATCCAAACCCAGTAAAAGGCGGAACAATCAACTTACAATTGACTGATATTGAAAAAGGCGTTTACACAATAAAAGTGGTAAACAACTTAGGTCAAGAAATTGCAGCTAAACAAATCACCCACAATGGCGGCAGTGCCAACCAAACAATTAGCATAGGTAATGCCCCAACAGGCAAATACAATATGATCATTACTGATGGCACAACAACAGTAACCAAAACGGTGATTGTAGAGTAAAAAAGTTTAATAGTTTAGGAGTTCATTAATTTAAGTTGAACTCCTAAACTATTAAAACCGTAAACTAAATCTTCCTAGTCCCCCTTTAGGGGATAGGGGCAAAACTAAAAATCATGAAACTAAAAACCACTCAAGTACTGAGCTACTTCATACTACTTTGTATACTATTTATACTTCCTACTTTTCTAAATGCCCAACCGATGTTTGATGATGATGTAAATGATGTGCCAGTAGATGGTGGTTTAAGCTTACTTGTAGCAGCAGGTGTAGGCTATGGTGCTAAAAAATTAAGAGATAAAAGAAAAGGAACTAGCATCTAGTCCCCCTTTAGGGGCTAGCAGCAGGTATTGGTTATGGTGCTAAGAAGATGAGAGATAAAAGAAAATAATGTATCAATGGTTCGTAAAATAATAAGTTTAGTTTATTGTATTAGTTGTATTGTACTTAATCTTGCTGCCCACCCCCTAAGCGTAAGTTTAGGGCAGCTTGGTTAGCTACTTATTCAAACATTGATTGGTCTAGTAGTGGTGCTTCCTCTGCAACAGAGCAATCTACCTACATTCAAAGAATGGAAGAACATAGAGTTACAGGAATGAATGCAGTCTTTGTTCAAATTCGTAGCAAGTGCGATGCTATGTATCCTAGTCCTTATGAACCATGGAGTGCAGATTTAACTGGTACACAACGTTTAGCTTCCAATTCGTATTATGACCCTTTGGAATTTATGATTGCAGAAACCAAAAAAAGTAATGGAGCTTAATCCTTGGATTAATCCTTACCAATTAGTCCGTTTCCGTACTAGTCAAACATCTAAAAAATCTTTTCGTCACCTTGCTTTTTAGAGAAAATTAAATTTAGTAAAAATAAAACAAGTCTGTAACTGACTGATTAACAATAATAGATACTATAGTATAATATTCTGATACTATGGTGTATAGAAATGGATGGCTTATATAGTATTTTTAACTCTCAAATTTTAACGTATGAACTGCTTGCCTTCAAATTTGCTCCTGCAAACCTCAAAATTTGTTATCCATGGCTTACAAAATATTTCTAAACGAACTATTTTGTTACTCATCTTTTCCTTTCTTAGTATTTCAATTTTCTGTCAGGTTAAGATTAGTGGAGTTATTAAGGACGATAAAGGAGCCCCAATCTTTGGCGTAAACGTTGCAGTTAAAGATTCAAAATCCGGAACCACCACCAATGAACTAGGTCAATTTAGTCTACAAGTACCGGGTTATAACGAGGTTTTGGTGGTTTCTTACACAGGTTTTCTGACCCAGGAAGTGGCTGTTACTAGCAGCCAATCCATAAGCATAACTTTAATATCGGAAGTAAAATCTCTCACAGACGTAGTGGTGGTTGGCTATGGTTCGCAGAAAAAAGTTAGTATCACAGGTGCTATCTCCACTGTGAAAACCACCGAAATATTGCGATCACCGGTTTCTAGTGTGGCAAATGCGTTGGCGGGGCGAGCCACAGGTATTATTACAGTACAGCGAGGTGGGGAACCTGGTAGGGACATCGCCGATATTTTTATCAGAGGCGTTGGCACTTTTGCCGGCGGCAATAGTGCAAGACCATTGATTTTGGTTGACGGAGTTGAGCGTAGCCTGAACGGTATAGACCCTTACACCATCGAATCTTTTAACGTTCTAAAGGATGCTTCCGCAACTGCTGTATTTGGGGTGAGGGGTGCCAACGGCGTAATTATTATCACCACAAAAGTTGGCCAGCAAGGCAAACCACAATTTACATTTTCCAGCAATTTTTCCGTACAAAAACCTATCAGGTTACCAAAAATGCTAAATGCAGTAGATTGGGCAACCCTAAGAAATGAAGCGGAGGCCAACGACCAAAATAATCCTACAGCCCAAAAATTTAGTGATTATGACATTGAACGTTACAGACTAAACGATGATCCTTATTTTCATCCCAATATTGATTGGTTGGACTATATGCTAAATAAGTCGGCAGGCCAGCAGCAATATAACTTAAATATGAGCGGAGGTACGCAGGATACAAAGTATTTTGTATCGTTAGGTTATTTAAACCAGAATGGAGCCTACAAGCTAGGTAAAGCATTCGATGATTTCAATGCTAACCCCAACTTCAAACGCTACAATATTAGGGCCAATTTCGATTTCAATATTTCAAAAGATCTGAGTCTTTATATAAAAACATCTGCCGAAATGCAGAATTCAAATTATAGCAACAGTGCTACCAGCGATATTTTCGGAACCATTCTATCAGCAAACCCTATCATGTCACCTGTGCTTTATCAGAATAAAATAGTGCGTAATGTAGATGGGCTGACCCAATGGAATATTTCGAATACCCCCTTATATCAAATGCTGTTTTTTGGATATAACTCTAACTTTAGCAGTCGGTTAAATATGAACGTTGGTGGCCGATATAAACTAGACCGTCTGGTAAAAGGCCTCTCAGTAAGAGCTATGACTGCCTATGATAGCTATTACCTGCAATCTATAAGGCGTAACAAACAAATTCCACTTTGGGATTTGCGTCGTAATCCTGCAGCCACCAATTTTCAGGATTCCATAATCCCTATTCCGGTTGTAAATGCTTTTGAAGGTCCAGTAGTTTTTGGAGGTGAAACATTTTCGAAAAATAGGAAATTTTATTTGGAAGGAGCCATTGAATATAATCGTACATTTTCAAAACACACGGTTACTGGTCTATTGTTAGGTACCGTAGAAAGGCTCTACGATGGATCTAATCAGCTCCCTTTTAATTATGTGGGGTTGGTTGGTCGCGGTACCTATAACTACGATAGCCGCTATTTTCTGGAAGTAAATATGGGTTACAACGGTTCAGAAAATTTTGCCGTGGGAGATCAGTTTGGGTTTTTCCCTTCCTTTTCAACAGGCTATATTATTAGCAATGAAAGCTTCTTTCCTAAACAGCGTTATTTATCCTATTTAAAGCTTCGTGGATCTTATGGTACCGTAGGTAATGATAAAATTGGTGGAAACAGATTCCTATTCCTTCCCTCCTCATTTGTAAACGGCAATCAATATTTTTTGGGCCTTGCAAACACACCTGTTACTGGATACCGGGAAGGAACAATTGGCAACCCCGGTGTAACATGGGAGCGGGCTAAAAAACTGAATTTAGGTGCAGACTTTAAATTCTTTGATAATCGACTTTCATTTAGCGTAGATGTATTTCAGGAAAAGCGGGAAGGAATTCTTTGGAACCTGAATATACCTGTTACTTTTGGAGCACCTGGTCTTGTAGCACCTTATAATGTTGGTTCAGCCGAAAACAAAGGGTATGAATTTGAGCTTAACTATCAGGGTAAATCCAAACCTGGTAAAGTGTATTATTTTGGAAGTGCCAATTATACCTTTGCCCGCAATAAAATCATCTATTTTGATGAAATTCCACAACCATTTCCTGGTTTAGCAGCAACTGGCAATAGAATTGGTCAACCAAAAGGATTGCTGGCCGATGGACTTTACAATACGATGGAAGAAATAAATGATCCTAAACGGCCAATATCGGTTTGGGAAGGAGCTGGGCTAAAACCAGGCGACATAAAATATGTAGATGTAAATGGCGACGGAAGAATTGATGATAACGATCGGGTAAATATGGGTAATCCAAATATTCCTGAAATTATATATGGTGCTACCGTTGGAGTTGGTTATAAGGGCTTTGAGCTATCTGTATTCTTTCAGGGTGCTGGCAATGTTTCTACTTACTTAAATGGAGAAGCTGCCTGGCCATTTATTGCGGGCACAAAAACCGCTTTTGAAAATGCGAAGGAAAGTTGGTCTCAGCAGCGGTTTGAGCAAGGTTCCAAAATATCCTTACCAAGACTCACGGCAGCTCCAGATGGGAATCGCCATAATTATAGAGTTTCATCTTTTTGGATGCAAGATGCCTCCTATTTAAGATTAAAAACATTGGAGATTGCTTATACGTTTGATGCCAAATTATTGAACCGCATTGGGGCAAAGTCATTGCGATTATATGCCAATGGACAAAATCTTTTCACTTGGACAAAAATGCCATATTTCGATCCTGAAATTGCCAGCTCGAATGGTGCAGTCTATCCAATGATGCAGGTGTTTAACGTTGGACTTAATCTGCAATTCTAAAAAGTCAAAATATTATTCAGCATGCCTAATAAAAATAACATGAAATTTTACACATACTTACTCCTTGCCGGACTCGGATTTTCACTATTCAGCATGGTATCCTGTTCAAGATTTTTGGAACAACCCAGCGGAAGCATAGTTACTGTAGACTCTGTATTCAATACACCCGATAATGCCATGCGTGCACTTTGGCAAACATATGCCAGTTGTGTAGTAAATGGTTTTATTACAGGGGACGGTGGTAGCGGCTTATCTGATGCAGGCACTGTTGATGGTTTTTTGCTTGCAGCGTCCGATGAAGGTGACCAATTTGGCGTTGGAGGTAGAGCTAATGCATTTAACGCCGGTACGTGGAATGCTACCAACACTGATGAATTCTCGATAAGTCGAGTTCAACTCGGCATGAGAAATGCGAATATATTTTTGGAAAACGTAGACAATGTTCCATTTGTAAGCACTGCAGGAATAAATTGGACGCCAGAATTGAAGGCTCAAACCATTGCTGAAGTAAAAGTATTACGTGCAATGATGCATTATGAAATGATGATTCGATTTGGTGGTATCCCTATTTCAGATGCTGTGCCTAAAGTGAGGATTGTAGAAGAAGGTGGAATTAGCAAAGCAGTGGTAACACCATCAGGTACGAGACGGAGTTTAAAAAGCACTGTTGATTTTATTGTTAGGTCTTGCGATGAAGCGGTTGCTGCTTTGCCAAATGCATATCCTTCCTCTGATATCGGTAGAATGCATAAAGGTGCTGCTTTATGTTTGAAAGCCGTTACACTCATGTATGCTGCAAGCCCTCTGGTAAATACAAATACCCCTCCTGTTCCCTTTGGTGGCAACGATAGTTTATTATGTTTGGGATCTGCCGATCCAAATAGGTGGGTAGTTGCTGCAACAGCAAATAAAGCTGTTATTGATTGGTCACAAGCCAACGGCTATATACTTCTTGATGATCCTTTACTGGGTAAAAGCGAGAGCTACAACTATGCTACTGGTGCTGCATTAGATCCACGTAACAAAGAGATTCTTTTGTATGATAAATCTCATGGGCAACAAGCAGGTGGTGCTAATGTGGTGCGTTGGGGATGTCCGATATATTTTAGCTGGGGTAATACCGTAATGGCACTCCCAATCAACTTTATTACAAAAACATATCGTGATGTAAACGGCAATGACATTACCATTCCAACTGACGGAACTTATACTGATTTCAAAGCTATCATGAGGCGAATGGAGCCAAGATTTCATGCAGTTGCATGGTGGCCTGGTTCACCTTATACTAAAACAGGGCTTATGAATGGACAGGGAGGAAATGATACAGCAAAGTTTGTGTTCAAACAGGGAAGCGTCAGTGGCAATTTTGTCCAGATTGGAGCAGGACCTCAACTCATTGGAAATGGCGTTCCTAACGGTATTCATCAAAAGAAATTTATCAATCTAGTAAATGCGGTGAATGGAAGAATTGATGCCTATTGGCCAATATTCCGACTTCCGGAATTCTATCTAAACTATGCCGAAGCACTCAATGAAATAAGTGCTGGCAATACTGAAATCTATACAGTGCTTAATCCCATTAGGTTGAGGGGTGGACTTCCTGCACTAGCACCAGGCAATGCAACTTATAATGATATTCATGGTAACCAAGCAAAAACCAGAGAATATATACGTAGAGAAAGAGCGGTAGAATTATATGGAGAAGAGCATCGTTTTTTTGATGTAAGGCGATGGAAAATTGCAGGTGATGATGGTGTGATGAAAGGGCAGTTTTTCCGAAACTTTTTATATCAAAACAGCGGAACAGCATATGTAAACCCTACTACTGCGATGACGCCAGCCCAACGACTTGCAAATGATAACAGGCTATCTTATAAAATTGAACCCTTTGAAACTAGGGTTTGGCAAGATAAAATGTATTTTTTCCCTTTCCCACAAAGTGAAGTGAATAGAGGGTTTCTTATCCAAAATCCTGGCTGGTAGTTTTTATGTTCTTCAAAAAACAAACATTTATGATATCAAAGATAACCATATACATGAAATACTATTTATTAATAGCTTGTTTTATAGTGAGCAATCAGATTGCTTTTGCTCAGAATATAAAAACGGAAACCAAAGCAGATACTCTTGCTTTAAAAAGCAATGTTATTAAAGAGAATTTTTTGTTTCAACAAGTGAGTACAGCTTTTGGAACTTCAAAAAACAGAAGTGTAATTATAAGCTCAACCTCAACAGTAAGCGGTGAAACCTTGAAGCGATTTAATACGCCAAATTTGGGCAATACGTTATTCGGTCAGTTGGGCGGATTTTATGTAGGCCAAGCTGGTAGTGCACCAGGTAATAATGACGGGCCTCGGCTTGCATTGCGTGGAAGGCAGACTTTTCAGGATAATGGTGTAATGGTTTTAGTAGATGGGTTCGAAACTAACTGGAGTACATTGATGCCTGATGAAATAGAATCCATTACTGTATTTAAAGATGCAGGATCCCTAGCCTTATTTGGTTCTGATGGAGCTAATGGCGTTTTATCTATCACTACAAAACGTGGTATCGATAATGGCAAAACAAATATTCAGTTTAGTAGCAGGTTTGGCCTACATTCTGCAACAGTATTGCCTAATTTATTAGGAAATGGCGATTATGCCGAATTATTTAATAAAGGAATGGTGAGTGATGGTAAATCAATTAGTTCTGGCATTTTCAAGTCAGACTCAATAGTTAACTATTACAAATCAGGTCAACAACCGTATTTGTATCCCAATGTTGACTGGCAGAGCGAAATGCTTAAGAAAAATGCATTTAGTCAAGATTATTCCCTTACTTTTTCAGGTGGAAGAACTGATGCAAAATATTTTGTAGGGCTTGGATATGCCAACTATGAAGGGTTGTACGGCAACACTGAAAACAGGAGAACTACAAATACTAACTATGATTTAAAACGCTATAATCTCAGGTCTAATTTCGATGTAAACATTACTGATTTTTTAAGTGCTGCTGTCAATTTTCGAGCAACAGTTTTAGAAAAGAATTTCCCAAATGCAGCTGAAAATACTTTATGGAGAACCATGTCTGTTTTCAATCCTTATCCAGTAAAGACAGAGCAAGGTAAATGGGGAGGCACACAAGGTTATAGCGATAATCCAGTCGCCTCTATTTTGCAACGGGGGTATCAATCAATAAATGACAGAACCATTGATGCTAATGTTAAATTGGTAGGTAAATTGGATTTTATAACAAAGGGGTTACAAGCATTTGGGCAGCTCAACTTTAGTAACTTTTTTTTCGATACCTATAATAAGACAAGGGGAAATGCATATGACGAACTTATTGCCAGACCAGACCTGATTGTTCCTGGAGTTACACCTCCTGGCACTATTCCATATGATGTTGTAACAAAAGGATCTACTGATAATAATTTTGTAATTACTCAAGGTAATGGCAATCAGTACAATAGAACTACTACACTTGCGGGCCTTGAATATGAGAAGCAAACGGGGCAACATACTATTTATGCATCTGCTATTTATTTTCAGGAGTCATATAAAGCTGATGGTGATGAATTGCCTTTTGCAAAACAGCGAATAATGGGTCGTATAAGCTATAATTATAATTCAAAATATTTTGCTGAGTTCGGCTACTCCTACAGTGGTTCAGAAAACTTTCCAAAGGGTAATAGATTTGGGTTCTTTCCAAGTTTTTCTGCTGGATGGATGTTAAGTAAGGAAAAATTTATGGCAAATTCGACC
This sequence comes from Asaia bogorensis, assembly GCA_943371535.1. Lineage (GTDB taxonomy): Bacteria > Bacteroidota > Bacteroidia > Chitinophagales > Chitinophagaceae > UBA1930. Next base: position 16,120 of record CALRVE020000043.1, on the reverse strand, counting down.
TCCATAAACTTACTCAAGATTCGTGGATCATTTGGCTTGCTTGGGAATGATAATGTAGGTAATTCTAGCAGATTTATTTTTAACCAGTTCTACGCCGGTTCGGGTAACTATTTATTAGGAAACAACCTCGGAATTAACGCACCAACTTTTACACAGGGTAATTTAGCAAATAGAGATGTTACTTGGGAGAAAGCATACCGCACCAATATAGGTTTGGATGCTCTTCTTTTTAAAAAACTGAGTGTATCAGTTGATTATTTCTTTGAAAACAGAAATGATATTTTCTTAAATCCATCGAGCTATATTCCTGCTTTAATGGGGGCAACTTTTAATAACGTAAATAAGGGGAAAACAAAAAGTAGTGGAGGTGAACTCGAACTTACGTACAATGGCAAGTTGGGTGCAGTAGGGTTTTATATAGGTGGGAATGTAGGATATACTACTAATGAGATTGTTGATATTGCTGAGCCAGTACCAGCTGCCCCATATCTTTATGCAAAAGGAAATCCTATTAATCAACCCTTCATTTTAACAGCCATTGGGTTCTTTAAAGATAATGCCGATATAGCATCGAGTCCGCAGCAGCTCTTTGGTTCTGTTCGCCCAGGAGATGTTAAGTATAAGGATCAGAATAATGATGGGTTTATAGACAATAATGATCGTACTCCAATAGGTTATACCAATTTACCGGAATTGATATATGCATTAAACGGCGGAGCTAAATTTGCAGGCTTTGATTTCAATGTTTTTTTTCAGGGTGCAGCAAACAGAACGGTATCCTTGCTAGATAATGGCAATATAATCCCTTTTTTAAATGGTGGTGTGCAACCAACGCAATGGGTAAAAGATAATCACTGGACGCCTGAGAGAGGTGATAATGCAAAATTTCCAAGGTTAACTACCGAACAAAACGACAATAATTATAGGGCATCAACCTTATGGCAACGAAGTGGATCTTTTATCAGATTACGTAATCTGGAATTGGGATATACATTGCCAGAAAGTTTAACTAAAAGGGCAAAATTAAATTCATTAAGATTTTTCTTAAGTGGAAATAATCTTTTCACTTGGGATCAAATTGATGAATTAAATGTTGACCCAGAGGTAATGAACATGTTTATTCATCCCGCACTAAAGAGTTTTAATTTCGGATTTAATTTGAAATTCTAAAATCAAGATTTTAATGAATGTTTTATCAACATACAATAGTTAGATTATGAAAAAATATTTTGCACTGGTGTTAATTTTTGGATGTTTGCTTTTGCAATCTTGCAAGAAAGACTTTTTAGATACTCAATTGCAATCTGGATTTGATGAAGAGCTATTTTTAAATTCAGGTCCTGCAAACTTGAAAGCTTTTGGAATGGGGGTGTATAACTATATACCTCAGTTAAATCGTTATGGAGGAAACGCTTTATTGGCTGCAGGATGCGATGAAGCAGACTTTGCATTATTTGGAAATATTCAACGTTTTAATACAGGTGCATGGGATCCATTTACCAATCCTGATGATGTTTGGGGTTTATATTATAGGGGAATACGCCATGCCAATCTTTTTCTTGAAAAAACAACTGATTTCAGAAAATTATTAGTAGTAGATACCATTAACAATAAAGCCAACTACATCATAGATGTTGACGACTTTATAAAACTCCGAGCAGAAGCTAGATTTCTTCGTGCCTATTATTATATGGAACTAATAAAACGTTATGGTGGTGTACCCATTATAACAACTGTGCTTTCTGAACAAGAGGCTTATATGGTTAGGAGAGCTACGTTTGATGAGTGTGTTAGTTTTATAGTAGCCCAATGCGATTCTGCATATACAGACCTTACAAATCACTGGATTAATTATGGAATACCAGCAGGCTCAACTGTAGGCCGTGGTGATGCAGGTACTGATAATAACCGATTAGGTAGAGTTGAAAAACCTGCAGCGGTAGCTTTAAAGTTAAGGGCATTGTTGTATGCAGCAAGTCCATTAAATAATGCTGGAAACAATGTATCAAAATGGGAGCTTGCTGCTGCGGCTGGGCAACAGCTTTTCAGTGATCCTAATTGTGCTCATGTAAATTTTCTCAATGCGAATTATAGAGATCTGTTCATGGCCCAAAACACCACCAACAATCTTACACCTCGAAAAGGGGCGAATTCTGGTATCATTTTTACCCGTCCATTTCAGCTAAATACTAATGTGCTTGAACGTGCTAATTACCCAATAGGTATGTTAAATGGCGGTGAAGGTGCCACTTGTCCTTCACAAAATCTTGTTGATGCATTTGAAATGAGAACAACAGGAAAGCCTATTTCTGATCCTACTTCAGGATACGACCCTCTTAATCCTTATGCCAATCGAGATCAACGACTGGCGTGGATTGTTGTACTTAATGGATCAACCATGGGGTTGAATACCAATAGTACACCGCGTACAGTTTTATCATACGAAGGGGCGTTAGATGGTATTGGTGCTAAAATAGGAGCTACTACTACTGGTTATTATTTGCGTAAAATGTGTGTAGAAAACTATAACCTTACATTGGCAGGTACAAGGGCTAAATCCTGGGTGCTTATGCGGTATGCAGAAGTTTTGCTCAATTTTGCAGAAGCTCTAAACGAGGCATATGGGCCTGAAGCAAAACCTTCTTTGGGAGGAATAGCAGCCACCCGATCTGCAAGAGAAGCAATTAATTTAGTAAGAGTACGGGCAGGTCAACCTGCCATTGCATCAGGAATAACCCAATTAGAATTGAGGGAAAGAATAAGGAATGAAAGAAGAGTAGAATTGGCATTTGAGGAACATCGTTTTTTTGATGTTCGTCGCTGGAAAATAGCTGAACAAACGGAGAATTTACCATTGTCTGGCATGAGGGTTTCTCTTAATAGTATGGGTACTTTTAACTACCAGCCATTTGTGGTAGAATCCAGAATATTCAATCCTAAAATGTATTTGTATCCAATACCATTTGCTGAAATATCTAAAAGTAATGGAGTGATTACTCAAAATCCGGGGTGGTAATTAATAGATTAGAAAAAATATAAATAAAATGTAATGAGAAATTATTTTTTCCTACTTCTTGGCTTAAACTTATTTCTTTCGTGCAAAAAGAAAACAGATGGAACCACTGCTCCAGTATCTACGCTATCCATTATTAATTTTACGCCAGCATCAGGAACTTCTAATACAGAAGTAACGATTACTGGCAACAATTTTGGATCATTGCCAAACTATAATCTGGTTACCATTGGCGGATTCAGCACTGTTCCAATTTCAGCTTCTACCACACAGTTGGTGTTCAAAATACCAGCTAGTGTCGCAGCCGGTAAGTTTAAAATCTCTGTAAAAGTTGGTGGGGTTACTGCTACTTCTTCGCAGGATTTTGAAGTGACTGCTGGTGGCAGTGGATTTGTATCAACGGCTGTAGTACCCATAACTGACGCTATTGTACAAGCCTGCTTTGATGGGGTTGGAAAAAGGGATATTCATCCCCGCCTGTTATTTACTGCTGATGATATATTGAGCATAAAAACAAGTGCTGCTTCCGATCCATTTTCGAAAGCTAACTACGAAGATGTTATTACAAGGGCAAATAATTTATTAACAAGTCCAATATTAAGCTATGGCTTGGATGGTGCAGGATTACGCATTCCCAGTATTCATACATTTTCAAACAATCAATTACCCTATCTGGTTTTGGCTTATCAATTTACAAAAGATAGCCGATATGCTCTACGATGCTGGCAACAACTTGATGCGATGCGAAATTGGCCCGATTGGGGAGCTAACAGACATTTCTTAGATGCTGGTATTGCTGCAAAAGGTGTTGCTATTGCTTATGACGGTTTGTATGATTATTTATCTGCTGCACAAAGAACACAATTGTCAACTGCCGTTAGAAATTTTGTACTTCAGCCTGGCAAAACTCAAATTGAAACTAACACTGGTGTTTGGAGATGGTATTTGAGTAATGATAACTGGAATGGCATTTGTCATGGCGGAATGATTATGGCGGCATTAGCAACGTACGAAACAGATGTCGCTTTTAATAGCAGTGTTATTAGATTAGCTACTAACGGTATACTTCCCTACATGCAATCATTAGGCCCAGATGGAGCCAGTGAAGAAGGTATGTCTTATTGGAGTTACGGCTTAACCAATACATTTTTAGCCTTTGAAAGCTTGAAACGTTGTTTAAGTACAACTTATGGATTAGCGGAGCAACCTGGCTTTGTAAAAACGGGATGGTTCCCTTATTATATGTCTGGTCCAGTAGGCACTGCTAGTATCGGCGATGACTATTTGTATGTGGGAAAAAGCAGTAAATTTTTATCCTATTTCTGGTTCTCCAAATATTTTAAAAACCCAAACCTTGCTAAAGCACACTACGATGCTTGCTTGTCTATCAATGCAGCTGATGTAATCAAAATGAATGGCTGGTTAGATTTGCTATTTTATGATAAGACCCTCGTAAATTCAGGTAGTTCGTCTGCTTTTCCTTTGGATGGATATTTAAGAGGCATAGAGTATATGTATCTACTAGAAAACAACAATAATGATAACGCTTTATATGTAGGTATGCATGGTGGTGATAACAACGCAGCCCATGGTCACCTCGATGCTGGTAGTTTTTTTATACAAGCTCAAGGCGAAACTTGGGCACAAGGTAATCTTGGTTTAGAATCACCTTACCCATCAGATTATTTTACTACAACCGCACCCTCCTACACTGCTTCTTCAACAAATACAGCTTTAACAAGAGGACGCTTTTATTACTATCGGGTAAAAACAGAAGGCAAAAACTGTTTGGTGTTTAATCCAGATGCTAGGCCAGAACAAAATCCAACCGGGGTTGCCACTTTACTGTCAAAAGCCAACGACGGTATTGGAGGATACCATATTATTGATTTAAGCAGCATTTATAACAGAGATGTTACAACTTACAGAAGGGGCATAAAATTAAACAGGAGCAATGGATTTGTAACAGTGCAGGATGAGTTTACTCCAAACAAAAACAGCACGGTTTATTGGCTTATGCACAGCCCTTCAACCGATGGTTTGGTGATAACTGCCAATGGCAAAACGGCCACCATGATTAAGAATGGCAAAACTTTTTATGCCATTATACAATCTCCATCTAATGCAGTTTTTGAAAAAGTTGATCGGTCAACCAGCCAAATTAATTATCTCTCAGAAACCGCTCCAATATTCTCCAGCATCATGGCAGGCAGAAATACTCCAAATCAATGGTATGGAAAGCTTCAAATTAAGATGACAGGGCTTTCTGCCTCAACACCGGTAACGGTCAGAGTCGATTTTGTGAGATCGTTAAACTCAACAACTCCAACTCTTACAGCCTTAACTGGATGGACAACATCAAACTAAATTGGCTACTTTGAATATTTACTTTACAATTTTTTATCTATTTAAATTTTTTTTATGAAATCACTTTGGGTTATCTTTTTAACGTTCATTTTAAGTAGTTTTTCTACAACAGCACAAATTGTGGTATTTTCAGATAATTATGGCAGTGGCATTACTTCCAATCAGTTTGGAAGCACTTTTGCTAATTTTTGGTCGGTAACTACTGCTGAAGCAATAACTGGAACATCTTCTTTACAAATTGCAGTAGGGGGTAGTGGTGCTTTGTATTCTGGAGGAAGGCTAGAGGCTGCCACCAATCAAAACCTAACTACGTATAATGCACTTACTTTTTGGATAAAAGCAAGTAGAGCGGCTACACTAAATTCAGTGGGCTTTGGAAACAGTTCATCAGGTGGTTCTGTATTTTCTACATCTCTTACAAATTTGCCATTGACTACTACCTGGACAAAAATCACTCTTCCAATTCCAGCATCTTCAAAATTAACGGCTGAAAGAGGCATGTTCTGGGTATCGGAAGCTGCAAATGATGCTAGCGGTGGTGCATATAATATTTTTGTTGATGATATACAATTTGAAAATACCATTGGTGTTATTGGTACGCCAACTGCAAGCATACCAGCTTCATCAGTATTTGGTTTTGCAACAGAAACCTTTTCTTCGAGTGCAACTGTAAACTGTGTATTTCCTATCAATTCAGTAAATCAAACACAAACTTGCAGTATGGCTTATCTAAACCTTACATCTGGGGATCCTGGAATTGCTACAATTAATGCATTGGGTACTTTAGTTACTGCTGTTGGAGTTGGAGTTACCTCTATCTCAGGTACGCTCAATGGAACGTTGGCTACTGGTAGTATTACCGTAACAGTATTTTCTCCAGCAGTTGCCCCTCCAGCACCTTTGGCATCAGCTTCCGATGTTAAGTCGTTGTTTAGCGATGCCTATACAAATTCTACTGTAAATACATGGTCTGTGAATTCTTCTAGAGCAACTGTTTCCGATGCTGTTGTAGGCGGAAATAATTTAAAGAAATATTCTTTTGTAGGAACAGCACCGGCTACGAATTATTGTCAAATTCAATTTTTGGGAGCAAATGCTGTAAATGCAACAGGCTATACCTATTTGCACATAGATGCATTTACACCAAATTCACCAGTAACAGCTACCTCGCCTGCATTTCAAATTAAGTTGGTTGATTATGGTGCCGACAATGCTTCAGGCGGTACAGCTGCTAATGCAGATTTAGAGCATAATATTAATTTGGTTACCGCACCATATGGCCCTTTGCCTGCCAATACATGGGTTAGTTTCGATATTCCGCTAAGTTCATTTACTACCATTGGTGCCAGAAGAGCAAACATCAACCAGATTCTTTTAACTGGAACAGGGGGATCTACTATTTATATTGACAATGTCGTTTTCTCAAACTCTGCTGTTTTACTTCCAGTTTCTCTAGCTTCCTTTGATGTTGAAAAAAAGGATGGGTTTTCTGTATTAAAATGGACTACTTCATCAGAAAGTAATAACAAAGGGTTTTATATTCAAAGAAGTGTTGATAATGCTATATGGGAGGAAATAAGTTTTGTGCAAGGTGCAGGAAATTCTAACAATCTAAAAACATACAGCTATCAGGATAACAAACCTAAAAACGGAAAAAATTTTTATAGAATTAAGCAAGTTGATTTTGATGGAAAGAATAAACTTTCAGGTATCAGGGTGCTTGATTTTTCAAATAAAGTAGCCAATGTCTTAAGTGTTTATCCCAATCCTGCAAAAGGAAGTGCATTTGTTGAATTTGGAAAAATTACCAGTGAAAATGCTGTGTTAGAGTTAATTACAAATGATGGTAAAGTAGTGAAGAGTTTCAAAGTATCCAAGGCAGCAAGTAATACAGTGTTTCCAATCAATATAAATGGGCTAGCTGAAGGCATGTATTTATTGCGGTTTAATGATCAAACAGTAACGTACCTTCAAAGATTATTTATTCACTAACATCTTTCAATGATTGTATTCTTAATATAGGATTTTTGAGAGAACAAATGCTTTTTGTGTTTACGCAAAAAGCATTTTTTAAACTATTATTAAATAAATGAAATGGTTCATTGCATTATTTGTTTCGATTGTGGTTGGTGTAACTTACTTACCTGCTCAGGAAGCATATAATTACCAGCAATTGGATAATAGCAATGGATTATCTAACAGTGCTATAAACTATATTTTTCAGGATTCAGATAATCTGTTATGGCTTGGTACTTGGGATGGTTTGAATATGTACGATGGATTATCTTTCCATGTTTTCAATTATAGTAAATCCAATGATGCGAATAGTATTGGTAGTAATATAATTTATCAAATAGTAGAAGACGGGAAAAGAAATATTTGGATTGCCACTATTGAGGGTATCTCAAAATACAATAAGAATTCAGGAAAATTTTATCATTATTTCTACGACAAGGATAAAAGTAAAAATTTGCTAAGCACAGGCTATTTGCTAGCAGTTGATACCGATGGTGTTGTATATAGCACCTCAAAAACTGAACCATATATTAGTTTTTATGATGACGCATCTGATAGTTTTAAGCGTTGTAAAATAAATAACAACAGTCAGGGAAATGTAATAAAAATGCTCTTTGATAAAGAGAATCGATTTTGGGTACTGAAAGAAGGAGGATTACTTGACATATACATAAAAAAGGGGGATCAATTTTTTGCTGATGGTTATAACAGTGAAATCGCAGGGGTTTCTGATTTCTTTTACGTGAACGATGAGGTCTTTTATACTTCACCCGACAAAAGACTTTACAAAACAAATAGAAAGCAAGAGAAAGTACCTGTGTTAGAATTGCCTAAAACTATAAGATCAATGGCTTTTTACAAAGGCCACTATTTCTTTGCTTGGTCATCTACTGGCATTGGAGAATATGATAAAAATTTTAAACAATCTTTTGAAGTTTCAAATGACAAAAGTGCTTTAAACAATAGAAGAGTTACCTGTTTAAAAGCGGGTAGTGAGCATATTTTATGGGCAGGTACCGATGGAAATGGAATTATTGGTATTTTAGAAAATATCAATCCTTTTGGTAGGGTAAACAAACTACCGAATGGAAGTTCTATAAATATACCCATTAGGGCATTTAGCGAAGTGCAGGATGAATTGTGGGTTGGTACAAAAGGCAATGGGATTATAACCATAAAAAATCTTGGAAAGCCAAATGCTTCGCATAGTGTTATTCAAACATTTTATTCGGGAACTGATTTACTTGACAATTGTGTTTATGCTATTGAAAACACTGGAAGAGGTCTTGTTTTTATAGGCTCTGATATGCCGGGTATTACAGTTTATAACACTAAAACTAAAAAAAATATTTATTGGAAGGACATCTCAGGGAGTGAAAAATTTCCTTTATTCAGGTCAGTGCATGCCATTTTGCAAGATACAGACAGTTCGGTTTGGCTCGGTACCGAAGGCTTCGGGCTTATTCATTTAAAATTGAATGAAAATACAACTAAAGGATTGAGTGTTGCTTATCTTAAGCAATATGCGTTTACAGGAAATGAGAATGGACCAGGAAATGACATCATTTATTCTTTAACATCAGAAGGGAATGATAAACTTTGGATTGGATGTAGGTATGGTGGACTCAGTTTGTTCGACAAGAATACACAAAAGTTCAAAACATTCAAAGCGTTTGCTTATCCAAATAGTTTATCAAATAATGATGTGCTTTCTCTGTATCGTGATAAAAAACAAAGGCTATGGATTGGTACCAGCTATGGATTAAATTGGCTGGATGTAGCTGATTTAAAAACGGAAAATCCACATTTCGGCGAAATGAATAGGGAGAATGGATTACCCAATAATACTGTACATGGTATTACTGAAGATAGCAAAGGGGATATATGGATTAGCACCAATAAAGGGTTGGTAAGAATTAACCCATCAACATTGAAAAATGTAAACTTTAAAAAGGCTGAAGAATTACAGAGTAATGAATTTAGTGATAATGCAGTTTGGAAAAATAATGAAGGCTACATGTTTTTTGGCGGTATTTATGGATTCAATTATTTTATGCCAGAAAATATTCAATTTGATAATGAACAACCAAAATTATTGCTTTCAAATATCAAACTTGCCGGCAATGAAAAAGGGAGCAGCGGGCTGCAGGTATTGAATGCTAGCAATCACTCACCAATCAGTTTCTCTCTAAACAGGAACGACAACTATTTTGAGCTGAATATTATTCCGGTGAAGTTTTCCAATCAGGAAAAATGGCATTATAGTTATATGCTTGAGGGCAATGACAATAGCTGGAATAATCTTGGAGAGGAAAGACGAATATCTTATAGCAATATTCCAGCAGGTAATTACACGTTAAAAGTAAAATGGTCAAATGGTGAAGGCGTTTGGAGTGATGAAATTCAGGCATTAAAGATTGAGGTAAAACAATATTTCTGGCTCACTTACCCGGCCTTTTTTATTTACTCGTTGCTGATATTGACCCTTGCTTATTTCTGGCACAGGTATCGTAGGAACAAGCTGATCATGGAGCATAAACTTTCCGTGGAGCATTTAATGCGTAATAAGGATGAAGAAGTCCATCAGGAACAATTGAATTTCTTTACCAATATTGCCCATGAGCTTCAAAGCCCTCTTACATTAGTTTCTGGTGCTTTGGAAAGATATATTTATAAAAATAGGCAAGATGGTAAAGAATTATTCCATCATAAATTCCTGTCAATAGTAAATCAACAAACGGCTCGTTTAAACTACCTCGTCTACCAATTGTTAGAGTTTCGAAAGGCAGAAGCCGGCTATTTGAAAAATAATTACAGCAGGGTAAATATCTCAAATCTGCTGTTCAATATATCAGAGCTTTTTATGCCAATTAGTGATCAACGTAGCCTTGATTATGATTTATATATAGATCCCGATATTATAATTTGGACTGATAAAGACAAATTCGAAAAAATTATTTTCAATCTTCTATCAAATGCTTTTAAGCATACAGAAAATAGTGAACGAATTATTGTTTCATTAACCATTGATACAACTTTAAATAATATAAAAATTGTAATTGCTAATTCAGGTCATGAACTTTCTCAACTTGAAATAGATAAGCTCTTCGGAAAATTTATGGTGCTGGATGATACACAACAAACCAAAATTAGTTCTGGTATTGGTCTTGCTTTCAGCAAAGAATTGGCGTTGTTGTTGCATGGAAATATTTCTGTAACCAATAAGGATAGATGGATTTCATTTATTGTAGAACTCCCATTATCATTTACTCCTCCTGATGAAAGAATACTTAAGAGTGTCGAAAAAATTGATACACCAAGTTTCTTACTAGAATCTATGACTGCCAACCTAGAAGAAACAGGGTCGAATGAAACTATTGAAAACAATAAACATGCACTGATGGAAAGTATGGATGATGAGAATAAAAAAAGTATTCTTATTATCGAAGACGATACCTCTATAAGATTTTTGTTGAATGATATTTTGAAAGATATCTATGTTGTATATCAGGCTAATAATGGCAAGGAAGCACTTGATTTGCTTGGCAGAATTATTCCTTCACTTATAATAAGTGATATAATGATGCCGGATATGAACGGCCTTGAAGTTTGCAGTATTGTAAAGGAAACACCATCAACATGTCACATCCCTTTCATCATACTTTCTGCTCGTGGAAGTATGGATAACAAAACCGAAGGCTATGAAGCTGGTGCCGATGCATACATTCCTAAACCATTTCACACAGAGCATTTATTGGTAAGAATTAAGAAATTGATTGAGTACCAGCAAAAAATGCACAATCTCTTTAAGCAAGATAGAATAGTAGATCGTTTGCCAGAAACCGGGATGAAAGAAGATGATAAAAACTTTCTTAAAGCTACAATAAGCCTTATCGAGTCTAATATGGATAATCAAGAATTAGATAGCCATTTTCTTGAAACAGCACTTTCATTAAGTAGGGCAAGCTTCTTTCGAAAATTAAAAGCATTGTCTGGGATGACTCCAGGTGAGCTTATTAAAAGTATAAGACTGCAGCGAATTGCATATCTCTTAGATACTTCCACATTAACGGTCTCCGAAATTTTTTATCAATCTGGATTTAATAATCAATCACATTTTTTTAGGGAATTTAAAAAGCAATTTGGCTATTCACCAAATGAATATCGGGAACAACGTAATATTCAAATCAACACAAAAAGTAAACAATAAAATTAGGATATATTTTATATGATTTATATTAAATATTATATCAAGAAGGTGGAATTTACTCCAAGTACTTTCTGTAAATTGATTGTGCTGTTTTGCTTTTTATCCATTTCAAAAGCTTGGTCACAGAATCAATCATTGATTTCTGTTTCAAACGATCAGTCAATAAAAGATATTATACAAAAAAATCAACCTTTATACGGAGCAAGAATACCGTCAAATATTATGCACCAATTGGGTGCTACTCATGTGGGTGGCAAATATTATTTTACTAAAGAACCTTATCTAATCGAAGGGTCGAGAAAAATGATTGACTTAGGGTATGGAATTATTAAGCTTTGGTTTAGAAAGAATGGTGGAGGATATCCTTATAATTCGGAATGGTCGCTGTCAAAAGACATTACCCTCAAACAACTGGCTCAGCACCCTTATTGGGATACTTGTTTCAATTTGCCCTTCACCACATTTGCCTTAAGTGTAGATGGGCCGGGTATCAGAACAACCGATTCATCGGCAAAAGCCGATGAAATGGAAATGTATGAACTAACCAAATTTCTTTTGGAGAAATATAAAAACCGAGATGTGACTTTCATCATACATAATTGGGAAGGTGATTGGATGTTACGTGGAGGTACTGGTGATGCTGCTAGATGGTCGAGAAAGGCGGGAGAACTAATAAAGGCTGTTGATGGTGATAGGTATACAGTTGTGGTGCCTTCTGATTCATTAGATAGAATTAATGCCATGGCAAAATGGTTCAAAGCCCGTCAGCAAGGAATTGAACGAGCACGTAAGGAAATAAAAAATTCTAAATGCAAGGTATTTCATGCTATCGAAGCCAATAAGGTGATGGATAGCAAAGATGGTATACCTGGTATTGTAAATAGTGTGCTTCCACTTGTAGAAACAGATATGGTATCCTGGTCCTGCTATGATGGTATGGATGAAACAGGGTTGAATTTGTACAAGGGTATTGAATTTATAAAGCAGCATATGCGACCTACCAAATATATGAAGGATAAAAAAGTAGTTTTTCTGGGTGAAATTGGGATTCCGGAACAACGCTACGAAGGGCTAACAGAAATAGGGCCGGTTGTAAAACGTTGGGATGCTTATATCGGAGTGTGTTTGGCCCTTAAGATTCCTTATTTGATACAGTGGGAGTTGTATTGTAACGAACCTAAAAACGAAGCATTAAGAAAATTGAATGATGTTCGTAAAACAGATGAAATGAGGGGTTTTTGGTTGATAAGGCCAGATGGTACAAAAAGCTTTTCACAACAATACTTCGACCTCTTGTTGAAGTATGCTGGAGCTGCTTTACCTAAAGGTTCATTTAATATCTCTAAATAAAATAAATAATTCTATTGTCGTAATCATTTCTCTAATTAAAAAACGAGCAGCTTGATAAGGAACACTGAAATCAAACAACATTAAAAGAACTAATTGTATACATATGGTACGTAATTGGGTATTCACTTTTATTTTTTTATTTCTAAGTTCTTGGGCTATTGCACAAAACGCAATCCTACAGCAGCCTAAAGCTTCTCTACAATTAGAGAAAATAGCCGGGGGGAAACTTAGAAACATTGTTTTCATTCTTACAGATGATCACCGATACGATGCACTCGGGTTTTTACATACTCAAACATTTATTGAAACTCCAAATCTAGATAAATTAGCAAAAGAGGGAGCCTATTTACCCAATGCATTTGTGACTACTGCTTTATGTTCGCCATCTAGAGCTTCAATTTTGACTGGATTATATGCTCATAAACATCTGGTGATAGATAATAATAAACCTGTTTCACGCCAATTAACTTTTTTTGCTCAAAATCTTCAGAAAGTTGGATATAAAACTGGATTTATAGGAAAGTGGCATATGGGGGGCGAAAGTGCAAATCCTCAACGTGGATTTAATCAGTGGGTTTCATTCCCTGGTCAGGGAAGTTATTTGCCTGATGAAAAAGGATTGAATGTTAATGGAGTTAAAACAAAACAAAAAGGGTATATAACCGATGAGCTAACAGACTATGCTATTGATTGGTTAAAAACAATTGATAAGAAAAATCCTTTTATGCTCTATCTCTCACATAAAGGGGTTCATGCAGATTTTACTCCACCTGAGCGATTTAAGAATGACCATCTCAATGATAGTTTTAAAAAGCCAATTACTATGGAACTTGGCAGTCATTCTGATCAACCCATGTGGGTTCAAAATCAACGTAATTCATGGCATGGGATAGATTTTCCCTATCATAGTACTTTAGACATTGAAGAATACTATAAACGGTATGCTAGAACATTAAAAGGGGTAGATGAATCTGTTGGTAGTATAATGAAGTATTTAAAAGAAAATGGTTTATTAGAGTCTACTTTGATAATTTATATGGGCGATAATGGATTCTTATTTGGAGAACATGGTTTAATTGATAAACGCAATGCCTACGAAGAGTCAATGCGGGTTCCATTACTTGCTTATTGCCCAGATATAATCAAACCTGGTACCGTAATTAAGGACATTGTTGCTAATATTGATATTGCACCAACGCTGTTAAATGCTGCTGGCTTAAAAGCACCTTCATATATGGATGGTAAAAGTTTCTTGCCTCAACTCACAGGAAAGTCCATTCCTTGGCGGGATGTCTTATTGTATGAATATTATTGGGAAAGGAATTATCCTCAAACGCCTACTATGCATGCTCTGCGTAGTAATCAATATAAATATATTCATTACCAAGGTATTTGGGATATTGATGAGTTATATGATATTATTTCAGATCCATATGAATCAAAAAATCTAATTAACGAACCGAGCTTTTCGCCAATTGTTAAAAAAATGAATACTGATTTATTTGAATTGCTAAAACAAACAAACGGTATGTATTTGCCTTTAAATAAAGATGAAGGCAAGCAATCTAATAAAAGAAATCCAGCCGGATCTAAAGAAGCAAAATTTTCTAATTATTTTTTTAAATAATAAATATGCTAAAAAAGTATTTAATAAATAGTAGTATTTTCTTGATAATGATTTTTTATTCATCAAGTTTATTCTCTCAAAAAAATAATATTCCTTATTGGAATTACAACACACAATTACTGCCATGGAGAATGGTTCCTATAATCTCTCAAATAACTTATTTGGATTTAGATAAAGATGGAGATCCAGATATTTTAAAAGCAATGTTGAATGATTCAATTCCCATTCTTTGGATTGATGATGACGATGATATGAAGCAAGGAGACAAAGAAGGAGATACTGATAATGATTGCTTATTAATCGACATAAACAAAGATGGAATTTTTGCCGGGCCATTTGACTTCAGCATCGATTGGATAGATGAAGATCATGATGGCAAAGCAGATATTCAATTAATCGTAAATAACGCCGGAACAAAAGTTAGAAACTATTTTGATTGGGGTGCCGATTTTATGTATGTGCTGGATGTAGACAAAGACCAGATAATGCATTATGTAGATTGGAATAAAATTATGATGAGGGCATGGGAACATTACGGCCACGCTAACTTTTACAAAGACTATAGCGGCAATTCTACTTTTCTAAAAATGCATGCTTCCAGTTTTAGAATCAGCGATCTAAGATATAATTGGGAGAACCCATTTATTTTTTATGATACCGATAAAGATGGATTAACTGAATGGGCAATACGTTTAGTGGATACTCCTGTTTTTAGAGATAGTGCCAATAATAAAAAAAATGGTTTCAATTTAATTGACTCTAGTTTGGATGTACAGTTCACTAAAAAAATAGATTATGCTGCCATTACCTGGGACCTTGATAATGATAATAGTGCTGGCAATGAATTTGATTTTGACATGAGTTTGCTGTTTAAAGGCAAAGGGTTTGCTTATGAAGATCAGGGTCATCGTTTCAAAGGATTGAGAGGTCTTGCAGCAGCAAACAGTTTTATGTACGATAGTAGATGGCGAAATATTGATACCCTTTTTTACCCGGATAGAGATACGGCTTATCAAATGATTTTTAAAAAAGGAGATTGGCAGCAATGCCGCCTGGTATTTGATGAAGATGATGATTGCAACCGATGGGAAAGGGTAGAATTTTACGATCCACTCGATTTTTGGAAAACAGGAATTGAGGGAGGAGGCCTTGATAATAATGGACAGTCAGACGCAATAGGCGACAGGGGAGAATTTGATATGGATAATTCAGGGAAAGGAAAATTGTATATCGGTGCTTTTGATGGACGTATTCATTTGTATGGAGCAGAGTGGGGCGGATGGCGAATTGATCAAACTGCGTTTTCCTACCAGGGATTTGGAGGATTTTATGAAAAATGGAATCGTAAACGATTACAATTAATGCCAGAAAAATTTGCGAGTGTAAAATATGAAGACACTGATGGAAATGGTTTTATAGATCAGATACTTTACGACCTAGATGGTGATCATTTATTTGAAGATTCAGTTTCCCTTATCAAAATGAAAATAAACGATAGGCAATCAGTTATTGAAACTGCTAATATGCGATATACTGA
>CALRVE020000042.1:0-29964 GCA_943371535.1 Asaia bogorensis | reverse complement strand
TAACCATTGTTTTACACTTTCAGTAGTAACACTTTTTGGTCTTTCTAATGCAAAGCCTAAAGCTCTATCCCAACACAAACTTGCCATAACGCCTAATGAACGGCTAACGGCAAATAAAACAGTATAAAACTCGTATTCAACCATTCCATAATGTACTAACAATGCTCCACTATGAGCATCTACATTGGGCCAAGGATTTTTAATTTTTCCTAATGACTGCAAAATAGGTGGTACAGTTTCGTAAATATTCCAAACAGTTTGGCAAAGTTTATCATCGGGCATATGCTTTTTACCAAATTCCATTTGAGCGGTAAATCGTGGATCTGTTTTTCTTAAAACAGCATGTCCATAACCAGGTACTACTTTCCCAGCTGCTAAGGTATCTTGGACATATTGGGCTATTTGTGCACTAGTTGGTAAATCGGTACCCAATTTTTCTTGCATTTCAAAAATCCACTTAATCACTTCTTGATTTGCTAAACCATGTAATGGGCCAGCCAAACCATTCATACCAGCTGCATAACTTAAATAAGGATCACTTAATGCACTACCTACTAAATGTGTGGTATGTGCCGATACATTTCCTCCTTCATGATCAGCATGTATAGTCATGTACAAACGCATTAACTCTTTAAATCCATGATCATCATAACCCATCATATGAGCTAAGTTTCCTGCCCAATCTAATAAACCATTGGGTTGAATATGCTCATTGTTTTTATATTTTCTGCGATAGATATAAGCTGCAATACGTGGTAAACGTGCAATTAAAATCATTGCATCGTCAAAAGTAGGTTCCCAATAATCTTTTTTATTAATGCCTTCGCTGTAAGCTTTGGCAAAATAACTTTCTGTTTGTAAAGCCATTACACCCACCACATACATAGTCATTGGGTGTGTAGTAATAGGTAATGCATCTATAGCATCAAAAACATAGTTTGGTACATGGCTACGTCTTTGTAAAATATCTGTAATTCTTTCGGCGTCCTCTTCATTAGGCAATTCGTCTAACAACATTAAATATAATAAACCTTCAGGCAAAGGCTCATTACCATTTTTTGCTTTTGGCAATTTTTCTTGTAATTCAGGAATGGTATAACCTCTAAAACGAATGCCTTCTTGTGCATCTAGTAAACTGGTTTCTGTAACCAAACCTGTTATACCTCTCATACCTTGGTAAATTTGGGCAAGTGTTACCTCGCCAATTTTTTTATTACCATGTTCTTGCAACAATGCCTTGATTTCTTTACTGGCAATGTCGGATTTTTCTTTAAACTTGTCTTTAATAACGCCCATTTGTATGTATTTTTTAGCAAATAATGATTAGACATTTTTGTTACATAAACAATCGTTCATGTAGAGAGTACATAGTTTTTGCAAGAAACAATTCAACCAATTTACCCCTAAAATTGAAATTTTTTATTCTTTTTTGAGGGCGGCTAAAGGTAAAACTTCTAAATTGTTAAACAAAAGTTTTACCATAAGGTTGAAAAAAATTATCAAAAATGATGCCTTAATACAATATTAAAAGCAGTTTTTTTTATTTAGGGGCTTTTTTGTACAAATAATAAGCTACAAACAAAAAAACAATGTTTGGAATCCAAGCAGCCAATAATGGAGGCAAATCTCCTTTAGTAGAAAATATAGTAGAAAATTTATCGGTAATTATAAATATTGCAGCAGTGGCAAAACCCAACGCTAAATGTACACCACTACCACCACGTACTTTTCGTCCAGCAACTACAGCTCCAATAATGGTAAGCATGAGCACAGTAATAGGAGAAGCATCTCTTTTATAGCGTTCTACTTTTAAATCGTTAATGGTTTCTGAGCCTCTCATTTCTTCGAGCTTAATAAATCGAGTAAGTTCTGGTGTAGTTAATTTACTTTTTGCATAATTATCTCTTTTTAAATCGAAAGGTTCAAAGTTAAAATTCATTAAACGATTGTCTTCTTGAAAGAGCGTTTCTTTTAAGCCATCTAATTTTCGGCTAATAACATAATCTAATGCCCATTTCTTTTTAGCGGTATCCCATCTAAAACTTTCAGCTCTAATGTTTTCAACTACTTGATTGCCTTTTATTTTATTCATAAAAAAAGGACCACCTTGTTTGGTAGCTGTATCGTAGCCCATAATGCCTGCATAAGAGAAGGAATCTATTTTAAAATACAAATCTCTTCCTCTTCTTCCACCTACCAATGCTTCATAAGATGAGTTGGCGTCTATGTATTTTGCTTCAAAAGAAGTACGAATAACATTGGCTTTAGGAATAATGTATTGATTGGCAAACCATAGAATAGTGGCTAAAAATAATCCTCCAACAAAATAGGGGCGAAGCCAACGATTGTAACGAGTACCACTAGCTAAAATGGCAACAATTTCACTTCTGCCAGCCATTTTTGAAGTAAAGAAAATAACAGCAATAAATACAAATAATGGAAACAATAAAGCAATAATATGTGGAATGAAACCAAAATAATAGTCTGTTGTAATTTGAATAAAACTGAGTTTAGATTTTACAAAATCATCGGTTTTTTCGCTAATATCAATGACTACAGCAATGATGGTAAATAAAAAAATGGAAAAGAAGAAGGTGCTTAGAAACTTTTTTAATATGTACCAGTCGAGTTTTTTCATGTTGTAAATGAGTGGCAAATATAATAGTGGTTGAGGGTTTATGAACGGGGCAGAAATTTTTAAGTAATAAATAACTTGTAACGAATTCAGTAATGAAATAAGTTAAATCATTCTTCAACTAAAAAAATAGTTGTTTAACTAAAAAATTAGTTTATATATTTGTTCAACTATAAAATTAGTTAAAGCAAATGAAACCATTAACAAAGGCCGAAGAACAAGTAATGCAGGCAATTTGGAAATTGGAGCAGGTATATTTAAAAGACATTTTAGATGGCATGCCCAATCCCAAACCACATAGCAATACTATTGCTACCATTTTAAAAATATTGATTGATAAGGGCTTTGTAGGTTTTCAAGTACATGGAAGGGTTCATTGTTATCATGCATTGGTGAGTAAAGCTGAATATTCGGCTAGTAGCATTAAAACTTTAGTAGAAGGTTATTTTGAAGGCTCTTTTGCCGATGTGGTTTCTTTTATGTTAGAAAAGAAAGACCTTAAAGTGAAAGACCTTGAACTGTTACTTCAACAAGTAAAAAATAAAAAATAGTTTTTTATGTTAGCAATTACTTACTACTTTTTAAAAGTGATTCTTTGCAGCGGTATTCTATTTCTATATTACTGGGTAGTACTCAGTAATAAACGATTTCATCAATACAATCGTTTTTATTTGTTGGGTTTAGGTGTATTTTCTTGGCTCATTCCTTTGTTTAAAATTCAGGTTTTTCAACCAATTGCTAATACACCACCAACAATGGTTCAGCTTGCAAATATTATTGCCGATAACAATACACAATTTGAAGAAATTATTGTGCAACAAACGTTTACCATAAATTGGGATTTATTATTATCTGTTATTTACACAACCGTATTGATTGTATTCTTCATTCATTTTTTGATAGGAATTTTGAAAGTGTATCAATTAATTAGTAAAAGTACACTTACAAAGTGGGGCAGTATTTACTTAATTCTTACCAATGTAAAAGGTACACCATTTTCATTTTTCAATTATATTTTTTGGAACGAAAAAGTTGATTTACAAACAACTATTGGTCAACAAATGATGCAACATGAACTTGTGCATGTACATGAAAAACATAGTGCC
Organism: Asaia bogorensis; assembly: GCA_943371535.1. Classification (GTDB taxonomy): domain Bacteria; phylum Bacteroidota; class Bacteroidia; order Chitinophagales; family Chitinophagaceae; genus UBA1930. Next base: position 26,223 of record CALRVE020000042.1, on the reverse strand, counting down.
GATAAGCTTTTTATGCAAGTGCTGATTATGGTTGGCTGGTTTAACCCTTTTTTCTGGTTGGCCAAAAAAGAGTTGAACATGATTCACGAATTTATTGCCGACGAAAAAGCAATTAGCAAAGGCGATACAGCAACATTGGCTTCTATGCTATTAACAGCTGCTTACCCACAGCAACAATATTTATTAAGCAATCCATTTTTCTTTTCACCCATAAAACGAAGATTAGCTATGATTACTAACACAAAAAATATCAAATGGTCTTATGCAAGAAGGCTGATAGTATTGCCTTTATTGGCAACAGTAGTTGTTTTATTTGCTTTCAGAAAAAAAGAAGCAATAAATGAGTTGCCATTAAAAAAAGTGTACACTGTTGTTATTGATGCAGGACATGGAGGTACAGATCATGGAGCCCTTGCTGCAGATGGAACTACAGAAAAAGAATTGAGCTTGTTAATGTTACAAGCTATAAAAGAGGTTAGTAAAAATGACAATATAAAACTAGTTTTTACCAGAGAAACAGATGTTTATCAAAAAATAACAGAAAAAGCTGACTTTGTAAATGCACAAAAAGCAGACTTATTTATTTCTTTGCATATGAACGCAACCTCAAAAGAGACAACTGCTGAAAGTGGAATTGAAATTTATGTACCTAAAGAAACAGATAAAAAAACTGCAAAACAAAGTGCATTATTAGCATCAGCTATTAATCAATCTTTACAAAATTCATTTGCTTCAAATGGTGTTAAAGAACGAAGTAAAGGAATTTGGATTTTAAAAGCAACTGAGTGTCCTTCTGTTATAATTGAATGTGGTTTTTTAACCAATAAAAAAGATTTGAAAATGTTGAAAGATGCCAATCAAAGAAGTAAAATGGCCAAATTAATTATGAAAGGAATTGGTAATTATTTATTGGCAGAGGAAGTAGCAAACAAACCAAATAGGAAAAATAAAATAAATAAAAAGCATTACCCTGATACTCTTTTATGGATTAGAGACTTTGGTTCAATTGAATCCAATAAGAATAGTAATAAACAACCTGTACAATTAATAGTTAGAAAAACTAATGGTGAAATTAACTTAGTTAGAAGAGGAAATGATACTACCATAGAACCATTTAAATTTACTGATGCTTCATTAAAGAGTTATGAAGTGGAGCTAAAGTCGAGGTCAATTACAACTTCAAAAAAGACAATGAATGATTGTTTAATTATTCTTGATGGAAAAAAGATAAGTATTGAGGATTTTAATAGGATTGCTCCCAATGATATAGAATCTATTCATGTAATTAAAGACCAAGCTGCCATTAATGCATATGGTGAAGAAGGTAAAAATGGGGTACTTTTAATTGCTTTAAAAAAGAAATCAATCCCAATTTCCTTTTCAATAGAGTCGCCTTTAAATAATAGTTATGTTGCTGAAGGGTTTGGAGAGAATTTAGTTCATCCTGGATTTAACTTAAAAAATTATAATGATGGAATTGTGATTAAATCATTAACTGACGATAAAGTTAAAGCTGTAGCTGACGGAACTGTTTCTTTTGCAGGAAATGTTGGAGGTGAATATCTTGTAATCGTAAAAGGGGCTGTGCATTTTTATTCTTATTCTAAATTACGTGAGTTAAATGTTAAACAAGGCGATGTAATTTCTAAAGGCAATGTTTTGGCAAAAGCTAGTGTAAAAAATAATGAAAACACTGTTATGCTTATGGTTACAACCAATAAAGGAAAATTTATTGATCCATCTTTGGTATTAGCTTCTAAATAAATTGAGTATCTATCATAAAAAAATCCCTGCAAAAGCAGGGATTTTTATTATAAATTATTCACCAACTACAAATAACTCAAATTGGTTTTGGGAGTTAAAGTAAGTAAGGTTTCGTACATTAATTGTATGGTTTGTTCTATGTCTTTCTTATGCAACATTTCAACAGTTGTGTGCATATATCTTAAAGGAATAGAAATTAATACACTAGGGCATCCATCATTGGCATAAGCAAAACTATCAGTATCTGTTCCAGTGCTTCTACTTACTGTACGCATTTGTAAAGGAATTTTTTTCTTTTCTGCTACTTCTTCTACCAACTTCAATAATTTATTGTGTACAGCTGGTCCATAAGCAGGTGATGGTCCTTTACCACAAGCTACATCTCCCTCTACAATTTTATTGATCATTGGTGTTTGGGTATCATGTGTAACGTCTGTAATAATTGCAATATTGGGTTTAATTCTTCTAGCAATCATTTCGGCACCACGTAAACCAATTTCTTCTTGTACAGCATTTACTACATATAAACCATAAGGCAATGTTTTATTATTTTCTTTGAGTAAACGAGCTACTTCGGCAATCATAAAACCACCAATTCTATTATCCATTGCTCGACCTATGTAATAATCGTTTGCCAATTCATCAAAACCATCTTGATAAGTAACAACCGATCCAATATGAATACCCAATTCTTCCACTTCTTTTTTGCTTCTTGCACCACAATCTAAAAATAAATTTTCTACTTTAGGTTGTGTTTCTTTATCGCCACCACCCAATCTTGTATGTATGGCAGGCCATCCAAAAACAGCTTTTACTGATCCTTTTTTTCCATGAATCAACACTCGTTGAGATGGTGCAATTTGATGATCTACGCCACCATTTCTTTTTAAATAAATTAATCCTTCATTGTTAATATAATTTACAAACCAACTAATTTCATCGGCATGTGCTTCAATTACTACTTTAAATGGGGCATCAGGATTTATTACTCCAACAGCAGTACCATAAGGATCGTGAAAAGTGGTATCTACATAAGGTGTAACATAATCGAGCCAAATTTTTTGTCCGCCACTTTCAAACCCCACAGGTGAAGGATTATTCAAATAAGTTTTCAAAAACTGAAATGATGTTTCAGTAATAATCGATTTTTCTTTGGTCTTTGTTTTTGCTTTTGTTTCTTTTTTTGCCTTAGCCATATCTATAAATTTAAAAGGTAAACTGCTATAATTCCACATACAGCTTTTACAATCATTAATCCATCTATAATAGATAAATAATAAATAATGCTTCTTCGTTTACGCAAGCTAAAAGCAGTGATTAGTAAAAATATGTAAGGAATTAAATTGATTAATATGCTTTGAATTTTTAAAATATTGTATTGTTTATTGTACAATAAAAAAGCTGAAATGCCAGCAAGAATTAAAGGTATAATGATAAATGAAATAGTTTTTTGAATACCAAATTGAACTGCAAAAGTTTTAATACCTTCTTTGATATCGTGTTCAAAATCTTTAATATCGAACATGATACATAAGGTAGAAATGAACATGAAGTTTTTCATTAATAACCAACCCGATGGTAATGCAAAAAATGGTTGATTACTGCCCACCTGTAATTGATAAAATATAATTGGATAAATCGATACAACACCACTCCACACAAATCCAATAATAAATGGTTTCAACCAACCAATTCTTCTTAGTTTTTTAATTTCGGGGAATGGTAAAAGGTTAAACGTATAAGTGAAAGTAATAATTGGAAAAAGTAATATTTGCCCATATTTTATGCTGTTTAAATTTAAAAAAGCATCAAAATATCGATAAACAAAAAGTGCAATACTCAATACTAATACAGCCAAAATAAATTGTTGAGTTTTAATTAAAGTTGTACAATTGTTTTTATACCACGTAACTCTTTCGTTCAGTTCCTGATTGGGAATTTCTTTTAAGTAAAGAAATGTATAATAATAAGCAGTACCTAAAAAAATGATAGTATAGAAGTGAATTCCATTTAGTGCTAAATGATGTTGTACATTGGTTTCTATACACAATGCAACAGCACACAATGCAGCAAAAAAATTACCGAAGAAAAAAGTATTGAATATTTTTTTGGGAGTAGATGTCATTATCTTATTACAACAATTGGAGAACTTACTACAGTATCGCTTACATTTTTTGCTTTATCTCTTAATACAAATCTAAATATTAAAGTATCTGGTTGACGTCTAGGTGGATTGCCTGATGTTGGAGGATTAGTAGCAGAAATTAAATGATTTTGGTAGGTTAAATCAACAAATAAATCGCCTGTTGCAGTTTTGCCAAAATCTGGAACACCAAATTTTAATGAATCTCTAGTGGTAGCGGTAGTTTGTCTATTAATTCTTGTTTTATAAATAACTAGTGTATCTAGGTCAGATTCTTTATCACCAAAAGTAAATCTTACTTGTGCGTTTCCTTGTATACCAACCACTTCTGGGTTAAATGATACAAGTGTTAATGATGGCCTTGTATTAGCACTATCTTTGTTGCAACTATAAATAATTAAAATACTTATAATTAATATTGCCATTAAAACTTTGTTCATACAATTAAAGTTATGTTACAAATCTAATGGTTAATGGTTGAATTTTGGAACGTATGAATGCTGAAACAGTAAGAGAAATTTTTAATATTAACAACCTAAACACATTTAATGTTGCATTGAATGCAGTTTTTCAATTTCAATTGGCCAATAATTCTACTTACAAAGAATGGTGTAATTTGCTTAAGCCAAACTATTTTGAAACACAACAAACAACGCAAATACCTTTTTTACCTATATCTTTTTTTAAAACACATGCAGTACAAGTTGGAGAATTTTCACCCTCTCATTGTTTTGAAAGTAGTGGCACAACTACAAGTATAAATAGTAAACATTTAATAAAAAATATTGCTATTTATGAGCAAAGTTTTAATACTGCTTTTGAAAAAGTATATGGTTCTGTAAATGATTATTGTATAATTGGTTTATTACCTTCTTATTTAGAAAGAAATAATTCTTCTTTGGTGTACATGGTCAATGATTGGATTGAGAAAAGTAGATTTACTGAAAGCGGATTTTATTTAAACGAATTCAATCAATTGGCAGAAGTATTACAAACGCTAGAAAGCAAACAACAAAAAACATTGCTCATTGGTGTTACATTTGGATTATTAGATTTTGCAGAGCAATTTTCTTTTCCATTACAACAAACTATTGTAATGGAAACTGGTGGAATGAAAGGTAGAAGAACTGAAATGACTAGGAATGAAGTACATGAAATTTTGAAGAATGCTTTTCAAACAGATAACATTCACAGTGAATATGGCATGACGGAACTCTTATCTCAAGCTTATTCAACTGGTAATGGAAGATTTGTTTGTCCACCTTGGATGAAAGTTTTAGTAAGATCAGAAGACGATCCTTTACAAATTGCCACACATGGGAAAGGTGTATTGAATATTATTGATTTGGCCAACATATATAGTTGTAGCTTTATTGCAACGGATGATGTTGGAATAGTTTATGAAGATGGTAGCTTTGAAGTACATGGAAGAATGGATAATAGTGATATTAGAGGTTGTAGTTTAATGGCAATGAACAATTAACAATTAAAAATTGAATAATGGCAACAACAAAAATTACAGTAAAAAGCAATGGTTCTTTAAAAATTGAAGGTGATTTTGAGATTGTAGATGCAAATGGAAATGTGTATGGTTTAGAGGGTAGAGAAATTGTAAGTTTATGTAGATGTGGACATTCCAAGAACATGCCTTTTTGCGATGGTGCACACAAAGAAAATTTCTTGCACGAAGCAGTAGCATTCAATTTACCTCCCAAGAAAACGGTTTAATCGAATATTTTTATAGCTGTTCTAAAAGTGTTGCAATGAGCTTCTACAATAGTTCTAACATCTGGTGAATAACCACCACCCATTGCAACTGTAACAGGAATTTTATGTGCATGTAAGGTTGTAAAAACAAATTCATCTCTGTTTTTACAACCTTGCATGGTTACTTTTAGTTTTCCAAACTTATCAGTTTCTAAAATATCTACACCCGATAAATAAAAAGCAAAATCGGGTTGTACTTTATTAATTAAATGGGTTAAGTTTTCTTCTAATAAACTTAAATAATCTTTGCTGTTAATTCCATCTAATAACGGAATATCTAAATCGCTTTTTTCTTTGTGAAAAGGATAATTATGGGCACCATGCATTGAAAAAGTGAAAACCCTTTCTTCATGTCCAAAAATTTTTGCAGTTCCATTACCTTGGTGTACATCTAAATCGATAATCAATATTTTTTTAGCTAGTTTTTGTTGCAATAAATAGTTGGCAGCAATGGCCATATCGTTCAATAAACAAAATCCTTCGCCTCTGTTGGCAAATGCATGATGTGTTCCTCCTGCAATATTCATGGCTGCTCCATGTTGTAGTGCATGCAAACAACAGTCAATTGTGCCTTGCGTAATAATGAGTTCTCTTTTTGTTAATTCGGGTGATTGCGGAAAACCAATCTTTCTTTGTTCCGATGCAGTTAAAGTTTGATTCAATAATTTATCTACATACTCTTTTTCATGGGTTTGCAAAACAATATCTAATGAACACTCTTTGGGTTTAAATAAGTTGCTTTGAGTAATACTTCCTTCATGCAATAATTGTTCAGGAATCAATTCATATTTCAACATAGGAAAACGATGTCCCTCAGGTAGAGGATGAGCATAAATAGTATCGTAAGCGATGTATAACATTTTTAATTTGAGATTGCTGATTTGAAATTTATAATTAAATAGTGTTGTTACAATTTCTAAAGCTTTTAAAATTGAAGTAATAATCAGAAATTTCAAATCAGAAATTAGCAATTTGTAATACTGAATTATCAATTATTGCAAAAACAATATCCTTTTTTTTAGGTTTAATGGTTGCCAATCCTGTAAACTCACTAAATGCTGGTAATACTGCATAATTTTCAGTAAAGTAGAAACAAGGCAATCGAAGGTTTTGTTTGCTGCCACCTTTAATTAATATGCCTGGATGTATATGACCTGAAAAAAAATAAGCATCTTTTGTTCGTTCATTATCTGTTTGTATATCACTATAATCATGTATAAAACCAAATGGATGAAGTATAAAACTATCCTGTACAATGATATTGGCCGATTGATAAAATTCGGGTTTCAAAATATCATGATTGCCTTTTATAAGGTGAAAATCTACTGTATTTAAATCAGCTCTCCATTTTAAAAATAAATCCATTTCTTTATTGGCATGGCTGTGAAATAAATCTCCCACAACAATTACTTGTGCTGCTTTATGAAAAGTAAGAATAGCCAATAAACGTTGCAACTCTTCTTTAAAAATAGTTTGTGGTACAGCTATACCATGTTTTCTAAAATGACCAGTTTTGCCAAAATGTACATCCGATAAAATGATGGCTTTTTGTTCTTCCCAAAAAATATACCTACTAGCATGAAGCCATAAATGCTGTTGGTGAAATACATGTAATAGTGGTGCTTGCAAAATAGAAAGTAACTAGAAAATTTTATCGAATACTTGACGTAAGTGTAGAATCAGAAGCAACAGCATTTAAACTGTCTTTCATAATGTTTTGTTTTAATTGCAAAGCCCAAGCTGAAATGGTTTGACGTTGTTCGTCGGTTAAATTGGCTTCTTTATTGTACCATCTATACGCTTGTAAAGGCATTCTATTGTTCTTCATAGCTTCATCAATTTCTTCTAATTTATTGATGGCTTCATTGGCTGAATAGTTTCCAAATTCGGAGAAGTTCAAATGTTTTTTCCCTTTCTCTACTTTGCTTTGCATATACCAACCAATTGGTTGTAGATTGATAAAAATTGGATAATCCGTGTTGTTACTATGGCAATCGTAACAAACAGTACTGAGTAAGTTTTCAATACTATCTGGAAGTCTGTGTTGATTGGCCAATTCGGACGATAAATTTTCTGCCGATGAATTTCTATCGGGCTGAAACAATTGAATAATTGCAAAAATTACTAATAAAAAATAAAAAACTTTTTTTGCCATGCGTTAAATTTCGGTAAAAAGATGAATTGAACAAAAATCATTTTTCTAACAGTTGTTGCATACGTTTAACTCTGTCGGCTAACTTCTCAGATGAAAGATTGTTTCTGTTCAGTCCATCTACTACAATAGGGAAGGAGAGAGGCGTTAATTGGCTAGGAAACTTAAGTACTTTAACACTTTCATAAATTCTTTGTAAGGCTGCTCTTAAACGAGCTTCATCCATTTGTTGTTCTAACACCTCTTGATATGCTTGTTTGAGTAAAATATTATTGGAATCATATTCTTCAAATACTTTAAAAAGTAAGGAAGCCGAGGATTGTAAATGTTTGGCTTTTTTATGTTCACCCGGCATTCCTTGAAAAATGAGTCCACCAATTACTGCAATATCTCTAAACCTTCGTTTAGCCATTTCTGTATGATTAATACTTTGCTGAATATCTAATAATAAATTTTCGTTGGTAAACAATTCTTGCACATTACTATCATCTACAGGTATGGGTTGATCGCTCAGTAATTCAAAACCATAATCATTCATGGCAATAGAAAAAGTAATGGGTCTAATTTTACTAATTCTGTACGCAATAATGGCACTCATTGCTTCATGTACTTGTCTTCCTTCAAAGGGATAAATAACTAAATGAAATCCATCTTTCGTTTCAATTTGTTCAATCAATATTTCATTGCTTTTAGGAATATGAGAAAGTTGATCTTGGAGCTGAATTAATGGGATGAGAGCTGCAATTTCTGACTTGAAATTTGAAATCAGCAATTTGGAATCTTGATCAATAGAATCGGCTACATCATTGAAAGTTTCTCTTAAAATTTTTCCAAGGTTAGCGGTTAAACTCATTCTTCCACCCATCCAACTTGGTACAATTGATTTTTTGGAATTTGATTTTTTTACCAATACATCCATTTCCTTGGTCATCACCATTTCAACATTTCTTCCTGCTAAAGTAAAAACATCGCCTACCGATAATCTGCTAATAAACCATTCTTCAATTACACCAATATAACCTCCTGATAAAAATTTCACTTTCATCATTGCATCGCTTACAATTGTACCAATATGCATACGATGACGCATAGCTATTCTTCTATTATTAATTTTATACAATCCATCAATTATTTCTACTTTTTTATAATCATCGTATTGTTGTAACGCTTTGCCACCAATGGTTATATGTTGCAACACTTCTAGCCACTCATCTTTGGTAATATCATTAAAACAATAAGTACTTTTAACTTGCTCATAAGTTTCATTGGCTGTAAAACCATCGCCTACAGCTAGTGTACATAAGTATTGAATCAATACATCAAAACATAAAGTGAGTGGAGGTTTGCTTTCAATCTCTTTCTGTTCTATTGCTTTGGTTAATGCAGCAACTTCTAATAATTCGAGTGAATGAGTAGGTAAAAAATAAATGGTACTAATTGCACCTGGATGATGTCCACTTCTTCCTGCTCTTTGCAAAAATCTTCCAACACCTTTGGGTGAACCAACTTGAATAACAGCATCAACAGGACGGAAGTCGACTCCCAAATCTAAACTTGCAGTACAAACCACTGCTTTTAGTTTTTGGGTATGTAAAGCATCTTCTACCCAAAGCCTTAATTCTTGCTCAATACTTCCATGATGCAATGCAATTGCACCAGCCAATTGTGGAGCAACAGTTAATATGGTTTGATACCATGTTTCACTCATTCCCCTTGTATTGATAAAAATGAGTGTGGTATTGCTTTGCTCAATAATAGGAATAATTTTTTCGGCCAATTTTATACCCAAATGACCGGCCCAGGGATATTTTTCTATTTCATCTGGAATAATGGGAACTACTTTTATTTGTTTATCTAAATCGGCTTTTATAATTACCCCTTCTTGTATTAATGGAGCTAATAAAACTTCTTTGGCTTCTTCTAAATTGCCAATGGTAGCCGAAATCCCCCAAATGGTTAATGTTGAATTTGAAATTTTGAATGATTGATTCAATGCAATAATTCTACTAATCGCCAATTCAACTTGTACACCTCTTTTACTGCCTAGTAGTTCGTGCCATTCGTCTACAGCAATGGTTTGAACGGTTTTAAAAATATCTCCATTATTTTTTTGAGCCAATAATAATTGTAAACTTTCAGGAGTAATAATCAAAACTTCAGGAAGATTTCTTTTTTGTTTTTGTCGTTCAGCACTTGTTGTATCGCCATTTCTAATGGCCACTTTCCAAGATAAGTTTAAGTCGTCAATTACTTCTTCCATGGCTCGGCCAATATCTTTTGCCAAAGCTCTTAAAGGCGTAATCCAAATTAATTGAACGCCATGATTTTTTTGTTGCTGATAATCTTTTGGATGTTGATTAATGAATTGAATAAGACTGCCTAAAAAAACAGAAAAAGTTTTGCCACAACCTGTAGGTGCATTTACCAAACCACTTTTGCCCGATGCAATATGTTGCCAAGCTTCTTCTTGAAACTCAAAAGGTTGAAACCCTTTGCTAGCAAGCCATGTACGAACAATTTGATAACCTTTGGTTGTTTGAAGCATACTGCAAAATACTTGTATTTGATTAACAAGTATTTAAACTGATTGTTTCAAATTTGAATACAGATTGAACAATATTGCTTATTGATTGATGTTAAATATTATAGAATGAACAAAAAAACTTCAAATTGTTGCAATGAATGAACATAAATAATAGTCAAGTAATCAAAATAGTGATCATGAAAAAAATAGTTGTAGTTATATCAATTGTATTGGCATTCATAGCATGTGAAAAATCAACCAATGAAATCAACTTATCAACTACAACAGATAGTGTAAATATTCCTGTTGGAACTTGTACAGAGAAATTATACGTACAAAATATTCGTATCAATTATTGTTTTGACTCTTTGTTGCAAGATAGTAGATGTCCATACAATGCATTTTGTATTTGGGGTGGTTATGCCAAAGCAAGATTTAAAATTACCGTCAACAATCAATTACATACAGTAGAATTGTATTCACCCAACCCTAATTTCAACTCAGATACGGTAATAAACGGAATTCGTTTTTCATTTGAAAATGTTACACCCGAAAATGGTTTTCCAAATAGTACTTATAATGATTATAGAGCTATTTTGAGGGTAGGAAAATTGTAGTTAACTAAAAAAAATTACACAAATAAAAGGCCGCTTCAAACGAAGCAGCCTTTTATTATATTTAATAAAAATCAATATTAATTTCCAGCAACCTGTTTTCTAATGATATTCAGAGCAGCACCTGCTTTAAACCATTCAATTTGTTGTTGGTTGTAGGTGTGATTTGCTACAACTTCATCTTTACTTCCATCTGCATGGGTAAATACCAATGTTAATGGAGTGCCAGGCGTAAAGTTGGTTAAACCAATTACATCTACTGTATCATCTTCTTGAATTTTATCGTAATCTTCTTTGTTAGCAAATGTTAATGCCAACATACCTTGCTTTTTCAAATTGGTTTCGTGAATACGTGCAAACGATTTGGTTAATACCACTCGTACTCCTAAGAAACGTGGCTCCATAGCTGCATGTTCACGTGAACTACCTTCACCATAGTTTTCATCTCCAACAACAATACTACCAATACCAGCAGCTTTGTAAGCTCTTTGTGTTGCAGGTACAGGACCATATTCACCAGTTAATTGGTTTTTAATATTGTCTGTTTTTTCGTTGAAGTAGTTTACAGCACCAATCAACATATTGTTAGAAATATTATCTAAATGTCCTCTAAACTTTAACCAAGGACCAGCCATAGAAATATGGTCAGTAGTACATTTTCCTTTGGCTTTGATTAATAATTTTAATGATTTCAAATCAGTTCCTTCCCATTCTGCAAAAGGAGCTAACAATTGTAAACGTTTGCTATCAGGTGCAACAGCAACTGTTACACCACTTCCGTCAGCAGCTGGTGCTTGGTAACCTGCATCTTCTACTGCAAACCCATTCAATGGTAATTCTTGTCCTGTAGGTTCATCTAATTTTACAGCTTCTCCTTTATTATTAATTAGTGTATCTGTAATGGGATTAAAGGTTAAATCGCCAGCAATAGCTAGTGCTGTTACTAATTCTGGACTACCAACAAATGCCAAAGTATTTGGGTTACCATCGGCACGTTTTGCAAAATTTCTATTAAAGCTATGAACAATGGTGTTACGTTCTTGTTTTTCGGCACCAACTCTGTCCCACATTCCTATACAAGGACCACAAGCATTAGCAAAAACAGTTGCTCCCATTTTATCAAATATTTCTAAAAATCCATCTCTTTCAATAGTATATCTAACTTGTTCAGAGCCTGGGGTAATAGTATATTCAGCTTTAGCGGTAAGCCCTTTTTCGGTAACTTGTTTAGCCAATGATACGGCTCTACTGATATCTTCATAAGAGCTGTTCGTACAACTTCCTATTAATCCAACTTCAATTTTTGTTGGCCAATTATTGGCTGCTGCAGCTTCTTTCATTTTAGAAATAGGTGTAGCTAGGTCTGGAGTAAATGGACCATTTAAATGTGGTTCTAATTCGTTTAAATTAATTTCAATTACTTCATCAAAATATTGTTCAGGATTAGCATAACACTCTGCATCAGCATTTAAATATTCTTTTATTCCATCAGCTAATGAAGCCACTTCTTCTCTTCCTGTAGCTTTTAAATATCTGCTCATACTTTCATCATATCCAAAGGTTGAAGTAGTAGCACCAATTTCTGCACCCATATTACAAATAGTGCCTTTACCTGTGCAACTCATAGCTGTAGCACCTTCACCAAAATATTCTACAATAGCACCAGTTCCACCTTTTACAGTTAAAATACCAGCTACTTTTAAAATCACATCTTTAGGTGCAGTCCAGCCACTTAATTTTCCACTTAATTTTACACCAATCAATTTAGGCCATTTCAATTCCCAAGCTAAACCTGCCATTACATCACAAGCATCTGCACCACCCACACCAATAGCAATCATGCCTAAACCGCCAGCATTTACTGTATGGCTATCTGTACCAATCATCATACCTCCAGGAAAAGCATAGTTTTCTAATACTACTTGGTGTATAATTCCTGCCCCTGGTTTCCAAAAACCAATACCATATTTATTAGAAACTGAAGCCAAGAAATCGTACACTTCTTTACTTTCTGAATTGGCTACTTGTAAATCTTTTTTTGCTTCGTCTTTTGCAGTAATTAAATGATCGCAATGTACTGTTGATGGAACTGCAACTTTAGGGCGGCCAGCTTGCATAAATTGCAACAAAGCCATTTGTGCAGTTGCATCTTGCATAGCCACACGGTCTGGAGCAAAATCAACATAACTCTTACCACGACCAAAGTTTTCCAACTTCATATCGCTATGTAAATGAGCAAATAAAATTTTCTCTGATAATGTTAATGGACGACCCAATGCAGTACGTGCAGCATCTACCTTTCCAGGCATTTCAGCATATACCTTCTTAATCATTTCAATGTCAAAAGCCATAATTGTAATTTTAGATGTAAAGTGTAAAAATGTAATTATTTAATAAAATAGAATCCTCTTTTTTGAACATTCTTTTTATAAAGTGCTGCAAATTTACAGTAAAACAAAAATTAGATAAAATGTGTTTTCGAAATTTATGAATCTATTTCTATAAATTGCAGGTATATAGTCATTATAAATCTTAGAAAACATGTTATTTATGAACAAAATGAGAGCATTTTTAGAAATACATGCATTTGGGGTATGTACTGCTATTGGCGAAAAGCTTGGAATAGCTTCTTCACGTATTAGAATGTGGTTTATTTATATTTCTTTTTTAACCATGGGTTCACCAGTATTGGTGTACATGATTTTAGCTTTTTGGATTAACATTAAAAAATATATTCATTTTGCTAAAAGAAATCCATTGCGTTATTTATAAAACCACTGCTCACCCAAAACATACCTGCTTTGTTTAAAATAGAATACAACCATACCAACTATAACGAGCTATTAAAGCATTTTGCCAAATCTTTTAATTGTAAAATAAAAGATGGACGTTTGGTTTTTTCAAAAGAAGTTGGAGAAGGTTACATGCGTATTGTAAAATTGCCGAATGGTTTACAAGCCATCATTTCGGATTATTCTTTAAATCAAGATGTTTTATTGCAACGAAAAAAAGTAAAAGAAGATTTTTTTACTTTAAGATTTGATGAAGCTGTAGCCGAGGAAAATGTAGATCAAATACCCACCGCTCAAAATGCTGCAAAGAGTGCAGTATTTTTAATGAGTACTAAATTCGATTGGTTATTCTTTACCCCTAAGCATACCAAAATACGGGGCATTAATATTATTTTTAGTAGAGAATGGTTAGATCATTTTTTAGGAATTGAAAGGGTAGGAGATATTTTGAAAAAATATTTAAGTCTTAAAACCAGCTCTTTCAATTACGAATCTTTAGATACAGAATACAAAAGAATTATGGCAGAGGCCATGAATAGCAATGAAGATCAAATTTTTGAATCCTTAATCATTCAAAATAGAATCATGCTATTAATGGAACGCTTCTTTACCAGAATTTATAAAAAAATGAGCGATTCTAGTTTTGATATGAAAGTATCGAATGATGATTTGCAACGTTTAATGATTGTTGAAGGAGAATTATTAAAAGATTTTTCTGCTGTGCCTCCGGGTATCCCTAAATTGGCAAGAATGGCAGCCATGAGCCCATCTAAATTAAAAACTAGTTTTAGAGATGTTTATGGATTACCTATTTATCAATATTTTCAAAAACATAGAATGAATAAAGCAAAAGCTATGTTGTTATCTCAAAAATACACTGTTAGAGAAGTAGGTATAGAAGTAGGTTATAGCAACTTAAGCAATTTTGCAAAAGCATTTAAAAAGTCGTTCGATCAATTACCAAGTGATATATTAACAAGTAAGCAATTGACAGATTAATTCAAGAACCATTGACCCGTACCAAGTGATAGAAGTAAAATTCGATACCCCCAATTATGTTATTTTATTAGAACAAATTGCCTCTGCATTCAAATGTTCTATGAAAAATAACACCGTACTTGTACCAAGTGCATTTGGCCAAGGTTGGCTTTGGGCCGAAACCTTGCCAAACGGTATAAGTATTATGGTTTCGGATTCAAAACTTAACCAAGATATTTTTTTTCAACGTCCTAAATTAACTGAAAACTATTTCTCTTTACAATTCAACGAACTATATACCACTACTAAAAGGGCAGGTGTTACAACCGAAATTTTGTTTCAATCGTTTGTGGTTTTATTTCAAACAACAAATTCTGCCAATTTTAATATTCCAGCAGATACAAGATTAAAAAGTGTAAAATTTTATTTTACGCTTGAACAGTTGAGTTACTTAATTAATAATGATTCCTTAGAAAAATTATTTAATAAAGAACTCATGGAATATTTAACCTTAGAGCAACCCAAAATTATTGATGTTCAATACAGAGCTATTTTAGACGATTTAATTACCCCACAAATTAAACAACCACTCAAGTTTAATTTTATTCAAAACAGAATTTTATTGTTGTTAGAAAAATTTATTCAAAAACAACAAAAAGTAAACCTAATATCGGCTAAAACTAGATTGAATAATAGTGAGTTAGAACGGTTAATGCAAGTTGAAAATTTATTATTGAAAGATTATTCAACGGCTCCTCCAACCATAGAAAAACTCTCTAAAATTTGTGCCATGAGTGCAACCAAATTAAAATCGGAGTTTAAATCTTTATATGGAACTCCCATTTACGAGTACTACCAAAAAAATAGAATGGCCAAAGCAAAGTCTTTACTCTTAGAAGGCAGTTATACCTCTAAAGAAGTAGGTTTAATGATTGGTTATAGTAACCTAAGCCATTTTGCAGCTGCATTTAAAAAAGAATATGGAGTTTCTCCTAGCGATTTATTGGTATCGCACATTAAAGCTACTAGCTAAAATTCAAGAATTATTTTGTAGAAAAAATATTTCCTTAAAACATATTTGTTGCTAAAGGAGAATGATTATCTTTGCAGAATTATTCTCAATTTTAAAAATGAATCAACTTTTTAGAGAAAAATTACAAGAAAAAGGCTTAAAAGTAACTCCACAACGGGTAGCCATTTATCATGCAATTGTGCATTTAAACAATCATCCAACTGCCGAAAATATTATAGAATATATCAAAGCATACCATCCAAATATTTCGGTTGGTACAGTTTATAAAGTACTAGATTCTTTGGTTGAAAATGAACTTTTGAGAAAAGTTAAAACCGAGAAAGATATCATGCGTTACGATGCTGTATTGTCTAATCATCATCATTTATATTGTGCAGAAACCGATAGAATTGAAGATTATGAAAACACTCAATTGAATCAGCTCATCAACGATTATTTCAAAAAGCATAAAATTAAAAATTTCAATATTCAAGATATAAAACTTCAAATAACAGGCACATTTAAATAACATTCAATAAACAAAACAAATATGAGTAATTCATCAGACATCAGCAAGTGTCCATTTCATAATGGACAAATGAAACAAACGGCAGGTGCAGGAACTTCAAACAAAGATTGGTGGCCTAACCGATTGAATTTAGGTATTCTTCGCCAACATTCTAGCTTATCTAACCCCTTAGAACCAAGTTTTAATTATGCTGAAGAATTTAAGCAATTAGATTTAGCAGCCATAAAAAAAGACATATTCGTGTTAATGACTACTTCGCAAGAATGGTGGCCTGCCGATTATGGTCATTATGGCCCATTATTTATTCGTATGGCTTGGCATAGTGCAGGAACATACAGAATAGCAGATGGACGTGGTGGTGCAAGTTCTGGCACATTGCGTTTTGCCCCCCTAAATAGTTGGCCAGATAATGGTAATTTAGATAAAGCTCGTTTCTTATTATGGCCAATCAAACAAAAGTATGGCAACAAAATTTCTTGGGCCGATTTGATGGTTCTAACAGGTAATTGTGCATTAGAATCTATGGGCTTTAAAACATTTGGATTTGGTGGTGGTCGTGAGGATGTTTTTGAACCAGAACAAGATATTAACTGGGGCAATGAAACTGAATGGTTAGGTGATAAGCGTTATAAAGGCGATAGAGAATTAGACAATCCTTTAGGAGCTGTTCAAATGGGATTAATTTATGTAAATCCTGAAGGACCAAATGGCAATCCTGACCCAATTGCATCGGCAAGAGATATTCGTGAAACTTTTGCAAGAATGGCCATGAACGATGAAGAAACTGTTGCATTAGTAGCAGGTGGACATACTTTTGGTAAAGCACATGGTGCAGGTGATGCTGCTTTGGTAGGAAGAGAACCAGAAGGTGCAAGCATAGAAGAAATGGGTATGGGTTGGAAAAATAGTTTTGGAACAGGAAAAGGTGCCGATACAATTACCAGTGGAATTGAAGGTGCCTGGAAACCAAATCCTACAACTTGGGATAATGGCTATTTTGAAACATTATTTAAATACGATTGGAAATTGGTGAAAAGCCCTGCAGGTGCTCATCAATGGATTCCTACAGATGAAAGTGCAGCTAACTTAGTTGTAGATGCTCATGATCCAAACAAACGTCATGCTCCAATTATGACTACGGCTGATTTAGGTTTAAAAATGGATCCAGCATACGAAAAAATTTCTAGAAGATTTTTAGAAAACTTCAGTGAATTTGAAGATGCTTTTGCTAGAGCTTGGTATAAATTAACACATAGAGATATGGGGCCAATTGCTCGTTATTTAGGAGCTGAAGTACCATCAGAAGTTTTAATTTGGCAAGATCCTGTTCCAGCTGGAAATGCTCATTTGTCAGCAGCTGAAATTGCTGATTTGAAAGCAAAAATTTTGGCTAGCGGATTAACTGTAGCTCAATTGGTTTCAACTGCATGGGCTTCAGCATCTACATTTAGAGGTTCTGATAAAAGAGGAGGTGCAAACGGAGCTCGTGTTCGTTTAGAGCCACAAATTAATTGGGAAGCCAATAATCCTGCTCAGTTAAAAAATGTATTAGCAATACTTGAAAAAATTCAAACTGAATTTAATGCAAGTGGCAAGCAAGTTTCAATTGCCGATTTAATTGTGTTAGGTGGAAATGCTGCAATTGAAAAAGCTGCAAAAGCTGCAGGTGTTGAAGTTACTGTTCCATTTAATCCAGGTAGAGGAGATGCAAGTTTAGACCAAACCGATGTAGCTTCTTTTGCAGTGTTAGAGCCTAAAGCCGATGGTTTTAGGAATTATAAACATGCAAGTTGCACTTCTGTTACAGAAGAAATGTTGATTGATAAAGCTCAATTACTTACTTTAACTGCACCAGAAATGACAGCATTAGTAGGTGGTATAAGGGTTTTAAATGCCAATTTCGATGGCTCTAAATATGGTGTATTTACAAAGAACCCAGAAACTTTAACCAATGATTTCTTTGTAAACTTACTAGACTTAAGTACCACATGGAAAGCTACCACTGATGCAGGTGAAATTTTTGTTGGCTCTGATAGAAAAACAGGTGAACCAAAATGGACTGCAACACGTGCCGATTTAATTTTTGGCTCAAACTCTGAATTAAGAGCCATTGCAGAAATTTATGCAAGCAGCGATTCAAAAGAAAAGTTTGTAAAAGACTTTATTGCAGCTTGGAATAAAGTAATGAATTTAGATAGATTCTAATTGTTGTTGATGCAAAACTTGCAATCACAACAAATGGTATGAATTCAAAAAAAGGGCAATGATTGAAACAGTTTCAATCATTGCCCTTTTTTAAGTTATTATAAAATCATCCTATTAATAAATAGGATTTACTCCAATATAATTATGTGGTGTAATGGCTTTTAATTCCTTTTTCAATGTTGCACTTACTTTTAACTGAGCAATAAATTCATGAATGGCAACTTTATCAATTTTATCTTTTCCACGAGTTAAATCTTTTAAAGCTTCGTACGGATTTGGATAGTTTTCTCTACGTAAAATAGTTTGAATTGCTTCTGCAACTACAGCCCAATTATTGTCTAAATCTTCTTTAATTTTTGCCTCATTCAACAATAATTTATTTAAGCCTTTTTCTAAAGATTTTATCGCTAAAATTGTATGTGCAACAGGTACACCTAAGTTTCTTAAAACAGTGCTATCGGTTAAATCTCTTTGTAAACGACTGATCGGTAATTTAGCAGATAAATGTTCTAATAAAGCATTGGCAATGCCTAAATTTCCTTCTGCATTTTCAAAATCAATTGGGTTTACTTTATGTGGCATGGCACTGCTACCTACTTCACCTTTCTTGGTTTTTTGTTTAAAGTAATCCATGCTTATATACGTCCACATGTCTCTGCATAAATCAATCAAAATCGTATTAATGCGTTTCATGGCATCTAATTGAGCAGCCAAATTATCATATTGTTCAATTTGAGTAGTAAACTGCATACGTTCTAAACCCAATACATTGTTTACAAATTCGTTACCTAAATCAATCCAATTTTTCTTTGGAAAAGCAATTTGATGAGCATTGAAATTACCAGTAGCACCACCAAACTTTGCTGCATAAGGTACAGCCGTAAATAATTTTATTTGTCCGTAAATACGCTCAGTAAACACCATAATTTCTTTACCTAAAACAGTAGGGGAGGCAGGTTGACCATGTGTACGAGCCAACATTGAAATTTTATTCCATTGTTTAGCTAAACCTTGTAAAGCATTGTATGTATTAACAACTGCTGGTAAATATTCATGCTCCATACAATCTTTCCAACTTAATGGAATGGCAGTGTTGTTAATGTCCTGACTAGTTAAACCAAAATGAATCCATTCTTTTAAATTACTAGCACCTGCTTTATCCAATTGTTCTTTTAAAAAATATTCAACCGCTTTAACATCGTGATTGGTAACAGCTTCAATTTGTTTAATTTGTTGAGCATCAACTAAATTAAAATTGTTTTTTACATCTATTAAATGTTGTTTCAATTTCGGGGAAACCTTAAAAAATTTCTTATCACCTAAAAACAAAAAGTAGTCTATTTCTACTATTACACGATATTTTATTAAACCAAATTCTGAGAAAAATTGGTCTAATTGAGCTACTTGTTTTCTATAACGTCCGTCAATGGGAGAAATAGCGGTGAGTGATGTTAGTTCCATGTATGAGAAGTTTATTAAAGTTTAAAAGTTTAGTAGTTTAAAGAAGTGTTTTTTGGTAACCAGCTTTTGAATCTTTGTTCAACACTTGTGGCGTCGCACTCTTCAAGGTTATGAACTTTAATGAACTTTTTTCACCAAAGAGAAAAAGAGTAATAGAGTTTCACTGAGAAAATACTTTGTGATACTTTGTGTTCTTTGTGTCTTTGTGGTTAAATTTTTCATTACCACAGAGCAAAGGAGTAATGGAGTTTCACTGAGCAATTACTTTGTGTAACTCCGTGCCTTTGTGTCTTAGTGGTTCAACAGTAATTCTGCTGTTCGTTCCCAAAAAAATGTTTTCTTTGCCGCAAATGTAAATGAATTGAAGAAGATTAAAGTTGGGGCAGTGAGTTATAAAAACACAAAGCCATTGTTGTACGGAATTAAGAGAAGTGGTTTGATGGATAAAATTGAATTGATTGAAGATTATCCTGCCAATATTGCTGCCATGTTGCTGAATGATGAAGTGGATGTTGGATTGGTTCCTGTAGCTATTATACCTAGACTAAAAGAAGCTCATATTGTAACCAATTATTGCATAGGAGCAGTACAAGAAGTAGCAAGTGTGTGCTTATTTAGCGAAGTTGAATTAAATAAAGTTGAACGAGTTTTACTAGATTATCAAAGCAGAACTTCGGTTAATTTATGTAAAATTTTATTGAAATATTATTGGAAAAAAGAAGTTGAATTTGTAGATGGGGGGAAAGATTTTAGAAACGAAATTAAAGGCACTACTGCAGGTGTTGTAATTGGTGATAGAGCTTTGGAACAACTCAAAATTTCAACTTTTGTATACGATTTAGCCAAAAGTTGGATTGATTTTACAGGTTTGCCTTTTGTTTTTGCTGCTTGGGTTGCTAATAAACAGTTGCCTGAAGATTTTTTAGATGGATTTAATAGGGCCAATGGTTTTGGTTTAAAACATATTGATGAAGTGGTGGCTGAAAATCCTTTTGATATGTACGACTTAAAAAAATATTACACTGAAAATATAAGCTATAATTTAGATGAAAATAAACGAAAAGGATTAGAGTTGTTTTTGAAATATTTACAGGAATTGAAGGATTAGCGAATTAACGAATTGGTGAATTAATGAATTATTGAAATCTAAATAAACCCTTTAAACTATTAAACTCTCTAAACCAATAAACTTATTAACTAGTAAAATCAATACCAAAGTCTAGCTTCGGTATTTTCTAAATAAACCAATGAACTTCTTTTTAATGGTGTTCTTTTTTCGGTAGAAAGTATTTGAAATACTTCTTTCCAACCAATAAAAAATCCTTTTACATTAAAATTGGTTTCTCTTAAAAATTGAAAACTCCACATAATAGCAGTGGTAATAAAGTAACCTTTGGGTAAATACCTATAAGCTACTTTGCTTTTGTTCACCCACATCATTCTTAGCTTTTCGTGTTTGGGTTTTCTGCCTAAAGGACTTTCTTTATGCAGCATTACAATAGAATTGTTGTATTGAATGCAATAACCTTTATCTATGATACGATAGCTTAAATCGTATTCTTCCATACCATAAAAAAACTCTTCTGGTAAATTACCAACTTCGTCTAATACATTTCTTTTTATTGCATGAGCTCCACCTGCAAAAAAATAAGTAAAAAAAGAAGATTTGTTTTTGTATTGTTCAAACTTTTTATGTGGCAAAGCATTTACCTGCATTGCTAAATTTTGGTAATACAATACTTTGAACGATACAATGGCAATTTCTCTTCCATCAATACCTTTTTGTTGAAAGCATTGAATGGTATTTTCAAGAGCATCTTTATTTTGCAAAATGGCATCATCATCTAAAAAAATACAGATATCGCCTTTGGCAAATTGCAATGCAAAATTTCTACCTTTTGTAACGCCTAAATTGCTTGGTGCATCAATGTATTTAAAGGGAATATAATCGTGATCTTCAATGTATTCCTTTATATCAGTATAGTCTTCTGTTGAAGCATTGTTTACAATAATTACATCTTCTAACAGCTCTGTTGCACGATTGAGTGAACTAATGTTGTGCAATAGTTCTAACGTATCGTTTGCACGATTATAAGTGATGATAATGAAACTAATAGGCTTCATAAAACAAATATAGGAGGAGAGAAGTTGCTACACATAAAAAATGTACTGAATAAATTGAAGCTTTATAATTAAATTGCTATTGTATGAAAACTAAAATAAAGTTACTAGTTGCTTTTTGGTGTGTTTTTTTAGTTGCCAATAGTCAAAATAATAGCGATTTAGTTTTGCAAAATTTTCATTCGGGTTACGAAGTAAAATTAATTGATACAGATAGCTCAGGTGAATATTTAGTTAGTTATGGTAGCGATAAAGAACTTATTTTTTATAATATTAACAAACGAGTAATTTATAAAAGAGTTTCTATAACTGGTAAAGTTGAAATAAAGGCAATACTAATCAATAACAACAATCAAACGCTCATTACATTGCAAAGTAATGGGTCTTATCCTGATAGTAGTTTTTTAATAACGTATCAACTAAAAGATGCAACTATTAGCAATGTGGTGCATGTAAATCCTCTAGCAGATTCATTAAAGGTTAGTTTAAATAGTGGCAATTTTATGCAAATCAATTATGCAACCAATGAGCTTTGGTTAATAGCCGATGTGTTGAATAACTATTTTACAAAAACAGGCTATTTGGCATTTTCAATTAACTTAAACTCTAATAAAATTTCTTCTATAAGTTCAAAGTTAGCATCAACCGATCAACTCAACTGTTTTCAACTCATTAACAATCATTTATGGATGGCTACTTCAACCAATTTATTTATATTGAATAGTCAAAATACATGGATTTCTAAGTGGAATTCGGTAAATCATTCTAATGAAATTACAGCTTCATTTAAGAGTAATAAAAAAGGCGGTATTTGGTTATTGACAAACAATTTCTTCTCATTATTGGATGAAACTTCGGGCAATATTTTAAAAAAACATCCCCTAAATGAGGTTGATCATTTTAAAAGAAGAAATCATCCTTTTGCTGTAAGTTCTTCTGGTGAGGCATTTTATGTTTCTAAACAAAAAAGCAATCACAACCAAATAAATTCAAAAAAATTATATGTATTTAGTAATGAAAAAACAGAAGAAATTGTGTCGGAAATTTCTTTTGATTTTGTAGAAGATATGGTAACAAATGATGCAAGAAATATTGTATTTATCAGTTCGTCGGATAAAGTTTTTTGTATTGACTATTTAAAGAAAAAAGAAGTTTTTACTTTAAATAACTCAATTAGTTTATTTCAAAATATTTCTTTTATTGAACCAGGTATTGCACATGCAGTTACTAAATTTAATCACATTCCTGTTCGTATTAATTTTGCCAATTGCACCATCAAAAAAGAACCTTTAGAACAAGAAATTTTTCGTGCCGAGCAGATACAAATTTTACCCAATTCAAAGATTAAAATAGTAAAAGATGGTTGTGGTATTAATTTTTTTAATGCCAATTCTAGTAATTTTTTATATAGAATAGTTCCGAATTTAAATAAAATTTCTGAAGAACCTAAAAGCAAAAAAATATCAGAAAATTGCAGTTTTACAGGGTTAAATAATTTCTATACCACCTCTAATGAACAATATTTAATTATTCCTGCTTACTATCCTAAGCTTTGTATTATTCAGATTTATGATATTCAAAAAAAACAATTGAAATACGAATTAGACCTTCGTCCGTCTAAAAATGATACTAAACAAATCATTAATCATATTGCTTTACACAAGAAGCTGCCCATCATTTATGTGGAAACCTTTAATAATAACTTTGGAGGCTTGCAATCATTTCTTATAAATGTTGAAACAGGCAAAATTGTATGGAAGAAAGATTATTCTAATTCATTGGTGGGGTTTGATTATTGTGGTTCGTTCAGCAATCATTCGTCCACTATTTTATTGCCAGAAAATATATTGTACAATTACGAAACAAATAGCGAAGTAATATTAAATATTGCAGGAGAAAAGCCTGTTTTTTCTAACGATGATCAATTTGTATTTTTTATTCGTAACGATTATATCTACCGATATCATTTTGCAACTAAAGAGATGATTACATTGGGTTATCATCATTATGTAAAGCAACTAATCATTGATCCCAATTCATCTTTATTGGTTTCTGTAAGTAGCGATAAGCAAACACTTGTATGGAATACTCAAAGCTCTACTAATTTGTATAAACTTTTAGCTACAGTGCCCATTGAAACAGAAGTGCAGCCCTCATACATATTTATACTGCCCAATGGTTATTTTACAGGTGGTGGAAATTATAGTTCTTTTATTATCAAAAATGAAAAAGGATATATTTTACCCTATGAAGAGTTTGATCGATTATTTAACAGACCAGATCAATTACTTGCATCAACAGGTTTAGCAAAGCCTAAATTAATTGCACAGCTCAACCAAATTGTTGAGAAAAGAATTTCAGCCAATAAAACACGTACCACATCTTTTGAAGCATCCATCATCAATGCTTTCAACATTCCATTACTCACCAATGATAATACCATTGATCTAAAGTTCAAACATAACAGCCCCAATGTAAGTGCTTATCAAATATGGGTAAATGGTACTGCATTATTTTTAAACGAAGGCAAAAAAATAATCAATAAAACTGCCACTATTGTAGCAGAGAAAATTGGCATAACCGATAAACTGAATAGAATTGAGGTTTGTTTTTATGATGATCAAAAAAATGAATCCAATCACGATTATATTGTTGTCAATAAAATAACCAACGAAAAACCAGCACTTTGGGTTGTTACACTTGGTATTGCAAATTATAAAAACAGCAATTATAATTTAACTTATGCATCAAAAGATGCTGAAGATTTGGCCAATGTTTTAGCAAAATCAACATCATTTACCCGTGTAAATGTTTCAACTATTATAAATGAAGATGTAAATAAAAATGCACTACAAAAAATTGAACACTTTTTACAACCAGCCAAACCACAAGATGTGGTATTATGCTTTTTTGCAGGGCATGGTGTTTTAGATAAAAAAGGCAATTACTTCTGTTCAACCTACGATATAGATTTAGACAATCCTGAAATCAACGGTATACCAATTGAACAATTTGAAAACGTGTTAAATAAAAATACTGCAAGAAAAAAAATTTTGTTGATTGATGCTTGTAACAGTGGTTTGATTGATGAAGTAAGTGGTTTTACAAAAAATACAATTGATACCATTAATGTGAAGCAAACGGGTAGGGGAGTAAGTTTAAGAAATAAACAAAAAGAAACTACTGATCTTGAATTATTACAATCGGTTTTTTTAAATTTAAATAAAGGAGCAGGATTAACCATTATTGCTGCATCGGCTGGTACTGAGTTTGCTTATGAAGATGCAAAATATAAAAATGGGCTTTTTACTTATGCGTTATTATCTGCTTTAAAATCGGGTAAAGGAGATTTAAATAAAGATCAATCTATTACAGTGTCTGAACTGAAACATTATGTTGAACAACAAGTACAACAATTGTCGCAAGGAAAACAAAGACCAACGAATAGAAGATTTAACAATTATTCGGATTTTGAATTATGGCAATATAATGATAGAGAAAAAGGGCAATTATTTACCGCAGCCTCTAAAAACGATACACTAACAATTCAACAATTAATTGCTACAGGATATGATGTTGATGAAGAAGATGAACAAAGTGGATTTACAGCTTTACATTATGCAGCAAGACAAAATGCTGTTTACAGCTTGCAGTGGTTATTAAAAAAAGGAGCAGCCATTAATAAAGCAACAAAATTGGGTTTCAGACCCATTTCATTAGCAGTTGTAAATAACCATGCTGCTGCCACTTATTTACTTTTGAGTGCAAAAGCAAAAACCGATAGTACATTTATTTATTCAGTAAATGATGCACCGAAAACACTGTTACAAATTGCTGATTTAAAACAGTTTAACCATATTAGTTTCTTGTTGAAAAATGAATTATTTATACAAGAACAACATCAATATTTGAGTAGCTTATTCAATATAATTTTAGATAATACTACTACAGCCGACGTATTAGATAAGCAACTCACTCAACTTAATCCTGCAATAAATTTTGTAGTACCCGATATCAATGTTTCAAAAACATTGATATTACTGGCAACGGTAAAAGGCGATACTGCTAAAGTGAAAGTATTACTCAAACATGGTGCAATGATTGGAAGAGTTGAATTTTCGGATTTTGCACCTTTACATTTAGCTGCTTTTATGCAAAATA
>CALRVE020000041.1:0-30017 GCA_943371535.1 Asaia bogorensis | reverse complement strand
TTATTTCTTTTCCCTCTGCATCGTATAAATAACCTGAAATATCTTGTAAGCTACTTAGCTTATCGTAAGAATTATAGTAATAAGCAAACCTATCGCCCGAAGCATTTAAAATAGTAATCGCATACTTATTTTTAATGATGGCTTTACTTGGTGATTTAATACTAATGACTAATTCTTCATTTCGCTTAACTGCATTGGCTCCTTCTTTTAACGAATCTGGAATTTTATTAACTGCATACTTTTGAGCAATAAGCATCAAAGGAGCAAAAAAAGATAGCAACAATAAACGCTTTAACATAAATTACTTTTTAATTTTCTTAAATACTATTTGCTCACTTTGCTTTTGTACAATAAATCCATAAAAATCTCTTAAAGTAGCATAGTCATCAATACTAAAGTTGGCAATATTCATTTTTAAAGAACATCTTAATTGAAGTGATTTACCCACTTTTCCAATTAAATATTCAAACATTCCGTCGTTTTCGTTAAACTTAATTCTTGCACCTTTAGGCATTTCATCAATTGCATATCCCTCAGGAACTTCCATATTTAAAATGTATGTTTCCGATGATTTAAAAGGCATTTCTACAGGATAAGATCTTGTTAATGCCTTAAACGGATTTGTTTTATATGCCTCGGTTAACATTGGATTAAAATAAATAATGTCTTCATCTAATGAAAACTTAAAATCGTATTTCAAGTCAATAGGTTTTTCAAATACTTCCAAAGAATCTAATGCAGTATTACTTAAATCTATTTCATAGCTATATGATTTTTTAATATCAGCAAAAACTTCTTCTTTCTTTTTCTTTTCAAGTTCTTCCCTCATATCTAAAGACTCAAAATAGCCTAAGGTTGATTTAAATGTTCCAAACATTCCTCCACCTTCTTCAGGATTAATAATATAAACAGAAGTTAATTTAGCCTCTAATAATGAGTCGGGAGATAAGTTTACTAAACTTGGCATTTGTTCATCTACCACTCTTCCAAAATCATTGTAACACTCAGATGTCAATTTTGCAAATCCCAGTTTTTTATGAGCTGCATCTATGAGTAATTTTTCATTTCCTAATTCTAATTGACAAATAGTATAATTAAATCTGCTTAAAATAGGATACACAACCGGAGCTTTACCATTTTCTCTAGTACTTAAAATAACAGGCTTTGCAGTTAACCCTATTGAATGATACATAGCAATTAAAAGCAAATTAATTTCAGCAACATTTCCTTTTTTAGCTTGAAAAACCTTCTTTAAAGGTTGATTCATGCTATAATCATCATAATCGTTACAAGTAAAATTATCTCTTATAAAAGTGAATATTTTTTTTGCTTTTTCTCTATCTGTTACAATACCTAAACAAATTGTTTTAGCTTCCGATTCAAGCCAACCAGCACTTTTTGATAATTCGGCTCCAAAATCTTCTCTCTTCATTAAATCACTAATCACATCTAACCAATTTCCTCCAATACGTCTAGGACTACCATCAAAAGGGCGAAATGCAGATAACTGAAAACTAATATTTGAAATATGATTTCGAATAGAGGAAACAAAATTTTCTGTTTTAATAGCAGGAATATTTTGTTGAGCACATTTTGTAATTGTGGAAGGTATATTACCACTATAAACTTCACTTCTATCCATAGCAGCTTCTCCAGGCACTAATAAAGAATAATATTCGGAACTAACATAAGATGAATCTTTTACAAATGGAATATATCCTTGCCTAGTTCTTACAAAAGAATACCAAGACGGAATAGTGGTATTATACTCACTCCATAATACAGGATATCTTCCTTGAAAATACCAAGTTCTAATAGTACTGGGAGTTGGAGAACTAATAGTATACATATATTCAATAATACAGCCTTCAGTTAAATCAGGTAAAGTAAACTTTTGAATAGTGGTGTATTTATTGGCTTTATCTTTAAATATAGAACTCTTATCAATTTTTTTAGACACTACTTTTCCATTTTCGAAATTATGTGTAATGGCCTCTAATTTTTCAATTTTATCTTCTTCAAGACCTCGTTTGTACAATGGAATTTCGATAGTTGCCAAATCAAAGGCATTTTTATTTAAAATATGAATACGCTTATGGTATTTATAAACAACATTAAAAAAGCCAGAGTTGTTACCTTCATACTTTACATTGCCATAATCAAATAATACAACAGCTTGTGCATTACTATCAATACTGTATACTTTTGTAGCAAAATCGGCGGCAGACACATCGCCAAACTTAACATTGGTACGAACATTTTGAGCATGAGAAAAATACACCATGCTTAAAAATAAAAAAGCAGTTAGTTGTTTCATGTATGGTATTTAAAAATATGCAACTAATTTAGGGAGCAAACATTAATCTACAAAATAATATTATTATCAAATTACAAAGTTCAAATACCATTCTTATAAAAAAAACGGCTCAACAATTGGGTTTTCAATATTGTGGAATTGCTAAAGCCGAATTTTTAAATGAAGATGCCAAACGGCTTGAAAGCTGGTTAAATAAAGGGTTTCATGGAAAAATGCAGTACATGGAAAACCACTTTGATGTAAGAGTGAACCCTCAAAAACTGGTTCCGGGAGCTAAAAGTGTTATTACTTTAATGTTGAATTATTTTCCGAATGAATTACCAAAAAATAATCATATTAAAATTGCCAAATACGCTTGGGGCAAAGATTATCACGATGTAATACGAGCTAAACTAAAAGAGTTTTTATATATCATAAATACTTCTATTGGTGAAATAAATGGACGAGGTTTTGTAGACAGTGCTCCTGTTTTAGAACGAGCTTGGGCAACAAAAAGTGGGCTTGGTTGGATTGGTAAAAATGGAAACTTAATTAACAAACAAAGCGGTTCTTTTTACTTTATTGCTACATTAATTGTAGATATTGAATTATTGTACGATAATCCATTTGCAAAAGATTATTGTGGTACATGTACCAAATGCATAGATCATTGCCCAACAGAAGCCATTTTACCCAACAAAGAAATTGATGGCAGTAAATGCATTAGTTATTACACCATAGAGTTAAAAGATGCATTGATTGATGAAAACATGAAAGGTAAATTTGATAATTGGATGTTTGGATGTGATACTTGCCAAGATGTTTGCCCATGGAACAGATTTAATAAACCCACCACAGAAATTAATTTTTCACCCATACCAGCAATACTCAATTTTACAACACAACAATGGGAAGAATTAACCGAAGAAAGTTTTAAAATAATTTTTAAAGATTCACCCTTAAAACGTAGTAAATTCAAGGGTATTCAACGTAACTTACAATTTTTAAAACCCAATGAAACTACTAGTTAAAAAGAATTGTATTTTAAAAAAATTTGAAGGAAAAGGTGGTTGGACTTACACCGAATTAAATGAAATTCAACCTAATAAAAACAATCCTTTTGGTTGGGTACAAGTAAGTGGCATTATTGATACTGTAGAGCTAAAGCAATATAAATTAATGCCATTAGGCAATGGAAAACTTTTTTTACCCGTAAAAGCTGCTACAAGAAAAAAACTAAATAAACATGCAGGCGATAGCATTTATATTGAGTTATATTTAGATGAAAGCCCATTAGAAATTCCTGCACAATTGATTGAATGTTTAAAAGATGAACCGAAAGCATATAGTTTTTTCTATAGCTTAACAGAAGCCCAACAAAACAAATGGATTAAATACATTTATACCGCAAAAACAATAGCTATTCAAGAACAAAAAATACTGATTGCTATTAATGCACTAATAAGAAAAATTAAATACCCTCAATTATTAAATGATTCAATTTAATACTACCATACAGAAATTTAATCAACAAGGTGAAAAAACTGGTTGGACCTATATTGAAATTTCAGCAGAACAAGCTCAATTGTTAAAACCTCATTATAAAAAAAGTTTTCCTGTAAAAGGTAAAATTGATGCTATTGATATTACAGCAATTGCATTAATACCAATGGGCGAAGGAAAATATATTTTACCATTGAACAATACTATTAGAAAACTACTACAAAAAAGAAAAAATGATAGTGTTTTTGTATCAATAGAAGAAGACCAGATTGGATATGTTCTAAACGAATCACTAATAGAATGTTTACAAGACGAACCAACAGCATTGGCTTTTTTCAATACACTTACCAAGGGGCATCAAAACTATTTTAGTAAATGGATTGATGCTGCAAAAACGATAGAAACACAAACCAAACGCATTGCAATGATCATACATGCTTTAAATAATCATTGGGATTATGGCAGTATGATAAGAAATAATGCAAAAAATAAATAATCAACAATCTCTTGCAATTACTTTTGCTATATGAGTTTAGCAGAAAGAGATCAACAAGTTATTTGGCATCCATTCACTCCACAAAAAAACATATTGCCTCCCATACCAATTGTAAAAGCAAATGGCAGCTTATTATTTGATGACAAAGGCAATTCTTATATAGATGCTATTAGCAGTTGGTGGGTAACCATCCATGGCCATGCACATCCCTACATTGCAGAGCAATTATACCAACAAGCTTTACAACTTGAGCAAGTCATTTTTGCAGGATTTACACATGAACCAGCAGTTGAATTAGCCGAAAAATTATTAACTATTTTACCCGGCAATTTTGCAAGAATTTTTTATAGCGATAATGGAAGTACATCAACAGAGGTAGCATTAAAAATGGCTATTCAATATTGGTGGAATATGGAAAAGGCAGAAGATGAAAGGCAGAAGATAGAAGGCAAAAGGAGAAATAAAATTTTGGCTTTTAAAAACAGTTACCATGGAGATACTTTTGGTGCAATGAGTGTTAGTGACAGAAGTGTATTTACGATGGCTTTTAACGATTTGTTGTTTGAAGTAATTTTTATAGATACGCCTACCCTTAACAACATAGATTCCATTAAAAATATTATACAAGAAAACGCCCATACAATTGCTGCTTTTATTTACGAACCCTTAATTCAAGGTGCAGGTGGCATGAATATGTACAATGCTAATTTATTGAACGAAATCTTGAATGAAGCAAAACAAGCCAATATTATTTGTATTGCCGATGAAGTAATGACGGGCTTTGGCAGAACTGGAAAATTATTTGCTA
Source organism: Asaia bogorensis (assembly GCA_943371535.1). Taxonomy (GTDB): domain Bacteria; phylum Bacteroidota; class Bacteroidia; order Chitinophagales; family Chitinophagaceae; genus UBA1930. The sequence continues at coordinate 24,914 of CALRVE020000041.1, read as the reverse complement.
GTGAGTACATGCAAGAGAAGCCAGATATAATTTGCTTGAGTAAAGGATTAACTGGCGGCACAATGGCATTAGGTGTTACTGCTTGTACCAATAAAATATATGAAGCATTTGTGAGTGATGATAAACTAAAAACTTTTTTTCATGGTCACTCTTTTACTGCTAACCCTTTAGCTTGTACTGCTGCAATTGCAAGTTTTCATTTACTATTTAAGAATACTGTATTGAATACAATAAAGTGGATTACTCATGAACATGAACAATTTGCTAAACAATTAAAAGCACATAAACCCAATATAATCAATATTAGAACCCTTGGTACTATTTTAGCATTTGAAATAAATAGCGGTAAAAAAGAATATTTAAATTCAATCTCTATAAGCTTTACTCAACAAGCATTACAAGAAGGCGTTTATCTTCGTCCATTGGGTAATACAGTGTACATTATGCCTCCCTATTGTATTACCAAAGATGAACTTTATAAAGTGTATGCTACTACTCTAAAATTAATTGAACCATCATGAACCCAACAATTAGCAAACTCTATGAAATTGCCAAGAAAAACAATAAAAGAATTATTGGTTTAATGAGTGGCACTTCTTTAGATGGTTTAGATATTGCTGTTTGCAATTTTACTGGCCATGGTTTAGCAACAAAAATTACTGTTGAACATTTTGAAACAATTGCATACAATGATGAGTTTAGAAAAGATGTATTGAGCATTTTTTCTAAAGAACAAGTTAGCTTAGAAAAACTTTGTTTACTCAATGCTCTAATTGGAACAGTGCATGCAAAAATGATTAATGCATGTTTACAAAAATGGAGTATAAGCAATGCAAAAGTTGATATCATAGCTTCTCATGGGCAAACTATTTATCATGCACCACAATCTTTACACAAACAATTAAATTATCCGAATGCTACTTTACAAATTGGAGATGGTGATCATATAGCTGTAAAAACAGGTATTATTACACTGAGTGATTTTAGGCAAAAACACGTTGCAGCAGGTGGAGAAGGTGCTCCATTAGCAGTATATGGCGATTATTTAATTTTTGGAAAAGCTGGAGAACATAGAGTTTTATTAAATATTGGCGGCATTGCAAACTTTACGTTTTTACATGCTTCCATGCAACTACATGAAGTTTTTAGTACCGATGTTGGTCCAGGCAACACACTCATGGATGCATTTATACAAAAAGAATTTGCAGGAAAAAATTTTGACGAAAATGCTACTATTGCCTTACAAGGCGAATTTAATTCTTCACTTTTAGATGCCTTAAAACAACATCCTTTTTTTGCTCAATCATTTCCAAAAACAACTGGACCAGAATTATTTAATTTAGATTATTTGTATAAATCAATTGAAGTATCTAATACAACGCATTTAAGTAAATACGATATAATGGCCACTTTAAACAGATTTACTGCCGAAGCAATTGTAAATACATTACAAATGTCTGTTCCAGTAAATAATTATAGTATTTATATAAGTGGAGGAGGCATGCATAACCCTTTATTAATGCAACATTTACAAACGTTGTTGCCAAACATTTCTATTCAAACAACGCAAGATTTAAATATTCATCCCGATGCTAAAGAAGCTGTTTTGTTTGCCATTTTTGCCAATGAGTGTTTAAGTAATCCTAACAACAATACTTTAAAAAATAGCAACGGAGTTCCGTCAATTGCAATGGGAAAAATTAGCTTACCTAATTAACGCTGTTCACATATTTTTTTCAAGTTAGCCAAATTGGTTTCTAGCTGAGAACCCATTACAGCTTCGTTCATCATAGAACCAAAACGTTGCCACGGATACCATTTCAAATGCTCGGTAAACTGCCATTGTGCAACTGCTTTGGGTGATGTTGAATCTTGAATAACCCGAATGATACTTTCTTGTGTTGTACCCTTTTTACCTTTCCAGCTAGATAAAACCATGTAATCTTTAGTAGAAGTAATTTTTACATTTGTACCCAATAAATTAGCTTCAGTAGTTGAAGAAATAACTACTCCTTCTTTATTCATTCCTGTAACCCATTGCTTCCACTGACGGATGTCGGCTACCATTTTAAAAATTGAATCTTTAGGAGCAGTAATATCTACAGCCCTACTTACAACAACATTAGCTGGCAGTAACAAACCAATTAAGGTAACAATTAAAAACAAAAAGAAAACACTTATCAATCCTAATTTTATAAAACGCATAACTGCTTTTTTAAAATAAATCTCTAGGATATTACTCCCATTTAAAAAATTTATACACTAAATAATAAATTCCAACACCCCACAATCCAATCACAGCAACATTTTGCCATGTATCTATAATACTCAATCCTTCGAACGAAATTTTACGCATGGCCGTATTAAAATGTGTTAACGGCAAAACCTTACACAATGTTTGCATCCACTCCGGAAAAACAGTAATAGAAAAAAATGTTCCAGATAATAACATTTGCGGCAATGCAAATAAATTAATCAGCAATGGAATTGTTGAATCGCTTTTTACAATACTCGAAAAAATTAATGCTACTCCCATTAACACCAACAGTAATAAAATAGATAAAAAAAGCATTTCAAAAAAAGTAATCAACCCATGTGAAAGGGTAAAACCCAACAGAAATTTTCCTACTACAATTAAAACAACTACATTGATTAATTGAAAAAACAAACGACTAAATCCAATTCCTAATAAAATATTCAACCGATTTACAGGCGATGCATAAAAACGTTTTAATACCAATTGTTCTCTTAAATTATAAAACGTAAATGCAATACCAAATAAAGTAGAAAATAAAATGGAGAAACCAATTTGCCCTGGCAAAACAAAATCTATTTGTTTGTATTGACGAACAGTATAAATATTTTTTTCAATGCTAATTAATTGATTAGGATTTGGATAAATTTTAGCAGCAATATTTTCTAAAATAGGCACTAGTTGCATTACTTCTGGACCACTTGCAGTAGTACTTGTTACTTCAATATTGTAATGTTGTTGTTTTAAAGAATCAAATGAACTTTTAATGGTTAATACTGCAGCTAATCTGCCTTTTTCCAAATCGTTTTTTTGAGCAACTTCATTGTTATAATGTACAATTTTTAATAGTGGTATAGATTGTAAAACACCATATAAAACATTGCTTGTATCCGAATTTTGTGCAATAGCAATCTTAAACTTTGTTAAACCATTGCTTCCAAAAGAGCCAAAAATCCACACAAATACCAATGGAAAAACCAAACTAAAAAACAATGATCCCGGATTTTTTAAAATAGCCAATAAACTAGCCTTTGTAATTGCAAGTAAAGCCTTAGACTGATTATATTTTGATTGCATAAAGTAAATTCTAAAACAAATCTATTTGAATATTTAAAAAACTAAAAAGAAATTTTTAATTTTACAAGACAAATGTCGTATGTTTGAATAACATTTGACGATAATGGCAAAAAAACAATCTATAAAAAAGTATGTTATTTCTTCCGAAGAAACAAAAAACACCATCAATGAGCCAACGGCTGTTTATGCTCCTTTAAGTTTCAAAAAAATACCTACAACTGGCGAGTTTACTTATAAAAAATTTCAAAAAATTGCCGATAAAGTTCCTTTCACACAAAAAGAATGGGCTTCTATTTTAAATCTTTCAGAACGTACACTTCAGCGGTATGCCAAAGACAATTCTACATTTTCGGCAATATACATAGATCGAATTTTACACATAGAGCAACTCATACAATTGGGTTTACAAACTTTTACCAATTCTCCTAGTTTTTACAATTGGTTGAAAAAAGAAAAAGAGGTTATGGGCACAAAACTCAATTTCGAGTCGCTATATACATCTGTTGGCATTCAAGAAACTATCAATCAGGTTGGCAGAATTCTTCATAATGTGTACACATGATTACTGTTTATCGTTTCGCTCCAAAAATATACAGTAATGATTTATCAGGCACTGGTGCAAAATTGTATGGTGGCCGATGGAATAGCATTGGTGTGCCTGCTATTTATACTAGTTTTACCATTTCACTTGCATTGGTAGAACTTTTTATTCATAAAAAAACCTATGAAGAAATTGTGGTGAATCAGTTAATGGAAATTACCATTGCCGATACCATTTCTACTTCTATCAACTACCAAAAACTAAAACAAAATTGGCAAACCGATGCTGGCTATTGTCAATACATTGGCAATCAATTTTTAGCAACTCAGAAAGATATTGGTATTATTGTACCATCGGCAATTATTGAACAAGAAAATAATCTTGTACTTAACCCCTTAACTAAAGACTTTCATAAGAAAGTAAAAATTAAAAATATTAACCCATTTATTTTCGATGACAGACTTTTCAAATAAACCATTAACTGCTTATATACTTATTGGTGGAAATTTAGGCAATAGAGAACGTAATTTATTAAAAGCAAATGAACTAATCAATCAACATTGTGGCAATATTTCTGTTACATCATCGGTTTACGAAACAGCTGCTTGGGGTTTTACTGAGCAACCCAATTTTTTAAATCAGGTTTTGAAATTAACTACACATTTATCACCAGAGCATTTAATGCATGCATTACTGAATATTGAAGAATTAATGGGTAGAAAAAGGTTAATAAAAATGGGACCCAGAATTATTGACTTAGATATCTTGCTTATTGATGGTATAGTTCTTTCAACTCCTCTACTGCAACTACCTCATCCTGAATTAATCAACAGAAAATTTGCTTTATTGCCTTTGGCGGAAATAGCTGCCGAAATTGTTCATCCTGTTGAAAAAAAGTCTATTTCACAACTACTTCAACACTGTAAGGATACTTTAGATGTGCAAAAGATTTAACCACTCAAATGCTTGTGGCTTTTAATTTTGACGCATTGTATGAACTATAATTTTATAACAGTAGAAGGCAACATTGGAGCAGGTAAAACTACTTTAACCCACTTATTGGCAAAGCACTTTAATGCCAGAATTATTTTAGAAGAATTTGATGAAAACCCCTTCTTGACTAAATTTTACGAAAATCAACAACAATATGCTTTTCCTGTAGAGTTATTTTTTATGGCCGAAAGGTATAAGCAGTTGAAAGATATGGTACATACTAAAGATTTGTTTCAAAGTATTACGGTATCAGATTATTTATTTACCAAGTGCCTACTTTTTGCAAAAGTTACTTTACCCGAAGAAGAATTTAGATTGTATCAAAAACTATTTGACATTATTCACCAACAATTAATATTCCCTGATATACTCATTTACTTACATGCACCAGTGCAAAAATTGCAAGCTAATATCAAAAAAAGAAATCGTGCATATGAACAACATATACCCGATGAATATTTGTTTAACCTTCAAGAAACTTATACCAGCTATATTAAGCAGCATAATATTAAAACCATTTTTATAGATGCTAGCAATGCAGATTTTTTAGGAAATGAAAAACATTTTCAAGTGGTATTAGATGCATTGGAAAAAGATTTAGATAACGGTCAGCATTACTTTACTTTACCCTAATCTGCAGTAAGCATACTATGAGAAAACTCATTAACAGCGAAGGATTATCGCCATTAAAGGAAAAAGAATTTAAGCGATATATTTTGGCACGTTTTCTTTTCATTATGTCTTTACGAATGGTTGCAACAGTTGTTGCATTTAGATTATTTGAAATTACACAAAGCTCATTTGCTATTGGGCTTGTTGGTTTATCAGAGTTTATTCCTGTTTTTAGTTTAGCATTATATGCAGGACATGTGATAGACAAGAATGATAAACGTACTATTTTACTCAGAGGCATGTTTAGCTATGCATTATGCGTATTGAGTTTGGTCATTATTACTTCTGATTACTTTAATAACGATATTTCTGTAAAAACACAGGAATATGCTTTTTATGGAATAATTTTTTTAACAGGAATTATTAGAGCATTTGCAGGCCCAACTTCTCATGCAATTGTAGCTCAATTAGTACCTAGAAACATTTTACAATTTGCTGCAAATATTAGCTCATCAACATGGTTAATTGCTTCAATTACAGGACACGCAAGTGCAGGTTTTTTAATAGCAAGTGTTGGCATTAACAATACTTTTATAATTATTTTAGTTTTAGTTTCTTGTGCTGCAATGGCTATATCTACCATTTCTAAGAAGCCTATTTTAAAGATGAATCACGAAACAGATGCATGGAAAAGTGTAAAAGAAGGATTGCACTTTGTGGTGAATAATAAGATTATGCTAGGTGCAATTTCTTTAGATTTATTCGCAGTATTATTTGGTGGTGCAGTTGCACTAATTCCAGAGTTTGCCAGTAAAATATTAGCAGTTGGCCCAATTGGCTTTGGTTGGCTAAATGCAGCTGCAGATATGGGATCTATGATTGTGATTGTATTACTTACACTTTTTCCTATGCGTAAGCAACAAGGAAAAAGAATGATGTTGGCTGTAGCTGGTTTTGGGATTTGTATTATTATTTTTGGTTTATCCAATATTTATTTTGTTTCGTTTATTGCACTGCTATTTAGTGGCATGTGCGACGGAATAAGTGTAATGGTAAGAGGTACTATTTTACAATTAACTACTCCCGATGAAATGAGAGGCAGGGTTTCATCAGTGAACTCTATGTTTATTAATAGTAGTAACGAATTGGGCATGATGGAAAGTGGAATTGCATCTAGGGTGATGGGTTTAGTGCCATCGGTTATATTTGGTGGTAGTATGACTTTATTAGTAGTTATTATTACTTGGTTTAAAGCACCAGCCCTTAGAAAAATGGAATACTAATGAAACCAATTTTACAAAAAATTCATTGGCTATTTTTTGCAAAACTTCCTTTGGCATTTACGCTTTTTTGTTTTTGTTGTACAGCACTTCTTATTTTTATTAATTACTATTTTAACTTATACAATTACATTCAAACAGCTTATTCAAAAAGTTTATTGCAAGTAATTGCTTACGCTTTAATTTACTTTTTAGCCTTTGTAAGCAGCTTTGCTGCTTATTCTTTCTTTACCAAAGAAAACGCATTTTGGAAAAAGAAAGCCTTTGTTGTTATCATTCTTTCGGCACCTATAGTTTTTGGATTTCAACAGTACTTTTATCAGCATACCAATTGGGTAAATTATTTATTTACTGAAAATAATAGAACTGTTTACTATACAACATTTGAGTGGTTGTGCAGAAGTATCATATTACTGTTGTATAGTTTTTTGATTGTTTGGATGATTGGTAAACAACCAAATTTAGTAAATACTAGTAAGCCTACACTTGTTCCAAAAAACATGTATGCTTACATGATATTAACTATTGTTCCTTTTATAATTTTAGCAGCCTCAACCAATAGTTTTCAAGCTAGTTATCCAAAGATTAAATTGGTACTTACTCACTACCCAAGCATTGAGAAAGCCTTTTATTTTGAAACAGCTTATACACTTAATTTTATTGCTATAGAAGTATTTTTTAGATATATTCTCATTATTGTATTAGCTAGATACTGCGGTGTTGCATGTATTGTAGCAATGGCAATGTTTTATTGCACAATACATTTTGGTAAACCTTTATTAGAATGTATTTCTTCTTTTTTGGGTGGAATTTTATTGGGTTTAATTGCTTACGAATACCAAACTATTAAAGGGGGTATTTTGCTGCATTTAACTATAGCTTATGTTATGGAAATGGCAGGTTACTATTTTTTATTTAGCTAAAGGTAATTCAACAGTAAAACAACTGCCTTTACCCAATGTACTATCTACCTTAATTTTTCCTTTATGTGCATCAATTACCGTTTTTACATAGCTCATACCTAAACCAAATCCTTTTACATTATGTATATTACCAGTATGAGCTCTATAAAATTTTTCAAATATTCTTTTTATACTTTCTCTGCTCATACCAATACCATTGTCTTCAATTTTAATGGTAATTGTTTTATTGTTACTAGTAGTTGAAATTTTTAAAAGTAAACTTTCAATTGAATATTTAATAGCGTTATCAATTAAATTAGACAATAAATTTTTGAAATGTATTTCGTCGGCTTCTACTAAATTTTTCTTAGCTAAAAAGCTGGTTTCTATTGTAGCATTTTTTTCTTCCAATTGTAATTGATATGATTCAATAACTTGTTGCAATGCCTCGTTTACATTAATAGATGTAAGGTTTAACTGCAATTCTTGTCTTTCCATTAAAGCAGCCTGTAGTATGGTTTCTACATGCTTATTCATTCGTTTATTTTCTTCTTTAATAATACCACTGAAGTACTTCATTTTATCGGCATCATTCATTACTTTCTCATTTCTAATAGCATCTACAGCTAAAGAAATAGTAGCCAATGGAGTTTTAAACTCATGCGTCATATTATTAATAAAATCACTTTTTATTTCACTCAATTTTTTTTGATTGAATAAACTTTTCAGGGTAACATAAAATGCTGCAATAATAATGAGCATAAAAAATATGGCTCCGGCAATAATCCATTGCAAATTTTTCCAAACTTGTTCTTTGAAATCAGGAACAATCACCACCATTAGTTCTGGTTGTGCAATACCATCAAAATCTGACCCCGATTCAGGCAAAATAAAATTCACAATTCTTTTGTTCGATATTGTATCGTAAAATTCTTTTGCATAATTATCAGATTGCATTTCATAATCACCTTCGCTGTTGGTAATAGCAAATTCAAAATGCATTTGCTTCAATTCTTCACCCTTAAACGCTTCTTTAAGTTTTGCATGAATTTCTTCTCGTGTAAATTTATCTTCAATACTCACCGGACGTAAAATTCTAAAGGCCAATTCGGCTGCGGCAACTTTAGGTTGCCTTCTTGGCAAACGAATAGTAGGGCCACTAAAAGCAGCTTTACTTAAATCGTTTGCTACATGTGTGGTAGCATCTTTTACTTTATTTAGTAATTGGGCTTGACGTACCTCAAGTAAATTTTTTAGCCAAGATGCCTGTAACACAATTAAGCCTAGTAACGAAAGACTAATTAAAACAACAATAATGGGTAAAGTTTTCTTCATTGTAACAAATATAAGCAGCTATAAAAGTTCATTACGTGTCTTCTATTAATTTATCAAGCATTTAACGGCAATTTGCAAAACTATTTTTTTGTGATTTAGTGTAAATTCTTAATTTTCAATATGATTGAAATTCATCCAGGTATATTACTTATTTCAGATCCCTTTTTAAAAGATCCCAATTTTGCCAGAACGGTGGTACTTATTTGCGACCATCAAATTGAAGGAAGTTTTGGCTTTGTACTCAATAGATTATACGATCAACCATTGGGGCAAATGATTACCGATTTGGAAGGCTTTAATTTTCCTTTATTTTATGGTGGTCCGGTACAAAAAGATACAGTTCATTTTTTACATACCCGACCCGATTTAATTGAAGGAGGAATGGAAATTAGAGATGGCATTTATTGGGGAGGAGACTTTGAAGAAGTTGTAGAACTAATAAAAAACAAACTACTCAAACCTAAAGACATTCGTTTTTTTATTGGCTATAGTGGTTGGGGCGAAGGACAATTAGAGGAAGAATTGAACACCAAAAGTTGGATTACGAGAGATTGTACAAAATCTTTAGTATTCAATAAAAATATTGATGCTATTTGGAAAGATGCATTAAAAGATTTAGGTGGCGAATACAGCCAAATGATTCACTATCCTTTAGACCCACAATTGAATTAAGAAAAAATTAAAAACGCTGTTCTAGATAATATTGATAATCAAAAATCATCAAGGAATTTTTTCGTTTGCTTTTTTAGTTAAGGGATTCTCAATAGCCTTTTTTGCCCAAGCAGCAAAGACTTTATGTTCTTCTTGGGTAAGAGAGTCCCTATCAAAGTTTATTTCCCAAGAAACTCTATCTGGCATTTCCTTAGTATTCAAAATATCCTGTCTTTTAATAGCATAAGAGAAAGATGGTGAATAACGCCATCCAAAATCAAATAAGGTTCTTTTTCTACCATACATTTCAAATAGTACTATGGTTTCATTTGTTTCTGCTGTATCCTCTTTGTTAAAATATTGATGCTTACTGAATTTAATATCATTGATGATTGTATCAGTTAACTTAACAGAAGACAATACATTTTTTTTGAACAGATAAAATGGATAGATTGTACCTGCAATATTCTTATTGCTTGTATCAAATTTTTCAAAAAAAGAGGCTGTGTCCGAAAAGTTATGATATAGATAAAAACTTGCTGCTTTGATATCTACAAACTGATAGTAAATAAATTCTCTACTAACAGTACGAATATTATTTTCTGTAATGAATACAAGTTTCTTAATTTCTTCTATAGCAAAACTATCTTTATACCACCATCCGTAAAATTCCGGGAACATACTAACTTTCACATTAAGATCTTTATTTAAACTATCGTATTCTTTACATATAAAATGTACTTTTCCGCAATAAGGTGCAAGCTTTTTATCACATGCATTAAATAACACAACTGTAATCAAAGTAAATATGATAGCATAGCTTTTTTTATACCTGTTTATTTTTATATTCATTAAAAAACATCTTTAAATTTCCAAGATTGAAAATTTTCAGCAGGCTCTTCATAGGGGTACAGAACGTTGTTTGGCTTTGCTTTAATCCACCCCTTTATGTGCATTTTTGCAAGTTGAGGATTAACTAATGAACCTGCCATTGCTATTTTTTCCCAATTCCATTTTAGGTTTCCAGAAAAAAAGTAAACATTCTCATGTTTAATTTCTGTAAAATGTCCTCCCTCACGTTCAGTTACTCTTCTAATTCCACTTAATTTTTCAATAGAATTTAAAGTCCAATGATTAGGATAAGTAGATACCTCCCATTCTACCAATTCACTTGATAACGTTTCATCTTCGTCTTCATTATCATCACTCCCATCATCACCGTTATTATTGCCACCATTTCCACCTCCTCCGCCACTACCTCCAGAATTAGGCAAGTCACAAACAGTAAACAAAAACTCTTCACTAAGTATTTCTCCTGTTGCTAAATTATAGGTTAATAAGTAATAATTATAACAAATCGGTGTTTCTGCACCATCCTCTGGTGTTAGTGGTAATGCTTCCAAATCATATGTATTATCTAAATATATTACTTTAATTCTTTCATTTCCGCCTGCATAGAAATTGCTATTCGCATAAATATACATTTCACCATTCTCTTTAGGAAAATCTTCTAAATTTGCTTGAGTTATAGCATCAAGTGTAATATAATATGAATGTAATAAGGGGTAAATATTACCTGGAGTTACTTCAGTGAGCTCATATAAATTATATTCAGTATTTGGAATATTGTAACGGTGCAAATAAAGGAAATTTCCATTCGTTCGTTCTTGTGATATAAATACAGATTGATCATAATTATAACTTTCTAGTAAAAGATTTTTAAATGTAAAATTAGTATCATGTGATTCAAACTGAGATATTTCCGAAATACTTGGGTCATTAGTACTAATTTCTTGTATCCCTACTTTTTTGCAGGAAAACAATGAAGAACAAATAACGCAAAAAGCAATTAAAAGTTTTAACGGTTTCATGGATTTAAGTTTTTATATGTTAGATAATAATTAATTATAAAATTATATCAATAATATATAAATATTTATTATTTTGCATCAAATTAATTATCGGAAAATGTAGATAATTTATAGATTTATAAATATATTTTTGATTAAACTATTTAATATGTACGGTGCTAAAATTGCTTCTATAAGAATTGCTCGTGGATATTCTCAAGATTATGTATCCAAAAAAATAGGTATAAAACAAAATACATTGAGTGATATTGAAAAAGATTTAAGAGCCAAAGTCGATGAAAAAACTTTGGAGGATTTAGCTAATGTGCTTGGTGTGAGTGTAGATGACATTAAAAGTTCAACACCCATTATTATGAACTTTACTGCAAATGATAGTACAGTGGGGCAGCAAAATAACATCATAGATTCTAAAGTGCTTGATGCTTTGTTGCAACAACTAGCGAAGAAAGATGAACAAATTGAAAAACTGCTTCAGAAAATAGCTAAATAATTAACTACTTCTTAAATCTTCTCCATAATTAATAGTTTGATAGAAATCGCTGCATTTCATGAGCAATAAACTGTTCACTTGCATTTCCTTTATTCAGTTGTTGAATAATGTTGGCAAAGCTTACTGCATCTTTATTTTGACTTAGTTTAAACACATGTTCTAACGCAGTAACTTTTACTTCAAATGCAACAATGGCTTTGCTTAATCGCTCTACATATTCTTTGGGTAAATGCTCAAAAGATGCAGGGGAGGCTTCATTGTTTTCGTATTGAGCGGTAAGTTCTTGTAACATATTGTACAAAGCTTCTTCGCCTAAAAACTGTACTGTTCCACTTGCATGAACAGCCATATAATTCCAAGTACTAGCTTGTTGTTTATTTTCATACCAACTTGCACTTACATAACAATGTGGGCTGGTAAATATTACTAAAACATTGGCATTATTTATAAATGCCTGGTGATGATTGGCATTTCTCATTACATGAGCCTGCAAAAAAATATCGCCATTTCTTTCTTTAATTAAAAAGGGCAACTGAGTAGCTACTGGTTTATTTTCAGCATTAATACCTGTGATCATTGCAAATGAATGTTGCTGCATAAATTCAATTATTTCAGTTGCATCATTTGTTTTAAAATATGGAAGATTGTACATACAGTAAATGTATTAAAACAAAAATCTCCATTCATATAATGTATTATGAATGGAGATTTTTAATGAAGAATATAAACACTAAACGGTTACTTCAATTTCTTTTGTCCTTGGCACATTGGCATTTCTAATAGCAATATTTCTTACTGCTTGTGCAGTAACATCTCTAAATGCTTGCTTAGAAATTTCATCGTTACCCACCATTGCTGGCACACCATCATCTCCACCTTCTCTAATACTTTGCACCAATGGCACTTGCCCCAAGAAACTTAAATCGTATTCATCGGCTAAAAACTTACCGCCTTCTTTTCCAAATAAATAATATTTGTTGTTGGGCAATTCAGCTGGTGTGAAATAAGCCATATTTTCTACCAACCCAATAATGGGTACATTAATTTGAGCCTGGCCAAACATAGCAATTCCTTTTCTTGCATCGGCCAAAGCAACGTTTTGTGGAGTTGTAACAATTACAACACCTGTAACAGGAACAGTTTGCATTAAGGTTAAATGAATATCACCCGTTCCTGGAGGCATATCAATGATTAAATAATCCAATTCGCCCCAATCTACATCGGTAACAAATTGTTTAATAGCACTACTAGCCATTGGTCCACGCCAAACAACAGCATTTTTTTCATCTACCAATAAACCAATACTCATTAATTTAATACCATACTTATCTAAAGGAATAATTACGCCTTTGCCATCTACCTCTTTCATCAATGGTCTTTCGCCACGTACACCAAACATAATAGGTACGCTTGGTCCATAAATATCAGCATCCATTAAACCAACTGTTGCACCCCCTTCGGCTAATGCCAATGCCAAGTTTGCACTCACTGTACTTTTACCAACACCACCTTTACCACTTACTACAGCAATAATATTTTTAACACCTCCTAAAATTTTGTCGCCAGCTAAACGCTTACTAGTTGTATTAGCTGTAAAGTTTACTTGAACAATGGCTTCTTTATTCACTAAAATTTTAATGGCGTTTTCGCTTGCAGTACGCATTAAATCTTTCATTGGGCAAGCAGGTGTAGTTAATACAATTGTAAAAGCTACATTATTGCCATCAATAGAAATATCTTTAATCATGTTCAGCGTTACCAAATCTTTTCCTAAATCGGGCTCTTGTACATTACTTAGGGCTTTAAGAATATCTGCTTCTGTCATTTTGCTGAAAGTTTTTGTTAAAAAAGAAATGAGTTGGCAAAGTTAAACCATTAGAGGGTTTACTTTGTTTGGATTTATACAACCTAGTTTTGAATAGAGGAATATTTTGGAACAAGATTTGTACTTTTGAATTAATAGATGTGTAAACTGAAGATGATTTGAATCTATACACTACTGAAACTTAAAAACTAAATGACTAAACGTTTACGAATATATTTTTTTACTTGTTTAATAATTGTTGCAAGCATTGCCAAAATTCAAGCTCAAACAACTGTAAAAGATTCTATTGTACAATTGTACGGAGTTGTGATGACTGCTGACAGCTTAAGAGCAGTACCAAGTGCCAGTATTATTGTAGAAGGAAAAGGAAGAGGAACATTAACCAATGGTGATGGTGTTTTTAGTATTGTTGTTTTAAAAGGCGATAAAATTACGTTCTCTTGTATTGGTTTTAAAGATAGAACAGTTGATATTCCTGCCAATTTAAGAGAAAATCAATACAGCATTATTCAATTAATGATTAATGATACAGCTTACTTACCAGCTACTATTTTAAAACCTAGACCCACTAGAGAACAATTTGAAAGAGATTTTGTGAATAGTTCTATACCAGATGATGCATATGAAATTGCTCGTCAAAATACCGATGAAGCTAAACGCAGAATTTTAATTAATAGTTTACCTGCAGATGGTAGAGAAGCAGTGAATTATCAAATGAGACAACAAGCCAATAAATATTATTATGCTGGTCAAGTGCCACCCATGAATATTTTAAATCCTTTGGCTTGGGCCGATTTTATTAAAAGTTGGAAACGAGGCGATTACAAGAAAAAGAAAAAATAAACTTACTTTAAACACTATTTGAAAATCGGAAAATAAACTTTCCGATTTTTTTATGCAAAAACAAAAGCTAACAATTGTAAGGTTTACATTTGCTGCATAAAAATTAAGAAACGATATGAAAAATATTGCAGTTATTGGAGCAGGAACTATGGGCAATGGCATTGCACATGTGTTTGCACAAAATGGCTTTTTAGTGAATTTAATTGATGTGAGTGCTACACAACTTGAAAAAGCAATTGCTACTATTGGCAAAAATTTAGACCGTCAGGTTACAAAAGGCAGTTTAACCGAAGAACAAAAACAACAAACTTTACAAAACTTAACTACACATACCACAATTAGCGAAGGAGTTAAAAATGCCGATTTAGTAGTAGAAGCTGCCACCGAAAACATAGATTTAAAACTCAGTATATTTAAACAATTAGATGAAGCAGCACCTGCACATTGTATTTTGGCCAGTAATACCTCTTCAATTTCAATTACCAAAATTGCTGCTGCAACTAAACGTCCAGCATTAGTAATTGGTATGCATTTTATGAACCCAGTGCCAGTTATGAAATTGGTTGAAATTATTAATGGATATGCTACCAAAAAAGAAGTGAGTGAAACCATTGTTACTTTAAGTAAACAGTTGGGCAAAGTACCTTGTGTGGTGAACGATTATCCAGGATTTATTGCCAATAAAATTTTAATGCCTATGATTAATGAAGCCATTATTAGTTTGTACGAAGGCATTGCTGGCGTTGAAGAAATTGATACCATTATGAAACTGGGAATGGCTCATCCAATGGGACCTTTACAGTTGGCTGACTTTATTGGTTTAGATATTTGCTTAAGCATTATGAATGTATTGTACAATGGTTATGGCAATACAAAATATGCTCCTTGTCCGTTATTGGTTAACATGGTTACTGCAGGAAAACTAGGAGTAAAAAGCGGAGAAGGATTTTACACTTATACACCAGGAAGCAAAGAGTTGGTGGTGAGTGAAAGATTTAAATAGTTATTTAGTTTGGAGTTGTATAGTTTGAAGTTATATTATACAGATATTTTGATTAGTAAACTCGAACCGTGAAAATGAATTATACTTTGTATGTTTAACACAAACTATACAACTAAATAACTCGAAACTATAAACTATCTATGTTTTTCATCTTATCTAAAATATTATTGTTTTTACTCAATCCGTTTTACTGGATTGTTTTTTGTTTGCTACTCTTTTGGAAGATTAAACAACCAGTTGTAAAGAAGAGATTTTTGTATAGTGCAATTATAATTTTTATAGTATTCAGCAACTATTGGTTGTATAATATTTTTGTAAGAGCATGGCAGCCAAAAGCACAACCTATTGTACATACCAATCATTACACTTTAGGAATAGTTTTAGGAGGAATGACAAGAAGTGATAAAAATGGCCATTCATTTTTTGCAGCAACTTCCGACAGATTTATTCAAACTTGTAAATTGTATCATACTGGTGTAATAGATAAAATTTTAATCAGTGGAGGCGATGGAAGTTTATTGCAAAACAAACCTAAAGAAGCTAATTTCTTGTATAAAGAATTTCCCAATTTAGGTGTTACAGACAGCGTTTTATTAGTTGAACCATTTTCAAAAAATACTTATGAAAGTGCTATTGAAGCCAAGCGATTATTAGATTCTTTACAAATAAAGGGGCCTTATTTGCTTATTACTTCGGCTATTCATATGAAACGTTCAATAGCCACTTTTAAAAAAGCAGGATTGAATGTAATTGAACATCCTGCTTGTTTTGATGCAGTTGATAGTAATATGAGTTGGGATAATTATTGTGTACCTAAAATTCAAGTTTTAGGAGAATGGCCATATGTTTTAAAAGAAGTAGTAGGGTACTATGTATATAAATTAACGGGGAAGGCGTAACTCATTTCAGCTTCAACACTTCAATTGTAAGTAACTCTTTAAACTTGTATAAAACTTCTTCTAATCTTGCTTTAGGAATACCAATTTTTAGTATACAAAATAGTTGAGCTTCTTGATTAATAACAGTACAGTTACATTGCTTAACAATCATCATTACTTCATTCATTTTGGTATAATCAAAATGCAATTCATAAGCAACTTCTATGGGCTTTTGAATAACAGTAGTGGTTTGCAAACTCAATGCAGCAGCAGTTTTATAAGCATTTATTAAACCAGGAACGCCCAATAATGTCCCTCCAAAATATCTTACTACTACAATTAATGTGTTGGTTATTTGTTTACTGTCTAACTGACCTAAAATTGGTCGTCCTGCAGAACCAGAAGGCTCTCCATCGTCACTTACTCTAAAGTTATTTCCATCTAAACCAATTCTATAAGCAAAGCAATGGTGTACTGCTTTTAGATGGTCTTTCTTCAATTCAGCTAAATGCTTTTTAAAATCATCAGCTGTTTCTATAGGAAAAGCATAAGCAAGAAACCGGCTGCCTCTATCTTTAAATTCTGCAACAGAATTTTGTCCAATGGTTAAATAAAAATCAAGTTCTTTAATCATGTAAATGGTTCGTATAAAAATCTATCCTATCGTCAAAAATATGTGTTGAAGATTGAAGTGACCCTGAAAGTTTTGGAGCAGCTATACCAACTTGTACAAATAGTTGTTCATTGGTAATTATTCTTGCTTCATCCCAAAGATTTTCATTAATGAAACTTTGCAATAAACGAGTACCTCCTTCCACCAAAATACTTTGTATGTTGTGGCTATAACAATACTGAATGATTTGTTGAATCACAGAATCAGTAGTGTTCAATTGAACATATTCAATTTGCTGATTAATTTCATTTTTAAGTAAATTAAATACAACTGTTTTTTCTTGTTGATTGAACAATTGCAATGTTGATGGTAATTTCAACTGTGTATCGATTACTAAACGTAGAGGATTTTTACCAGTCCATAATCTATTGGTTAAAGATGGATTATCAAACAAAGCAGTATTAGTTCCAACTAATATAGCAGCTTCTTCAGTACGCCATTGATGTACCAATTTATTGGTAAATTCATTAGAGATGAGTAATCGTTCTAATTCCCCTCCTTTGGAGGGGTTAGGGGTGGCTTTCCCAATAAACCCATCAGCAGTTTGTGCAAATTTTAAAATAATATATGGCCTACGGCTATTATGAAAAGTAAAAAAACGTTGATTCAATTCAATGCATTCTTCTTTCAAAACATCTACAACAACATCTACTCCAGCAGCTTTTAATTGTTCAATACCTTTACCATTTACTTGTTTAAAACTATCTCTACAACCAATCACTACATTTTTAATTTGTTGTTGAATAATTAAGTTTGAACAAGGGGGTGTTTTACCAAAATGAGCACAAGGTTCTAATGAAACGTATAAAGTTGCATTTGCTATTTGAGCTTTGAATTTTCCAGGAACGCTGTTAATACAATTTACTTCAGCATGTGCTTGCCCATATTGCATGTGATAGCCCTCTCCAATAATTTCATTCTCATACACTAAAACAGCACCTACCATTGGGTTTGGAGCAACATTACCTGTACCCAACTTTGCCAGTTGAATACAACGTTGCATATATGTTTCATGGTTGTACATCTAATTTATCTACAGTTGGCAAAAGTAATTGAAATGCATTTTACTTTGCAGTAATGACTATTCAGCAAGCATATCATTTTTTACAAGAACAATTATCTACTATTTACGATGATGACGAAGCTGCAAACATTGCTGATTTAGTAATTGAACATATTACAGGCTATCGAAAATTGGGAAGAATAACCCATAAAGATTTACTTATTGATGAAAAGAAAGTTCAAACCCTGCATACTTTAATTAAAAATTTATTACAACAAAAACCAATACAATATGTGTTGGGAGAAGCTTGGTTTTATGAACAAAAATTTCATGTGAATGAACATGTACTAATACCTAGACCAGAAACAGAAGAGTTAGTTGAACTTATTGCAAGTTGCAAGTTACCAGTTACAAGTATACTAGACGTAGGTACAGGCAGCGGTTGTATTCCTATTACTTTAAAAAAGAAACTACCAAAAGCAACTATTACTTCCCTTGACGTAAGTGTACATGCATTAAAAGTTGCTCAGCAAAATGCAAGTAATTTAAACACAGCAATAACTTTTAAAGAATTAGATTTTTTGAAAGAAGACAATTGGAAAGAATTAGACTCTTACGATGTAATTGTAAGCAATCCACCTTACATTAAACAAAGTGAAAGTGCAACCATGCACAATAATGTACTTTTATTTGAGCCAACAGTTGCATTGTTTGTAGAAGATGATGATGCATTATTATTCTATAGAAAAATAGCAATTTTTGGCAAAACACATTTAAACCCCAAAGGGAAAATATTTGTGGAAATTAATGAACAACTAGGAGCTGAAACCATTGCTCTATTTGAACTATACGGATATGAAGCTACTTTAAAAAAAGATATGCAAGGAAAAGACAGAATGATTGTTGCATGGCTAAATAACTAAAATTAGTAATGATTAGAAACAATACACATATTGCTTTTTATGTTGCTGACAAAGTGGATAAAAATGAATTAATTCATCAAATACTCAACAAAAATTTATTACAAGATTATATTGAAATTAAAAATGTAAAGACGCTACTCTTCTCAAAAAAAGCTTTAGAAGATTACATTGATGAGGAGTTAAAACACGATCAATATGCAATTGCTACAACACAACAAAGAAACTTAATATCCTTCTCAGATGGTGAACAAAAAAAAGCATTGTTGCAGCATTTAATCAATCAACAACCAGATTGTATGATTCTTGAAAATGTATTTGATCATTTAGATATTGCTTCTCAAATAAAGATTAGAGAACAAATGGCGGAAAAGAAAGAGGCAATAATTTTTATTCAAATTGTAAATCGAAAATCGGATATTCTAGATTTTATTAACTTGATAGTAGGCTTCGATGAAAATAAACAGCTTATTCAACTGAATAAAGCCTATGATCATGTTTTGCAATGGAATGAAAATATTCAAATTCCTGCTCCATTGAAGCACTATGAAAACATAGAGAATCCATTGGTTGAGTTGAACGATGTTTCAGTAAACTATGAAGAAAGGTGTATTCTTAAAAATATTCGTTGGAAAATTAACCAAGGAGAATTTTGGCAATTAATTGGCCCCAATGGAAGTGGTAAAAGCACTTTACTATCCATGATTACAGGCGATAACCCCAAAGCTTACAATCAACATTTAACCTTATTTGGAAAAAAGAGAGGAACAGGTGAAACAGTTTGGGAAATTAAAGCCAAAATTGGCTATGTAAATGCTTTAATGACCCATTATTTTGAAAGAAGAGATACAGTTGAGAATATGGTTATTGCTGGATTATTTGATTCTATTGGCTTGTACACAAAACCAACTGAAAGCCAAACACAACTAGCACACGAATGGTTGAAAGTTATTGGGTTATTTGAACAACGAAAAAAAGCTTTTGTAGATTTAAGTGCTGGAGAACAAAGATTGATAATGATTGCAAGAGCTATGATTAAGCATCCACCATTGTTAATTTTAGATGAACCAACAACTGGTTTAGATGATCATGACGCAAGTCTATTTACAAGGTTAGTGAATAAAATAGCAAAAGAAACCAATACTGCTATTATTTACGTTTCTCACAGAAATGAAAAAGGATTATTACCTGAATTGGTTTATGAATTATTACCAAATGAGCATGGTTCAATGGGGAGAGTTTTGAAATATTGAACCACAAAGACACAACGACACAAAGTTACACAAGGTTGTGATTTCGGCATGTCTAGTTACATGATTGTGATTAATTAGTTCAATATAGCTAAAAAGTTGAAGTGTGCGACGCAACAGAAGTTTAATAGTTGGTCTACAGCTAGTTACCAAAAATCAATTCTTCACATTTGCAACCACCTTGGCTCCTGCTTTTTTAGCTGCTCCCATAATTTTAAAGAAGCCGCCAGTATAAGAAATTGTATCGGCATTAATTACAACCGATGGAGTATCTAAATATACTTTTACTTTATCTACTTCAGCTTGAATAACAGAATCTAATGATGGCTCAGGAATCCATGTTTGTCCTAAATATATTTTATTCTCTTTATCAATACTTACTACAATATTTTGTTTTGTTTGAGTATCACTTTTGCCTTTTGGATTATTCACCTTCACAACATTTGGGTTTGCCAATGTTGAAACAATTAAAAAGAACAACAACAGAATGAACAAAATGTCATTCAATGCACCTGAATGCACATGTGGTTCTTCTCGTAATCTCTTTTTTAAATTCATGGCTTTATAAGGTTGAAGGTGTATGGCTTAAGGTTTAAGGTGTCATTTTATGTTTTAAACTAATTAAATTCTAAACTTTTTAAACTACCTAAACTTTTAAACTATATAACTACCTAGTTGGTTCCTGTAAAATATCAATAAACTCTGCACTTGCAGCTTCCATTTTAAATACCGTTTTATCTATTTGTGTACTTAAGAAACTATGAGCTATGTAAGCTATTAAGCCAACAATTAAACCAGTACCACTTGTTACCATTTTTACATAAATACCACCAGCAATAGTATTTAATTCAAAGCCACTGTTGTTAATGTTATAAAATAATTGAATCATACCAATAATGGTTCCTAAGAAACCAAACATAGGTGCAATACCTGCTATTAAAGATAAAATTGAAGTATTGCGTTCCATTTTATAAATTTCTAGCTTACCTACATTTTCCATACTTTTTTCAATGGCATCAATAGGTTTACCAATTCTTTGTAAGCCTTTATCAATCATTTTTGCTACAGGATTGTTGGTGTTTTTTGCCAAGCTTCTTGCAGCCGATATATTACCAGTAATAATATTATCACGAATAATACTCATGAAATTATCTTCAATTTTACCAGCTTTTCGTATTGCAATAAAACGTTCAGCAAAAACAAAAATAGCTGCTGCAAATAGCAAGTATAAAGGATACATAATCCAACCACCTTTGCTCAACAAATCTATCATTGAAATTTTTTCAGCAACAACATTTGCCCCAGCTTGTACCTTGTTAGCTGTATCGGCAATATTTCCTGCAACCTGCAATAAATGAAACATAAGTTTTAATTTGAAGTGTAGCTAAAGTAATCACTTACACAAAAGAACAGTAAGCCTGTGAATAAAATTGCAATACATTGGTATTTTGTGAAACCTTTTGCACAATTTAGTATTGGCACATTATAAAAAAAGGGCAAATAAATTGCCCTTTTAAAAATATTGAATCCGCTGTTTATTGCACTATAACAGTTTGAGTATGATGCACATTATTGCTGGCATTATACATTACCAATTGATATGCTCCTTTTGGCAATGCTGCAGTATTTATTTTAGTGCTTGTTGTACCTGCATTATTGGTTTGTATTGCTGTTGAATAAACAGTTTGTCCGTTAATATTCATCAACCTTAATTGATAACGTTCTATTTTATCGTTGGTAATTTGTATTTCTACAAAACTAGTTGCAGGGTTTGGCGTAATGGTTACAAAAGTTTTATCGTTACGTTTTAAGAAAACGGTATTTGAGTACTCAATTGTTCCGTTTAAATTGATTACTTTAAGTCTGTAATAACTCTTGAGTAAAGGCTTATAGTCTTTAAACTCTCCTTGTTTTTGCTGAACCATTTCACCCGAAATATCACCAATTGTTGAGAACAGAGTTCCGTCTGTACTTCTTTCTATAACAATTTCTTTTACTGCATCAATAAAGTTGGCTGTCCAGTTTAATTGATTGAAACGAGCGTCTACTCTTCCTGTAAACGAAGTAAATTTAATTGGCAATGCAGAACCACCAAACGTAAGTGCAAAAGTAGCTTTGGTATTTTCAATGGCTTCAATAAAAATTAAGTAATTGGTATTGGCTTGTAGCCCTGTAATATCGGGTATTACACCATCGGCTGCAAATGTTCTACATGCAATTGGACTAGGAAAAGAACCTGCAGTAGGACAACTATTGGTTTGATACACTGCTATACGAAAACCTGTTACAGGATTACTAGTTATAGGCGTACAACTTGCTAATGCAGCAGGATTTGTAGTATAACCTGACACACTTAATCCCAATACTCCACTAAAGCTAGTACGTACAGCATAATAGGCATTATTGGTTACTGGTGTTCCAACACCATCGCAACGAACTTGTGTAAATGCTGGATCTACATTTCTATTGCTAGAAGTGTGTACCATATTAAATGCAACTTGTGTACCTCCTGGGGTAGCTACAGTTGGAAAACTCAACGGACATTCATCTTTACTTTCAGTGGTTGTAGCAAGAGGCGTCATTTCAGTACTAGTGTTACAACTTCCATAAAATGCAGTACGTGGTTGAATACAATATCTTGCTCCATCTCTTGCAGATGCATCTGGAGAAGATCTTTTTACGCCACCAACTATAGAATAGTTCATTAACTTACCAGGATTTACTTGACCTGTTCCAAAACCGACTTGGGCATCGTTGATATGGCCTAAATTTAGAGCATGACCTAATTCGTGAAAAAGAACAGTTTCCAAATCGGTTAATGAACTGTTTACAGCAATTGGCGAACATGGTCCATTGTTAAATTGTGTTGTACCACTAGAAACTGCATTATTTCTAATCACCACATCAAACTTGGTTTTTCTTGCTTGTACACTTGATGGATTTGAGTTGCAAATTGTATTATAAGAATAGCACACAGCTAATACACCAGCTGCTAATGGAGCATTACCGGTATTTTGATTATCAAACATCATCGTACAAATACCAGTAGCTCCACTCACCAATTGATTGGTTGTTGTACCTGCTTCTGTAATATTAAATCCAGAAATTTGTTTCCAAGTATTTAAAGCTCTTTTAAAAGTTTGACCAGCTAAACTAGCATCTAAATCTATCCCATTACCTAAAGTACTTGTACTATAATAGATGCTATAACCACCGTTCAAATCTATATTCATTAAGTTAGATTGTTTTACGTAAGGAACACCTCCAAGTGAAAAAGTTGCATTCAAAACACTATAGTAAACATCTAATTGAGTATCGGCAAATGCTTCATTACCAAACTGATCCCTTACCTTTAATAATCCCGAACTAGCTCTTGTGGGAACTCTTATTTGTATTTGATTATCTGTCCATGCAATAACAAGACCAGATAAATTATTATCATTTGCTGCAACAGCATAATTGGTTCCAGGTGCAAAATTTCCATCATTAAAAATAACAGCTGCAATGCCAGTAAAAGTGCCAAATCCAGTACCGGTGATGGTTAACAAATTATTGGCTGGATCTATGATGGCTCCTGCATTTACCCTTGCAGGAGAGAATGAAGAAATAATGGGAGACGATACACGTTGATTGTTTCCTTTAAGTGGTTGTGCACTAAAGCTTGGATCTTTTACCCTTAAGCTTGTTTTGGTTAATTGCTGTAAATACGGATATAGCTCTCCTTCAATACTGGAATAAACATGAAAAGGATCAGCAGCTGTACCATTGAATAAATCGTACATAATAAAACCTTGAGCACTTGCATATACATCTAGTAAAACCTTGTTGCTTAGAGGCGATAAAATGCTCAATTGGTTGGGATAGCAAAAGAAAACACCCACATGATTTTTGTTCAATTCTAATAATTCACTTACTTCAACACTTTCATTTTCTACACTTCCTCCTTGGGTGATAATTTCTACAAATTGTTCAGACACGTCTCCTTTAAATACTTTTAACACTTGTACTTTGTTAGTAGTATAAATCATGGTTTTAGCTGTATTCCAAAAACTTGTTTTTTCAACAACTTTACCTTCAATAATTAAAGTGGCATGCTGCTCTTTTTCTTCATTATCTACCTTATATAAAGCTTGTGCTTGTACAAAAAGCAATTGTAACACAAAACATAAAGTAAGTAATATTTTTTGCATAAACAAATATTTAAATTGAAATAATTAATGTAAAACTGCTGCAATATAAACCAAAATAAAAAAGAAAAGGCTTGCTGTTGAAGCAAGCCTTTTATAAATTTCTAAAATAGATAACTATTTATTTTCTTTCATTTTCAGAATTCCCATAATTTGTTTCATAGTTTTATCCATTCCTTCACTGCTACCATCTAAGAAAATAACATTGCCTTTTCCATATTCAGCAAAGTTTTTAATGGCTTCAGTCCACATGCTAAATAAAATTACATTGGTATCTAAATTGGCTTCTTTCATTTGTTCAGCTGCTTGTGTCATACCACGAGCTA
>CALRVE020000040.1:0-30455 GCA_943371535.1 Asaia bogorensis | reverse complement strand
GTATCGCTTAAGCAACCTTTATCGGTTTTAAAATACATTTTTACTGTATATGTTTTTGCTGTTGCATAGCGATAGTTAAATGTAGCTACAGTATCTGTATACACTCCCACTCCACCAAAATCTCTATTCCAAAACCAATTAGTTATAGTATTCCCAGCACCTGCAGAACTAGTATTGGTAAATGTGGTACTATCACGTAAACAAGTTTCTGCAGTAACAGTAAAGTTTGCAGTTGGTGCAGGATAAATGGTTGAAAGAGTTTGTGTTTTTTCGGCAATACAATTATTATTAGACTTTGCTATAAGCTTTACCGAAAAGGGGCCTAATGCGGTATAATTGTGAACACCATTAACAGCTGTTGATGTTCCTCCATCTCCAAAATTCCAATTATAAGTTGCTAAACCAATTGAACCATTTGCAATGGTTGTATTGTTGGTGAAGGTTGCTGCACCAATTGGTAAACAAACAATAGGCAAAGAAAAATCAACCACAGGATTTGGATGAACAGTAAATGTTTTTGAAGCTACAATACTTTTACAACCTGTACTTGTTTCTGCAATTAATGTAACAGTATAAGTGCCTGCAGTTGGGTAAGTTTGAGAACGTATAATTGCATTAGAAGTTAAAGTGTCTTTATTGCCATTGCCATAATCCCAATACCATTTTACAATATTGCCAACTGCAACTGTTGATGAATCACTAAAGAAAATAGTTTTTCCTGCACAAGTTGTATCACTAATACCAAATTTAGCAGTTGGTTTTGTTGAAATAGGAAGGTTAATGGTTGTATCGGCAACACAACCAATATCGGTAAATGCACTCAGCTTTACAGGATAACTACCTGTTGATGCAGATGTGTATGTTTTTATAGGATTCTTTACACTATCAATAGTATTATCTCCAAAATTCCATTGCCATTTGGTTACAGTTCTTCCATTACCATTTGATAAATCTGTAAAATTGGTAGGATCATTAATACAACCTGTTTGAGTAAAACTAAAATTTGCTGATGGTTTATTATATACAGTTACATCGTAATTAATTTCTTGTAATCCACTACATCCATCGCTAGTTGGATTATTTACAATTACTTTTATTGGATAAGTTCCCGGATTTGAAAATGTATAAAAACTGCTCAATTTATATACGTACAATGTTTTGCCATCTCTTACAAATGAACTATCAAATACAGGTGTATTATTTATAATATTGCTGTTGGGAGATAGATTGACATTATTATTAAAATTCCAACTAATACTTATTGGTTGATATGGAAGTGTAATTGAAAACTTGAATGGTGTGCCTTTACATGTTGCAGGAAAATTGACAGATGCAAACTGATTTTGTAAGGTAACAAATTGATATAAATCTAAAATATTAGAACCTGCATTATAGCCATAAGATTCTGCTGAACCATAACCATAAGCAATAGCATTAAAACCAGAATCTGAACTTAATGTATGCTGACCAGAACTTACATTTTGACGTAAATAAGAATAGCCAGCTAATTGAGGATGAGCCACAAAAGCTGACGCAGGTGTATTACCATCAATTTTAAAAGAAGAAACTCCACCTGTGGGTATTACTACATTTACATAATGTGCTGTAATTTGAAAATTACTGGTTGAATTTAGAATTACTTTTGCAATGTTTTGTTCAATAGGACTTAGATAAATGACCTCAGGATCTCCATTACCAGTTCCACTACAAGCACCTTGTGTAGGAATATATTGAGCCACCATTATTGGCTTATCGGCTTCAATATAATTGGGTAAAGCATTTTCAAATTGATAATAAAAATTACCTACTAAACCCGTTAGAATATTGCCATTTAACTTTACAATGGTGGTTGGGTCTTGTACACAAACTCTATAATAACTTCTTGGATAATTCACTGTTTGAGTAGTTAAATATCTTCTTCCCCATGCCGATTGAGGAAATGCTTGAACAATATAGTTGTCGGCCGAACCATTACCTCCATTATTGGGACAGTTAATATTCATTTTTCCACTACCAGAAAATACAGCTACTTTTTTACAAGATCCAGAACCCGTACTTACAGTTCTAATTTTTGAACCCGTTAAATCAACTCCATTATTTCCACTTACAGTTCCTAATACGTTTAATATTTGACCTTGTGTAAGATTGTATGAATAAACATTACCTGCCACCATTGTTTGAGTATTGGCACTTGGAATTACTTCAACGGTTGTTGTACCTGTATCGGTAGCAACAACAAAAAAGTAACAGTTAGAACTTCCTTCATTTGAAAATTGTGTAAAATTAACAGAGTAATATTCTCGTCCTAATGTATTTGTAGGAAATAATAAAGTTGCACCAGAAACATTAGAATTGTAAATATGGGTATAAGCAACAACAGGTTTATCACTTGTTACATGAATGCCTTTACTAGAAATGCCTTCTGTTATTAGACGAGCATCTTGCGTACCTGTTTTCGGAATGGCATTCGTAGTAAAAATGGTATTAGCAGGAATATTGTTATATGTTTGAGAATAGCCTAATGCAGGTATAGATACAGTTACATTGGTTACTGCTTCCGTTGCAATGTATAAAACCATTTGCTGACCATTCAAAGGGTTGCCAGTAACATAACGTACATGATAACCATAACCTAACCAAAAATCGGTTCCTTTATTA
This sequence comes from Asaia bogorensis, assembly GCA_943371535.1. Lineage (GTDB taxonomy): Bacteria > Bacteroidota > Bacteroidia > Chitinophagales > Chitinophagaceae > UBA1930. The sequence goes on along the minus strand of CALRVE020000040.1, from coordinate 27,797 downwards.
CTAAAATCTTGTGCATTAACAATAAATGAAAAACATAAACAAATAATCAATAAAATTTTAACTCGCATCTTCTGTGGGGTCTATTTTTTGCAATCAAATGACGCAATTTAGGCTAAAACGTTTAATACAATTTATATGATGCCGATTATTTATTTTTTGTTGCTTTTATCTTTCAACATTTACTGCAATTGAGTGGAAAAGAAAATTGAAAAATATATTCAAATAGCTATTCTTTTTTTTGGTACAATACTTTCATCCCTATATTTTTGCATCCCAATTAAAGGATTGGTCTATAGTATAAGGGTAGTACAACTGATTTTGGTTCAGTATGTCTTGGTTCGAATCCAGGTAGACCAACCAAAAGCCACGATAAAATCGTGGCTTTTTTATTTATTTAGTTTCTGCAAAATAAAAAAAGCCTTGTTATACAATAACAAGACTTCAACTAAACTAAAACTAAACCCAGAGAACTTATTTTACAAATCGTTGTGTAATTGATTGATTGGTTCTAGCATTCATTACTTGAACCGTATAAATGCCTGTTGGCAAAAGGGTAACATCAAATTGAAGACTACTATTGTTTTGTGTAACTGCTATTTTGCGTTGCAACATTTGTTTTCCATGAACAGAAAAAACGTTAACCACTACTTCTGTATTCATCATATCATTCAAAAAAACAAACAAATTATTTTTTACTGGATTAGGGTATAGTTGAACACTAGCAACATTATTACTATTATTTTTCAAAGCATAAATAGTAGAATAATATATTGTTCCGTCTTTATCGATTTGTTTTAAACGATAATAATTTATTCCATTAATTGGCTTACCATCAGTAAAATTATACTCAATTGCATTAGTACTATTTCCACTAATCGCTTTAGTAGCAACAAATCCTAGTGATGTGAAACGAGTTCCGTCAGCCGATCTCTCAACATCAAAACCTTGTGCATTTATTTCTTGTTCTGTTTGCCATTGTACTTGATGACTATTTTTTTCTATTATTACTTTAAAAGAACTGATGATTGTTGGTAGTGTTCCAATTTTAAAAATATAAGATTGGTTGTTTAATGGTTTGGAAACAATACTATTCACTTCATTTGTGGTGCTCACATTTGGGTTGCTACTTAAGCTTGCAATGGATAAAAAATTATTATTACCTGTACCATTAGCAGTTAAACCAACTGATGCAGAAGGAGATAATGGAGAACCAGCTTCTGCTCTATAAATAAATTCAATCCAATTGGAAGTCTCATACAATTTTACTTGAAATGAGATAGCAGCATTGGCTGCACCAAAGCCCCATTTAACATTTAACCATTGAACCGTAAAAATTCTATTTGGTGCTGAGCCTGTTGTAATGTAACTAATATTAGTGGTTGATTGAACATCTAAATCGTCCCATAAAGGGGCAACAATAGGACGTTCATCTGCTGCACCACTTGATAAGTTATTGCTTACATGTGCATCACTTAGTTCTTTAAAGCTTAAAAATCCATTGGTTGAAATAGATACTTTTGTATAAGACGTATTTGAATTGTACATAAAATTAAACCCTATTGGTACATCATTAGCAAAGCCTTCATCTGCTAAAGGATCACTTCCATTACCAGAGAAAAAAGGCGTTGCTCCACTTACAATTGCATTAAATGAGCCTGTATTGGGCGTAAAAGAAAAGTTCATTTGAGCAATAATAGAATTAGCAGCAAAAAGTAAAATTATTAAAAAAAATATTTTATTTTTCATATAAGAATGACTCATTTTATTGTTTAATAAACATTTTTGGTTCTGAAGTTTCGCCAATAATGCAAACTAGTTTTGAATAATATACACCTCTATTTAGTTTACTGATATCGGCTTTAATTAAATTATCGCCAATGCTTATAGTAACTGGGATATCAAGAATTAGTTTTCCATAACTATCAAAAATTTGATACTTGGCTCTTGCATTATAAGATGAGTAAACAACAGCTGTAACAATATTAGTAGCTGGGTTTGGATACATTCTACTAAAATCAAGTGATGTTGATAATTTGCCTTGAACTTTGATGGTATTTGAAAAATAGTCGTTACCATCTTCATCAATAATCTTCAATCTGTAAAAATCAATTGTATTGGGTTTATTATCCTTTATAACATAGTCCAACATAGAAGAGCTAGTGCCATTGATTGCTTTTGTTGCAGTGGTTTCAATGGTCACAAAGTTTTTATTATCGGCACTTCTTTGTAATTCAAAAGTTTTGGTTTTCAATTCAGCCGATGTTCTCCAGCTAATAGTATTGGTAAACTCATCTTTTCTTTCTCCTCTAAAGAAAACTATTTTAACAGGTAAGGGCTTTACCTTATCTACTTCAATATCATCTATCAATAGTGCTGCATTATTATTGTCTGAAATAGCTCGAAATGCAATAAAATATTCATCATTGGTAGGTGCTGCAAATAAAAATGAAGTGTCTTTAAACTTAAGTTGATTTACATTTAAATTTCTGTGCACCAATTGCCAACCTATCATTCCAGTAGAAAGCAATTTACCAATTCGAACTTCAAATTTTTGTACTCCTTTGCTAGTATCGGTTGTTTTAAAACTAAACTTTAATCTATAGCTAATACCTGCTTCAAACTGCATACTTGGAAGTGTTAACCAAGCATCTGAGGCAATTGTGTTGTTGCTTGTTACTGCAATGGCTTTGTTATATGGCTGTATAGATGTAGTACCAACTGTACTCCATGCAGATCCTCCATTAGGATTGATGGCAATTTGATTAAATGGAATTGCATCCACATTTGTTTTTTCGAAGTTCTCTTTATAAGGAATGGATGCTGTATAAGCAGTTTTAAATGGAATAGTAAGCCATCCACTTTTTTCAAAGATGGAAGAAGTTCTAACATGAATATAATACTGAGTACCTGCTTCTAAATTACTTACATTAACAAATTTGTTTGCTGTTGTAGCAAAAATTTCTGGCTGTAATTCACTTTTGGTTACTGCATAATCGTAATTACCAGCACTTACACTGTTCCAAGAAAAACGAATTATATTGCTATTGTATTCATCTATTTTAAAAGCTTCGGGCATACTTACTTTACTTGGAGTAAACTCAAAACCTACTGCTGTATTTGGTTTTTCGTTGATTTGATTAAACTCTTTAATTCCACTGATTCCTGCATTTTCAGAAAAATTTTGAACTGATAAAAAACTGTTCATACATTTTGAACATGTAGCAATACCAATAGAAGCACTAGCATTACTAATTTTTCCATTTAGTGGTTGATATAAAAATTGAATTTTGTTAGTGGTTTCAAATAATACCATTTGAAAAGCAATAGCCGTATCTGTATAATTATTGTAATTCCATTGAACATTATTCCATTCTACCGTAAATGTTCTATTGGGTGCAGTTCCTGCAATTTTATATTTCAAAGAAAAAGTATCTACAAGCCATAAATCATCCCAAAGAGGAGCAATGATTGGTCGCATACCATCTTGTTTGGGTCCACTTGTTAAATTATTGGTGTTGTAGTTATCTTGAACATTCATCATAAACGGAGTACCAAATGACGCAAAGCCGTTTACATTTAAATTAATTTTTGTGTACGATTTGTTATCGAATACAAATGAAAATCCAATAGGTAGTTGGTTTACAAAACCTTCATCTTCTTCATAATAACCTGTAGGGGTTGGATTGCTCATGGATAATCGAATACCATCTGCTAAAGGAGTATAATTAATAGGTATTGATTTGAACGTGTAGTTCACTTGTGCTTGTAAGATGGTACAAAATAATACGAGTACAATTGCTAAGAAAGTAGAAATTTTTTTCATAACTGAGGATATTGGATATAGACTTATCAACCAACTTAAATAAACACTTTTTTACGTGTTTTATTGTGTTGATTAAATAAATACGTGTAAGTACACCAATTGGTTTCAGTAATTACTTATTTCAATTTAGTAGAACTACGATTTCAATTTTACTTTTGGTAAAAAGGTAGCCACTTGGATAATAAAAGCTAAGGCAACTAATAAATACAAGGCAGGTTTTATTTCAGGACAATCGGGGCGGCACATAGAAAAAATAATATAATTTTTAATGGCCCAACTTAAATTTAAAAATCCTAAAAATAAATTCACACGTTTAGCCCATACTCTATTGATACTGAATAATATAATTAACAAAGAACAGAAGATAGTATGAGGAATATATTGGCGTCCAAAAGTAAGTGCATCATTCACTTTGCCATTGGTGCCATCTAGTGTAATATTAATGGATGCAATGTGCACCCAAGGTAAAAAACAAATTCCAATTAATGCCAATGCTGCTACTATACCAATTTGTTGAGAATACTTCATATGTACAATTAAATAATTTAAAATTCAATCTTAAAATCGAGTGCAAATGTAGCCTTTTGAGAGTATTGTTTTAGCTTATTCAATCATTACAATTTTAAGTAGTAAGGTTTTAATAATTGAATAAATGCTTCACTGTAATTGGCTGCATCTTCTTTAATAAATATTGTTTCACTTTTAGTTGCTAAAATGCTGTTTTTAGAAAACAAAAGCATTGTTCTAAAAGCAGTATGTGTTGTTGTTTGATGAACCAATATTTTGTGTTGTAACAAAAAATCAATCGCTAAGTTTTCAAAATAATGAGTTCTATGATATGGTAACAAAATGGCAAAATAACCATCAGCAGAAAGTAAATGATGAATACAGTTATATAGAGCTGATAATGAAAGCTGTGTACTGTGTAATGCTATATTTCTTTGTGTTTGTAAACTATGTAAATCGTTTTCAAAAAAAGGTGGATTGGATATAATGAAATCAAAAGAATGAGCAGGTTTAAATGAAAGAATATCTTGATGGTACACAACAATTCTATCTTTCCATTTGCTGTTAGCAATATTTTGTTTGGCTTGTTGTGCAGCTAATTCGTCTATTTCAACAGTTTGAATAAATGCTTCAGTTTGTTGTGCCAACATTAAACTTAATAATCCAGTGCCTGAGCCAATATCTAAAATATGTTTGGGTTGAATTGTAGTTGCCAAATGAGCAACCCATGCTCCAAATAAACAAGCATCTGTGGTAACTTTCATTCCACATGCATCTTGATGAATATTAAATTCTTTAAATTGAAAATACGTATTAGCCATACTGCTTAATTAACATTCACTCAAGCTTAATGGAATATGAATGGCCAAGCCACCGTCGGCAGTTTCTTTGTATTTACTATTCATATCTAAAGCAGTAGCCCACATGGTTTTAATGACTTTATCTAAACTCACTTTTGCAAAGTCGGGTGTACTTTGTAGTGCTAATTGAGAAGCAGTGATGGCCTTAATAGCTCCCATTGTATTTCTTTCAATGCAAGGCACTTGAACCAATCCTCCAATAGGATCGCAGGTTAAGCCCAAATGATGTTCCATAGCAATTTCGGCAGCCATTAATGCTTGTTTTTGTGTTCCTCCTAAACCTTCAGTTAAAGCAGCAGCAGCCATTGCAGATGAAACGCCAATTTCGGCCTGACAACCACCCATTGCTGCTGAAATAGTTGCTCCTTTTTTAAAAATACTACCCACTTCAGCAGCAGTTAATAAAAAACGAATAATTTTTTCTTCATCTCTATTATTCTTGTCTGAATTGTTACAAAAAGCAACAAAATATTGCAGTACAGCAGGTATTACACCAGCTGCTCCATTAGTTGGTGCTGTTACAACTCTGCCAAAACTTGCATTTTCTTCATTTACGGCTAGTGCAAAACAACTCACCCAATCTAATATATAGTTGAAACCATTTCCACCTGCACTAATATTCGTTAACCAAGAATTATAATCATTGTATTGTTTACCAGCAAGTAATTTTTTATTTAAATCAAATGCTCTTCGTTTAACTTGTAAACCACCTGGCAATTCTCCTTTAGTATGACAACCTCTGTACATACAATCTTTCATGGTTTGCCAAATACGCAACAACCCCTGTTTAGTTGCAGCTTCACTACGCCAAGTTTGTTCATTTTCTAATACTACTTCATGAATAGCCATGCCTGTTTTCATGCACCAATGCAATAGTTCATCTGCTGTATTTATGGGAAATGGCAAATCCATACTGTTGCTTTTGGTAGTTTCTTCACCTTCTTGTACAACAAAACCACCACCAATTGAATAATAAGTTTGGCTAAAATGTTTACCATTATTTAGTTGAATCAAGAATGTTAATCCATTCGGATGAAATGGCAAACTTTCTTTGAAAAGAAACTGAATATTAATAGAAGGATTAAAAGGAATATGATGTTCCTGATTTAGTTTTAATTGATGCTCTACATTTATCAAATCAATTTTTGTATTGATTGAATTTACATCAATTGTTTCTGGATCTTCTCCACATAACCCTAATATTACTGCAATATCGGTACCATGACCTTTACCTGTTTTTGCTAAAGAGCCATATAATAACACATCTATTTGAACTACATTTTCTAACTTATTTTGTAAAGCAATGCTTTGTAAGCATTGTAAGGCTGCCCTCCATGGACCTAAAGTGTGGCTGCTAGAAGGACCTACACCTATTTTAAACATATCGAAAACAGAGATAGATTCGTGTGGCATACAATAGTTTAGGTGCAAATATAGCTATGTTTAAATCGGGTAAAATTTTTCCCAAAACAAGATAGTCATTTCATTTTTGGAAAATGATTTGTAATTTTCACTTGTAAAACTTAAAACAATCATTTATACAAAATCAATACAAAACAATGCCAATAAGCATTTGAAAGGTTTTGATTATTTTTAAAATGAATACAATTGTTCGGCACAGTTTTTTGTATATGTTGAATTGAAACTTAAAAAATTGATATTTATGGTTAAGAAAATATTTTTTACAATCATTGTTATAAATGCAGTAATGATTGTTTTTGCAAACGAAAACAATGAAAATAAAGAACTTGAACCCACCAATAAAACTAAATCTTTGTATACGAGGCCAGTGAAATTGTCTGAAGTTTTAATACTCGCTCCTAATAAAAAAGAAGTAGCAATTATTGAGAAAAATAAAACAGTGGTTATTTATCAACCCACTTTTAAATCTGCTCGATTAAAAACATCTATAAAAAAAGAAAAAATAGACACTAACAAAGAAAATTAAAAAAGGGCTGCATGATGCAGCCCTTTTACTTTACTAACAACTACTTATTTTATCGCAACATCATTTTTAATTAAATAAGAATTTAATGAAATAATGATGTTGTTCATTTGACTATCTAATACAGATAAAATGTATTCATGCCTACGTAAAGTTGCTCTTCTAGATTCAACGCCAGCAACTGTAACAGGTTCTCTTTTTAAATAACCTAGATATACTTCATCTACTTTATATTGTTGTTTATTTTTAGAAAAATATAGATTGGTAAATATATAATTCAATTCGTTTTCTTTATTTGTTACCAGTATATTGTAATTACAAATTACATCGTTAAAAATACCATTAGGTTCTAAAATACTACTTAATTCAACCTCAATTGTACAGTCTCTTTCTTTTAAAGATACAATGGTTAAATCCATTTTTTTAGATGAAATGAGTAACCAATTTTTAATTTGTTTACAAATTTCTTCATTTGAAAAAGTTGAACTAGTCTTTATAACCCCTTCGTAATTAACAGATTCATTTTTAAAAGGAAGTTGTAGTTTTTGTGCATTTACCATTTGAACACAAAGAATCAGTGAGCAAAAAATAATCAAAGTACGCATAGAAACGGTTTTGTTTTAAATCAATAAATAATTACAAAACTGTTTTTCACTCCAAAAAATTATTATGGACATTGGATAAGAAATAATTCCAATAGAGTTAGCATTTATAAAACGAGCATTGATTGTATTTATTGTTTGAAATAATAAAAAAGTCGCTTGAAAATATTTTCAAACGACTTTACAATCAACTATTTAGAAGTATTGTTTACAAATTGCCTCTTAAATCTTGTTCTCTTTCTAAAGCCTCAAATAATGCTTTAAAATTGCCTTTCCCAAAGCTTTTTGCTCCTTTTCTTTGAATAATTTCAAAGAATAATGTTGGTCGGTCTTCAATAGGTTTGGTAAATATTTGTAGCAAGTAACCTTCATCATCTCTATCAATTAAAATTCCTAGTTCACTAAGTATTTTTAAATCTTCATCAATTGTTCCAACACGTTGTAAAACAGTTTCATAGTAGCTTCCTGGGACTTTTAAAAATTCAACACCACGTTTTTGCAAATCAGTTACAGTAGTAACAATATCATTGGTTGCTAATGCCACATGCTGCACACCTTCACCATCATAAAAATCTAAATATTCTTCTACCTGGGATTTTTTCTTTCCTTCTGCTGGTTCGTTGATTGGAAATTTTACAAATCCATTCCCGTTACTCATTACCTTACTCATTAAAGCTGAATATTCAGTTGATATATCATTATCATCAAAACTTAGAATGTTTTTAAAGCCCATTACCTCTTCATAAAATTTTACCCATGGGTTCATTTGATTCCAACCCACATTTCCAACACAATGATCTACATATAATAAACCTGTTTCTGTAGGGTTATAACTACTCTCCCATTTTCTAAACCCTGGCATAAAAACGCCATTGTAGTTTTTTCGTTCAATAAATAAGTGAACTGTATCGCCATAAGTATGTATGCCACTCATGACAACTTCACCATGTTCATCTTTTAACACGGTGGGTTCCATATAACTTTTACCACCACGTTGGGTGGTTTGTTGCCAAGCATCTGTAGCATCATTCACCATTAACGAAAGAAACTTTACTCCATCGCCGTGTTTATAAATATGATCGGCAATTTCATTATTGGCTTTTATGGGTGTAGTTAAAACGAATGTCAATTTATTTTGACGAATTACATAACTAGCTTTATCTTTTATACCAGTTTCAGGACCAGCATAAGCCAAACTTTGAAAACCAAAAGCTGTTTTATAAAAATGGGCTGCTTGTTTGGCATTTCCTACATAGAGTTCAACATAATCGGTTCCTTGCAGGGGTAAAAAGTCGTATTGTGTTTGTTGTTTTACTTTTTCAGCCATTAATGATTCCATATAAAATTTTGTTTTTAGTTTATTTTTTGAACCCAACATTTTTAAAAACTCAACACCTGTGGCGTCGCACTCTTCAACTGAAGAATAAAATAGAATAATTAGGAACCCATAGCCATTGTTTGTACCAACAATGTGTACACCCTTCTTTTATCTGAAAATATTTTATGAGGATAATCTGGCAACATGTGGAAACAAAATTATAAAGTCCTGAGCGAAGTCGAAGGACTTTTTTACACATCGAGCGGAGTCGAGAGGTGATTTTATAAATAAATGATTAATTTAGTATATGCAAGAACATTACTTTTTATACATTTTACTTTGTAGCGATGAAAGTTATTATGTTGGTTTAACCAATGATTTAATGAAACGATTTCAAGAACATGTAGATGGTATTTATACTAATTGTTATACTTATAAAAAACGACCTGTTGTTTTAAAATACTATGAAGTATTTCCCTTTCTAAAAGAAGCCAAAGAAAGAGAAAATCAAATCAAAGGCTGGAGTCGTGCAAAGAAAAAAGCTATAATTGAACAGAATTTTCACAAATTGCAACTTTTATCAGAATGCCAAAACATGAGCCACAGTAAATATTATAATTTAGATTTTATTGATAATAGCAGCTCGACTTCGCTCGATGCTTCAACCAACACCCCTTCGACTACGCTCAGTGCTGTAACGCATAAAAGAATAGGAATTCTTGGAGGTGGTCAATTAGGACGAATGTTATTACAACAAGCAGCGAATTATACAGTTGAAACTTATGTATTAGAGAATGATGAAAACTGCCCTGCTGCACATTTATGCCATCATTTTGTAAAAGGCAATATTCAAGATTTTGACACAGTGTACAATTTTGGTAAACAGTTAGATGCTCTTACCATTGAAATTGAAGCAGTGAATGTAGAAGCTTTAGAAAAATTGGAGCAAGAAGGGGTAAAAGTTTTTCCTAAACCATCGGCCATAAAAATTATTAAGAATAAAATTTTACAAAAGCAGTTTTATAAAGAAAACCAAATTCCATCATCTGAATTTATTGTAACTCATTCTATTCAACAGATACAAGAACAAATTGAATTTTTGCCTGCTGTACACAAATTAGGTGAAGGTGGCTATGATGGCAAAGGAGTGCAAGTTTTAAAATCAAATTTAGATATTGAAAAAGCATTTAATGCTCCTGCTGTTTTAGAAAAAATGGTGAACATAAAAAAAGAAATAGCCTTAATTGTGGGTATGAATGAACTTGGAGAAACCGCTATTTATCCTCCTGCCGAAATGGTATTTGACCCAATCTTGAATTTATTAGATTATCAACTTTCACCAGCTCAACTACCAGAAAAAGTATTATGGAAAGCAGAAGCGATTGCTTTATCGGTGATGAAAAATTTAAAGAGTCCAGGCTTATTTGCCATTGAATTATTTGTGGATGAAAATGATGAAGTTTTGGTAAATGAAACTGCTCCAAGGGTACACAACAGTGGGCATCACAGTATAGAAGCAAATTATTGCAGCCAATACGATATGTTATGGAGAATTATGCTGAATTATCCATTAGGAAATACAGAACCAATTCTACCATCGGCCATTGTAAATATTATTGGAGCAGAAGGTTATGCAGGCAACGCCATTTATGAAGGGTTAGAAGAAGTATTAAAAATGGATAATGTGTTTGTGCACTTATATGGTAAAGCACAAACCAAACCTGGCCGAAAAATGGGACATGTTACCATCATTAGTAAAGATTATCAAGATTTAACGTACAAAGCCAATAAAATAAAACATACACTTAAGGTAATTGCATAAAAAAATGGCTGCTTTAATGCAGCCATTTTGCGTTTAATATGGGTAGGAATCATTAGTTCTTAATAGTAAATCCACAGCTCAACACTCCTACTTCATCTACTTTAATATTTCCAATGGAAGAACGAGTAGCCCTTTGATCATTACTATCTTTAAATAAATCGTCAATTACATTTTCAATAGAAGTTGGCGAACCTGCAGATGCACTTCTAGTTCTTGTTCTATTCACCACACCTCTTAAATCAATGGGTGTTTTGGTAACAATAATTTTAAAAATTTCTTTGCCATTAGGCGTGCCTTCATCAACAGTAATTTCTCCAATAGGAATGGTTTGATTAGGATTAATTACAAAATCTTGTGGTTCACTGGTTTCATCTGGTAACAATACTTTCATATCATTATCTGGCATAATATCAATAATGCTATAATAAAATGGTGTAGTACCTGTATTCGTAATTTGAATCTCAAACGCATCATTCGGGCTCATTACAATTTCATTTGAGCTAGTAATTTGTTTTTTAGGAACAATTTTAATTGTCACGTTTTTTGCTAGTGCTCCTCCGTCAACCATATTTCTCAAATATTTAACTCGCATGCTTCGTTTAATACCATCTAAAAAAAACTTGCAGTCATCGGCTGTTAAACTGTCTTTTATGGTTTTTACATATCTAACACTATCACCTTTTTCAAATAATGCAACCTTTATTTCACCATTTTCTGCCTTTGAAAAGTTTAGTGTAAAGTCAGGATTATCGTTAATACTAATGTATTGAAATGGCTTTACAAAACTTTCAAATCTACTCATCGCACTTTTTGCCATAGCGTTATTGCCAACACTATCCTGTAATAAAATAGTAGCCGAAAACTCACCTGCACTCGATGCATCAATTTGTACTTCATAAGCCACACTTTTTTTCAATGGTTTCTTAGCCACACAAATACTTTGAAAAGAACTTACTGTTTTTACCACAGCTTCAGTATACACGTCTTTACTACCAACCACATACACTTTAAGTTGGGTATTTTTATAAATGCTATTCAGCTCACCTAAATTAATTACAAAAGTGGTATCATTAAATTTGTTCGATGCATTATTAAACTTTTGATCAACTGCAATAATGGTTGGTTTTGGAATATATTTTCCACCAAAAACTTCTAAATCAATATCCCCTTCAATCATAGGAATTTGAGTAGCAATATCGCCTTGTATAAATGCTTTCATTTTTTGAAACAAGATTCTATAGCTACTTTCTGCTGGCAAATCGGCAATAGATTTTGCAAATGCATAGCTTAAACTTCCAACCCCTTTTTTATCGGCATCTTTTAACTCGTAGTTGGGTTGGTTAGGACTACAAGCACTAAACACCACCATTGTACCCATACCATCTGTAAAACCTTCTAACATGCCTTGTTCAGGATTTCTATTTAAATCAATCTTAACGTTAGGTACGTATTTTTGATTAATTAAAAATGGTTGTTCCATCCCTCTTTTAATACCTGCATCTCTTGTTGCAGTTCCACTGTGACAGGCATCTATCAAAACAACCAAACTTCCTTTGGGTCCAATTTTTTTACGTATGGCATTCAATTTTTCGCCCAATAAATCGTCTCTAAAATGATTTTCTCCTTTGTATTCTACTGGATCAAAGCTAGCAGCAGCATCATACGGAATTAAAGCTTCATCGTAGCCATCTAACTCATCATTATTGTCATCTTGAATTTGTTGACCATGACCAGAAAATTGAAAGTATACAATATCGCCTTCTCCTACTCTATTGTACAAATCGTCTAATGCTTTTACCATGCCTTTTTTAGTAGCATCTTTATTGCACAAAGTATCTATATCGTTTCCATTAAAGCCAGTTTTAATTAAAGCATCTTTTACATACTTTACATCGTTCATACTACTTAAATTACGCCATTTACCATTTTCAGGATATTCGCCTATGGCAATAATTAAAGCCACTTTTTTTTGTGCTGGCGGAAAAACAGCAGCAATGCAAACCAATCCAGCTAATAAAAAAATAAATATCTTTTTCATATACTCAATTTTTAATTCAAGGGTTAGATGTTCATTTTGTAGAAATTCAACAAATAAAATCCGTTGCAATGTAAGTTTTACAATTCATTCTATTTTTGCGGTTATTGGGTATTTATTCAACAAGCTAGTTTTTAATAATCTTCATTCATATAATTCAAACTACTATTTTTACTCTATAAATACCCAGTATGCGTATCGTTAGTTTAGCCATTTTCTGTTGTATATTGCTGTTTTCATGTAAAGATGAAAAAGTAAATTTATTAGGCGATACGCCTGTTAAAGTAAATGATTTTATTGCTGCTTTCCCTGCACTTTCAACACCTTTTATCATTGCCGATACTAATTTAACAACTATTGGAGACACTCTACAAATTGGGAAAAAAGTATTGCTACAATTTGTACCAGATAGTATATTAACCAACCAATTATCTGTCACTGAAAAATCTATTTTTCAGCCAATTGGTCGAATTGAAAAAGAAGCCGAGACTTATTTATTATTGAAACACAAAATCAACAAAAAGCTATTTATACATGTGTTGGTATTTAGTAAGAAAAATGAGTTTCTTGCCAATAAATTTTTATTAGACAATTCAAAAAATGACGACTACCTACATAGTGTTGTAATCAACCGAGAGCCTACTTTTTCTATTAATAAAGATAGATTTGATAGAGGCGAACAATTATTAAAATACACTAGAGTTGGTTGGGCATTTACAGCTTCGGCAGGTACGTTTATTAACGTAGTAAATGAAACCAATGAAGATGAAAAAAGAAACAATACCATTATAAACCCTATTGATACATTACCTAAGAAATACAAATACAGTGGTAATTATGTGCAGAACGATAAAAACTTTATTGCTTTAAGAGATGGTTCAAAACCGAACACCTATTTGTTTTTTATTCATTTTGAAAAAAATAATGGTACTTGTATTGGCGAATTGAAAGGCGAAATAAAAATGAAAGATGAAAATGAAGGTATTTACACAGAAAGCAATGACCCTTGCTTAATTGATTTCAAATTCAACAGAAATGAAATTACTGTAAAAGAACAAGGGAGCTGTGGAAATTATAGGGGAATTAAATGCTACTTTAATGATAGTTATACCAAGAAAAAAGAAGTAACAAAGAAGAAGAAATAGGTTTTTAATTGACAGTTTACAATTGACAATGAACAGTTTAGAACTAATCATTGGTTTAAGGTTGAAGGTTTCAATTTTTAGTTTTTCTACTTTTTGGATTTTACTTTTTTTCTGAAAGAAACCCACCCCTATTTATTATTCTTCTAACTACTAAGATTCTACTCTCCCCTCCAAGGATGGGAAGATTCATTTTTCTAGTTTTTAGTTTTTCAACCTTTAGTTTTTAGTTTTTTCAACCTTTAGTTTTTAAACTTTGCCTTTTCCCCTTCGCCTCAAACTTGTCATACCCTACCCAACAAAACTGACACTCCCACTCACTGCCAACCAATATCTGACAATTTTACACCCTTTTACCAGATGGCATAATGGTTGAATACTGCATTATCACATAATAAAAATACTATGGGAAAGATAATTGGAATTGATTTAGGAACAACCAACAGCTGCGTTAGCGTAATGGAAGGCAACGAACCTGTTGTTATTGCCAATGAAGAAGGACGTAGAACAACCCCTTCGGTAGTTGGTTTTTTAAAGAATGGTGAACGTAAAGTAGGCGATCCTGCAAAACGTCAGGCTATTACCAACCCACAAAACACTATTTCTAGTGTGAAGCGTTTTATGGGTAGAAAATTTGATGAAGTAACTGAAGAAATCAGCCATTGGAGCTATAAAGTTGCCAAAGGCGATAACAATACGGTTCGTGTTGATATCGATGGTCGTTTATATACACCTCAAGAAATCTCTGCAATGGTGCTTCAAAAAATGAAGAAAACTGCTGAAGATTATTTAGGTACCGAAGTAACAGAAGCTGTGATTACTGTTCCTGCTTATTTTAATGATGCTCAACGTCAGGCTACCAAAGAAGCTGGAGAAATTGCAGGTTTAACTGTAAAACGTATTGTAAATGAGCCAACTGCTGCTGCTTTAGCTTATGGTTTAGATAAAAAAGGACAAGACCAAAAAATTGCTGTATTCGATTTAGGTGGTGGTACTTTCGATATTTCTATTCTTGATTTAGGAGATGGTGTATTTGAAGTAAAATCTACCAATGGAGATACACACTTAGGTGGTGATGATTTTGATAAAGTAATCATGGATTGGTTGGCTGATGAATTTAAAAATCAAGAAGCCATTGATTTACGTAAAGATCCTATGGCTTTACAACGTTTAAAAGAAGCATCTGAAAAAGCAAAAGTTGAGTTGAGTTCTTCAAACGAAACCGATATTAACTTACCTTATATCACTGCGGTTGATGGTGTACCTAAACACTTGGTATTGAAATTAACAAGAGCAAAATTTGAAGCCTTGGCCGATAAATTGTTTGATCGTTGTTTACGTCCTTGTGAAGCAGCATTGAAAGATGCAGGCTACAGCACTTCTCAAATTGATGAAGTAATTTTAGTGGGTGGTTCATCTCGTATTCCTAAGGTACAAGAAATTGTAGAAAAGTTCTTTGGCAAAAAACCAAATAAAGGCGTAAATCCTGATGAAGTGGTTGCCATTGGAGCTGCTATACAAGGTGGCGTATTAACTGGTGAAGTAAAAGATGTATTGTTATTAGATGTTACTCCACTGGGTTTAGGTATTGAAACTATGGGTGGAATTATGACTACTATGATTAGTAGCAACACCACTATTCCTACTAAGAAAACAGAAGTATATTCTACTGCAAGTGATAACCAGCCTGGTGTACAAATACATGTGTTACAAGGCGAAAGACCAATGGCTGCACAAAATAAAAGCTTAGGTGTTTTCAATCTTGATGGCATTCCACCAGCACCAAGAGGTGTACCTCAAATTGAAGTAACTTTTGATATTGATGCCAATGGTATGATACATGTGAGTGCAAAAGATAAAGGCACAGGTAAAGAACAAAAAATTCGTATCGAAGCTGGTAGTGGTTTAAGCAAAGAAGAAGTAGAAAAAATGAAAGCTGAAGCTAAAGCCCATGAAGCTGAAGATAAAGCTGCTAGAGAAAAAGTAGAAAAAATAAACCAAGCCGATAGTTTAATTTTCCAAACAGAAAAACAATTGAAAGAGTTTGGCGAAAAAATACCTGCCGATAAAAAAGCACCTATTGAAGCTGCATTAACTAAATTGAAAGATGCCCATAAAGCTCAAGATATTGCAGCTATTGATACTGCTTTAGCAGAAATGAATACTGCATGGACTGCAGCTAGTGAAGAAATTTACAAAGCACAAGCAGAACAACAAGGAGGTGCACAACAAGGAGCTGAACAACCTAATGCTGGTGGCCAACAACAAGCAGCTGGCGACCATGTTGAAGATGCACAGTTTGAAGAAGTGAAATAGACCTTGATTTACAAGATGAATGGATTATAAATATCAAGCCCTTACAGCAATGTGAGGGCTTTTCTTATTCCACTCCCTTGGAGGGGTTAGGGGTGGTTAAAATGCATAAATTTGTTGTATGAGTGAACAAAAAGAACTTACATATATTTTTCAGTCCCTTCTAGCCTTCGCTCATCTTTTCGCCGATGTTGTGTGTTTTTCACCAACATCGTTATACATAAAACGTCTTGGTAGGCTTTGCCATACCAACAACGGCTAAGAACATTTCCCTCAATCCTGTAGTAAACCCTGTTATGTTTGGTAATTAAAATGCTTCTTACGCTTTCCTCTATCGGTTGGTGTCCCACCAACCGAAAATTACTAAACACATGTTTCAAATAGGAAATAACTGAAATTATATACTTTTTTTAATGGTTGGTGAGACACCAACCATTAGAAAAAAAAAGAGCTTACATATATTTTTCAGCCCTTTTTGGTCTTCGCTCCTCTCTTCGCCGATGTTGTGTGTTTTCACCAACATCGTAATACATAAAACGTCGTTGGTAGGCTTTGCCATACCAACAACGGCTAAAATGTGAGGGCTTTTCTTATTGCCCTCCTTAGGAGAGCCTTTGCCGAAATTTCGAACTATCTTGTGCTGCCGAAATTTTATACAATTTTTTAAATACTCGCCTAGCATCTCTTGCTAAAGGTTTCCAACGCTTTTTGTTAAAACTAGAATTCCTAGCTCTAAGTATAGAAGTATAAGATTTCAGATCTCCATTTTCAACTTCAAAAAAATCGTATACAAAAGAAATGTCATAATTATTTTCAATACTTGTAGTACTTTCTATACCTCCACTTTCTTTTATAATTGTAACCACTAAATGTATTCCATTTTCGAGTTTTTTAAAATCCACTGTATGTAGCTGATTTTTATTGAACTTATTTATAAAAGATTTTTTAGCTAAAAGTGGGCTGTAGATACTATCATTTGTAATTTTTTTTATTTCACTTAAATAATCACGGTTAGAAAGTTTAGCAATAAACTCATTGATAGTATTAACAATTATATAAAATACATTTTCATTAAACTTATAGTCGAGTTCCGCTCTATCATATTTACGATACGGGTTGTCTCTACTCCATCTGTTTATAACGGAGATACTTTTAAAGCTTAGAACACTATCTTTTGTAACAACAAACTGAGGTGATTTAGAATTAGTTTCAACAACCCGAGTTTTATTATGCCCAAAAAAAGTGCAACTATTTAAAAGGCAAACAATTATAAAACCAATAATTAAGTTTAAAAAATACATAATTTATTTTTTTACTATCTGAATAAATAACCAAAAGCCAATCCACTATTATAACCACTGGTATATAAAGCTGTTTTGGCTAGTGCTTTAAAGCCAACTCCCAACTCATCGTAGTTGCTCACTGAGCGTCAGGCTGTGCCTACGCTCTTTTATTTTGGTAGCATTTGCTACATAACCTAAAAATATCATTTGGCAATTTAGCGATACTTATTTTTCTTGGGGTTCATTCTTGTATCGTACATGTTCAATATCTCAATTACATTCCTCTATCGGTTGGTGTCCCACCAACCGAAAATTACTAAACACATGTTTGAAATAGGAAATAACTGAAATTATTTACATTTTTTAGTGGTTGGTGAGACACCAACCATTAGAAAAAGATATTGCTCTTTCTGATTCCAATAACAACTTTATATGGGTTAGTTGATGAATGTCTTCACATTGGTCAATCAATTGATGCACTTCTTGTTTTAGTAGTATATCCATAAAATTTGATTAACCGGATTTACTATTCTTTCTTTATTTGCGGAATATTAATTTAAAATGTTTGCAAAACATTACCGCTAGCAGTAGTTGTAAAACTAGTTCCATTGCTACCACTCATTTGCAAATTGCAATACCTAACCTGCAACTTACCATTTACATGACTTACATAAACTGTTTGAGATTCGTGGCTGGCCCAGGATATACTATTTTTAACTGTTCTTATATACACTTTATTAAAATTTCCATTAAATGATGGCACATTGGTGGTTGTATAAATTCCATCTTCAGGCTCATTATTTAATTTCCAATATGGGTGAAATAAAATTACAATATCAGCTCCCGATGTGCTTCCAGATAGTTTAAGTAAAGAAAATGTAGCATCAATACTTTTATAAATTCCTCCAAAAACATCATCTCCCATATTGCTATAATTAATATTGTTATTAGCAATTGTACATGATGGGGTTCCTTGTTGTAATTTAACTGACACAAAAACACTATCGTTTTTAGCTTCAGTACAAGTACTATTATATACCCTTAAATAATACCAACCTCTATCTGATATTTTAGCATTTGTTATAGTATGTGTTGCTCCAAATTGTGGTGAAGTAAAGTTGTTGCTTCTCCATTCGTAAAAAGCATCAATATTATTATTAGTGGTGCCCAAATTAATTGTACCACCAATATCAACTGAAGTGGGATTAGAAACAGCCCTTACATTTTTAATATCTTGACAAAAAGATAAGTCATCGCTCGATTTAATGCAAGAATTAAATAATATAGCAATCATAAAAATAGTAAAGGCATTTTTCATTTGTTGTAACATTAATTCAAATTAAAAATAAAATAATAATATTGTATATACGATTGTTTAAAATTAAAACCGTTTTTACAAAATAAAGGAATATAAAATATTATTTAATAAAAATAATTAAATCGATATATACTATATTCATAAGACAACTTCCAAACAAGATATTTTTTGAGTAAACTTAAAGGTTGGTGTTCTTCACCAAAAATTACACTACAATAAGTCTGACAATTTTTTCTTTGTTATAGATTCAGTGTAAAATTCATTTTCCACTAACACATAGTAGTTGCTTACTGAATATATTGATGTACCAATTTTTAGTTATGTCTTATTTATATAATTAGTAATTGAAAAATATGTCACATTGAATTAAGCATTTACCAATACCTACTCACAATTACATGAAAAATTATAAAATATTATACTTACATCAAGAAATAATTGAATAATAATCTCAATATTTTATATAAACCAATATATTCGCCAAAAAAATGATGAAAAAAGTTTACCTATTTGTTTTAAGTTTAATTTTTTCTGCAGCAAGTTTTGCTCAAGTTGTAATCAGCGAAATCATGTACAATCCGCCAGAAAGTGGCACAGATTCACTTGAATTTGTAGAACTTTATAACGCAGGCAACACTCCTGTAAACTTGAATAATCATTCTTTTGTTTGGGGCGGAACTACCAAAAGATACACTTTTACAGCAGATACTTTCTTAGCTCCAGGTTCTTTGTTTGTTCTTGCAGTTGCCAATGCAAATGCTGTTCGCAGACAATATAATTTATCCTTTACACCTACTGCTCCAACAACTGCATCTGGCCTTAGTAATTCTAGTACTTCAGTTAAACTATTAGGAGCAGGAGATGTATTAGTAGATTCTGTAACTTATCTTAATAGTTGGCATACTGCTACAAATGCTCAAGGTTCATCACTTATCTTATGTGATCCATTAGCAGATAATACTTTGTCTTCTAATTGGGCAGCTTCAGCTGCTTCTACAGGTAATACGATTAATAGTGTTTTGTTAAGAGCATCTCCTGGAGTTCTTGAAGCTTGTAGTAGTTTGCCTGTTACTTGGTTAACATTTACTGCAACAAATAGCCAGCGTAATGAAACAATTTTAAACTGGCAAGTAAACGAGTATAATGTAAAAAACTATTTTATAGAACAAAGTAATAATGGAGAATATTTTGAGCAATTGGCAACTGTAGCCTCAAAAGGCAATGGTATAAATGTATATTCTTTTAACACCCAAAAACAATTAAAAGAAAATACTTACTACCGTTTAAAGCAAGTAGATGTAGATGGATCTTTTAGTTATAGTAAAGTTGTACGTGTTCAAAACAATCGTAAAACAGAATTTACAATTATTGGTAATCCTGTAAAAGATGTTTTAACTGTAAATGTTGATCAAACACTACTGAATGAAACATTTACTTTATTTAACGCTGAAGGTACTCTACTTCAAATCATTAAGCCACAACAAACAATCGTAAACATAAATATAAGCAAGTATGTAAGCGGTACTTATTTTTTACGCTGTTCTAATGGAAAAAGTGTTCGTTTTTTGAAGCAATAGCAATTATATAATTTATGAATAGAATCAATGCCCTTACATAATGTGAGGGCTTTTTTTATTCCACTCTTTTGGAGAAGCTAGAAATAGTTGCATTATTTTTTTATATTTCATTCAGTTGATAAATAACTAGTCGAAAAAGGAAGAGAAGATTTATTGTACTTTTATATTCATGACAAAATGGAATAGAATACTTTTAATTTGGAGTTGGTTGAATGTTATTATAATTATTGCTGACGCTACAATAATGCCTTTAAAAAATCAAGAAGTTGTTATTGATAAAAAGTGGAGTATATCGCATGGAACTACCAAACGTTTAAGCAATGTGGAATATTTTTTTAGTGCAAATCAAAAAAATTACACCTTATCTGCATATTTATATAGTAGGATGAATGTAGACGATACCATAATAATTCAACGTTCATTTCTAACCAATTCACTTCAAGCTTACTATTTACCCCAAGAGCAAGTTCAATTAAAAGATGGCATTTTTAACTATGAAATTTTAGGAATTATTCTACTTTGTTTAAACACAATTGGACTTCTAATAATTGGAATATTTGATCGTAAAATAAAATTTGAATCTGGAAAAAGAAGTATTTATTTATTACTTGCCATAATGAGTTTGTGTTTACAACTCATGAATATTTTATTTAATTGAAGTATAACTTTCAGGTTAAAATCTTATCCATTAAAAATCGAATCCCAAAAATTCAAATTTGGAAAAATTTGTTTTTACAACAATTCTATACACAACTATTCCCCATACAATCCTAAATTTTACTTTTAAACGGCTATATGTTTAATTTGCACGTTATGGAACAATATCAACAATTACTACAACATATTTTAGATACTGGTACTCAGAAACATGATAGAACTGGAACAGGAACTATCAGTTGTTTTGGCTACCAAATGCGTTTTGATTTACAAAAAGGTTTCCCATTGGTTACTACCAAACGTTTACATTTAAAAAGCATTATTTATGAACTATTATGGTTTTTAAATGGCGATACCAATGTTCAATATTTGAAAGACAATGGTGTGAGTATTTGGAACGAGTGGGCGAATGAAGAAGGTGATTTAGGTCCTGTTTATGGTAAACAATGGCGTGGTTGGCAAGGTGCAAATGGTGAAGTAATTGATCAAATTAGTGATGTTATTCATCAAATAAAAAACAACCCCGACAGCAGAAGATTAATTGTTAGTGCATGGAATGTAGCTGAGTTGCCTAAAATGGCTTTAATGCCTTGTCATACTTTGTTTCAGTTTTATGTAGCCGATGGAAAGTTGAGTTGTCAGCTTTATCAGCGAAGTGCCGATGTATTTTTAGGTGTTCCTTTCAACATTGCTTCGTATGCTTTACTTACAATGATGGTGGCTCAAGTATGCAATTTACAAGTAGGCGATTTTGTGCATAGTTTTGGCGATGTGCATTTATACAACAATCATATTGCACAAGCCGAATTGCAATTAACTAGAGTGCCATACGATTTACCAACGATGAAATTAAATCCTGAAGTGAAAGATATTTTTGGGTTTAAAATCGAAGATTTTACATTAGAAAACTATCAACATCATCCACATATAAAAGCACCAGTAGCAGTGTAGTTAAGGGGAAAGGTGGAAGAAGGAAGGTGGAAGGCAGAAGGTAGAAGATAGAAGGGAAAAGGTAGAAGGAAGAATCTTGATAACCTTAAACATTAAACCCTAAACCTTACACTCTAAATTCTAAACATTAAACCCTCAACCCTCAACCTTAAACCTTACACCCTATACCTTAAACCTCAAAATAAATGATTCTCTCCCTCATCGTAGCAGCTTCTGAAAACAATGCTATTGGCAAAAATAACTTGCTGTTATGGCATTTACCCAACGATTTAAAGTTTTTTAAAAATACCACTTGGGCTATGCCTGTTGCTATGGGACGAAAAACATTTGAAAGTTTAGGCAATAAACCATTGAATGGAAGATTAAATATTGTAATTACCAAACAAAAAAATTGGCTGGCAGATGGTGTTGTAACTGTTACCAGCATAGAAGATGCAATATTTGTTGCTAAAAGTCATGATTTTAAAGAATTGTTTATTGCAGGTGGTGGCGAAATTTATAAACAAACAATAGACAAGGCCGATAAAGTTTATTTAACGAGAGTGCACACCAATATAGAAGGCGATACTTTTTTTCCTGAATTGAATTTAAAGAAATGGGAAAAAACAAACAATAGATTTTGCAATGCCGATATAAAACATTTGTATGATTATAGTTTTGAAACTTGGGAAAAAATATAACTCATGCTATTTGAATTTATAAATATTGGTTTTGCTTTTAGCATTTTGTTACTAATTATTGGTGCAATATTTCTACAACTTCCTTATAAAACATATTTTAAAAATTGTATAGCAGTAAGCAACCATTTATTAATACTGTATAGTTGGTATTTGAGTTATCAATTCTATCAACTAATCAAATTCATTTTATCACTGAATATTAAAGTAGATAAAGTGCCAGATAAACCCATTGAAATATCTTGGTTTCAAGTAAAATTTTTATTGCTCATTGTTCTCCCCTATTTCTTTCTTCTAAAAAAAATAGCCAGAAATTATTTCATGAGCATAGCTATGCTTATTTTATTACAGTGGGATTTTTTTGTAATAGTATACAACAGTCTAATTAAAGGAGAAGCAACATCGGGCATATTAATTTATATTCCATATTTAGCCGATTTAAAAATCTTAAACTACATCTGTTTATTCATAGCAGTTTATGCTTTACTTTGGCTGCTCAAACGTTTACCTAGCCAGCAAGTAAAATAATTATGTATTCACCTGTTCAATTAGGATTAAAATTTGCTCAATATTATCTTACTTCTAGTAATGGCAAAGGGCATGGCATACACTCTCCTTTTGTGTTCGATTTTGTTCAAAACGTTTTAAACGATGATAGAAGTTTTTATGCTTATGAAGCAATAGAGAATCTAAGAATGTTGCTTTTGCAAAACGAACAAGTTTTAACTATTGAAGATTTTGGTGCAGGTTCTAGAACTGGATTAACCAAAGAAAGAAAAGTAAAAAATATTGCAGCTTCATCATTAAAGCCTAAAAAATTTGCTCAGCTATTGTTTAGAATGGTCAACTATTATCAACCTACAACAATTGTAGAGTTAGGCACATCATTAGGAATTACAACTAGCTATTTGGCATCAGCAAAAAACAATAGTGAAGTATACACATTTGAAGGTTCAAAAGCTGTAGCAGCAGTTGCAAAGCAAAACTTCAAACAACTAAATCTTGAAAATATTTTATTAACAGAAGGCAATTTTGATGAAACTTTTTCTTCTACATTGAATATGGCTTTACTTGTTGTAGATTTTGCTTTTTTAGATGGCAATCATCGCTACCAACCCACTATTAATTATTTTAATACATTGTTACCTCATTTGAATGAACACAGTATTGTTGTGTTTGATGATATACATTGGAGCAAAGAAATGGAACAAGCTTGGGAAGAAATTAAAAAACACTCATCGGTAACGTTAACCATCGATTTATTTTTTATAGGAATTGTATTATTTAAGAAAGAATTTAAAGTAAAACAACATTTTGTTATTCGTTTCTAATTGTTGTTAATTTGTAACAATTGATTGAAGAACTATACGCAAACGTTTTCACAATTAATACATTCATTCTTTTTCCAATCAATTAATTTTACTACACAAAACAACCATAATGATCGCAGGAATTTTAAAAGAACCACAAGGAGAAAATAGAGTTTCATTACTGCCTGAGCAAGTTTCAGCACTAATCAAAAAGAATGTGCAAGTAGTGGTGCAAGATGGTGCAGGACTTACTGCTAGTGCCTTTAATCAAGCTTATATAGATGCAGGAGCAAGCATTGTTAGTAGAGATGAAGCACTTAAAAGCGATTTAGTTTTAAGCATCAATACACTTGCCGATGCTGATATTCCTCATCTAAAAGCAGGAGCTGCTATTTTAGGAGTATATCAACCGTTATTCAATATTGATTTAATGAAAACTTGGGCAAGCAAAAATGTTTGTTCATTTAGTTTAGATATGATTCCTCGTACAACTAGAGCTCAAAGTATGGATGTATTAAGTAGTCAAGCCAATATTGCAGGCTATAGAGCAGTATTGCTAGCATCTACTTTATTGCCTCGTTACTTTCCTATGTTTATGACTGCTGCTGGCAGCATTGCTCCTGCAAAAGTATTAATCTTAGGTGCTGGAGTTGCAGGTTTACAAGCTATTGCAACTGCCAAACGTTTAGGTGCAGTTGTAGAAGTTTTTGATACAAGACCTGCAGTGAAAGAAGAAGTACAAAGCTTAGGGGCAAAATTTGTAGAAGTTGAAGGTGCAGCCGATGCAAGTAAAGCTGGTGGCTATGCAGTTGAACAATCAGAAGAATACAAACAAAAGCAACAACAACGTATTGCAGAGAGTGTTGCCAAAAGTGATGTAATTATTACAACAGCTCAAATTCCTGGTAAAAAAGCTCCTATTTTAATTACACAAGTAATGTTAGATAGCATGAAAAATGGCAGTGTAATTATTGATCTTGCTGCAGCTACTGGTGGCAATACACCTATGACCAAAAACAATGAACATTTTACTACCGACAAAGGTGTACTCATTGTAGGCAATAGCAATTTACCCAGTGGAATGCCCTTTGATGCAAGTAAAATGTATGGCAAAAACGTATTAAATTTTTTGCAACTCATTATTACAAAAGAAGGAAATATGGAACTCAATTTTTCTGACGATTTAGTAAAAGGCACTTGCATTACTAATGGTGGTGCAATTGTACATGAAAGAGTTGTTCCATCAATTGCCTAATCTTTTACCATATAACTTTAAACTTCAAACATTAAACCTTAAACTAAAATTATGATTCAAAACTTATTACATTGGTTTACTGCACATATAGAAATGGTGTACATCGTTTTACTTTCCATTTTCTTAGGTATTGAAGTAATTGGTCGTGTACCAAGTGTACTACATACTCCTTTAATGAGTGGGGCAAATGCCATTCATGGAGTGGTAATTATTGGAGCTATTATTGTAATGGGTCGTGTTGAGACCAATAATTACTTAGCATTAGGTATTGGATTTTTAGCTGTAGTGCTTGGAACCCTCAACGTTGTTGGAGGCTTTGTAGTAACTGATAGAATGTTGGAAATGTTTAAGAAGAAAAAAGCACCAGTGAAAAACTAAAAAGGGAAAAACTAAAAGAGAAAAACTAAAAACTAAAAGAGAAGAAACTAGAAGAGGAAAAACTAAAGTTTAAAAACAGATAAGCAAAACCTACTTGAGTTTATGGATAGTAAATACTTAGAATTAGAAAAACGAACTCAAGATTTTTCCATAGCAGTTAGAAATTTCTGTCTCTTATGTAAACATGATTTAATTAATAGAGAATATATAAAACAAGTAGTTCGTTCAGCTGGTTCTGTAGGTGCTAATTATATTGAAGCAAACGACAGTTTAGGTGTGAATGATAAAAAAATGAAAATGAGAATAAGTAAGAAAGAAGCCAAAGAAACATGTTATTGGTTAACGCATATTCTTACTTATCATAATGAAGAACTTGAACAAAATAGATTGTCCTTATTAAAAGAAGCAAATGAGCTAATGCTAATCTTCGCAGCCATTTTAAGAAAATTGGACTAAGAAATATTAGCTAGTTATTTTAATTTTTAACTCATTGATTTTATGTTCTTGTTTTAGTTTTTAAAAATTTAGATTTTAGTTTTTCTATTCGCATTTTAGTTTTTTAAATATTAGTTTTTAGTTTTTATGTTCTCATTTTAGTTTTTAAACCTTTAGTTTTTAGTTTTTATAAAATATTATTATTAATAAACCATTTATCATCCTAATATGAATATTCTAACCATCATTTATCTTATAGGCTCTCTTACATTTATTATTGGATTGAAAATGTTGTCGCACCCCGAAACTGCACGTAAAGGAAATTTAGTGGCTGCTTTTGGTATGACCATTGCCATTTTTGGTACCATTTTTTTATACAGAGATGAAGAAGGCCATAAACTGCACAATTACATCTGGATTTTTGCTGCTCTAATTATTGGAACTTTAGTAGGTTTTTTGGCTGCTAAAAAAGTACAAATGACTGCCATGCCCGAAATGGTAAGTTTATTTAATGGTATGGGTGGTGCTTGTGCCATGCTTATTAGTATTCTTGAATTTAAACACATTACCGATTCTGCTTTTGTTTGGGAAGATTTCATGCTTATAACAACCGATGTTAGTCATTTACACATGCTTATAATTGTTGTAGGAATGGTCATTGGGGCTGTATCTTTTGCTGGTAGCATGATTGCTTGGGGTAAACTCAATGGCAAGATTAAAGACTTAAACTATGGTGGCCAAACCTATGTAAACCTTGCTCTTTTAATTGGTTTAATTGGAATCTGTACTTGGTATATTTTAAATACACCTATTGATAGTAGCAGTATTGGTGGTGCAGGTTTTACCTTGAGTGATGGTTCGGTTGCTAAAAGTGGCATTCAAAATATTCATGTGTATTTATTTTATGGAATCATTGCTTTGTCGTTGGTATATGGAGTAATGTTTGTTTTACCTATTGGTGGAGCCGATATGCCTGTAGTAATTTCATTATTGAACTCTTTTACTGGTATGGCTGCTGCTTTTGGTGGTTTCTTATATGGCAATCAAGTGATGCTAACAGGTGGAATTTTAGTGGGTGCTGCAGGTACATTGCTTACCTTATTAATGTGTAAAGCCATGAACAGAAGTTTGCAAAATGTGCTATTAGGTGCATTTGGAAGTAGTGCAAAAGCTGTGGCAGGAAGTAAAGAACAAGGAAATTATAAAGAAATTTCTTTAACCGATGCATCTACTATTATGGCTTATGCCCATAAAGTAATGATTGTGCCTGGCTATGGTTTAGCTGTTGCTCAAGCTCAACATATTTGTCATGAATTAGAAAAATTATTAGAAGAAAAAGGTGTTGAGGTAAAATATGCCATTCATCCTGTAGCAGGACGAATGCCAGGCCACATGAATGTATTATTAGCAGAAGCAGATGTGAGTTACGAAAAATTATTAGAAATGGAAGACGCCAATGAAGAATTTAAAAGCACCGATGTTGTGCTCATATTAGGTGCAAATGATGTGGTGAACCCTGCTGCAAAAACCGATCCTTCCTCTCCTATTTTTGGTATGCCAATTTTAGAAGTAGAAACTGCTAAAAATGT
>CALRVE020000039.1:0-32682 GCA_943371535.1 Asaia bogorensis | reverse complement strand
CCTTTTGCCTTTTGCCTTTTGCCTTTTGCCTTTTGCCTTTTGCCTTTTGCCTTTTGCCTTTTGCCTTTTGCCTTTTGCCTTTTGCCTTTTGCCTTCTCCCTTTCCCCTTCTACCTTTCCAAGTAATTCCCTATCTTCATTCTTAGCATTTTCAACCTAAAACTAAGCTGCAATCAACCAGTTAATTGTATATATTATTCTTGGCATTATAGTACTATCTACATTAGCCTATTTTTTGCAAGAAAAATTCATCTTTAAACCAGAAAAGCTGAAGCAAGATTTTCAGTTCAATTATGATGTTCCTTTTACCGAATTATTTTTTGATGTTGCTCCCGGTGTTCGAATTAATGGATTGCATTTTTATAGAGAACAACCGGCAGGATTAATTCTTTACTTTCATGGAAACTCACGTAGTATAAAGGGTTGGGCCAAATATGCCAAAGATTTTTACAGATTTAATTATGATGTTGTTTTAGTAGATTATAGAGGTTTTGGAAAAAGTACAGGCAAAAGAAGTGAAAAAGAAATGTTATCCGATATGCAATTTGTGTACGAAACTTTAAAACAAAAATATCCCGAACATCATTTACTAGTTTATGGAAGAAGTATGGGCAGCGGATTTGCAACAAAAATTGCTTGCGACAACAAACCAAGGTATTTAATCCTTGATGCACCTTACTATAGTTTTAAAAAAGTTGTAGAAAGATTTTTACCCATTCTACCTGTAAAATATATTTTACGATATCACTTGAGAACCGATAAATGGATTAGAAAAGTGAACTGCCATACCTACATTTTACATGGAACAAAAGATAGATTAATTCCAATTAGCCAAAGTGAAAAATTACAAGCATTAAGTCCTTCTAAAATTACTTTAATACGTATTCATGGAGGCAAACATAACAACTTGCCAAGCTTTGATGAATACCATAATTTTATTAGAGATATTTTGAAAGAATAATTTATTGACAAAGTCCAAAGTAAAAATTCAAAACTATCCCATACTAATCACTTACAACTCAAAACTCCACTCCCGCTTACCACATACTACTTTCTACTTACAACTAAAGACTCAACTCACCATTTTTCCCCAACCTTACACCTTCTACCTATTACCTTCTACCTCTTTGTTATATTTGTCAACTATGGCAAAAGCAGGTTCAGAATCTCCCATGATGCAGCAGCACAAGGCTATTAAACAAAAATATCCTGACGCAATTCTATTGTTTCGTGTAGGCGATTTTTATGAAACCTTTGGTAAAGATGCCATCACAACTTCTTCTGTATTGGGGATTACTTTAACTAAGCGTAACAGTGGCGATGTAACTAGTATGGAGTTGGCAGGTTTTCCTCATCATGCATTGGATACTTATTTACACAAGTTGGTAAAAGCTGGGCATAGAGTTGCTATTTGCGATCAATTAGAAAACCCAAAAGATGCCAAAGGTGTTGTAAAACGTGGTGTTACAGAACTAGTTACTCCTGGCGTTGCCACCAACGATAAATTATTAGAACACAATAGCAATAATTTTTTAGCATCTGTTC
Source organism: Asaia bogorensis (assembly GCA_943371535.1). GTDB lineage: Bacteria > Bacteroidota > Bacteroidia > Chitinophagales > Chitinophagaceae > UBA1930. Next base: position 31,138 of record CALRVE020000039.1, on the reverse strand, counting down.
ATTTTACTGAACATGGTTTGGGAGTTGCTTTTTTAGACATTAGCACCGGTGAATTTTTTGTTGCTGAAGGCAATGAAGAATACATTGATAAATTGTTGCAAAGTTTAAAACCTGCTGAAGTCATTTTTCAACGCAGTTACCAAAAACATTTTAAAGAAGTATTTGGCGTTAAGTTTTATACCTACACTTTAGAAAGCTGGATTTTTGAAGAAGCTTTTGCAACAGAAAGTTTATTGAAACATTTCCAAACCCATTCTTTAAAAGGATATGGTATTGAAAACATGCACTTGGGTATTGTAGCAGCTGGTGCTATTTTATACTATTTAAAAGAAACCGAACATCCAAACCTGCAACATATAACTGCCATTCAAAGAATTGAAAGAGAAGATTTTTTGTGGATGGATCGTTTTACTATTCGTAATCTAGAAATACTAGGCAATGCTATTGGCGATGGAAATAGTTTGCTGAAAGTGTTAGATAATACTGTTAGTCCAATGGGTGCAAGACTGCTGAAACGCTGGACTGTAATGCCTTTGAAAGACCTTACCAAAATAAATGAACGTTTAAATACGGTTGAACATTTTATAAAAGATGTTGATAATAGAGCCAAACTAATTCATGCCATTAAGCAAAGTGGAGATGTAGAAAGATTGGTGAGTAAAATTCCGTTGAAGAAAATCAACCCACGTGAAGTAGCTCAATTGGCAAAGGGTTTACAACAAGTAGCCATTGTAAAAGAAATTTGTGCAAACAGTGGTAATGCTTATTTACAAAGACTTTCAGACAATTTAAACACCTGCAACTTTATCTTGCAAAAAATTCAGGCTGAAATCACTGACACACCTCCTGTTGCAGCCAATAAAGGTGGTGTTATTAAAGAAGGCATTCATGCTGAATTAGATGAATTGAGAAAAATTGCCACAGGTGGTAAAGAATATTTAATCAATATTCAACAAAGAGAAGCTGAAGCAACAGGGATTAGTTCATTAAAAATCAGCTTCAACAATGTATTTGGTTATTACTTAGAAGTAACCAATGTACACAAAAGCAAAGTGCCTGAAACTTGGATTCGTAAACAAACATTGGCAAATGCCGAACGTTATATTACACCTGAATTAAAAGAATACGAAGAAAAAATTACTGGAGCTGAAGATAAAATTTTAGCTATTGAACTCGACTTGTACGACAAGCTGTTATTGGCTCTACAAGATTATATTGCCCCTATTCAAGTGAATGGCAATATACTGGCCACCTTAGACTGTATTATTTGCTTTGCTGAAAATGCTTTACAATACAACTATAAAAAACCACAACTACACGAAGGTTTAGAATTAAACCTGACGGAAAGCCGACATCCTGTAATTGAACGTAATTTACCTGTTGGCGAAAATTATATTGCCAATGATATTGTGTTGAATAATGAGCAACAACAAATCATTATTTTAACAGGACCCAACATGAGTGGTAAAAGTGCCATACTCAGGCAAACTGCTTTGATTACTTTAATGGCACATATGGGAAGTTTTGTAAGTGCAGCTGCAGCAAAAATTCCTTTAACTGATAAAATTTTTACCCGTGTAGGTGCAAGTGATAATTTGAGTGGTGGCGAAAGTACCTTCATGGTAGAAATGAATGAAACAGCTTCTATCATCAATAATATTTCTCCTAGAAGCTTGATTTTATTGGATGAAATTGGAAGAGGAACTTCTACCTACGATGGTATTAGCATTGCTTGGAGTATTGTGGAATATTTACATCACTCAGCATCGGCACCAAAAACTTTATTTGCTACACACTACCACGAATTAAATGAACTGGAAGAAAAATTACCTCGTGTAAAAAACTTTCATGTAACCAATAAAGAAGTGGGCAATAAAATTATTTTCTTACGCAAATTAGCTGCTGGTGGCAGCACACATAGCTTTGGTATTCATGTAGCAAAAATGGCTGGCATGCCTCCTGAATTAATTGAAAGAGCGAATGAAATTTTGAAAGTGTTGGAAGATGATAGAAAAGAGATGACAGATGACAGAAATGAGATAACAGATAGTAGTAAGCAAACGTTGTCAACTGTCAACCGTCAACTGTCAGCTACGGTCAAGAACTTAAGCTCTCCCAAAATGCAACTCTCTATTTTCGATGCCCATTCTCAAACTTTTGAAGACATCAGAAAAGTATTGGAAGATATGGACATTAATCGTCTTACACCTGTTGAAGCATTGATGAAATTGAATGAAATCAAAGGAATGCTGAAATAATTGACAATTAACAATTTTCAATTGTCAATTATTAATTATCAATTGTTACTCCCTCCTGCCCCTTTAAACTGATGATGGGTTTCTTTGAACAGCACATTGAATGTAGTTAAAGAGCCATAAATAGCAGTGATGTATTGTTGTAAATCTACTTTCTCTTCGTCGGTAAGTACTTTGTTAGCATTGATTTTTTGTTCTATTAAACGCAGTCTATCTCGTAACATCACAATTTTATGAAAGAAGGTTTCTATAGGTACTTCTTTGGCTTGAAGAGATGTGTCTTTAGGTTGTAAAATCAATGTACCATCATTCCATTTATTGGCCATTGGCACTAATTGAAATTCATGCAATCGTTGCTCTAAAATGTTATTCAATGCCAACTCAATATCAGCTAAACTAATGGCATTATTTTCTTCGGTAGCTTCCATTTTTTCAATCACCTTTAACTCAAATTCTTTACCAATACTTTTTGTACCATTTTGAGTTTTAAACCAAATGGTATAAAACTCACTTCCTACTTCTACAACAACACCTCTACCAAAATGTGGATGCTCAATTCTTGAACCTATCCCTAATTGTTCCATTTGAATATTTTTACATTTTGAACTACATAGCTTTAAAAATTAAAGCTGCATATAAATACAATTGTAAGTCTGCTTAAACGAATTAAGCAGGAAACTTTTCTTGCCAAGCCAACATTCCACCAACAACATTTACTGTATTGGTAAAGCCTAAATGTTCTAAAATTAAGCAAGCCATATTGCTTCTATTCCCACTACGACAATAACAAATTACCTCTTCGCCTTTTAAATGCTCAATATCTTCTATAGCCATGTCTTGAATTCGACGTAATGTAAAATTTAATCCACCTACATTAAAATCGGCATGTTCTGTTTCTTCTCTTACATCTAATAAATTGATGGTTTCATTTGCATCAATTTTTTCTTTCAACTCTTCAACGGTAATGGTTCTCATTTTTTTTATTTTATAAATTAGTAGTGGTTGAATCTGGTGTAACCACTGGTGCAGTATTGCTAATGTATAAATCTATTATCTGACCTGATTTCAATTTATTTTGAACTTTTTGCCCTGGAAAAGGTTCACTAAAAACTTTCGGACTTTGATCCACAACAAATGAACTTAAAGTATCAGTAACAGGAGCTCTTGCTATAATTGGTCCAACGTTTAAGTGTAAAGATTGTAATTTGTTTAAAGCATCGGCTACTGTCATGCCTACTAAATTAGGTACATCTAAATCTATAGCTCCAGGGCCACTAGCCAAAACAAAATCAATGGTGCTACCCATTGGTATTTTTGTGCCTGGCTTTATAATTTTTCCTTGATACAATTGTTCTAGCACGGTATTTCTGGCAAAATCTGGTCTATATGTAGTATCGCCTAATTTTAGTTGCAAACTTTGCAACATTAATTCGGCACTTTTTATAGAAAATCCATTTAAACTAGGCATTTCTACATCTGGTGCAACGGCTCTATTGATGGTTAAATAAACTGTTCGTCCAGCTTTTACAGTTGCATCGGCTTCAGGTGATTGTTTTACTACAGCCAACCGAGCTGTACTATCAATAAACACTGAATCTACTACTTCTACATCAAAGCCTTTGGCTTCTAACATTTTTGTAGCAGCAACAATATTTTGCCCAGTAATATTGGGTACTTTTTCTGTTTTTCCATGATGGGTAATCCAATCTAAAGAAAAGAAAAACAAAAAAACCACCAACAAAACAAATGCAATGGATGCCAATATATTTACCCAAAGTGGCCTATCGGTAATAAATTTAAACACGTAGATTGAATAATTTAATGAATAAAACTTGATACAATATTAAAAACATTCTTCTATAACAGCAGTATAAAATTCTTTTAAAGTCCACCCCATTGCTTTTACTTGCTGTGGAATAATACTAGCTTCACTTTGCCCTGGCACTGTATTAATTTCAAGCATATAAGGTTGTTGAGTACCTTCATTGTAAATAAAATCTATTCGTACAATGCCTCTGCAATTCAATATTTCATAAGCTTTGGTAGCAGCTACACGAATTTTATTGGCAATGCTTTCTTCTAAAACAGCAGGTGTAACTTCTTCACTCTTACCTAAATACTTGGCTTCAAAATCAAAAAACTCATTCTTAGAAATTACTTCTGTAATAGGTAAAGTAATAATATTTCCTTTTGTTTTAAAAACACCAATGGTAAATTCTCTCCCTTGTATAAATTCTTCTACTAAAACTTGATTGTCTTCATTGAAAGCTTTTTCAATTGCAGGCTGTAAGTCATTTGCAACATTTACTTTACTCATGCCAATACTGCTTCCACCATTATTGGGCTTTACAAAAACAGGTAAACTTAATTGAGCTAAAACTTCTTCAGCTTTTATGGGCGAATGTTTAAATAAATGTAAGCTCTTTGCAACTGCAATACCTCCAAATGCTGCTACTGCAACAGTATAACGCTTGTTGAAGGTAATAGCCGATGTGGCTGCATCGCAACTAGTATAGGGCAAATTGAGCATATCAAAATATCCCTGCAATTTTCCATCTTCACCAGGTGTGCCATGAATACATAAAAGCACAGCATCGAAAGTGATGGTTTCGCCATTATCTACAATAGAAAAATTGTCTCTATTAACAGCCGATTTTTCGCCATTAACAGGTAAATACCACCAACCAGTTGGATTGATATCTATTTTATATACATCAAACTTATTGGTATCAATATTATTGGCAACAGTAATTACACTTTTATAACTTATTTCAGCTTCTCCGCTGAAACCTCCAGTAACAAGAGCTATACGTTTTTTCATGCAGTAAATATATTTGTTGTTGGGTTTAAAAGGGCTACAATTTCTTGAAGCTTGGAAGAATAATTTTACAACACAAATAACGAAGAAATAAGACTGAAAAATACAATGCCATTTATTCTTTTGAAAATTTTACCATAATCCTGTTCATCTTTCAATCTTATCATGATTGTCTTAAAAGCAAGAATGGCAAAAGACTTACTAGGTTCTCTTGCCATTCTGATAACAGGAAATATCACCTGCCGTTACACGATGAAGTTACAACCGAGTAACTTCATTTATTTACCACAAGGTAAAATCTTATTTTTTAAAATGCAACCTTTTTACAAGAAAAAGTTTAGCACATTGGTTTGTGCTTTAAATGTGCATTTTTTCTTTCTTACCTAATAATTCTTCTACTGTTTCTACATACATTTCATCAGGTACACAACAATCAACAGGACAAACAGCAGCACATTGTGGTTCTTCATGAAAGCCTTGACACTCTGTACATTTATTTGGTGTAATGTAGTAAGTATCTACACTAACTGGTGCATTTTTTTGGTCTGCATCAACAACTGTTCCATCCATTAAAGTGAAAGAGCCTTTTACTGTAGTTCCATCTGCAATTGCCCATTCTACACCACCTTCATAAATTGCGTTGTTAGGACATTCAGGTTCGCAAGCACCACAGTTAATACATTCATCGGTTATTTTAATAGCCATAAAAAAAGTTTTTGGTTTAGTAATCGGTTAGTTAAAAATAAGGGAATTTAATCAACCTTACCTTTGTGTTCACAAAAATAAAGTGTAAGCAATGATTTTACAAGAAAGAATTGAATTGTTAGAACAACTAGGAAAATATATTTTAAGTAATGATGAAAATTGGCAGTCGATCAAAGAAAGGGCTAGCCGAGAAAATGCTTGGTTTACCCCCGATTTTGTTGAAATCAGCAGCCAAAACATTGCTCAGCAATTTTTAAATAAATGCTCTTTAGAAGATTGGATAAATAAATATGATTTTAATCAGCAAAATTATGCTCCAAAAAATGTAGGGGTTGTTATGGCTGGCAATATTCCCTTGGTTGGTTTTCACGATTTTTTATGTGTGTTTATTAGTGGTCATAACATTACCATAAAGCCTTCTTCAAAAGATGAAATTTTAATTAAACATTTGGTAGAACAAATGTATCAATGGAATAGTGCTACAAAATCTATCATTCATTTTGCAGAACAGTTAAAAGCCTGTGATGCTTACATTGCTACTGGAAGCAATAATAGCAGCCGATATTTTGATTATTATTTTGGAAAATATCCAAATATTATTCGTAGAAACAGAACATCAATAGCTATTTTAGGGGGAACTGAAACCAATGAAGAATTGGAATTATTGGCCGATGATATTCAATTGTATTTTGGCTTAGGTTGCAGAAATGTTACCAAATTATTTGTACCCGAAGGTTATGATTTTATTCCTTTATTAGAAGCTCTAAAAAAATACGACCATTATTTTGAGTTTCATAAATACAAACACAACTACGATTATCATTTAGCATTGCTCATGATGAGCAATAAATTTTACATGACCAATGGTTCAATTATTTTGTCGGAAAATGAAGCTCTATTTTCTCCCATTAGTCAGGTAAATTATAGCTACTACGATAATCATCAGCAGTTGCTAGAAAGTTTGAACACCAACAATGATGTGCAATGTATTGTAGGTAAACATGGTTTACCATTTGGCAAAGCACAACAACCCACATTAACCGATTATGCCGATGGCGTTGATACGATGGAATTTCTGAAAAAATTGTAGCGTATTTCTAAGTAGCTGAAAAAATTGCAGTTATTTAGCCAATGATTTAACATTCATCGTAAAAGATTGTTAAAGGTGTCATACGGTATGGCTGACTTTTAAACAGCTTTGCATATTTGTGTACAGAAAGGCACAAAATTTGAATATCTTTCAACATTAAAAATTTCAATCAATGAACATGAATCTCAAAAACATTTTAGCCGTAGTTGCAATAAGTGCTGCTACAGCCATTTTGAGTGTGGCAGGCTATAGCAAATGGATGCAAAACAAATATGCAGGTACACAAGAAGAAGGTAAGCTACCTGTAAATTATGCAGGTTTTTTTGGTAACAACAATGCACCGGGTAGTGCTGTAGATTTTACTGCTGCTGCCACAAGTGCAACTCCTGCGGTAGTGCATATTAAAACAAAAACAAAAGCTCGTCAAGTAAGTAATAATCAACCACGTCAAAGAAATCCATTTGGAGATATGTTTGGTGGCGATATGTTTGAAGAGTTTTTCAATGGTCCAAGAATGCAGGTAATTCCTGAACAACAAGCTAGCGGTAGCGGTGTTATTGTAAGCCAAGATGGATATATTGTTACCAATAACCACGTAATTGATGGTGCCGATGAAATTAATGTAACATTAACCAATAAGAAAACCTACAAAGCAACTGTAATTGGCTCAGATCCAAGTACCGATTTAGCTGTTATTAAAATTGAAGGCAGTAGCTTTCCTTATTTAGTATATGGCAATAGTGATGAAGTTAAACTAGGTCAGTGGGTTTTAGCTATTGGCTATCCTTTAAACCTTGACGTAACGGTTAGTGCAGGAATTGTTAGTGCAAAAGCAAGAAGTATTAATATTAATCAACGTCAAAGTAAAACACCTGTTGAAAGTTTTATACAAACCGATGCTGCTGTGAATCCTGGTAACAGTGGTGGTGCTTTAATTAATACCAATGGAGAGTTGGTAGGAATTAATTCCGCCATTGCTTCTCCTACTGGTTATTATACAGGGTATGCTTATGCAGTACCAGTAAATATTGTAAAAAAAGCTATTGCCGATATGGTTAAATATGGCTCGGTACAAAGAGCTTTTATTGGTATTAGTTATCCAGCAGAAGGTTTGCCTGAAAGACAACAAGCTGAATTAGACAGAGAATATGGTAATGCTTGGAAAACCAATGATGGTGTGTTTGTTTTAGGCGTACCAGAAGGAAGTGCTGCTGCAACAGCTGGCATTAAAGAAAAAGACATTATCACTAAAATAAATGGAACACAAATTACAAGTGGTCCACAAATGCAAGAACAAATTTCTTTATACAAGCCAGGTGATAAAGTAACTGTAACCTATAAAAGAAATGGGAAAGAAAATACCGTTACAGTAGTTTTAAAAAATAGAGCCGGCAACACAGATATTGTAAAAACTACCAGTATTTTAGATAAAGTAGGTGGTACTTTAGAGAATGTAGATAAAAAAGTTGCTACTGCAAATGAAATTGCTGGAGGTGTAATTGTAAAGAAAATTGGTACTGGGGCTTTATCAAAAACACGTGTTCAAGAGGGCTTTGTAATTACTACAGTAAATGGTGTTGAAATTAAAAATGTAGATGAATTAAAAGCTGCTTTGGCCAATGCAAAAGATGGTAAAGTTCGTTTAGATGGTATTTACCCTGGTTATGAAGGTAACTACACTTACCCACTCAACTTAAATGAAGAAACTGAATAATAAAGCATTATAACTATGATCAACTAGGGACTGTATTTAAAAAATACAGTCCCTTTTTATTTGCATCAATTGCCAAACGTAGTAATGTGTAAAGGCTTATTTTTATACATGAAAATTTTACCATGATGCTCAACAAATTTTCTTTGAGAAGTTTCAGTACCAAATAGTTTTCTGGCAAAACTTTGCACTACAATTGAATTAAGTTGAGCTGTATTGTTTTCGTTTTTAATTGCACCAATATAACTGCTTAATAGTTTTTCAAAAGAACTTGCTAATAAATATTCATTGGCAAAAACATCACAAGCTAAAATGGAAGAATCAGTTAGTACAATAAAACCTGCATAAGAACTATCGCTTTGCTTAAATTTTTCTACAAAAAATTGAGTGTAATCATGCAGTTTACCAGCTTTCTTTTTTTGTATTTCTAAGTAAGGAAAAGTTTCTGATAAACGATTATCATTCATAAACTGTTTTTCAATTTCTTTCCAAACATGTTGTTGCACTCCATTGCTATCAGCAGCTTTACGTATAGTTGCATCGGCAAAACCTGCGTAAGAAAAGGGTTTGGCTTTTTTATCCCATCTACCTTTTTCAACACAATACACACTTAAATAATCTATATCGGTTCCGGGTGCAATTAATTTGGTTTCAGCAATCATTCTATCTTGCTTTCCACCTTTTAATAATTCACCACTTTCAACTAAAATATATTCCTTGGAGTTATTTTTAATGTTTAACACATTTACGTTTTCTCTTCCATCAAATTTATTTTCGGTAATCTTAATTTTTTTTTGTTGCATGGCCACACTCAAAGTCATAAAAGAACGAGGCAACCCTGCATCTTGATGCAAAGAATCAGTAAAACGAATAGGAATTAATGTAAGATTTTTATAGTTCCAACCTGAATCAACTAAAACCTGCACATGCGGAAAAACAAGTTGAGCATTCAGCCGAATACTACCTACAAAAAAAATAAATACTAAACTAATAAAAATCTGTTTCATGTTCGTTGTAAAGATAAGGGAAGAGGAAAAGGTGAGTGAAAAATGGAGAATCGTGAGTGGGAAGAATCGAAAGTGGTGAATCGTTAGTCGTTAGTGGGAAAATCCCATCCAAACACAACTTCTATTTTCTATATTCAATCTTCTATATTCTATCTTCTCCTCTCTGCCATCTGTCATCAACCTTCCCTCTTACACCTTACGCCCTCTACCTTCTTCCTTACCCTCTTCCACCTTCTCCCTTCTCCCATTATCTTTGCAGCCTTATGAGTAAAAAAGTTAGAGTACGTTTTGCCCCAAGTCCTACAGGTGGATTGCATTTGGGTGGAGTAAGAACCGTTTTGTTCAATTATTTATTTGCCAAACAACATGGTGGCGATTTTATTGTACGAATTGAAGATACCGATCAAACACGTTTTGTAGAAGGTGCTGAGGAATACATTTTTGATACCTTAAAATGGTGTGGATTAGAACCAGATGAAAGTCCTTTGCATGGTGGACCACATGCTCCTTATCGTCAAAGTGAAAGGAAAGCTTCTTACCGTCAATATGCTGAAAAATTAATTAAAGATGGTCATGCTTATTATGCTTTTGATACTGCAGAAGAATTAGATGCTAAGCGTAAAGAAATCAGCAATTTTCAATACAGTCAGCATAGCAGAAATGCAATGAATAATTCATTAACATTAACTGACGCTGAAACCCAACAATTATTAGCTGAAGGAACGCCACATGTGATTAGAATTAAAATGCCAGAAAATGTAGATGTACATTTTACTGATATGATACGTGGTGAAGTAAGTTTCAATTCTTCGTTAGTTGATGATAAAGTTTTATTAAAAGCCGATGGAATGCCAACATACCATTTAGCTGTTGTGGTAGATGATTATGCTATGCAAATTTCTCATGCATTTAGAGGAGAAGAATGGTTACCAAGTGCCCCTGTACATGTGTTGTTGTGGCAATATTTATTTGGATTAGAAAACATGCCTCAATGGGCTCATTTACCTTTAATTTTAAAACCAGATGGTAATGGAAAATTAAGTAAACGAGATGGCGACAGATTAGGTTTTCCTGTATTTGCAATGGATTGGAAAAATGCCGATGGCACAGTAAACAGTGGTTTCAAAGAACGTGGTTTTTTACCTGAAGCTTTTGTAAACATGCTGGCCATGTTGGGTTGGAACCCTGGGGTAGAACAAGAAATTTTTTCGTTAGAAGAATTGATAGAAAAATTTTCAATTGAACGTGTACACAAAGGTGGAGCCAAATTTGATTTTGAAAAAGCTAAGTGGTATAATGGTGAGTGGATAAAAAGGTATGAGTTTGAAGGCTTAAGGTCTAAGGTTAAAGAAGTTTTAGGTGATATTGCTGCAAACTATAATGATGCTTTTTTAGATAAAGTAATTGAACTTACCAAGGAGCGTTGTACTTTATTGAACGATTTTATACAACAAGCTTCTTTCTTTTTCCAATTGCCTGAAACAATTGATATAGCTGCAATTCAACCCAAATGGGATGAAAAGAAAAACTTGTTTTTCATAGAAGCCATACGTATGTTTCAGCAAAGCAGTTTATGGGAAGCAACAGATTTAGAAGCTTCTTTTAAAGAGTTAGCAGCAGCCAATGAATTGAAGCCTGGAGAACTTATGTTGCCTTTACGAATAATGTTGGTTGGAGGAAAATTTGGTCCAGGTGTTTTTGATATTGCAGCCATTATTGGTAAGGATGAAACAGTAAAAAGAATTGAACATACTTTATCGTTGTTAAAATAAATCAGGCAACTATTGCAAGACTGCCAGACTAACAGCTGGCAGTTTTTATTTGCCCTAAACAATTCAATTCAGTTATTTTTGCTTAGTTAAATAACGCCATTATGAACAGACCCATTAGAGTATTAGTTGCCAAAGTTGGATTAGATGGCCATGATCGTGGAGCAAAAGTAATTGCAACAGCTTTACGTGATGCTGGTATGGAAGTTATTTACACTGGTCTAAGACAAACCCCAGAAATGGTGGTAAATGCTGCATTACAAGAAGATGTAGATGCAATTGGCATTAGCATTTTAAGCGGTGCACACAATACCGTTTTTCCTAAAGTAATTAATCTAATGAAAGAAAAAGGCATGAACGATGTATTGCTTACTGGAGGTGGCATTATTCCAGATGATGATATGAAAACCCTCAACGAAATGGGTGTTGGTCAACTTTTTCCACCAGGAACAACTACCACAACTATTGCAGATTATATTAAAAATTGGGTAAAAGAAAATAGGAATTTTTAAAATTAAAAGGCTACAATTAAATCACTAATTGTAGCCTTTTAACTAATATTTTATTCTACTTCAATTCATAATTATTAATTATTCTTCTACCATCCTCCACTGGCACCACCACCACCACTGCTTCCTCCTCCAAAACCACCAAATCCACCACCGCCGCCACTCCAGCCTCCTCCTCCACTGCTTCCTCCTCTTCCTAAACCAGAAAATAACATAGGCAATATTAAATCTGTTGCATCTATTCTACCTCTTCTTCCTCCACGACCTCCACCTCCTCTTCCAACAATCATTAATATAATAAATAAAATAATTACAAAGCCCAATATGCTTCCACCACCACTGCCATCTCTCTTGGCTTTTTTACGTTTTACTTTGTATTCTCCCGCAGCAGCTTTACTTAAATTATCTACAGCTTTTGTAATACCACCCAAATAGTTGTTTTGCCTAAATGCTGGTTTAATATCATTATTAATAATATCGTTTGCAACAACATCGGGTATTGCACCCTCTAAACCATAACCAACTTCAATTCTTACTTTTCTATCATCAATAGCAATCAACAATAAAATTCCATTATTGGTAGCTTTATTTCCAATACCCCATTCTCTAAATGTTTTTACAGCTACATCTTCTAAAATTTCTCCATTTAAAGATTTTACAGTTAGTACAACAATTTGATTAGATGTGCTATCGTCTAAAGCAATTAATCTTCTTTCTAACACTTCTGCATCATGAGCATCTAATACCTTGGCATTATCATTTACCAAACGCATAGGACTGGGTTTGGGAATGCTTTTTTGTGCCAATAAATTGCCAACAAAAAAGAAAAGTAATAGAGTAGTAAATAATTGCTTCATGAATAATTGTTCAAGAAAGTAGAAATGTAGTAACTGAAATTAATGTCCAAACACAATATCATCGGATAACTCATTTTCATCAGTTACTTTACAATATGGAAAATGCAAAGCCAAGGCATCGCCAATTTGCTGTGCAACAGTAGCAATGCCTTGAGCATAATTTTCTTTATTAAAAAACTGAATCATTTGTTTTACTTCTTCATTCCAAAAAGCAGTACCTACTTTTTCGTGAATACCTTTATCGCCATACACAGCTAATTGCCTATCTTTTAATGCTACATAAATTAATACAGCATTACGTTGCACTGTTTCGTACATTTTTAATTGAGCAAAAATTTCTTCGGCTCTATCAACAGCATGTACAAACTTGCATTTACTTTCAACAAAAATTCTTACCTCACCACTTGTATTCTTTTCCGATGCTTTAATGGCATTGGTAATGATTTGTTTTTCTTCGGTGGTAAAAAAATCGGCTGCTTTTTTTCTGAAAAAATTCAACATAAAGGATTACTTGATATTAAAATCAATTTCTGGAGCTTTTTCACTACCTGCATCGGCTTTATAAAATTCTTTCACTTTAAAGCCAAAAATACCAGCAAAAATATTGTTGGGGAAAGTTCTTACTTTAAGATTAAATCCTTCAACCGATTTATTAAAATCTTGACGAGCTACATTAATTCTGTTTTCAGTTCCTTCAATTTGAGCCTGAAAGTCTTGAAACGATTTGGTAGTTTTTAAATCTGGATAAGCTTCAGCAACAGCCATTAATCGGCCAAATGCACTCTGTAACTGACCTTGAGCAGCTTGGTATTTTGCCAAAGTTGCAGGATCATTAATATCTACTTTTACTTGTGTAGCACTAGCACGAGCAGCCATTACTTCCTTTAATGTACTTTTTTCGAAATTGGCAGAACCTTCAATGGTTTTAATAACACTGCTATACAAATCGGTTCTACGTTGATAGTTGGTTTCTACATTAGACCATACTTTTTGAACATCTACATCGGCGGTAACTAAGCCATTGTATTTGGTGCAAGCAAAGCCGCCCAATAAAACTATTACGCCTAAAATAATAAGGAGGGTTGTGTTTCTTGATTTCATTTTGAATATACTTTTTAAATTGATAACTGTTTGTAGAACAATTGTACAGAATATTACAAAGCTAATGCCAATAATTGTAGCATGACAATATGTTTTTAGTTAGGCAATGGTGAAAACAAGAGCAGAAAAATCAATAAAAATGTTGTTTTAAAAATAGTTGGCTAAAAAATAAAAAAACTTTTGGCTTAAACAAGATACACTTCTATATTTGCAGCCCAATTAACCGATGGAGCGTTGGTCAAGGGGTTAAGACGCCTCCCTTTCACGGAGGAATCACGGGTTCGATTCCCGTACGCTCTACCAAACAAGAATGATGGTCGTTTTTAATTAAACGGCCATTTTTATTTTTCTCTGTAACCCTTATCTGGCTTAAAATTGCAGAGAACACTGTATTAACTCTTGGAGTTCGAACTACCTTTTTTTCTTTATTATACCATAATCCCTCTGGGAATATCAAATATTGTAAAATTTGTTTATCATCGTAATCGCTGGATTGCCATAACTGCAAGGGTTTACGAGCAATTTGGATTGCTTTTGTAATTGCTTTGTCAAGGTTCGAACTATTAAAACTGCTTTTATCAATTTCATCGGCTAACTGCTTCTTTTCTTCCTCAAATATTTTACTATACTTTTCAAATAAACTACTGTTAATTTCAGCGTTAACGAAACGAAGTTCCAATGCTTCAAGTTTATGATGTAACTCAGTTAGCTTTCGTTTTTTAATTGAAACTTCCTTAAGTTGCTCTTCCATTTTTTCAGTTAGAAGAGTTTTTACATTTAACTCAACTTGTTTAATACTATTTTCAGCAAGTGTAAACTTTGATAACTCATCTTGAAACAGTTTATTTACAATATCTGCTCTTTCATTTACAGCACTGCCTATACCTCTTGTTTTATAGTAATAGATTCCTTTTTTGATATAACCTGTAAATGGTCTTTGTGTTGCTTCATCTTTTACAAAAGACTTTAGTGGCAATTCGACAATCTTAACTTTTTTGGATATCCCTTTATGCGGATTAGAATCAGCTTCAGTATTTGCTTTTAAAAATAATTGTTCAGAGACTAATGAAGGGTGCTTTCCTTTATGAATTTCACCTGGTATTAAGCCATGTGTAACATAACCACAGTAAAAAGGATTACTAATTATCCTAACAAAACTTTTATACTTGATGGAAGAACCCAGTTTTTGCATTTTTTCAACTATCTCTAGATTGTTCAACTTGCCTTCTGCTTTCCATTTGAACCCTAATTTTAAAATCTCCCCATCCTTATTAATTATATAAATATGATTCTTCGCTTTTTCCCGAGGTTTCAAGTTAGTATAACCAAAAGGCAAGTGAGTTACCCAATAACCATTTCGCATGTTTTCACTCATACCCTTAGAACTTTTATCACGACGTAGGATATTGTCATAGTTGCCAAATGCATAAAAAATATCCTGCTGCAATTGTCCTGATGCAGATGTTACGTCAACATCTTGAAAAACAGACAACACCTTCACGCCAATTTTAGCTAACTCTCTGCTTAAAATTGCAGCATTATCGCTACGTGAAAACCGCTCATATGAATACACAAGAATAGCACCAATATTTTTATTTTTTTTTACAAACTCTAGCATTCGCTTGAACTCTTTTCGTTCATCTGTTTTAGCAGACTCATAAGTACCACCAAAGAACTCAATAATTTGCATGCTCCTTCTAGAAGCATATTCTATGCTACTCTTTTTTTGAGTTGCTAAACTCGTGTTTTCATTTTGGTCAAAACTCGAAACCCTTGTGTAACTGACAATGTCATTGCCAGTTCTCCAAGTTAATTTGTTACTTTGTTTTACAAATTCACTCAGTTGATTGTTCATCTTCAGATTGCTCATAATTTTCTTCTTCAAGCGTGTTAATAATATAATTAACAATAATCTCCGACAAAATCAATAGGGTTTCAGATTCGGAGAGATCTGTTTTTTTTGCCTTCGAGTCTTTCAATCCAGTTCCACATTTGCGTAACATTTTATGATGTTATTGCAAATCCTGTTGGTCGTCTACCACACAGTTTTTATACTTATAATTGGTCTGATTTGTTCAGCACCATAATTATTTAACTACCTTTATTATATCTGTTTCCTCAAATTTTACAGTTACCCCGTCTCTGACTATTAAGTTAATCTCTTTGAAATCGCCTTTCTTCATTAACCTAGATATTTTTCTTACTAAGTCATCATCTTGCTTTTTACCTAAGCGAATCTGCGTTATCGAACCATCGGTCATTTTAATTACAATCTGCTTATAGTTTCCAGATCGTATTTGCTTAAAGACATCTTTTTCCTTTTTATTCATTAATGAAAGATAAAAGTCAGTGTTCCCTATTAGTTTCTCATTATCAAAAAACTTATAGATGATGTTGCTGACATTTATTAATGCAAATGATTTAGTTGTAATTTTTTGAAGCGTATTTTCTAGTTTCTCGGAATTATAATTATCAAAATTCCTACTTAAATCTATAAAATATCCTCCTATATCATCAACATAAAAAGCAAGGTTGCTTTTTAATGCTATAGCAATTAATAGAACTGATGTAAAAAAATTAAATTCAATTGCCATTAAATCTTTCGCCATTTGTTCACTATATATATTATACTTTTCTGCATAGGCTGCATACTTTTCGTTGATATTATTTAAGCTTCGACTTTCTTCTTTAATTTGATTTAGTTGCTCTAATATCATTTGCGGGGTTGTAGGAAAAAGACGCTCTTTTAACTCTTTAACATCATCAACCTCTGTTCCAAAGTATCTTAGTTCTTCAACAAATTTTATCCATATGGCTTCACAAAAACTAAACTTACGCCATTTCCCTTTTTCAAAACTATCATTAATAAGTTCTGCTTTCGTCCAGTCACTTATCAACTTACTACTAACCCCTATTTCTTTTAAATGAAAGTAGGGTCGATTGATTTCTTCCGCCAGTTTAGCAATTTCTGATAGCTTTTCCGGATCATCGGTAACAAAATCTTCTAAAGTCTTAATGTGTAAAATTTCTAAGTAGAACATATTTAATTACTTTATGTATTATATTTGTGTACCAAAGGTACCAATTTAAAAATAAAAAATGCAAAAATGTTACAAGGAATAAAAAAAATGTCTCAGTATACTACATTTCTAGATGGAAGAAAGTGCCGAACATGTAATAAACCAATCGCAGATCAGGAACATGCCGCAAGAGAGTTCTGCGAAGTTACTTATGATGAAAACGGAAAAGTGAAAGATTGTAAAACCGCCTTTCACAGAATGACTGATGCAGATGATCGAGAAAAATATCGCCAAATAATTAATACTCAAAAATTTATAAAAGAACAACTAGATCTGTTAATAAGCAAGAAAGGCAATGAAGTACTTACCGAAGATCTAAATGCTTATGATATTCTACTTTCATTGTCTATAAGTCATGAAATCTCAATATCGGGTGTAATGACATCCCATTTTCTTAAGCATACAATAATCACAAACCCTATTACAAAAAAACATAAAATTCAAGCACATGAATAACCTTGCGTACATGAATAATATCGAATACATGAATGTATTATCGAAAATAAATCAGAACTACAAACAAAGAAATACCAACTATATACTAGGAGGAGTTTTAATATTATCATCTATTGGCCTACTGTATCTAATATCAAAAAACGAAATAGCTGTTACCAACATAAACTCATTGAAACAAGATAAGGAGGCACTCAATTTTCAATTACATGAAAAAGAACAACATCTACATAAATTAAATAATAGCATTCAAAATCTTGTAAATGAAAATGAATTCTTGCAAGTATCGTTGGCAGAAAGAATCAAAAGAGATTTGACAAAAAACGAATCGAAAGAAATACAAATTATTAGCTAATTGTTATTATCAGAAATAACAACTAGAAGCCAGAAATGGATTTCATTTTTTTGTATTTTTAAAAATAGTCTATTAATTATTTAATTTGATTATTAAGAATAAAACGTATTAATCAGGCATTATTTCACGTGAATTCACGATGATTCACGTGATTAATTAAATGTTCACGTGTTTTTATATTAATTCATGCTATTTCACGTGAATTCACGTAATACCAGGTTTTTAAAACTTCAATTTATCGATGATTTTATTGAAAAATTAAATCGATATATGATTTCATATCGATTAATGTATTGACGGCATTCTTTTCGAAAATCATCTAACATGCTTCTGCAAAACTATTTTTGTTTAATTACGTTTTTAAGTACACGTATATTTCGTTCGATAAATGCAATACACTATTATCAATACGGGTTTAAAGCAAATCCCATTGCTGATTTTGATTTTGTTCAATTTGCAAGACCACACAACGCATACCTAGATAATAAACCTTCTCTCAAAAAAGTAAATATTAATGCAGTTAGAATATATAAATCCTTACCACAAAATATTGAAACCATTTTTCTGAAAAATCTAAACACTATGTTTTGTTTTCTTCTTTAGGAGGGTTTACTGGAAGTTATCTTTCACTTTCTATTGTTAAAAAGCTACAAAAAGAAAATAGCAAGTATTACAATATTGTAAATCCGCCTCCACACATCATGAGCCCTTTTCGAAGAAATGCTTCACTTGTAGTTAAAGAAGAATTTAATTACAACCCAAACACCTATTTCTTTGATAGTGAAGATTTGAGAAACTTATATGGCAATCACAGCATGAATAATTAGAATAATCTTAACAATCAGGAATTGTATAAAATATTTAAACAAAAGACCTGTTTTTAATGATTTATAAGAATTTATTTTTCGCTAAAAAATAAAGGAGTATTAATGTCAGCATTAACCAAAGTTTACAGCAAACTTTATAGATTGTTACGCATGACCAATCTTTTGCTGAAAAACCCCATTGGATTATAAAAATGCAAGATGGAAGAATAGTTAAACAATAAAATAAATCCTATTTAAAAGATACTTGGATAGGATTAACCAGTTTGTTTTTGTATTGATTTAAATATTTGAACCAATCATCCTCATTAAGAATTTTTCCAGCTTTATTCCATGATGCACCAGAATAATAAATAAAAGAGTTAGATGTTGGTTTTAAACGAATTAAGTAATGCTTATTGTTTACGCTCATTTTATTATTTATCTCTGGTAAAATAACACCTATTCCTGTAGTACCATTTATTTTATCAGCAGGCTCCCAATAACCTAAAACGCCATTTTGCTCATTCATCATCACAACACCTGGTTCTTTTCTTCGAGTTATACCTATTGCAAAAGTTGAATCAAACCCTGATTCAGATTCGAAAAAAAATTGATTTCGGAAAAGTTGACTACTTAAATCAATAGAAATTCTTTTTTTAATGGTTATTTTTTTTCCATCAACTAAGTACGATGGATACATTAAATCAAAACTAGACCTGAGAGGTCCATTATCTAATACGGTATATGAAATAAAATTAGGACTATACCAAATACTATCATTTTGATATGGTGCAACGCCACCTGCTCCCAAAGTAAATCCAACTGAGTAATAATCTACCCCTTCCCCATGGTCTTTATGATAATCAGCATTTTTGTACCATTTATTAATAATCAAAGAATCAGTTCGCTTAGCCCAAACATCAATTCCATAAGCATTCTCATTAGTAGTTTCAAGTGCCTTTCCATAGGCTCGATATGCCATTAAATTATTTTCCCAAGCAAAATCATCTTTTCGTTCAGGCACAAATCTGGCATAGGTCTTAGAAGCATAAATAGTTCTTTTCTGAGGAATTACAGTTAAACATATTTCAGACTTTGCAGGTACTGTTACAACCATTAAAATATTTTGAATAAACCCAGTTCCTAATGATTCTAGTTGTATTGGAACCTCTTTTTTGGTAGTACAATTAATGATTTTAAAAAAAGAAGTATCATTAATCTTAAAATACTTTAGGAATTCTAGCCATGGAATACTAATTAATTCATCGCTTTGAGCATAAACAGTGTTGTTCTTTAAAATAATCTGCTCAGTTATTAATGACTGAGAGAAAATAGAATTATAATTAATTATTAGCATTAATATAATTATAGTTTTTTTCATATTTTTTTATTAAAATAAATAGATGCTATTTTTTAATATACTTTCCAGCATTACTGATTAACTCATCAAAATAATTCATAACATAGCTTTTTGTTCCATCTTGACGAATTAGCCAAAATCCATTCATATCAGTATTTGATTTTGCAACATTTGGATAATTGATAATTGCTCCTTTAGCAGGTTCGTTACAATATAATTCCCACTGAATAAAATAAGGTACTTTAAGTAGTAAACAAACTGCAAGATATGTATCCCATCTTTCACGAAACTCCTTAGGAACATTTTTAGTAGCCATTTCAGGAATACCTATTTCGCCTAAAAAAACTATTTTATCGTTTGTATATATAGTAGTTTTCATTTTAGATTTTATATACTCAATTCCTTTATAAAGATCTATGCCTGTTTTATCAAAATCAGTTGCATCGTATGCCGACCAAGACACCATATCTACATCTACAAAGGGAAGTACATTATTTGTTATAGAAGGCACCCCATACATTGCATCAATTACTTTGTTTACTTCTATGGCATGATAAACTTTACACTTCGAACTTTTGTTTAAAACCCTAGCCCTATTCACTCCATTTTGGCGAGCCTTAAAAACCAGTTGCAAACTTTTAAACTTTTTTTCAATATCATTTGGAGGTTCTACCCTACCCCATTGAGCATCCCAGCCAACACCTCCCCTAACAATCCAATCTCCCTCCCAATTTTCTAAAATAAATTTTACTTTTCTATTTTTATACGTATCCAATAAATATTTTGTTAATTCGAAATACTCTAATTCTTCTTTTACAAGACCTATTGAATCTGCTTCAAGCATATTTGTTTGATTGGCACTTGTGCTTAGAATAAATGTGGAAAATGGAATATCAAAAGCTTGTATAAATTCAGATTGTTCCGCCATTTCTTTTAGTGATCTAACTTTACAAAAGTTCGAATCTGAATTATACATATAACCAGATTGATTCTTATAAAACCACAACTTGCAAACACCAAGACCTAGTTCATACATTTTCTTACACCCTTCCAATAAATAAGGATCTTTGGTAAAATTGTATTTTCCTCCAACATGTGTGGCTCCAATAATATCCTTAATATTTGCTGGAACTTTTGATCTATTTAAAGGCTTGTTTTTTTGAATTAATTTTAATATCGCTTCATCACTTAATTTAGTTTGAGAAAAAGCACTATTCGCTATCAATATCAAAAGAAAAAAAGAAAAGAATGATTTCATGCGTTTAAATTTTTTTATAAATTTTTATTGCCCCATCTGGAGTCTCAAAAGGGACATTAGCATCTATTGTATAATCATCCCTTTTGCCAGCTTGCTGAATAGTTAATAAATATTTTCCTATAGATTTTTTTAATATTATTAATGCGGGTTGATGAATATTCACGATTTGACCGGACCAAGGTATTCTAACAGTTCCAGAATCATAAACAACAATTTGAATCATTTTTAAATTTGCATGATAAACTGATTGAAGATGTGAATCGTTTTGAAGAATTTTTATGGGCAGATTTAAAGAAGTTTTTTTAGATTCTGAAATAGAAAGCCCTGGTAAAATTATATATGAAAGTTGCTGATTTGCAGGCTTAATTCCTACATTCATCATTATTGAAAATAATCTTAATTCAATAGTATCTTTCTTGTAAGCCTGATTAATTTTATTCCATGAACTTTTAACAATAGAAGTGTTTAATTCAACATTTGATGAATTAGTTGGAAATACATAGGCTACAGAATCATGATAAACCCATTTTATTGACTTTGGAATAACACTGTTCTTAGTATATCTTTTACCATCAATAATAACGGGTGTTTTTAATAAGCATTGATTAATGGACTGTGTAACTTTTAGTCCAGAACTATCTGAAATGCCAGCAGCTAGACAAACAATTTCTTTATCAAATAGAAACCAAGCCCTCTTAGCCGAGAGTGCATCTTTAAGATAATCATTTCCAAAACAGCCATATAATCCATCACTAACCCCAAAAACAAAAGATGTACTTCCTCTTGCTCCTTTGCCCCAATCAAATAATGGTGGATCAGTTGAAGATTGAGCTGCCAACAAACCAGGCAATTGTTTCCAATTAAAGAATGGAAATATGTCTTTGTATTCATCACCTTTTCTAACCAAATAATAAGTACCATTACCTTGATAAAACCCTTTTATATTTTCACCATTACCTGATTCACCACTTACTATTCTATTAGAAGCTGCTTTAAGTGAAAAAAAATATTCTTTTCTTTGATGAACCATAAAGTCGGAATATGGATAATACTTATTTCCTATTAAATTGTATTCCCTAATCCCATATTTTAATTGACTTGCAAAAACAGTAAACTCAATCTTACGATCACTATTAATTTCACTCATTAATTGGGCAGCAAAAATCAAACTATTATAATCTATATTTTTTCGTGCAATCTCTCTACCCATAGCAGTGTATTCTAAATATAAATTTCGAGTCATCCATTGTTGCCCTTTTAAAATATAATCTGAAAGAATAGAAATTTTAAAGTTGCTCCAAGCCCAGGAAGTATTGAAAGATAAAAATGCCAAATGGGATGCAGTTAAACTAAAAGTTCTTCCGTACCCAAATGAATAGAATTGAGCCCCATGTTGATGAAATGAATAATCAGGTTGAATCCCTTCATCGGTAGTGATTTTTATTTCTTCAGAAGCAGTAAAAAAAGCTCTTTTTAATCCATCAACATTTTTTTGTAATACAGAAATATAAATATGAGTATAGGCCAACCATAATAAATTTTGTCCTGTTGCCTTTCCATGATAATCATAATAATCTTTTTTAATTCCAGCATTCATAGAAAGCAAACAAGTAGCTAAAGTTTCTTTGGAAATTTTATCATCCATTAATATAAGCACTTTACCCATTGCCAAAGGAACGCCGATAAAAGTCCACCAATCATTAGTAGCTTTTATATTCATTGAATTCCAAACCTCTATAGCTGCAATTATCTTATGCTCTATCTTCGAATCTTGATAATAAATTGTTTTAGGTGTATTATAAGCACAAGCTACTTCATACAATCTTTTCCAATGTTCAGCAGGTTCCCATGAAGAAGTGATTTTGCCGCTGTAATCAATATCATCCCATTTCCCCTGTTCAGATAAATGAAATAATATATAATCAACATTTTTTTCACTAAAATCTTCATCTCTGTATTTTTTTTGAAGTGCTAATTGTTTCAACTTCTGCCTTACATTTTCAATATCATTTCCAGATTGCGAAAATGAGTTTTTGCAAATAAAAATTATAAGAATAAAGATGAATATTTTCAATTTATACATGCTTTTTAATTGCTCATATTTATAGTTGAAACTAATTTTTCGTCTGCAGCATTACTAGCAATCACAATTTGATATTCTCCCGGGTAAATTTTCCAAGAATTATTTTTTAGATCCCATTTTTGCAGCTCATTAGTATTAATTTTAAAATTAATTGTTCTTCTACCATTACTTGACACTGTTACTCTTTTGAAAGCTTTTAATTCTTTTATTGGCATTCTTTCTTCAGGCGGATACTTGATATAAACTTGAACTACTTCATCGCCATTTCGCTTACCAGTATTAATTACATCTATGGAAAAAGACATATTACCTTCAGATATAATAGGCTTAGTATTCCATTTATATTGAAAAGAGGTATAACTAAGCCCAAATCCAAACGGATATTTGGGCACCCCTTTAAAATAACGATATGTTCTTCCTGCCATGGAATAATTGTCGTAAGAAGGCAAGTCGGATAAAGAATTATAAAAGGTAACAGGCAGCCTTCCTGAAGGTGACACCTTGCCTAACAAAATATCAGCAGCAGCGTTACCACCTTGTTCCCCAGGATACCAAGCCAATAAAATAGCATCTGCATATGGCTCAATAGCAGCAATATTTATATTGCTACCTGCTGTTACAATAACCACAATAGGTTTACCATTTTGCTTTAATTGCTGCAATAATTTAATTTGAGCATAAGGTAATTCTAAAGAAACTTTATCGCCCCCGCCATCAGACAAAAATGCATCATGTTCTTCCCCTTCGAGTACAGGAGACAAACCAAGTACTGCAATACTTATATCACATAAACTTGCAGCCCAAATTCCTGAAAACCGGCTTGTGTCCATATTATCACAACCTTGTTCATATTGAACCAATGTTCCTGATCCAACTGCATTAGTAATGCCTTCAACAAAACTTACCATATTGCCAGCTATTCCATGATAATTTCCCAAGAGTGGAGCAATTGTTCCTGCATTTGGTCCTATTACCATCATGGATTTATACTTATCCATTTTTAATGGAAGTATTCCTCCATTATTTTTCAATAAAACCATACTTTGTTGAGCAACTATTCTGGATAAATTTTGGTGTTCTTTGGAATTTACAGAATTATTACCCAGCTTGTTATATGGACTAATTGATGGTTCATCGAAAAAACCCAATTTAAAAAGTGTCGAAAGACTTGGTTTTAATGCAGTATCAATATCAGTTTCCGAAATCAGGCCTTGTTGAATTGCTTTCAATAAATTGTTCTGTAATAATTCTGAGCAATCCATATTTATTCCAGACTTAATAGCTGCTGCTGCTACTTCTACTGCATTATTGAGCACTTTATGACCTTTAAAAATATCATCTAAAGCCCAACAATCAGTTACAAAATGCCCTTTAAACCCCCATTCGTCTCTTACAATACTCTTTAGCATTGATTCATTTGTGCAACATGGCGTACCATTAATTCTATTATAAGCACACATGATAGCTTCTACTTTTACATCTACTAATTTTTTGAATGCGTATAGATAAGTTTCTCTTAAATCTTTTTCATCAATAACGGCATTAAAAGTATGGCGTTGATTCTCTGGTCCACTATGAACTGCAAAATGCTTAGCAGTAGCAGCAGTTTTAAGCAGTTTTTTATCAGGACCTTGCATTCCTTTTACAAATGCTGCCCCCATTGTACCAGTTAAAAATGGATCTTCGCCATATGTTTCTTGTCCACGACCCCAACGTGGATCTCTGAATATATTAATATTGGGAGACCAAAAAGTCAATCCCATATATTGAATATGACTATTTTGTTGAACTGCTAAATTATATTTCGCCCTCGCTTCTGTAGATATCACATCTGCAACAGCCCCTATTAAACTATCATTAAATGTTGCAGCCATAGCAATAGCTTGAGGAAAAACAGTTGCTTTACCAGCTCTAGCAACTCCATGCAAAGCTTCATTCCACCAATTGTATGCTGGAATTCGCAATCTTGGAATGGCTTCTCCTTTATAGCCTAGTAAGGAAATTTTTTCTTCAATATTTAGCTGAGTAAGAAGATTATTTAATCTTTGATCAATACTTTTACTTGCATCTTTAAATGGCCAACTAGAAGATTGAGCAGATACTTGAACAACAAAAAGAAAAGAAAGGTATACGAGTTGCTTACGAAAATTATACATCTTACTATTTTTAATTTAATTATTTATTGCTTTACACCTACATACCATTCAAGATCATCCACATATACATAGTTATCATACGCAGGTATAGCACCACCACCACCAGGAAAAGATTCAAATGAAAGTTTAGTTATCATCCTTGATGGTTCATCTCTTACAAATAGCATTGAATCAATCTGTATTTTCTTTATACCATTACACCAAACTTCTATTTTACCATCAGCTGTATTACTACTGCTTTGCATTGTAACGGTCATTCTAATGGTATTCCATTCGCCCTTTTTAAAATTAAATTTTTGATTGCCTGGGTTTTCCCCATATTTACCTTTCATATTTGAATGATAAACATACAACTGATTGGAAACAGTTGAATCATGAGCATCAAACTGTAAACGAACACTTCCACCATTACCATTGGTTCTTGCTTCTTCACCCCGACCTCCATCATAACCCACGCCAATTACAAAACCAAACTGCTTACCATGAAGACCTTGTTGAAAATTAGTATCATACTTGATACGATACTGAAGAGTGTATTGCTTTTCGGGTTGAATGTTTAATTGAACCGCAGCTCCTGTATTACTTACTTTTTCACCTTTTTTAAAAGTAATTTTATAGGTTCCATTTTCAATAGAAGCAAACCCCCTGTGGACCGGATAATTACCATTCCCGAAATCATCTTGTAGCATTTTATTGGTGTATGTTCCATCAGGGTGATTAAAGTTCACCTGCTTTTCTGAATACAACTTTAGCCCGTCTTTAAGTTGAGCAATCCCTGTTTTACAATGCACTGAAAGTAAAAGGAAAAAGATAATTTTAAAAATAGTATTCATTTCTGGGAAAGGAAATTGATTATTAATTTTTTGCACTGAAAACACAATTTTATCCTAACTTTTTTTGAGTTTAATCTTTCATTAAATAAATTCAGTTACTCAATTATTTTTATTATCCAGCCATTAAACGCATACATTCAATAATTCTATTTTTTGCTTCTCAAACTCTCCAAAACTGCGTAATAAGCTGCTTTACGCTGATAGTCATCATCAAAAAGTAAAGGCCATTCTATCATTTTATAGGTGGGTCTTAGCCAGGTATCCTTATCACCAACATTCCAAAAAGTAATACCATATTTTTGAGCATCAGGTACTTCATTTTGGTAGGCATTAAATACAAAAACGAATTTGTCTTGTTGTACCTTTTTGAGCGAATCAGTATAAACATTTTTCCTGTTTTCCCCTACATTCACCATCATATCGAATTCTGAAATATGAATCTTCAACCCTGTCTTACTTAACTCCCTCAATACTCTTACGATGGTATCATTAGAATTAAATATTTTTAAATGAAACTGAACCCCTAACCCATCAATAGGAATTTTACGTTTTTTGAAATCCATGGCAATCCGGATGATACCCTGTAATTTTTTTTCCGACCATTCCATGCCATATTCATTATAAATAAGCAAAGCATTTGGATCAGCCTCATGAGCCCACTGGAAACATTTTGCCAAATAATCGTCACCCATTTTTTCTTGTAAAATACAGGTACGTACTGAATCACTTTCATGGGCTAAGTATTCATTCACCACATCCCAGGAAGCAATTTTTCCTTTGTAGTGCGTTACCACTGTTTGAATGTGAAGCTTCACCTGTTTTTCAAATTCTATGTTAGATCCCTTAAACTGTTTTAACCAATCTGGCATACCTGAAAACCATACCAATGTATGACCATGCACTCGCATATTATTTCGTTTTGCAAAAGCCACGATAGAATCGCCCATAGTAAAATCATACCTGTTTTCTTCTGGATGAATCCGATACATTTTCATATCATTCTCAGCAGTAATACTGTTAAACTCGGCTGCCACAAGATTGCGATAAACGGCATTGTTTAATAATAATTTACCATCTACTGAAGCTCCAAGCGGGTAGGATATATTATTTTTAATATACTTCTTTTGAGCATTAGCAGGTGTTACAAAAAGAAGCAATATTAAAAACTGCAAACCAAAAACTATTTTCATTTCAGCATTTTTTAAAATCGATTTTTTCAATTACTTCTTCAACTTTTCTATCAGCCAATTATTGAACTGCATTTTTTGTTCAGGATAAATCCAATGCCCTGTTTCCAAATAAACCGCGGTTGATTTTGAAGCATTAATACTATTATACGCTGCATACATAGATGTGGGCGGACAGGTTTCATCATTAAAACCCCAGGTATAATAACCTTCAGTTTTTAAGGTTTTGGCAAAGTTGACAACATCGAAATAAGACAAAGTATTGATAACATCCTTATTGTTATAAAGGGGCAAGTTATTGTTGTCGAAAAAATGCGGCCACCCGCCTGCACGATTATTAAAATAACCTGTCAAATCACAGAGAGCAGGGTGAATAGCTGCTAAATATTTAACTCGCTTGTCTAACGAGGCTGTCACAATACTTAATGCTCCTCCCTGACTATTCCCACTTACAGCAAGATGCTCACCATCAAATTCTGGAAGGCTCATAATAAAATCATTGGCTCTTATACAGCCCATATAAACACGCTTGTAATAAAACTTATCTTTATTATTTGCATTAAAGAAAAAATATCCTTTCAAAGCCCCTGTATTTAAATCATTATACACTGATGGATCAAGATTCACCGGAATACCATGAATACCAATAGTAAAAACAATGATGCCTTTGTCAGCCATTTCTAAATCAGGATTATAGGGTCTAATGCCTGCACCCGGAACCTGCAAAATGGCCGGATATTTACCCGGCTTTTTAGGCACACACAAAATGCCATATAATCTTGATGCACCATAGCTTTGTAAGTTTACCTGATACACATTGGTTAGCGAAGAGCTTTTATCCTGTAATAAAGTCAATTTGGCATCCAAAGGAATATTCGAAAGCTCTTCTTTTGCCTTTTGCCAGAAAGCGTCAAAGTCTGCAGGCTTTGTAACCGTAGGTTGTATCTTCTCAATATCATATCCTATGGTCACCAGATTTCTATACTGCTTATTTTGCCAGGTAGTGGTTACCACACAGCGAAGAAAACCTGGTTCTTTCATTGTATAATTACCAGTCGTAAAACTTCCTTCAGACATTTGTAATGAGTCAATAACAAAAGGTTTCATTCTTTCGGGTCCAATCTGGTAAACAACCTTTACGTTTTTAACAGCTATACCATTTCTTAATACTGAAATTTTGAAATTTGAATTATCGCCAATTTTACATTCCCATTTTTCATGATTGGGAGTAATCAATACTTTAATAAGCTGTTCAGTTGGTTGTGCCCATCCTATAGCAACTAACGAAATAAATAGTATCAGCAGACAATTAATCTTCTTCATTTTTTCAATTTAATAAGTGAAATTTGGGTGTACTGTTATATCCTTCAGTTCTGATTTTGACACCCTTTGTATTTCCAGTATAGTTTACCTCAATTGCCCTTTTCTCCATCGGCATTAGCGTGAAATACCCATCACTGAAATAAGCTGGTAGCAGAATATTATTATTTGTATCTGAGAGGTTTAATTTTATGCCTACTACCGGTGAAGTTGACTTGTTTTCTACCTCTATCAACCACTTACCATTCATTGATTTGCTTTTCGTAATATTTAATGAAACATCCGGCAGCTTATTGAAAGCCAGAAAATTACCGGTTTCCTTATTTGATTTCCAATATTCATTCGCCGACAAAACTTTTCCACCTGAAGTTTTTAATTGAATTTTTATCAAGTAAACTTCAGGCAAATTGATTCCAGAAAAATCTGGTGTAAATATTTCAGTCTTGCTATTGTGAAGCAAATCTGTTTTTTTAGTAGTTGTGAAAAGTATTTTTCCATTAATATCAATAGTTGAAAAAATAAGATTAGCTGATTTATAATTTTGCAGGGTTGTATTCACTGCAACCACTTTATTGTCATGTAAATTCATTTGCACATGCACAGGCTCGCAGGCTTTCATGGTACCAAAATAGGAACCATGCGTTTCAAAATCCCATGAGTAAGTTTGCCAGATCATGCTGGGCCATGCAGGATGTGTCATCCAGAGTAAAACACCACTAGCTCTATCCCACATTTTACTGTTCCATGCTTCAAACATGGCACGATGACTTTCATAATTGACCAGTTGTACTTTTCTCGAAAATGCTTCAATCCCTTGTGGCTTTCCATATAAACTATCCACCGCCCGTAGGTAACCTTCGAGGTTTTGATTGTTTGAATGCAGGTCGTGGTAGTGCCATACATCATTAATAGGCCATTGATCTTCAGGTTTAATAAACTTCTTTAAGGTTGTGGCAACAGGAACTGAGAAAGTGCCAATTTCTGTGCTAAATCCTTCTGCATATTTAGTAAAATAAAGGGCAGGATCTTGTATATAGTGCCAGTCTCCGCTTTGACGCAGATTGATTTCCCGGGAGTTACCATTATAATGCCGTGTACCATCTTCCTCCATCAATTGCTGGTACAACTCATCTTCAATTCCCACCGGAGCATACCCTTCATTGCGGGGGCACCAAATGGCAATAGATGGATGGTTGCGAAAACGACGAATGGTTTCCAAACTATTGTCCAAAAACTTTTGTTGATCCAGTGGGTTAAGATTATACCCTTCAGTCGAAATCCAGAAATCGTTCCAAACCAGCATACCATATTCATCAGCTAGTTCATAAAACACTTCTTCTGTGCATTCGCCTGTCCAGTTTCGAATCATATTGTAGTTAGCTTCTTTGTGCAATCGAAAGGATGGCTCCAATTGCTCTCTGGATACTTTTTTCATCGCATCGTCCATGCCCCAATTTCCTCCTCTGCAAAAAACAGATTGTCCATTTACTTTTATGACCAGGAAAGGATTATTGCTTTGTGATATTGTCTGAAAGATACTGGTATCCACACCTGCTCTTAAGGACGGAATGAATATTTTATTCTCAAAGTCTCTACGCTTTACGTTATCGAATATTGGCTTTTTCTCTTTTACATCAGTTGGACTATAGGCAACCCGCCAACCCTTTCTTTGAGGCGCATCAATCAACATTTCATAAGATAATTCACGAATACCAAAGCGAACCTGTTGTTGATCAGAAATACGATTGTTTATATCCCTAACCGTTAATTCCAGTTGATACAATGAAGGATTGCCATATCCATTGGGCCACCAAAGTTTTGGATTAACTAATCGCAATGAAGGGTGGGTCGCAGGTGAGAATATTACTTGCTGAATTTCTCCGGCTGCTAACTTAACCTGCTTTTCAACATTAATGTTACCAATAGCTCCTTTCACTGAAATGGACTGTTCCAGCTTGCTATTATTTTTTACCCCCACTTTAATAGTAATTTCAGCAGTAGAAGTATCAGGTAAAGGAAGATCAGAAATTACCTGAGGATTGTATAAAGTAACTGCGCTGGTATAATGTAATTGCACATCTTGCCAAATACCGATATTTCTATCGCGAATACCTGGAACCCAATCCCAACCCTCTGAAGAAATAAAGGTAGGGCCATCTAATGCCAGTTGTCCGCCATTAGGCCCCATGCCTGCCAACCGGGATTGCTCATGCGGAATGCCGGGATTGGGCGGAGGATAAATATGTACGGCGAGTATATTCTTTTTATCTTTTTTAATAATTCCAGTTACATTAAAATTACCTCTTACAAATGCCCCCTTCATTGTACCAATCAGTTTCCCATTCAACCATATATCTGCTTTGTAATTAATGCCATTCAATTGTAACCAGGCTATTTTATTTACATCTTCGGCGGGAGCAGAAAA
>CALRVE020000038.1:0-34441 GCA_943371535.1 Asaia bogorensis | reverse complement strand
CAAAATTAATTCCACCAGTAAGGTGTGCATTGAAATGTTTATTACCAAAACCATATCTAAAAAAAGGACTAATTAAAATAGCTTTTCTTCCCGAATAACTTTTTCGGTATTCTGGAGAAAAGTGTAATACTATACCTTCTACTGTATTATAATTAATGGTTGAAATGAGAGGCTCTATGGAGATTGTAGATTTCTTTTTCTGATTATCAAATGTTTTACCAGTTAACAACAATCCACTCACTGTAAATTTATTTCGTATTCTATCAATAGAATCTAAATATTTAGGGTCTTTTCTTACTTGTTCTAAACTATCTTTCTTTTTATAATCTCTTGCTTCTGTTTCTGATAAAGGTATAGGTCTAATGCTATCCCAATAAGCTTTAGGTTTTTTATTGGCACTATCTTGTACTTTAATAATTACATTATCAAAAAATTTCTTTTTAAAAGTGGGTTCAATATTAAACTGGTCATATACCTGAACAAAACTTCCAAAAAAATCAAATCCTAATAATTTACCCGATGGTAAAATAACTTGCTGCTTAATTACCCATTTATCTTTTAATGGAACATATAATTGTTGAATATGCAATGTATCTAACAACTGCATTTGTTGTTCTTTCAATAAATACAATTCGGTACTCTGAATTCTCCATTCATTTTCTATAATTGAAATATAGCCCGAAAATAAAGGTTCATACTTACGTTTAGGAATTACTTTAATACGGCTTACCTCTTTTCCATTTTCAAAAAATGTTCCTTCAAACTTGTATTTATAATAGTTCAATGCATTGTTGGCAATTGGCGATACAAAGCCTCGAGGGTTTAAACCTCTACCAACGGAAATAATATTTTCGTAAAATGAAAATACTTGAGGACTACTAAAACCAAAACCATCACTATTACCACTTACACGAGTAGAAATTACTTCCACTTTTGCATCATTGGGTTTTTCAACAGAATATTTTGCAACAGTTTCACTTAAAAAAAGCATTTTACGTTTACTGGTATCGCCATCTTCAAAATCTACTGTTTGCCCCATAAATTTTTTAGGATAATTTCTCAGTTGCATCTGTCCTTTCAAATACACTTCACACTCAAACTTTTTTATTTCGTTTAAGTATTCTTCTCTTTTCTTGATGGCTTTTCGTATAATTTCATAAGCTGGATCTTCTCTGTTGGTACTCACCACAACATTGGTTAAGTTGTATGCTTGCTTTTCTAATTCAAAATTCACCACAATATTTTCTTTTTGAATAGTAACTTTTTTCTCTGTTGTTTTATGTCCCACATGTTGACACACCAATGTGTAATTACCACTTTTCAATTGTAAACTATACTCACCTTTACTATTGGCTGTTGTACCTTTTGCTGTGCCTTTAATGGTAATAGAAGCATATGGTAAGATGCTGCCATTGGTTTCTTGTACATTACCAGAAATAGTTTGAGCATTAGAATTAGAAATAAACAAATTTAACGCAAGACCAAAAAGAAAAAATTTGTACATATATCTTTGTTTATGCAGTTGAGATTATTGGTATAAAATTGAAATAAAACATTACAACCCAACGAAAATAAGCAGCAAAAACTAATTGAATATATAATTGTCTTGATCATTATTTAGAAAAGTATGTTAGAAAGTAAAATGTATAGGAAAAACGATAAAATTGATATCGATGTCGGTATCGTTTGCATAGAAAAAGCACTATACAGATTGAACAAAGCAATAGTTAAGGTTTACCTTCATTTTGATTTTAAATTCCAAAATCAGCATTTTAATATACGATTGTTCAACTATGCCTAATCAAAGTTTTTGAAAAGCTCCATTTGATGCAGTTATTTGTATAGTAAAAACTGGTTTTATCTACCAAACATCACCATCACTTTTTGTTTTAAATGCTTGATTCATGAGAAAAAATGTATCCTCAATTCAAAAGAAATCACTTGCTTTTTGTTTCACCTTATTCAGCATGTTGCTATTAAGTTTGAACAGCTACAGTCAATTTACAGCAACTTGGAATTTACGGGCTGCACCAGCCAAAACCTCTACTGTAACTGGTGTTCAGGCAGCCAATGTAACAGCAGGATCAATGGACCCTGGTGCTGCATTTATTCCTAACGGAAGCCATAACAACGATGGCTTTAGATGTCAGCCAGGATCAGGTAATTGGCCAAATGTAATTACAGCAGGCTTTTATTTAGATTTTCCATTATCTCCAGCCAATAATTTAATTGCCAACATTACCAGTATCACATTTACAGCGAGAACATCAGGCAGTAGTGGCAACAATATTGGAAAGTTTCAATATCAGGCAAATGGCTCTGGTCCATGGACAGATTTAGGCAACAACGTAGTAATACCTGGTGGAGGATCAAATAATCTCACATTAAATGGATTAAATGCTCCTTTCGTAACTGGTAACACTTATATAATTAGAATGAACATATTTGCCGAAGGAACAAATACGAGTGCAAGCAGGTCTGTTTTTATTAGGGATTTAGTAATTAATGGAAATACTATTATTGCAGGCCCACCACCAACTGTTTTAACCACAACTGCAACACCAACAGCACAAAGTACTGCAACTGTAGGAGGTAATTTAACAGATATTGGTTTATCACCTATGATTAGAAGTGGTATTTGCTGGAGCACAACAATTAACCCAACAATTACAAATAATTTTACTACCAATGGCCCTTTAACACCAGGAACATTTACAGGTAATTTAACTGGCTTACAAGCCAATACACAATATTTTGCAAGAGCTTATGCCACTAATTTAGTAGGAACTTCCTATGGAGATAATGTTACCTTTACTACATTACCACCAATTATACCAACATTAACTACAACCCCTGCAACTACTATAACAGGCTTAAGTGCTAATAGTGGAGGAACTATAACTTACGATGGTGCTGCTACAATTACAGCAAAAGGGGTTTGTTGGGCAACAACCTCCAATCCTACTATTGCTAATAACATAACAACTAATGGTAATGGCAATGCTCCATTTACCAGTCAACTTGCATTATTAGCCCCAAACACTACTTATTTTGTAAGAGCTTATGCAACCAATAGTGTTGGTACAGGCTATGGTAATGAAATTAGTTTTACAACACCGGCATCTAGCCCAACCATCATAGCAATTCCATCGAATCTGGCTTTTGGAGATGTTACAATTAATTCAAATTCAGTTCCCCAAAGTTTTGCAGTAACAGCCATTTCATTAACGCCTGCAAATGGAAATGTAACGTTAACAGCTCCTACACATTATCAAATTTCATTGTCTGCATCTGGACCTTATAGCACTGTATTGAATTTACCTTACACTGGTGGAACCCTAGCTACAACTACTGTTTATGTACGTTTCAGTCCAACAATTTATGGCACTTTAAATGGAACATTGTCAATTGCTGGTGGTGGTGCTCCAAACATTAGTGTTGCATTAACGGGAAAAGGTGTTCAATCGCCTAATGACTTTTCAAATAAAGGAACTGATTTTTGGGTTGGTTATGCCAATCATGAAGATATGTACAGCAATGCAACAACCATTAACTCTAATGGTGGATCTCAAAGAATGAATTTATATTTTACTTCCGATCAAAACGCTGTGGTGAATGTTACTATTCCTGGATTAGGATATACATCTGCACCAATTGCTGTGGCTGCAAACACTGTTACTATATTTCAATTACCCAATACCATTGGCAGCCAATATGCTCAATTGTATCAAGAGGGAAAATCAGCCAAAGGCATTCATATTACTAGTGATATTCCAATTGTAGCTTATGCCCATATATATGCCAACTATGTTTCTGCAGCTGCTATGTTGTTACCAACAACTACATGGGGTACAGATTACAATACATTTAATTACAATCAAAATTCAAGTGCAAATTCAACTTCTTTCAACTACTTTTTTGTAATTGCTAATGAAGACAATACTGTAGTTGAAATTACACCAACGAATAATTCGTTAGGAGGATTAGTTGCAGGCAACACGTTTACTGTAACTTTAAATCAAGGTGAAGTATATAATGTTTTAGCTGGACAAGGCAGCGATTTTACAGGATCAAGAATTAAAACCATTGATTGTAATAAAAAAATTGCTGTATTCTC
Organism: Asaia bogorensis; assembly: GCA_943371535.1. Lineage (GTDB taxonomy): Bacteria > Bacteroidota > Bacteroidia > Chitinophagales > Chitinophagaceae > UBA1930. The sequence continues at coordinate 30,324 of CALRVE020000038.1, read as the reverse complement.
TGGAAGTGGAAGAACAGATTTAGCTCCATGTTCTGGCACTAGTAGTGATAATTTGTTTCAACAATCAATGCCAAAAGCTGCATGGGGAACAAAATATTTAACTAGCAGAACAGAAGGAACAGTAAGAAATAATATTTACAGAATTGGTGTAAGTGATCCACTAACTGTAGTACGTATAAACGGACAAGCTTTACCTAATGCAAATTATCCTGCTGCTACTTTGCAAAAAAATTATTATTATCAAATTGAAGATTCTATTCCATTAGTCATTACAGCAGATAAACCAATTAGCATTGCACAATATGTAAAATCGAGCAATGGTTGTACAAACCCAGACCCTACTGCAAACTTTGGTCGTTTTAATGGAGATCCTGAAATGATTTTTATTAGCCCAGTTGAACAAGCTATTGATAAAGCCATTTTATATTCTTCATCACAACAAGATATTTCTTTCCATTATATCAATGTAATTATTCCAACTATTGGAGTATCTACTTTTAGATTAGATGGAGTAAACGTTTCATCTAAATTTAAACCACATACAGAACCCGGTTATTCTTATGCTACATTAGATTCATTAAATGGCAATAGATTACAAGCTGGCCAACATGTGATAGAAAGTACACAACCTTTTAATGCAATTGCTTATGGTTTTGGAGATAACAATAGCCGTAACAGTGACCCACCAAGAGAAAGCTATGGTTACAATGCAGGTACACAATTGAAAGATTTAACACAGAACTTGTTTGTACAAAATCCTTATGCCATTTCTAATGAAGGTAAAGCATGTAAAGATGTAAACTTCAAGTTTAGAGTTACTTTACCTTATCCTTCGGTTGACGTAAGTTCACTTACATGGAACTTCAACAATTCACCAAACTTATTACCATCTAGCTCAACTGTAACACAAACCAATCCCACATCGGATAGCACTTTTACTGTAAATGGGAAAAGTTTATATGTGTACTCTTTACCAACTCAATACACATTCAATGCAATTGGAGTTTATACAGTAAGAATTATAGCCAATGTAACCGATTTAACAGGTTGCAGTGGTTTAAAGGAATATACTTTTGATGTTCAAGTAGTAGATGGAGTAATTGCTAATTTCAATACCACTAATAATTTAAGAGTATGTTTAAACGACTCTACTCGTTTTGTAGATGCATCTAATGGTCAAGGATTTCCTTTAACAAAATGGCAATGGAACTTTGGCAATAGCACCATTGATAGTGTGAAAAATCCAGTTAGATTTCTATCCCCTGCTGGTAACTATTCAGTTTCATTAAGAGCTATCAACTCATTAGGTTGTTATGCCGATGTTACAAAAACCGTAAGTGTATTAACCTTACCTACAGCCAACTTCACCCATAATGCTCCTGTTTGTTTAAGCAATGCAATTGCCTTTAACAGTAGTACTTCAAACGGTGGTGGTGGAACAATTAATAATTGGGTTTGGAACTTTGGAGATAACACTACTGCTGCTGCACAAAATCCATCTAAAACTTATACAACGGCAAACACATTTACAGTAAAATTAAATGTTACCACTGCCGATGGTTGTAAAGACTCAACAACCAGAACAGTTGCTGTTTTACCAGTATTAACTGCTCCAGTTGTTGTTACAGGCACCATAACAGCCAATAGTATTCAATTTAATTGGGCTGCTGTAACAGGAGCAGTTGGATATGAAATTTCAGTTGATGGCAGTGGCTTTACGTCGCCTTCAAGTGGTGCAACTGGATTATCACATGTAGTAAATGGTTTACAACCCAATCAAACAGTAAATATTACTGTAAGAGCCTTAGGAACATTGCCTTGTCAATCTGCTACAGGCACTGCATCTGGTACAACCTTATTACCTGATGTTGGCATATTTGTGCCAAATACATTTACTCCAAATGGCGATGGAAGAAATGATATAGTAAGAGTATATGGAAATTACATTAAGAGCCTAAACTTCCAAATTTATAATCAGTGGGGCGAAAAAGTTTTTGAAACCAATGATGTAAATGGAGGTTGGAATGGCATGTATAAAAACAAGCCTCAACCCGTTGGTGTGTATGTGTATGTATTAAGAGTTGAAAACACCAATGGCGAAATTGTAAACAAAAGAGGTTCAATTAACTTAATTAAATAATCCATTTCATTAGCAATAGAAACAAACGAATAATATGAAAAAAATATTTTTAATACTATTTACAACAGCTACTTGTTTTTGGGCTAAAGCACAAGTAGATCCACATTTTTCTCAATACTATGTTTATCCATCTTGGTTAAATCCTGCCTTAACTGGAGCCATTGATGGCGATTATAGAGTATCTGCGATATACAGAAATCAATGGGGTAATATTGCCAATGGTTTTTCTACCATAGGTTTATCTGGAGATGTTGTTACCAACAAAAATTTAAATTTTGGTGGAAGCATTATGCAACAAACTGCTGGTAATGGTGGCTTTACTTATTTAACAGCCCATGCATCTGTTGCTTATACAGGTGTACGTTTTGGAGTAAATGGTGAACAACGTTTGGTATTTGGTTTGCAAGCTGGCATGGTACAAAGACGCTTCAATACTTCAAAGTTTCAATTGGGCGATCAATGGTTTGCAGCAACAGGCTATAATCCTAATAGTCCAACTAGCGATGTATTTGCCAATCCTTCTTCTACTGTATTTGATGCTGGTGCTGGTATAATGTATTACGATGCATCACCCAATAAAAAAGCCAATATTTTTGCTGGTTTTTCTGCATCACATTTAACGCAGCCCGATGATAAATTTTTATCGTCTAGCACTGTGCAAAGTAAATTTCCTATACGTTATACCATACATGGTGGTGTTAAAATTAAGGCAAGTGAAAATTTAAGCATTACACCCAATATTTTATACTTACGCCAAGGTAATGCTGAAGAAAAAATGGTGGGTGCTTATGGACAAATAAGAGCAAGTGATGTTACCGATGTATTGTTAGGTTTTAATTATCGTTTTGATGATGCATTAGTTCCTTTTGTGGGTTTTTATTATAAAAATTTCACCTTAGGTTTAAGCTACGATGTAAACAATTCTCAATTAGGAAAAAATATTGGCAGTGTAAATAGCTTTGAATTTTCTCTTTCTTATACTGGAAGAAAGTCGAAAGAACTAGCAGGCAAAAACTTTATTTGTCCAAGATTATAAAACATCAGCACATCATTTTTTAAGACGAATCATTTATAAAGAACTATAAATAAAAAAGCATGAAAAAGCCCTTTAATATATTTTTATACCGAACATTTGTTGTCGCAATTTTTGCTGCATTCAGTTGTTCAATTACAATGGCACAATATGTAGCCGATTATAAACGCAATGCCGATAAATACTATGCTAAAGGCGATTGGTATAGTGCTGCAACTTATTATGAAAAGTATTTAGAACAACAAAAAAAGCCATCTAGCTCTGGTTACGAACCTTATACCATTCAAAGCAATTCAACCAAAAAGAAAAACAACAAATCAACAGCAGGTGCTGCAAATGACAATGAAGTAGTGTATAGAATTGCTGAGAGTTATAGAAAATTAAACGACTATAGTAAAGCTGCTCCCTACTATGCAAAATCTTTAGCTAATACTAAAACATATCCTTTCGCTTCATATTACTATGCAGTTTGCTTACGTGCAACCAATCAGTATGCAGAAGCTGAAAAACAGTTCGATGCATTCTTAAAATCACCAACCAATGATGCAGACATTACAGAACATGCCAAGTTAGAACTTGCTAACTGCAAATTCATTCAACTAGAATTGGCAAAAAAAGATGCTGAATTATACAAAGTAAATAAACATGCAACCTCTACAGCAGTTGGTGCAAACTATGCTGCTGTTTACAATAACAATGAAATTATCTTCTCTTCATCAAGAGCCGATAGCAGTGTGTTAACCAATAAAAATAAAAATCCATTTGTAAACAATGTATATACAACAGTTGGCACAAGTGTTCAAAAATTAAATTTGCCTTTTGAAGTAGGTACAGAACAAGGTGCAGCAAGTATTACAGCAGATGGCAAAAGAATTTATTTTACTCGTTGGAACAAATCCAACAATCAAAATATTTCAGCCATTTATTTAAGTGAAAATAAAAATGGTAGTTGGGCCGAACCTGTTAAACTAGGTACAAATGTAAATGCTGAAGGTGCAAACAGCAAACAACCTTATGTTTCTACAGATGGTAAATTTTTGTTGTATGCTTCGAACAGAACAGGTAGTGTTGGAAAATTTGATTTATGGTATGCTCCTTTAAATAGCGATGGAGAACCAGGTTCATTTATTAACTTAGGTAACAACATCAATACAAAAGACGATGATGAAGCTCCTTATTATAATGCAGCTTCTAATTCGTTAGTATTTGCTAGCAATGGAAGAGTTGGAATGGGAGGATTTGATTTATATGAAAGTAAGGGTACACTCCCATCAAGTTTTGGTGCAGTTGCAAACTTGGGTTATCCTGTAAACTCTGTGAAAGACGATCTTTATTTTACCAATAAAGGTTCTATTAAATTATTACAAGATGCAATTATTAGTACCGATAGAGGCTCAGCTTGTTGCCTAGAATTGTACACCATTAATAAAACATACAAAAAATTTGTTACAGGTACTATCAACGACTGTAAAACCAATTTGCCGATTGCAGGTGCCTCAATTAATGTAGTTGATAAAACAACAGGGAAAAATGTAATTGCACAAAATACCGATGAAAATGGTAAATACTTCTTTGAAGTAAAAGCCTTTGAGCCATCTACTTTAAGTGCATCAAAAACCGATTATAACAATGGTAGTTTGGAATATAGTGGTTCAATAAGTGTTGGACAAAATAACGATACGCTAATCAATACTTTATTGTGTTTAGTTCCTATAGAGAAAGAAGAACCAAAAGATACTCCTGTAACAACTACAGATAAAGAACCCGAATCTTTAGACGAACAATCAGTATTATTTGATTTCAATAAATACAGTTTACGCAAAGAAACTGCAACAACATTAGATACTTTAGCAGCAATTTTAATTCGTGAGAAAAACTTAGGCTTAGAAATTTTAGGTTATACCGATAAGTTAGGCAATACGGAATACAACTTGAAATTAAGTCAAGAACGTGCCGATGCTTGTTTAAATTACTTAATCAAGAAAGGTGTAGATGCTAATAAATTAAAAGCAATTGGTAAAGGTGAATGTTGCCCATTAGAACCAGAAACCATTAATGGCAAAGACAATCCTGCTGGACGACAAGCCAACAGAAGAGTTGAATTTAAAATTAAATTAAGAATGTAAATCCCCAAACACCCTCTATTTTTAAACACCCATTTTGTAAATTCAAAATGGGTGTTTAAGTATTCATAAGAGATTGAATAGTATTAATCAATAGTTTTTTAAGAACCAATCAATTCAAACTTTTTTTAAACGCTGCAAAATGAACAGAAAAAAATTTATTCAACAATCTTCATTGGTTTTAGGTGGATTATTAATGAGTGATATTTTAGCTGCAATCCCACTTGCGTCAACCAATAAAAAACAAAAAGTAGCTATTGTTGGTACAGGGCATAGAGCTGTTGGCATGTGGGGTAAATTAATTCAAGAAGAATATGGTAAAGAAGTCATTGAATTTGTTGGTTTATGCGATACTAATCCAGGTCGTTTAAAATATGCATTAGAGCATATTGGCATTAGTTGCCCAACATTTTCAGATTTCAAACAAATGATGCAAACCACCAAACCCGATTTATTAATTGTAACTGTACCAGATGGTATTCATCATACTTTTATTATCCAAGGAATGGAAATGGGAGCCCATATTTTAGTAGAAAAACCAATGACTATTGATGAAGAAAAATGTGAATCTATTTTACAAGCAGAAAAGAGAACAGGCAAAAAAGTAACTGTTACATTTAATTACCGCTATTCACCACATCGCTTAAAAATGTATGAGATGTTGAGAAATGGTGATATTGGCGAACTTACTTCAGTAGATTTTCATTGGTATTTAAACACTTCTCATGGAGCCGATTATTTTAGACGTTGGCATCGATTAAGAAAAAATAGTGGTACTTTATTGGTACACAAATCATCACATCATTTCGATTTATTGAATTGGTGGATTGGCAGCGATCCTGAACAAGTGTTTGCCTACGGCTCATTAGAGTTTTATGGAAAGAATGGACCTTACAGAGCCGAGAATTGCAGAAGCTGCAATCATACAAAAGACTGTAAATTTTTCTTCGATATCACAAAAGACAAATACCTTACTGCATTGTATGTAAACAATGAACAGCATGATGGTTATTTAAGAGATGGTTGTGTTTTTAAAGAAGATGTAGACATTTTTGATAAAATGGCCGTTCAAATAAAATACAAAAACAAAGTACAAGTAAGCTATTCATTAACTGCATATTCACCATATGAAGGTTACAGAATTTCTTTTAATGGAACCAAAGGAAAAATAGATGCATGGATAAAAGAGAAACAGCCTTGGCAAGAAGAACCGTTTGATGTAATTGAATACACTCCAAATTTTGGTGAGCGACAAATAATAAAAGTGCCTAACCATGAGCCAGGTCATGGCGGTGGTGATGTACGTTTAAGAAAACAAGTTTTTCAACCGGGCGAAGATAAATATCATCAAAGTGCAGGCAGTCGTGATGGTGCATTAGCCATATTAATAGGTATTGCAGCAAGAAATAGTATTGATACCAATAAACCCATCAATGTTCAAGACCTTACATCTTTGCCCTTGGCAGTGAATAGAATTATTGTAAAATCTTAATTTTAATCTAAAACCATTCAACCAAACAGCTACTTTCTTATCTTGCAGGCATGGCAAAAACAAAACTGAAAGAACAACCAATTATATTAATTACCAACGACGATAGCATTTTTGCTCCAGGAATTAAAGCATTAACGGAAGCTGTACAAGATTTAGGAAGAGTTGTAGTTGTAGCACCCGATAAACCTCAGAGTGGTATGGGGCATGCAATAACAATTGGTAGTCCACTTCGTTTACAAAAAGTACCTTATTTAGATGGCATAGAAGCTTATACCTGTAATGGTACACCAGTTGATTGTGTAAAATTAGCAGTAGATAAAGTGTTGCATCGCAAACCCGATATTTGTTTAAGTGGCATTAACCATGGAGCCAATCATAGCATCAATGTATTGTATAGTGGCACCATGAGTGCTGCAATGGAAGCTGCAATAGAAAATATTCCAAGTGTAGGTTTTAGTTTATTAGATTATAGTATGGAAGCCGATTTTAGTGCTGCTAAAACTTATGTTAGAAAAATTACCTTACAAATATTATCGCAAAAAAGTAGTAAACATTTATTACTCAATGTTAATATTCCAGCTGTACCAGAAAGTTTAATAAAAGGTATAAAAATATGCCGACAAGCCTATGCAAAATATGAGGAAGATTTTATTGAACGTAAAGACCCACATGGTAAAATGTATTTTTGGCTTACAGGTGAATTTGTAAATTTTGATAAAGGAAAAGACACCGATGTTTGGGCTTTAAAACACAATTATGTAAGTGTTGTACCGGTACAATTTGATTTAACCGATTATGCCTTAAAAGAAAAAATGGCTAATTGGCAATTTTAACTACTACTCATTCAATCACCTATTTTTACAAATTTCATGAAAAAAATACTCAACATATTTACAGCCGACAAAGTAATCTTTGGCTTTATATTAGGTTTTATTGCACCATTTGTAGGTTTATATGGCTATTACTTTTTCACGGTTCGTTCAATTGCCGAAAACTACTTTCAATATCTAGAGTTTTTATATGCCGAAAGATCTTTACTTACATCAACGATTACTTTCTCATTATTGGCTAATGCAGTTTTATTTACCGTTTATGTTAACACAGATAGATATCAAACCGCTAAAGGGATTTTTATTATGACCATGATATATGCAGTTCCTCTTGTATTGTTAAAATATATTCTTTAGATTCAATGTGATTATGATACTATAAAAATTGAATAATATACTTCAATAAAAAAAGATTATCAGAACTGATAATCTCTTTTTATTGGAGGTCCCGAGCGGATTCGAACCGCTGTGGAAGCTTTTGCAGAGCTCTGCCTAGCCACTCGGCCACAGGACCATTTATTTGTGGTTGCAAACATAAGGCAAAAGAATTTATAACCCAATTGATTCCATCATTTTTTAGCAAGATTGTTTACGTAATTTAGCACTCTTAAAATTGCTAGTATGAACAAAATTGCAGAATCTGAATTAATTGTCAATAGCCGAGGTGCGATTTATCATTTAGATTTAAAGCCAGAAGAATTAGCCGATACCGTAATTACTGTTGGAGATCCAGGTAGAGTTGCTTTAATAAGTAAACATTTTGACTCTATTGAATATGAAGGTCATCACAGAGAATTTGTATCTCATACAGGTCAGGTAGGGAAAAAAAGGATTACTGTAACCTCTACTGGTATTGGTCCAGATAATATTGATATTGTTCTAAATGAATTAGACGCTTTAAAAAATATTGATTTTGAAACCAGAACTATTAAACCAACACACACTCCTTTAACTATTATACGTTTAGGTACTTCTGGAGCATTACAAGCCGATATTCCAGTGGATAGTTTAGTTGCTGGCACCCATGGATTAGGTTTAGATAACTTATTAAACTTTTATCGTGTTCAAAGTAACGATGAAGAACAACTCATGTTACAACAGTTTATTGCTCATACACAACTTACAGGCAATATTCAGCCCTATTTAGCATCGGGCAGTACACATATATTAAAGCATTTTGTGGATGGATTTCATCAAGGAATAACTGTTACATGTCCAGGTTTTTATGGACCACAAGGTAGAATATTAAGACTAGGTATTTCTAATCCATCTTTAGTAGACAACTTAACTAATTTTCGTTTTGGTAGCCACAGAATTAGCAATTTTGAAATGGAAACAAGTGCTATTTATGGTTTAGGAAAATTATTAGGTCATCATTGTTTAAGTATTAATGTAATTGTAGCCAATAGAGTAAAAAAAGAATTTAGTAAAGACAGTGTAGCAGCTGTTGGAAATTTAATTGAGACATGTTTGGAGATTATTGAGGGAATTTAATAGCATTAAAATGTCACTTAACTTATATAGATACAACACAATAGAAATACGATGTTTTCTACTTATCATACTTTCTGCATTTATACAAAAGGGTCATTCGCAGAAAGCTAAAAGTGATTCATTTATAATTTGTAATAAAAAAATTCCTCTTACTTCAAACTGTGTTTATGAAGTACAAAATAATAACCCTCGGAATTACTATATTACATATAAGGATAGAAAAGTATTCCAAGTGATTCACTGGTTCGAAATTAAAAGTAAAAAAGAGCTTCCTTCTGCATATAAAGGATATATAGAACATACTATAAATTCACATCCAAATAATTATACGAAAGAAGAGTTTGATTGTTTATTTCTTGGGAAAGTAATAAAGGGCTTTAAATTTCATATTGGAGCTTCTTACAGAAATTCTACTTACCAAATAATATTACCAATATCAATTGATAATTGTCCAATTATTTTCATTATTTATTCAAAGAACAATTTGAAATCAAATGATGACTTTCCTTATCCTTTCAATCAGTTAATACAATTTCAGAAGTAATGATATTACATTTTTCAAAATACCAAGGCACAGGCAACGATTTTGTAATTATTGACAATCGACAAAACGAAGTTCAACTTACCAATGAACAAATAAAATTATTATGCGATAGAAAATTTGGTATTGGTGCCGATGGATTAATGTTATTGCAAACTGCTCAAGGTTACGATTTTGAAATGAAATATTTTAATGCAGATGGCAATGAAGGCAGCATGTGTGGCAATGGTGGAAGGTGTTTGGTTCAATTTGCAAGTGATCATGGCATTAAACAAACAGAGTATTTATTTATTGCTATTGATGGAGAACATGAAGCCAAATTTGGCAGTAAAAAATGGGTAGAATTAAAAATGAAAGATGTACACGAAGTACAAATAAGAAAACATGGAGATTTTGTACTCAACACTGGCTCACCTCATTTTGTAACACCTGTGCAAGATGTTTTAAGCACCAATGTTGTAAAAAGTGGTAAAGAAATACGGTATAATAAAGAATTTGAAGCGGTTGGTATTAATGTAAATTTTGTTCAACTAATAGATGATGATTCTATAATGGTTCGTACTTACGAACGTGGTGTAGAAGATGAAACCTTAAGCTGTGGCACTGGCGTTACAGCATGTGCATTGGTGTTTGCTCATAACGAAAAAGGTTTTAACAGAAAAAATGTAAAAACTTTAGGTGGTTATTTAGCAGTTGAATTTGATAAAATCAATGATCATACATTTAACAATATTTGGCTTTGCGGACCAGCCACTTTTATTTTTAATGGAAGTATTGAATTATAATTTAAATAGTAGCTATAAAATTAAGTTTCTATAAAATTGATGTGTTTTATTTTGCTTCAGTTAATTTCGCCCAAGTTCATTCATTCCTAAACCTTAGCTCATAACATGATTCAATACTTTAAAAATTTAGATGGGCAAACTATAGAAATCACCAAACCTGAAAATGGTATTTGGGTAAACCTTGTTCCTCCATTTAAAGAAGAAGAATTTATAGAATTAAGCGAAGGCTTAGAAATTCCCATCGAATTTTTAAGAGATTCTTTAGATATAGACGAACGTCCACGTTTTGAAATTGAAGACAATGTAAAATTTATTGTCATTAAAACCCCAACTGAAAATAATTCGTTTAACGATAGCGATGCATTTTATATCACCATTCCAATTTGTATTATTCTTACTCATAATCAAATTGTAACAGTTAATTCTTTTGATAATGGTGCCATCAAAAAATTCTTAAATAGTTTTCAAAAGCGTCATCCCGATAAAAGGAATATGATGGTATTGAAAATATTTGAAAAAATTGTACAAGATTTTTTAGATTATTTAAAGCAAATCAACCATCGCCGTAATCAATACGAACAAAGCTTGTACGATAGTAATAGTAATGAAGATTTACTCAACCTCATGCGTATTCAAAAAAGCTTAACTTATTTTGTAACGGCATTACGTAGCAATGAAATGTTGATGATGAAGTTAGAAAGAACCAACTTTTTAGCATTGAACGAAGAAGAAAGAGAAATTTTACAAGATTTAATTGTAGATATGAGCCAAGCACTTGAAATGGCCAACATCTACTCTAACATTCTAGGTAGTACAATGGATGCATTTGCAAGCATCATTAGCAACAACTTAAATAACGTAATGAAGCGACTAACTTCTATTACCATCATTCTATCGTTACCCATTTTGGTAACCAGTATTTATGGAATGAATGTAGATATTCCATATCAACATAGCAATCATGCATTTTACATTCCTGTAATTCTGTCTTTAGTCATTTCAGTAATTATTGGATGGTATTTTTTAAAGAAAAAATGGTTTTAATCGTTTGAACAATATTTTAAAAATATTAGTAAAAAATTTACACACGAATAAATCCAATTGGCACGATTTTTCGTTATATTTTAATAGTTTTTTAAGGGTTTAGGGTTGAAAAGGGGGCTTCGATTCTTCGTAGCCCCCATTTTTTTACAACACTTATTGTTTTTAGCTGTTAATTGCAATATGTATTGCACACTCAGCATTGTTCGTTATCCAAAATTTTTAGCTTGGGCTGGCTTTTTATCCATGGCTATTTTTCGTTTACCATTATGGCTTAGCAAAAAAAACACTTTTTACAAATTAATGGGTTGTGGTAAAAATGGAACTTTTGATAAAACCCCCGATTGGCAACAATGGGCTTTATTAGAAGTATTTTCCGAAGAAAATCAAACCGATGTTACTCCCAAATTCATCAAAAAATTTTGGCATTTTTTTAAAGCTGAGAAATTAGTTATTGAATTACAACCAATAGAAAGCCATGGCAAATGGGATAACCAACTTTGCTTTGGCGAATTACCAAAACAAACTGATTATGAAGGTCAAATTGCTGTACTAACAAGAGCTACCATTCGTTTAAATAAACTTAGTGCCTTTTGGAAAAACGTAGATAGTGTTGCCAATCAAATGGCAACTGCAAAAGGCTTTATTACCTCTTTCGGTATTGGTGAAGTGCCTTTTATAAAACAAGCCACTTTTAGTATTTGGCAAAGCAAACTAAGTATGAAAGCATTTGCTTATAGTATGCACGAACACAAACAAGTAATTCAAAAAACAAAAAAAGAAAATTGGTACAGCGAAGAAATGTTTACCCGATTTATTGTAAAAAGTTGCAATGGAAGTATTAATGGCAAAAATCCTTTGGAAATAATCCCTTAAATTGCAAATATGTTTGCCAAAACACATATTCAGCCTAAGTTTTTACTAGCGTATTTTTTAAATCTTATCGCCGGTGGCGATGGGAGTTTGCCAGATTACTGATACTTATTTTATAGTTAATTCCCCTACTCTATTTATTATTATTTATTCATTTTATTATTACATGCTTTTACATGTATGTGATAATTGCTTACATATTTATATGAAAAATATAAAATTAATTGAAGTACCAAGTGAAATTGGTGCAGGCACAAGAGGTGCAAGTTTAGGCGTTGATGCCATTAAAATTGCTGCACTAGATTTTATGAGTAATTTTTTTGTGCATTTCCCTTCCGAAAAAATTCAAAGCGAAAATAAACTACTATTCGAACCTATTGAAAGCCCTTATGCTAAAAGAATTAAAGGTATAGTAAATATGTACGATAAGATTTCAAAATCAGTAGCCGATTCTATTAAAGAAAACTTTTTCCCTGTAATTCTTTCTGGGGATCATAGCAATGCTGGAGCTACCATTGCTGGCATTAAATTAGCCAAACCCAAAAGCAGATTAGGCGTTATTTGGATTGATGCTCATGCCGATTTACATACACCTTACACCACACCAAGTGGTAATTTACATGGTATGCCTTTAGCAACTGCTATTAATGAAGATAACCTTGAGTGTGCTGTACATGAATTAGATGCAGACACCAAAAAACAGTGGGATTATTTAAAAAACATTGGGAAAATAGCTCCAAAAGTTTTACCCGAAGATGTGGTTTTTATTTCTTTAAGAGATTTTGAGAAAGAAGAAAAAGCATTAATTGATAAGTATGGAATGAAAGTAGTTACTACCAATGAACTGCGTAGAAAAGGTGCCGAAATTGTGTATCGTAGTATTATTAGAAGCTTAAGCGATTGTACCGATATTTATGTAAGTTTTGATGTAGATAGTTTAGATTCTACCATTTCAAAAGGCACAGGAACACCAGTAAGCAATGGTTTAAAAGAAAGAGAAGCAGAAGATTTAATTAGTAAGTTTATGCAAAGCAGAAAAATTTGTTGCTTTGAAATAACAGAGGTAAATCCCACTTTAGATAAAGAAAATTTAATGGCCGAAATTGCATTCAATATTTTACAAAGAAGCGTAAATGTATTAATGATGAATTAGTGGAAGCAATTATATTATAACCAATAAAAAAATAACCCTTGCCACTGCAAGGGTTATTTTTGTTAAAATCATTGAACATAAAAGAAATTGAAATGACAGAACAAAAAATACATCCACTACATATTTATACAGATGGAGCAAGCAGAGGTAATCCAGGAAATGGCGGTTATGGAGTAGTATTAATTTGGGGCGATAAAAGAAAAGAATTATCAGCAGGTTACAGATTAACTACCAATAATAGAATGGAGCTTTTAGCAGTAATAGTGGCCTTAAAATCTTTAACTAAAACCAATATTCCACTAACCATTTTTACCGATAGTAAATATGTAGTGGATAGTGTAGAAAAAAAATGGTTAGATGGTTGGATTAGAACCGACTTTAAGGGTGGTAAAAAAAATAAAGATTTATGGCTTGAGTATTATAAAATAGCTAGAAATTTTAGGGTGAAATTTCAATGGGTGAAAGGTCATGCCGATAATCCTTACAACAATCGCTGCGATGAATTAGCTACTGCAGCAGCCGATAATAAAAGCAATTTATTCATTGATGAAGTGTACGAAAAAGAAATTCATTCATCCGCTAAATAACAATCATGAAAAATTTTGTTTGTAGTTGGAGTGGAGGAAAAGATAGTTGTTTTGCAGTTATAAAAGCTATTGAACAAGGTTATACCCCCAAAGTATTATTGAACGTATTAAACGAAGCTGGTAAAATTTCTCGTAGCCACGGCATTCCGTCCAGTATATTACAACAACAAGCCAATGCGATTGGCTTACCAATGCATTTAATAAGTAGTAGCTGGCAAGCATATGAAGCTAATTTTATTTCTGCATTACAAAACCTAACGCAAGAACATCAATTAACGCATGCTGTTTTTGGTGATATTGATTTGCAAGCCCATAGAGATTGGGAAGAAAAAGTTTGCACAGCAGCCAATATTGAAGCTGTATTACCACTTTGGCATCAAGATAGAAAAGACTTAGTCAATCAAATGTTGCAAACAGGCATTGAAACCATGATTGTGAGTTGTAATGAAACGATGGGCAGTAATTTTTTGGGCAGAACACTTACGTCGTCTTTAGTAAATGAATTGGAACAATTAGGTGTAGATCCTTGTGGAGAAAATGGTGAATTTCATACATTGGTTATTAATTGCCCTTTATTCAACCAACCTATAAAAGCTAGTGTTACCAATGTTTTAAAACATGATCATTATTGGTTTACGGAGTTGGTATAAAGTATAAAGGTGAATCAATTAATTCACCTTTATACTTTATACATTAATTTTTCGATTGAGTATTACAATCCAAACAACCCATTATTAATAGCTTGTAAAGCTTGTGTTTTGTAATTGCTTGGTATTAATAATGAAATGTTGTGCAAGCTTCCTCCATAACTCACCATTGTAACAGGAATGCCATGAGACGCTGCAAATAAATTTTGTAGTGCTTGTCCATTATCATTAATCTCATTTCCTACAATAGAAATAATGGTTTGATTTTGCTCAACTTCAACAGTACCAAATGGCTCAAGTTCTTTGGTAATTTGTTTTAAGAAAACATCATTATCAATAGTAACACTTACAGCCACTTCTGAGGTGGTAATCATATCAATAGAAGTTTTGTACTTCTCAAATACTTCAAATATTTTTCTTAAAAATCCATATGCCAATAACATACGGCTGCTCTTAATTTTAATGGCAATAATGCCATCTTTTGCAGCAACAGCTTTAACACCTTTGGTGGCGGTAGTTTCAGTTATAGTTGTTCCAGCAGCATCGGGTTGCATGGTGTTTAATAACTTCACTGGCACATTGTAGTGTTGTGCAGGCCAAATACAAGCAGGATGTAAAATTTTTGCACCAAAATAAGCCAACTCAGCAGCTTCTTCAAAACTCAATTGTTCAACAGGTACAGTTTTATTAACTACACGAGGATCGTTGTTGTGCATTCCATCGATATCTGTCCAAATTTCACAAACTGTTGCTTTTATAGCAGCAGCAATTAAAGATGCTGTATAATCACTTCCCCCACGCTTTAAGTTATCTACTTCTCCCCTTGCATTTCTACAAATATATCCTTGTGTAACAAATAATTTTTTGTTGGTATGTTGTTGTAAGAGTTGCGTCAACTTTACTTTTATGCTGCCTACTTGTGGCTCTTCATTTCCATCAATAGTCATAAATTCTAAAGCAGGCAAAAGCAAATGATCTACACCCATTTCTTCTAAATAAATAGAAAATAATTTGGTGCTCATTAATTCGCCTTGGGCTAAAATATCTTTATTCAATGCCTCACTAAAAGATATTTTTAAAATGATATTTAAAAAATCGAAATGCTCTTCAACAATGGCATAAGCTTTTGCTTGATATTCTTCTTTCTTCAATAAATCAATTACAAAATTTTTGTAATGAATTTCAAGTTTATCAATATTTTGTTTTGCTCCTTCTCTATTTCCTTGTGCTAAACAAGTACTAATTTCTACCAATGCATTGGTTGTGCCACTCAATGCACTTAATACAACAATAGTAGGTTCTTCGCTTCTAGTTATTAATTGAGCTACTTGATGCATACGTTCTGGCTTACCAACACTGGTGCCTCCAAACTTCATTACTTTCATGAGTATACTTTTGTTCTAACAATTGCATAGAAGTGTGCAAATGCTTTCAATCATTTGTTTCCCCCCGCAATCTTAATTGTGTGAAAATTAATTTGAGTTGCAAATGTAGGGGCTGAAATTTTTTAAGAAAAGAAATTTTTCAAGTTCGGTGTCAAATTATTGTAATGCTTTTATACACTCAGCTAAACCATTTTCCCAAGGTGTAAGTTCAACACTAAAATCGTTCTGAATGTCTTGTACATGCATAGCTGAATAAGCTGGTCGTTTAGCAGGTGTTGGATATGCCGAACTTGGTATTGGCTGAACAGTACAATGAATTTTAGCTATTTGTTGTATAGCAGTTGCAAATTGAAACCATGAAATAATTCCAGTATTAGAAAAATGATAAATGCCTCTTTTGCTAGTATTGGGTAATTGCGTTACTACTTGCATAATGGCTTTTGCTAAATCTGGAGCATAAGTTGGGCATCCTACTTGATCTTCTACCACACTTATAAAAGCTCTTTCTTTCATTAGTCGTAACATGGTTTTTACAAAATTGTTTCCATGTGGTGCATATACCCAAGATGTACGGATTACAATGGTGTTTTCATTGTTTTCCATGGCCAATTTTTCGCCCATATTTTTGGTGTAACCATAATAATTTACAGGACTTGTTGGCTGATTTGTAGTATAAGGTTCTGTACCATTTCCATCAAATACATAATCAGTAGAAATAGTAATCAATGTTGCACCAATAGTTGCACAATGTTGAGCTATTTTACTTACAGCCATTGCATTAATGGTATAAGCTTGAGTTTGCTCGTTCTCAGCCTTATCTACTGCAGTGTAAGCAGCACAATTAATCACTATTTGTGGTTGATGAGTGGCAAAAAAATCGTCAATACTAGTAAGATTAGATAAATCTATTTGAGTTCTGTTGGTAAACAAAAAATCATAATCAGGATAATTTGCTGCTATTTGCTGTAAACTCCAACCCAATTGTCCGTTGGTTCCTGTAACTGCTATTAATGGCTTACTCATAATCTAAAAATAAAAAAGTTACGCAATCTAGCATTACGTAACTTATAAATGAAAAATTGAATAATTTATTTTAAAATTCTTTGTAAGGTTTTTAATAATTGTTCACCTCTTAAATTGGTTGCAACTATATTGCCTTTAGGATCTACCAACACATTAAAAGGAATGCCTTGTACACCATATAATTTGGCTGCTGCATTGTTCCAATATTGCAAATCACTTACTTGTGTCCAGGTTAAATTATCTTCTTGAATAGCATTTAACCAGGCTTGCTTGCCATCTGGTCTGTCTAAAGAAACACCTAATACAGTAAAGTTCTTGTCTTTATAAGCATTGTAAGCAGCCACCACAGTTGGGTTTTCTCTTCTACATGGTCCACACCAACTTGCCCAAAAATCTACCAACACATACTTTCCTCTAAAAGACGATAAAGAAACAGGCTTTCCGTTTACATCGTTTTGTGTAAAATCTGGGGCTGGCTTGCCTTCTCCAACTGCATTTGCAGCATTGGCTTTTTCTTCTTCTAATTTTAAATTCTGATAATATTGCGTTATGGTATTTTGCACAAGCTTAGCAAAAGCACCCACCTTAGCTGCAGGCTTTAATGCATTGTATCTTGTTTCTAATTCAGGTACTCCACCTTCAAAAACAGGATTTACCATAAACAACACAAAACTACTTACCGGAGAACTTACATATTGCTTTGTAAAACTAGTTACTTGTGCAACTACTTTTGTTTTTGTAAGGTTGAATTGATTAATTAAAGAATCTCTCAATTTTCCTTCAGGAGTTTTATTGATGGTAGTTACTAAGCCATTCAATTTATCTTTTAAAGGATTGAATGATTTTAAATAGATAGCATATTCATTTTGTAAAGTTGAACCTGTAACTATTGATGTAGTGAGTTTATTGGTATTACCAGAAATATTCATTTTTTCATTACCAAAAAACAACTCTACTTCTTCGGTTAAACCTGTAAAGCTTAGTTTGTGAATACTAGGTTCATCAATTTTACCACTTATAGTAAACTTGCCATTCATGGCATAATCTTGTGCAATTGTACTGCCCGAAACACCATCAGTTAAAAACACTAAAGTACTGTCTTTTAAACCTGCAATACTTCCACTGATGGAGAAACCTTCATTGGCTTTTTGACCAAAAACAATAGTTGGAAAAACCAATAGTGCGATAATTTTTTTCATATTATTTTGAATGTCGTTGTTGTAAAACATCAATTACTTGCTGCAATTTAAAGCCCTTAGCGTTAAGTAAAAGCAAATAATGAAATAATAGGTCGGCTGCTTCTCCTAAAAAAAGCTCGGGGTTATTATCTTTTGCTTCAATCACCAATTCTACCGCTTCCTCTCCTACTTTTTGGGCTACTTTATTAATGCCCTTTGCAAGCATTCTAGCTACATACGATTCATCGGGAGAAACCTTACTTCTCAATGCAATAATTTCTTCTAAATAAGGCAAAAAATCTTCGCTATGATTTTTTTCGTTGAAGCAGGTATCGGCACCTGTATGACAGGTTGCACCTGTGGGATGAACTTTAATTAATAAGGTATCGCTATCACAATCAATGGTAATCGATTTCAGCTCTAAAAAATTTCCACTCTGTTCTCCTTTAGTCCATAACCTATTTTTGGTTCTACTAAAAAAAGTAACTTTTTGAGTAGCATAAGTTTGTTGTAAAGCTTCATCATTCATGAAGCCTAACATCAACACCTTTTGTGTAGAATAATCTTGAATAATGGCAGGAACTAAACCATCGGCATATTTGGCAAAATTGATATTCATGTAAATTATTCTCCTAAAAATTGAGTTTGGTCGGGTAAGGTGATATTGATTGTTCCATTACCTTCTTGTAAAACGCACTGACAACCTAAACGAGAATTGATTCTTGGGCTTACAGCTCTGTCGATAAAATCTTCTTCTCTATCGCTTAATTCGGCCAAATACTCATCGCCACTTTCTACATACAAATGGCAAGTACTGCAAGCACAAACTGCTCCACAATTGTGATGCAATTCGTGTCCATTGTCTAATATTACTTCTAATAAACTATCGCCTATTGCATTGGTGTTGATGGTGATGGGTTCTAAGCCTTTTTGTTCGAACTTAACATTAATCGTATACATAATTTTTCCTTTAAAAGTGGCAAAAGTATTTGATTAACAGCTAAGCAACAACCTTAGTTTTTATGGCATGATACGATTTGAGGAAAAATAATTTTAAAAAATAGAAACTAATAGTTGTTAGTTTGAAAATAATTCCACTATTTTGTGTAAGAAATTAATGATAACGAATTAATTTCTATTAATTGCTCGGTTGCTTGCTCATATAATCCCTGTAAGTTGAAACTTGCAGGGATTGCTTTTTTATACATAAAGTGAATGGTGAATAGTAAGTGGTGAGCAGGGTTAAACAATGAATTTATGATAAAGCTATGCTTATGTTATCAATAAAAAAAGCCCCACAAATTGCAGGGCTCATAAAAAATATATTCAACTATTACTTTTGTAAGTACATTACTTCTTTTACTAACTTCACTACTCGAGGAATACTAGGCAATGCCAATTCAGTTAAATTTGGTGCATAGTGCATTGGAGCATCGGCACTTGTAATTCTTCTAATTGGAGCATCTAAATAATCAAATCCTTCTTTTTGAATTCTATACGTAATTTCAGAACTAACCGATGCAAATGGCCATTGTTCTTCAACAATTACCAAACGATTGGTCTTTTTTACACTTTCTAAAATAGTTTGCCAATCTAACGGACGAATCGTTCTTAAATCAATCACTTCAGCACTTATGCCTTCTTTTTCTAATTCAGCAGCAGCACCTAATGCTACTTTCATCATTTTATTAAAAGAAACAATGGTTACATCTCTTCCAACTTTTTTTACATCAGCTTTTCCAAGTGGAATGTAATATTCTTCTTCTGGCACTTCACTTTTATCGCCATACATTACTTCACTTTCCATAAACATTACAGGATCTTCCTCATAACGAATGGCTTGTTTCAGTAAACCTTTTGCATCATAACCATTACTAGGAGAAACTACTTTTAAACCAGGAATATTGGCATATAAACTTTCAAAAGCTGTACTATGTTGTGCTCCTAACTGACCAGCACTACCATTTGGTCCACGAAAAACAATTGGACATTTAATTTGTCCGCCACTCATGGCCAACATTTTAGATGCTGTATTTAGAATTTGATCTAAAGGCAAAACAGCAAAGTTCCAAGTCATAAACTCAACAATGGGTCTTAAACCATTTTGAGCAGCACCTACAGCAATGGCTGCAAAGCCCAACTCAGCAATTGGAGTATCAATAATTCTTTTAGGGCCAAACTCAGCCAACATACCCTGACTAACTTTATAAGCACCATTGTACTCGGCTACTTCTTCTCCCATTAAAAAAACTCGATCATCTCTTCTCATTTCTTCATTCATGGCTTCTCTTAAAGCCTCTCTAAAAGCAATTGAACGCATAATGTTGTCGGTTAAAATTGAGTGGCAAAAATATAAGTTTGCAACATATAAAACCAAAGTGATTTTATATAATTTGATATAATGAAATAAAACAATCTATCTTCTATTCAAGCTAACAACTGTTATTGTTATTCAGCAGCCATTGCTAACAAAGCATTCATATCTAAATGCTCAGTAACCATTTGTAAATTCCCAGCTGAATCAAAAGGCCACTGATCTTTGGGTTTATCCCAATACAATTCTACTCCATTTCCATCAGGATCGTTCAAATAAATGGCTTCCGAAACGCCATGATCTGCTGCACCAGTTAATGGATAATTGGCATCCATTAAACGTTGTACAATTATTGCTAAATCTTTTTTTGTAGGATACAAAATGGCTGTATGAAATAACCCTGGAGCACTGATTGGTGCAGGAGCTGCATTTTTACTATGCCATGTGTTTAAACCAATATGATGATGATAACCACCTGCCGAAATAAATGCAGCTTGTGTGCCATAGAGCTGTGTTACTTGAAAACCCAATAAACCCACATAAAAAGACAAAGCATTTTCTAAATTACTTACTTTTAAATGTACATGACCAATGGTAGTTTGTGCAGGAATGGTATAACTCATAAAAGTATTTTAAACTGGTTTTAATAAAAAAGCCCTTCAAAAAGAAGGGCAATTAAGTGTCATTCTATTGAATTAAGGCATAATAATTAATGGACTTCCACCAGCAATTTCAACCAATTCTAAATCAAAAATCAATTCTTTTCCAGCTAAAGGATGATTGGCATCTAACATTACCACTTCTTCTTTTACTTCTACAATTACTACAGGAAAGTTTTGCCCTTGACCATTGCTCATGTTCAATTGCATACCAATTTCAGGAACCATATCTTCAGGAAATTGAGCTCTTGGAAATTCTAAAATCATTTCTTCATTTTTCTCTCCATAAGCTTCGGCTGCTGGAATATTAATGGTTTTTTTCTCACCAATTGCCATTCCTGTTACACCTAAATCGAAACCAGGAATAACCTGACCGCCACCTAATTCAAACTCCAATGGTTCTCTACCTTCACTGCTATCAAATGTAGTTCCATCGGTTAAACGACCATGGTAATGAATTTTTACTGTGTCGCCTTTTTTTGCTTGTTGCATTGTAATTATTTTTATTAAAGAGGAATACTCAGTTTACATTTTCTGCTCTTAAAAAGTGTAAAGAAGAATTTGAATTCAACAATATTGCTTGTTATAAAATAGAAAAAAACTGAAATGGCTGGCAAAATACATGCTTACATGTTACTACACAATTATTTTTACCTTATTTTCAATTTTCTAAACTTCCTACATGAAAAAAATAACTGTACTTTTTTTACTTTTTTGTTTGGCAACTATTCCATTTACTTCTTTAATTGCTCAAATTATTCCCGGTGCCGATAGACCTGAAAAATATTTACCCTTATTGAAAGGAAAAAGAATTGGTGTTTTTGCCAATCATACTTCGGTGGTTGGAGATATGCATTTAGTAGATTTCTTAATTAAAAACAACATAAAAGTTACCAAAGCATTTGGACCAGAACATGGTTTTAGAGGTAAAGCCGATGCAGGTGAGAAAATTGATAATTATATAGATAGTGAAACCGGCATTCCTGTAATTTCTTTATATGGAAAGAAAAGAAGACCATCAACAGAAGACTTAGCCGATGTTGATATTCTATTATTTGATATTCAAGATGTAGGTGTTCGATTTTACACGTTTATTTCTTCTTTAGAAGAATACATGATTGCTGCTTTTGAAAACAAAAAGCCTTTGATTATTTTGGACAGACCCAACCCCAATGGATTTTATGTTGATGGACCAGTTTTAGACATGGACTACAAAAGTTTTGTAGGGATGAAACCAGTACCAATTGTGTATGGAATGACCATTGCTGAATATGCAATAATGCTTGCTGGCGAAAAATGGCTCACCCCAAAAGCCAATGAACAATGGGAATATTATAAGTATGCTCAAAGTTCAACTGATACAGCATTTCACTTTCAAGTAATTAAATGTGCCAATTATACCCATAAATCTTTGTATGAATTACCTGTAAAACCATCACCCAATTTGCCACATATACAAAGTATTTATTGGTATCCTACCACATGCTTTTTTGAAGGAACAGTGTTAAGTGAAGGCAGAGGAACCGATCATCCGTTTTGTATTTTTGGCCACCCAAGTATTGCTGCTACAAACAAATTTGCTTTTACCCCAACTAGTAGAGATGGTGCTAAAGAACCCAAACTAAAAAATCAATTATCTTATGGCTGGAATCTTTTTACAGATGCAGCAGCTGTAAAAAAAGAAGTAAACGGAAAGATTCAAGTTAAATATATATTAGAAGCTTATCAAGCATTTCCAGATAAAGCCAACTTCTTTTTAAAACCCAAAAGCGGTAAACCAACCGATTTCTTTTTTAATAAATTGGCTGGCAATAGTGAATTGATGCAACAAATTATTGAAGGGAAAACTGAAGCCGAAATAAGAGCAAGCTGGCAAGAAAAATTGGAAAAATTTAAACGCATCAGAAAGTATTATTTATTGTACGAAGATTTTTAAACTTGTAAGCAATATATACTGCATCTACATTTGCAGTATGGATTACAAAGATTTAAGGATTGTTTTTATGGGTACGCCTGAATTTGCTGTGGCTTCTTTAGATGCACTAGTAAAAGTAGGTTGTACTATTGTTGGTGTAATTACTGCACCAGATAAACCTGCTGGCAGAGGTTTAAAACTTACCACAAGTGCTGTAAAACAATATGCGGTTGAACATAATTTATTGGTATTACAACCAGATAAATTAAAGAATCCCGAATTTTTAGCTACACTGCAACAACTGAATGCAGATATACAAATTGTTGTTGCATTTAGAATGTTGCCTGAAGTTGTATGGAATATGCCACCCATGGGAACCATTAATGTTCATGGGTCTTTATTACCCCAATACAGAGGTGCAGCACCTATAAACTGGGCTGTTATTAATGGAGAAAAAGAAACCGGTGTAACTACTTTTAAATTACAGCATGCCATTGATACCGGTAATATTTTATTGCAAGCCAAAATGACTATCAGTGAAAATGAAACTGCTGGAGCAATACACGACAGAATGAAAGAATTGGGTGCTAACTTATTGGTAGAAACGATACAAGCTATTGCAACAGAAAGTATACAAGAACAACCACAAATTCAAATTGTACATAAAGCAATAGACTTACGTCATGCTCCCAAAATTTTTACAGAAACCTGCACATTAGATTTTACCAAAACCGTTGATGAAGTACATAATTTAATTAGAGGGCTCTCTCCTTTTCCTGGAGCTTTTACCACCATTAATGGTAAAATGCTAAAAATATTTTTAAGCAAAAAAGAAATCATTGAACCAACTCATGCAATGGGTACAATGATTACCGATGATAAAACATATATAAAATTTACATGTAGCAATGGATATATTGAAGTGCTACAACTACAACTAGAAGGAAAGAAGAAAATGAATGTGGAAGATTTTTTAAGAGGCAATAAATTATAATTTTTATAGCCTGTAACTTTTTGTTTCACTAATCGTATAGGTTAATTAACATAGATTAACGCTAGTTATTAACCCAACACATGATTTTTGCAAAACAAACTTTTACTATGAAATTGTACATTATTGGTAGCACATTTTTAATGATACTTTTTTTCAGCAGTATACCATTTGGTATTCAACAAATCAGTAAACACATTAAATTGAGTAACTACAAAAATGCAATTATAACGCCTCAAAACTGTAACTGTGGTAGTAGCAAAAATCCACCTTTGTGTGGTTGGGAAATTAAATTGGCTTTTTAACCATGTAGTTTTCCACAACCCTCCCTCCTTTCTGCACGATTGTACAAAAAAATGAATGGCATTGCAGGGCTAATATTATATTCACGCCCCAAATGAATATTGTGCATGCTGCATTTCAATAACATCAAAGAGTTACTCAATTTACTGGCACGTACCAAAGAGCTTTTAACAGAAATGTTTGAAAAGCGAAAGTCGTTTGCTTATAAGTACGATATGGCTTTAGAATTGGTGGAAGAAGATGTACTTGAAACCTTAATTTCAAAAGGTGTTATCAGACAAAGTGGAGCTTATATTGAATTAGACGAACAATACTTAGGCTTTTTTGAACAAGTACTAGAAGTAAATGAAGATATCAATACAGCTTATATTCAAGAAAACATAGGGCAAGTAAAGCAATACATCAACTTTTATTTACAAGAAAACAACGAACAAAGAAAATATGGCTATTTAAAAAATATTAAATCGGCCATGCGTAAAATTGGCAGAATTACTTTACGCAATATTATAGACCTAAACAGAAATATTGAAAATGCTTTTAAAAGCGAACCCAATTATAAAATAAAAATTGCCCGTTTAGAAGGGTTCGATCAAAAGAGAAAAGATATACAATTATTGATTGAACAAACCGAAAGAATGATTTTGGGCGAAGAAGAACAAACCTTCTTTAAAACAGCTATGGATGATGAGTTGAAATACATTTCGTCTCAACTCAGATTAAAACTAACCGAAGCCCGACATAATCTCATTGAAACCCAAAAACAAGTGATTGAGTTTCTAAATCAAGTGAAGTTTCAAAGCCGTTTGGTTGAAAAAATAAAACAAGTAAAATATTTAAAAGATCAATTTGAGTTAAAAGCTAAAACCAATTTGGTAGAAGTTTTACAAACCAATAATGCAGTCAATTTTGAAAGCAAACCTGCTTATCCTTTACGTTTATCGTTAGAAGATTTACAAACCGATGAAGCTAGAAATAGCATTGAAAAAATTAGCCAAAAACTAAAACATGGCAAACGCAATGCTTTACCAGTTGCCGAAGGCATTTCAGATGCTTATTTACAAACTGAAACTGAAGAAGAAGTATTTATCAATCTACAAGCCATGCGTAACGGATTTATAGCATCGGGTAAAAACTTGTATCAATTTGTAATGGAATACCATTATCCAAGAGAAGTTTTGATGGATGAAAAAATTACTGTCTTCTGTCAACTAGTTTCTATGTATGAAACAGAATTTAATGTAAGCGATGATTATGGCAAACAAGCACAAATTGAATATGCCATGGTTTATCCAGGTTGAGGAAAGTGAATCGGAAATCGTGAGTAGTGAGTGGTTGGAGGTATAAAGAATAATGAATGTTGAATATTCATCGTTTACTCCGCCCTTATTGGTGTTTTTCAGCAATAAATCCACCACTGTAAATTATAATAATTGTTGGTAGGCTTTGCCATACCAACAAAGGCAACAATACTAAGCCTTTTTAATCTTTCATCATTGTGTTTACTAGCTATGTCGATTTTAGGATTTCTTTTTGCAATAACATTTTTCTTATTAAGGAGATTTGTCCTAAATGATAATAACTATGTTCAATCACACCTTCAATATTTCTTAAAAATGTACCATATTTTTCATCAATAAAGGGTTTATCAAAATAGTTGTCTTCCATTTGTTCAACTTTATTGGCAAACGTTACTGAATTACTTAGAAACTGATCAATTAATTGATTCCACTCTAACTCAGACTTAATTAGTGGAGCATTAAAACTATACTTATCACTAATTTCAAGCATT
The DNA here is from genome assembly GCA_943371535.1 of Asaia bogorensis. Taxonomy (GTDB): domain Bacteria; phylum Bacteroidota; class Bacteroidia; order Chitinophagales; family Chitinophagaceae; genus UBA1930. Next base: position 4,028 of record CALRVE020000038.1, on the reverse strand, counting down.
CCGCTTTCAAAAGCATTTAATAAACCTACTAAATAATAATTTAAGTGAAAAGTTAATGCAGCAATGGTATTTAAATTTCCAACTTTTTGAGTTGCTTGTTGCCAATTTACACTTAGTATTTGTTCTTTACAATTTGTATTAGCAATCCAATGCCCATTTAATAAAACTTCCCGTATTCGGTTTGCAATAGTTACATTTCTTGTCATTAAATGATGGTATTAATTTCGCTGATGTTGCTGTTCTTCACCAACATCGTATTTTATGTTACAGTCTTTATTTTTTTCCTCACCAACAACCACACAAAATAAGACCAATTACTTTATTTATTTTTCCGCCATTATTGGAGTTCTTTTCCAACAATTATAGTACCGTAAATCAAAGTTATTGTTGGTAGGCTTTGCCATACCAACAAAGGCAACAAACTTTAAACATTCAACCTTAAACTTTTTCAATCGTGAATCGCTAGTGGAAGCGGATTTAATTGAGAATTGAATATTGAAAATTGTTACTTGAGCGTTAATAACCAATGTTCAATATTCAACTAAAAATGTTCATTGATCAAAACTCAATAAAAGCTTCCTGTTCTAAACAAGCTTTATATTGATGCAATAATGCTATGAGTTGTTGCAATGCTAATTCCTCCAATTGTTCAATGTTGGGTTGATGGGTTAATTGATTGTTGTACAAAGTTCGATTGCCTTTGAATTGCAAAACAGTTTTGATACTTGGTGGTATAAAAAAACTTGCTTTTTCTTTCAAATACTTTTTATACTCTCTTAGGTAAATATTGATTCCTTCAAAATCAATATCACCAAAATGCAAGTATCGGTTGGGTATTTTTTGCAACCATTTAATTACATCTTTATGTTGGGTTTGCGGATATCGAGCAATAAATAAAACTTGTAATCCTTCAAATAAATAGGCTTGTTGTTGTACAAACCGAAAATTCTCGGCATTTTCAATTCCAATTACAGTTACTTGCTCATCAATTTTAAAATTTGCATAATCGTAAATAAAAGTAAAACTTCCATCAAAAGGTTGAATAATAAGTGGTTGATTATTTAAATTGGCTTTTATTGGCTGAAAACTATTGACCAAAAAACCTTTAAAACTGCGTATTTTTTTGAGTTTAGAAGATGAGCCAATATTTACTAAACTTGCTCTTGTAAGTGTTTCATGCTCTAACTCATTAATATACACATGCAAATTTTTAATACCGAAATGATTATTTAAATATTGCTCAATTAACTGATTATTAGTTGAATACAATTGATACCTACTTTTTCCAGTTCGAATCTTCTGAATAATTCCTTCTTCAGATAATTGTTGAATAACGGGTTGTTTAAGGCAAGTTCCTGAAAGTTTTACTCCATTCAACAATTGTTGCAATAATCTAGCTACTGTTAATGGCAATTTCATTCGTACAATTCAATTTATAATTGAAATTAAGTAGTAAACATTATTTCACTGATGTTTTTGTATTTAAGTTGCAAAAGATGAAACCGATGGGTACTTCTATAAAATTGAAATAAGTTTCCACAATCGTTTGCGTAAATGTATTTATTAGCTTTAACCCCCTATTTTTGCCACCATTTTTAAAAATTATTCTTGCTTATGACTACTAAAATGTTATTCTTAGCTGTTCCGGTATTGGGTGTTTTAGGTCTTTTGTATACTTGGATTAAGTTCAATTGGGTTTCAAAACAAGATGCTGGTACCGACCGCATGAAAGAAATCAGTAATTATATTGCCGAAGGTGCAATGGCTTTCTTAAAAGCCGAATGGAAAATCCTTTCTTATTTTGTTATCACCGTTGCTTTATTATTAGGGTTTATGGCTAGTAAAAACCCCAATAGCCATTGGACTATTGCTGTTGCTTTTATTATTGGTGCAGTTTGTAGTGCAGTTGCTGGTTATATTGGTATGAAAGTGGCTACAAAAGCCAATGTTCGTACAGCACAAGCTGCAAGAACTAGCTTATCAAAAGCATTGGAAGTTTCATTTACTGGTGGTGCAGTAATGGGCTTAGGCGTAGCTGGTTTAGCTGTGTTAGGTTTAGGAAGTTTATTTATTATTCTTCAATCATATTTTAGTGCCGATGTGGTTAGCTCAAACGAAATGTTGAGAACCATTGAAGTATTAACTGGTTTTTCTTTAGGTGCTGAAAGTATTGCCTTATTTGCTCGTGTAGGTGGTGGAATTTATACCAAAGCTGCCGATGTTGGAGCAGATTTAGTGGGTAAAGTTGAAGCTGGAATTCCAGAAGATGATCCTCGTAACCCTGCCACTATTGCTGATAACGTGGGCGATAATGTTGGTGATGTTGCTGGTATGGGTGCCGATTTATTTGGTAGCTATGTTGCTACTGTTTTGGCAACCATGGTATTAGGACAAGAAACTACTTCTATAGATAATTTTGGTGGATTTGGTCCTATATTATTACCTATGTTGATTGCTGGTTTAGGTATTGTTTTTTCTATTGTAGGAACTTGGTTTGTACGTGTAAGCGATGCTGCAGGTATTAACACACACAATGTACAAAAAGCATTGAACATGGGTAACTGGGGTTCAATTGTATTAACTGCTATTGCTTGTGTTGGTTTAGTATATTATATTCTACCAGAAACAATGTCTTTACGTAATCTTGAATTTACCAAATGGGGTGTTTTAGGTGCAATTGGTGTTGGTTTAGTGGTAGGTACATTAATGAGTATTATAACTGAATATTATACAGCAATGGGCAAACGTCCGGTAATGTCTATTATTCGTCAAAGTGCTACTGGCCATGCTACCAATGTAATTGGTGGTTTAGCTATTGGCATGGAAAGTACATTTTTACCAATTTTGGTTTTAGCAGGTGGTATTTGGGGTTCTTATGCTTGTGCAGGTTTATATGGCGTTGCCATTGCTGCTGCAGGTATGATGGCAACTACTGCTATGCAATTGGCGATTGATGCATTTGGACCAATTGCTGATAATGCTGGCGGTATTGCTGAAATGAGTGAATTACCAGCAGATGTTCGTGAGAAAACAGATGTATTAGATGCTGTAGGTAATACAACTGCTGCAACAGGTAAAGGTTTTGCCATTGCTTCTGCTGCATTAACAGCTTTGGCTTTATTTGCTGCTTTTGTGGGTGTTGCAGGTATTGAAGGCATTGATATTTATAAAGCAAAAGTGTTGGCTTCGTTGTTTGTTGGAGCAATGATTCCTTTTATATTTTCTTCATTAGCAATTCGTGCCGTTGGTGAAGCTGCTATGGCAATGGTAGAAGAAGTTCGTCGCCAATTTAAAACCATTCCAGGAATTATGGAAGGAACTGGTAAACCAGAATACGATAAATGTGTGGCTATTTCTACTGATGCTTCTATCAAAAAAATGATGTTGCCTGGTGCAATTGCAATTGTATCGCCATTGTTGATGGGCTTTATTTTAGGTCCTGAAGCTTTAGGTGGATTTTTAGCTGGTGCAACTGTAAGTGGTGTATTAATGGGTATGTTTCAAAACAATGCAGGTGGTGCTTGGGATAATGCCAAGAAATCTTTTGAGAAAGGTGTTGAAATAAATGGTGAAATGTATTACAAAAAATCAGAGCCACATAAAGCATCTGTAACTGGTGATACAGTAGGCGATCCTTTTAAAGATACTTCTGGTCCCTCAATGAATATCTTAATCAAATTAATGAGTATTGTATCATTGGTAATTGCTCCATCTTTAGCTCAAATACATGGCACCAAAACGGGTGGTCATGCTCAAGCTCATGAAAAAAAGATTGAAATAAATGTTACCGCTAAAGATGTGAATGCTGAAAATAATCCAGATGCATTTATGGCTCAATTAAAAATAGATGGAGTTATAGGTGAAGAAGCAAATGTTGAATTTGCGAATGGTAAACTAGTTATCAATGGAGTAGAGCAATCTGCAGAAATTGTAGCTAAATACAATAGTTTTTTAAATGGCAAAACTGAATTTAAACTGAATATTCAAACAAAGGATTAGTACCAATTTTAAATTAATAGATTATACGA
>CALRVE020000037.1:0-35552 GCA_943371535.1 Asaia bogorensis | reverse complement strand
CATCTCATTATTGGCTAATTCAAGCACAACATTGAGGAATAATGTAATTCATACATTAACGGGTACTGGTGGTTTTCCTGTAACTGGTATTTCTCTTTCAGGAACATCCAACAATCCAAATGATGTAAAAGTATTGAAGAATAAAATATATAATTTAACTAATACCAACATAGGTGGTTTTGTTAATGGAATTACTTGTTCATTTATAGGTACAGTTACGGCAACGGCAGCAACTGTTTTAATTGCCAATAATTTAGTTGGCGATTTAAAAGCTCCTATTGCTAATAGTGATATTACCGACGTTATAAGAGGTATAAATATTACAGCAACAGCAGTTACATCTAACATTAATGTAGTTTTCAATACCGTTTTTATCAATGCAACATCAACTGGTGCTCATTTTGGTACAACTGGGGTGTTTCATAATAACAATGCCACATCTACAACTGCTACTTTAGAAATGTCTAATAACATTATTGTAAATACTTCTACAGCAGCTGGTTTAGGACAAACTGTTGCATTTAGAAGAAGTGCATCAGGATTTGGTAACTATGCCGAAGCATCTAACTTTAATATTTTTTACGCTGGAACTCCATCGACATCTAACTTAATTCATTACGATGGTACCAATTATTCTACATTGGCCGATTATAAAGTTGTTGCTGGTGTTAGAGAAACGTTTAGTAAAACTGAAAATGTACCTTTTGCAAGTACTACAGGTGCCGATAATAGTTTCTTGCACATTAACACAGGTGTTGCTACGCAAGCTGAAAATGGTGGAACACCCATTATTGGAATTACTGATGATTTTGATGGTAACTTAAGGAATGGTACAACTCCAGATATTGGTGCAGATGAGTTTACAACAGTATTACCTGTATCGTTAGTAAGATTTACTGGTACTAAAAATAACACTATCAATACTTTAACTTGGTCTACCTTAACAGAAACCAATAATAAAGGATTTGAAATATTAAGAAGTGCCGATGGTGTTCAATTTACTTCATTGGCTTTTGTAGCTAGTAAGGCCGATAATGGTAGTAGTAGTCAACTCATCAATTATCAATTAAATGATGAACAACCTTTAGCAACCAATAATTATTACAGGTTAAAGCAAATTGATAAAGATGGTAAAACTACTTTAAGCAATATTGTTTTATTAAAAGCAGGAAAATCAACTAGACTAGAGATTGCAGCGGTGTATCCAAATCCAGTAAAAGGAAGTTTAACTATTTTGCTGAATACAACAAAATCCGAGAAAGCAACAGTTTCAGTTACCGATTATGCAGGTAAAGTGTTAATGCAACAAACTACTCAATTAATCAATGGTTCAACTTCTATTCAATTAAATACTACGCATTTAACTCAAGGTAATTATGTATTAAATGTTAGAACTAACAATGAAGTAGTAACAACTAAGTTTATAAAACAATAAATTACGGTTCAAAATTCGTCAACTTTATCAATCGCCATCAAGGGTATTAATCTTGATGGCGATTGTTTTATAAAAACTTATAAAATCAGCCGATGAGGCTTTGAACCATAATAACCCCGTCAACGGTTTTTTAGCCTTGACGGCGGTTTTAAACAAAAAAAGAGGTACAAATTTGCACCTCTTTTACTAACAGATTTTTATACTATTACCAACGGCTATTGCTGCTGCTAAAAGAACGTTTGTTGTTGTTGCTTTTCTCTTCACGAGGTCTAGCTTCTGTAACATTAATGTTACGTCCTTCTACAACACCACCATTTAATTCTGCAACAGCTTTTGCAGCTTCTGCATCATTTGGCATTTCAACAAAACCAAAACCACGGCTCTTGTTGGTGAATTTGTCTGTAATAATTTTTGCTGAAGATACTTCTCCGTATCCTTCGAAAAAACCTCTTAAGTCATCGTCTTGAACGTTGAAACTTAAGTTTGAAACATAAATGTTCATCTTAACTAAATAATTAAAAAATAAAAAATACTTGAGAAAAACGGCTGAGGTAATAATAACTAACTATTAGCAGAAAAATGCGTAGCAGAGAATTAAAAATACAAAATGCTGAAGAACTCAATAATTAACTTTGCGAAGATAGGGGTATTAACCAATACCAACCTAATATTAAAAAAAATTACTGTGTTTTTAGCATTATAAATTAAGCCACCGAAAAAGTTGGTGCATATTCTTTAGCTACTGGTAAAAATAAAAACCAAGCAAGTGCTATTAAAAAAATTGAATATTTATCGGATGTATGATGTTTTTTAAATTGAACCGAAGTTTCTCCATTATCTAATTGTAAACCACAGGCCAATAAAGGCTGTTTAACGTTGTTTTTGTAAATCACTAGTTCTGCCAATGGATTATTATGGGTTGTGTAGTGAAATTTCTCTTCATTCAGCTCTATTAAACCTTCATGATTAAACCAATGTTCTTGGGCAAATTCACCAATTTTTACACCATATTCATTTTTAAAAATGGTTTTATTTTTTAAAAAACCATCTTTCTCAATTTTAAACATTCTTCTACTGCTTAAACATTCAACCTTTGCAGTATGTGAAAAGTTGTTGAAAGATAAAGTCATTAATTTCTTTTCAACATCCCATAATTCATACAATTCTGTTTCTTTATTTATAGAAGTGTTTAACCACCTTAAGTGTTTCTCTTGGCTCATAAAGCAATTTTAAAAGTGAAAAGTTAAAGGCTTACTTTAGAAAAACGAAGCTGGTAACAATTTCTTAACATTGGGCTGCATATGTTGTGTAATTTTTTAATCTTCTTTCTAACGCACATTAAATTGGTATCACTAAAACTATCTGCCACATTAACGCCTCGTTCCCTACCTTTGCCCACTTAAATTTTATATTGGTATGAATACGGATAAGAATACAATTATTGGTTTTGTGTTGCTAGGTATTTTATTTTTTGGCTTCTTTTGGTATAACAATAAAATGGCTCAAGCATCCATGGAAATTGAAAAACGTACCAAAGATTCTTTAGCTAAGGTTGAAGCTGCAAAAATTACGCCTGAAATGAAGGCTAAAGCTGCACAAGATTCTATCAGAAGAGATTCTGCCAATAAATTGGCTTTGGCTGGTGGTTTTCCAAAAGCATTAGGAACTGAAAAAATAGATTCAGTAGAAAACGAAGTAATGAAAGTAATCTTCACCAATAAAGGTGGACGAGTTAAATATGTTCATCTAAAAAACTATAAATCGTACGATAGCTCTTTGGTAAAATTAGGCAATGAGAATGATGAGTTGGGGTATAAGGTAAATACAGGTAACAATGTTGCAGCATCTACCAATCAATTGTTTTTTGAATCGGCTAATATTCAAAAAAATGCAGATGGTGCTTATACGGTAACTTATACTTTACAAGATTCTACTGGTAAAAGTATTCAACATAAATACACTATTCAGCCCAAAGAATATATGATTAATTGGGATGTTACTTTAAACGGAACTCAGCAATTATTAAGTAACAATACTTTAAACATTAACTGGCATGCACAAACCATGCAACACGAACGTAGCCCTTTGTACGAGAAGCAACAAATGAGTAATATTTGTTTTGTTGAAGATGGAGAATTTGATTACATCATGACCAAAACCGAACACAAGTTTGAAAAACCTGGTCAGTGGATGAGTTTTGTACAACAGTTTTTCAATACCACATTAATTGTTAAAAACAATTTCAATAATGGTGCTGTTTCTTGGGTTAAAAGTGCTGAAGATAGTAGTAAAATATTGGCTAAAATTGATGCTGCTTTTCAAGTAAGCGTTCCAGCGGGTAATACAGCAACTATTCCTTTTCAATTATATTATGGTCCTAACGATTACAATATTTTAAAGAAACAAGCTCCAGAAATGGATCGTATTGTAAACTTAGGTAGAGATATGTATTCGTTTGTACGCCCCATAAACCAATACATTATTATGCCAGTGTTCAACTTTTTTGCTGGTTTTATTGCTAATTACGGTTGGGTAATTTTGTTGCTTACTTTATTTATACGTTTGGTAACTGCTCCTTTAACCTATAGTAGTTATTTAAGTGGTGCTAAAATGAAAGTTTTACGCCCCGAGTTAGATGAATTGAAAAAGAAGTTTGGTAGCGATCAACAAGGTTTTGCAATGGAACAAATGAAGTTGTTTAGAGAAGCAGGTGTTAATCCTTTAGGTGGATGTATTCCAGCATTATTGCAAATTCCTATTTTCTTTGCATTGTATAGTTTCTTTAATACCAATATTGCTTTGCGTGGCGAGAATTTTTTATGGTCTAAAGATTTATCATCGTACGATGCAATAATCACTTGGCAAACCGAAATTTGGGCAATTGGTAACCATATTAGCTTATTTACTATTACAGCTGTAATTACCAGTTTCTTAATTTCAATTTATAATATGAGTATGACTCCAACGCAAGATAATCCTGCGTTAAAATACATGCCTTATATATTTCCATTTATCTTATTCTTTGTATTTAATAAATTACCATCGGCATTAACTTGGTATTATACTGTATCTAATATTATTACATTGGCATTGCAATTTGTAATTCAAAATTATATTATTGATCATGATAAAATATTGGCTAAGATTGATGAAAAAAGAAAGGCTCCTAAAAAAACGAGCAAGTGGCAAGAACGATACACTCAAATGATGGAAAGCCAAAAGAAAATTCAAGACCTCAAAAATAAAAATCAAGGTAAAAAATAAATTAACAAAAAGTCCTGCATGTATTGCGGGACTTTTTATTTACATTGGCATGAAATTGTATTATCTTTTAAATAAATAATGGTAAAGATGAAAAATGTATGGATAGCAGTGTTTTTGATGATGCTTTTAAGTAATAACACATGGGCACAAAACATTAGAATATTGGCCGAATGTACAGTAACTTATACGGTAAGTTTTGATGAAGCTACCACTGATAAAACAACTGCCGATTTATTAAGTGCCACAACAAAAACATTATTTATAAAAGGCAATCATAGTAAAGTTGAGTTAATTAGCCCATCTTTTACTCAATCAGTTATTTACGATAAAGCTTCGGGCAATGCAGTTATTTTGAGAGAAATTGGTAATAATAAATTCATGACCAAATTAAGCAATGCTAAATGGATAGCTCAAAATGCCAAATACGAAGGTTCGGTTTTTACCACTACTGATGAAACCAAAACCATTTTAGGATATGCATGTAAAAAAGGAATATTACAGTTAAAAGATGGCAATTCATTTATCATTTATTATGCAACTAGTATTACTCCATCGGTAAAAGAATTTGAATATCAGTTTAAAGATATTCCAGGGTTTGTATTAGAGTATGAGTCGCAAGAACAAGAAGGTAAAAAAGTAAAGTATGTAGCCAATAAAATTAATTTAAGCCCCATATTAGCTAATAAGTTTGAAATACCAGTAAGTGGGTACAGAATTTTAAATTAACAGCAAAACCAAAAAATAATCTTTCATTTTATTGTATCGAAACGAATCTTGAATCTACAGTAAGAAAGTGAAATAATGGTATTTAATAATTGCTAATTAATAACTAGTAATTACTTGGGGTTGGAGTTTTAAATTTAGGAACTTTTATTTTAGCCTTGTAAGGATAAATAAAAGTAGTGCTGCCATTTTGCATTTGAACATGGTTAGCAGCAGAATTTCTCATGAAATTATTAGATGAATAATCAGAAGCCAATAATTTAGAATTGTATCTTACACTATTGAGTGATAATCCTTTATGGGTAAAACTACTGAGGTTTTTTAAAGAATATTTACTTTCAGATTGCTTATTATTTTTCTTACCTGTAGTTATAAATGAGGCAAACACAAATTGACCAGCAAATACTAAGAGTATTGCGAAAGCTAATTTTTTTATGTTTGATTGTTGCTTCATTTTTTCAAAAATAGGAAAATTGTTAATGTTTAAACAATAATTTTATATAAAAGGTTTAAAAATAGGTTAAATATACTTTTTAAACGTCTATAAACTCTATTTTGAATTGTTTTAGTATGTTTAAATATTTTTTGTTATTAACAAGACGTTAATAAAAACAAAAGGTTACATGTTGATTGAAATTTTTTTTAATCTTACATTAGACAAACCAATGTACGATGAGAGAACAAACTCCCTTTCACGAAGACAGAGAAGAACTTAAAGAAATTTTAAGACACTACCACAATTTGAAAAATGGTCGTCAGCACCCTTTTATAGAAGAAGACGATTTTGAGAGAATAATCGATTATTTTGATGATCACGATAGCTTATCAGAAGCGATAGAAGCAGCCGAAATTGGTATGCAACAATTTCCTTCATCTGCCCCATTAATGGTAAAAAAAGCCGATTTATTAATAGCCACCAGAAAATATACAGAAGCTCTTGAAATGCTTGATTTAGCAGCATTGTACGATAGCTTAGATATCAATTTATATATTTTAAGAACCGATGCTTATTTAGCATTAGATCAACAAGAAAATGCCATAGAAATTTTACAAGAAGCCTTGCAAATTTTTGAAGGAGAAGAACGTATAGAGTTGTTGTTTGAAATGGCCGATGTGTACGATGATTATGAACAGTTTGATAAAGTGTTTGATTGTTTAAAATTGGTTTTAGAAGACGATCCAAACAATGATGAAGCTTTATATAAAATTTGTTTTTGGACCGATTTTACTGGCAGAAATGAAGAAAGCATCAAACTGCATCAAAGAATTATTAATGAATATCCTTATAACGAAATAGCTTGGTTTAACCTAGCAGCAGCTTTTCAAGGGTTGAAATTGTACGAAAAAGCTATTGATGCTTATCAATATGCCATAACAATAGACGAAAAGTTTGATTATGCTTATCGTAATATGGGCGATGCTTATTTACGGTTAAGAAAATATAAAGATGCTATTGAAGTATTAGAAAAAGTATTAGAACTATCCCGTCCTGAAGATGTGATTTACGAAGCAATTGGCCATTGTTACCATAAAATGGGCAACTGTGCACAAGCAAGATTTAACTACAAAAAAGCGGTACACTTAAACCCCGATGATAGCAAACTCCATTTTAAAATTGCACAAACCTATATTTTAGAAAATCAATGGCAAATGGCCATTAAGCAGTTAGAATTGGCCATGCGTATTCATAGAAATGTGCCAGAATACAATTTAGCCATGGGGCAATGTAAAATGAACTTACAATTGTATAAAGATGCAGTTGTTTATTTTGGAAATGTAGTAAGGCATAAGCCTAAAAATGTTGCAGGCTGGGAAGCATTAATTAAATGTTTGTTTAATGCTGAATATTATGAAGAAGCTTTAGAGCAATGTATGGCAGCATCTAAAGCAACCGAAGGAAAACCCATTTTTGTTTTTTACTATAGTACAGCATTATTTTTCTTAGGAAAAAGCAAAGAAGCATTGTTACAACTAGAAAAAGCTATGCAAATTGCTCCAAAACTATTGAAAAAGTTTATAGATCTTCATCCTGTCATTTTACAAAATGCTGCTGTTGTAGATATTTTAGCAAGACATAAAAAAGGAAAGAAATTTAATTAGGATTAAATCCTAGAATATATATAGACTAGTAGAAGTTGCCTTCATTGCCTTATTTTTGCAAAATCTTAAAAAATAAGTAATGAATTTTAACTTAACGCAAATACCCGAAAGAACAGCTAAGCCACGTAACTCTGGATTAACAATGGTAATGGATAAAGGCTTAAGTGTTAGTGAAGCAAAAAATTTTTTAGAAGTCGCCGGTCCGCATGTAGATATTGTAAAATTCGGTTTTGGAACTTCTTTTGTAACACCCAAATTAAGAGAAAAAATTGAAGTGTATAAAGAAGCTGGCATGTGTGTTTATTTTGGTGGAACTTTATTTGAAGCTTTTTTAATACGCAATCAATTCGATGATTATTTAGCCGTTTGCAAAGATTATGGGATAGATTATATGGAAGTAAGTGATGGCTCAATTACTATTCCTCATGCTGAAAAATGTGGTTATATTGAAAAAATGACCAAGTACGGAACTATTTTAAGTGAAGTTGGTAGTAAAGATGCTGCACATATTATTCCTCCTTATAAATGGATTGAGTTAATGAGGGCTGAACTAGAAGCAGGAAGTACTTATGTTATTGCCGAAGCAAGAGAAGCAGGAAATGTAGGTATTTATAGAGGAAGTGGCGAAGTAAGAGAAGGATTAGTACAAGAAATATTAACCCAAATTCCGGCCGAAAAAATTATTTGGGAAGCTCCACAAAAAGCACAACAATTGTACTTCTTAGAGTTGGTAGGTTGTAATGTAAATCTAGGTAACATTGCACCCAACGAGGTTATTCCTTTAGAGGCAATGCGTATTGGCTTACGTGGCGATACGTTTAGATTGTATTTAGATAACGATAAAGCCATTTACTAATGCAATTATTTGGTTTAATTGGGCATCCATTAACACATTCTTTTTCAAAGAAATATTTTGATCAAAAATTTATTGAAGAACAAATAACCCATTGCAGTTTTTTAAATTTTGATATTCCTCAAATTAAATTGCTCAAATCATTAATACAGCAAAACCCTGCATTGCAGGGTTTTGCTATTACGATACCTTATAAGCAACAAATTATACCTTACTTAGATTGGTTAAGCAAAGAAGTGCAACAAATGCAAGCGTGTAATTGTGTAAAAATTGTAGAAGGTGAATTATATGGTTATAATACAGATGTAATTGGATTTGAAAAATCTTTTACCCAATTAATAAAACCACATCATGTTAAGGCATTGATCTTAGGAACTGGTGGTGCAGCCCAAGCAGTAAAGTTTACACTTAAAAAATTGGGTATTCAATATGTAAGTGTTTCAAGAAATGAAATAGCTAATGGACTTACTTACGACGATTTAAATGAAGCTATACTTGAAGAACATACCATTATCATTAATACTACTCCACTGGGTACATTCCCCAAAACCAATGAATGTCCTGCTATTCCATATCAATACATTACCCCTCAACATTATTTGTTTGATTTGGTGTATAACCCACCATTGACACAATTTTTATTGAAGGGAAAAGAGCAAGGTGCCGCTATAAAAAATGGATACGATATGCTTACCATTCAGGCAGAAGAAAATTGGAAAATCTGGACTGCAAATGGTGGTTGATTTATCTATTACTTTCTCATTCCCTTCATTCCAGGAAAACCACCCATTGGCATTTTATTCATCATACTCATCATTTTTTTCATTTGCTCAAATTGTTTCATAAAAGCATTTACTTCATTCATGTCTTTGCCAGAGCCTTTTGCTATACGGGTTTTACGTTTTAAATCAATTAAATCTGGATTGCTTCTTTCTTCTGGTGTCATACTTTGAATAATGGCTTCAATGCCTTTAAAACTATCATTGTCTACATCAACATCCTTCATTGCTTTTCCAACACCTGGTATCATGCCCATTAAATCTTTCAGGTTACCCATTTTCTTAATTTGCTGCAATTGGTCTAAGAAATCTTGAAAATCGAATTGATTTTTACGAATTTTCTTTTCTAATTTCTTTGCAGCTTCTTCATCGTATTGTTGTTGGGCTTTTTCTACCAAAGAAGCAATATCACCCATGCCTAAAATTCTTTGAGCCATACGATCGGGATAAAACACATCCAATGTGTCCATCTTCTCGCCACTACTCATAAATTTAATAGGCTTATTCACCGTATATTTAATAGATAATGCAGCCCCACCTCGTGTATCACCATCTAACTTAGTTAATACAACACCACTAAAATCTAAACGATCATTAAAGGCTTTTGCTGTGTTCACAGCATCTTGCCCTGTCATACTATCTACTACAAATAAAATTTCTGTTGGGTTAACAGCAGCCTTAATATTGGCCACTTCCGTCATCATCACTTCATCAACTGCTAAACGGCCAGCAGTATCTATAATTACCACATTTTTATTGGTACTCTTTGCCTCTTTAATGGCATTTAAAGCAATGGCAACAGCATCTTTATTTTCTCTTTCGGCATAAACAGGCACACCAATTTGCTCTGCTAAAACAGTTAATTGATCTATCGCCGCTGGTCTGTAAATATCTGCAGCTACGACTAATGGAGATTTACCTTTTTGTGTTTTTAAGTAGTTGGCCAATTTGCCAGTAAAAGTAGTTTTGCCACTACCTTGTAAACCAGCTATTAAAATTACAGCAGGGTTGCCAGTGATGTTAAAATCGGCTGGCTCACCACCCATTAATTCAGTTAATTCGTCTTGAACAATTTTAACCATCAATTGCCCAGGACTCACCGCATTAATTACCTTTTCGCCAGTGGCTTTTTCTTTTACTTTATCGGTAAATTCTTTGGCAATTTTAAAGTTTACATCGGCATCAATTAATGCACGACGAATATCTTTTACAGTATTGGCAACATTAAGGTCGTTAATTCTTGCTTCACCTTTCAGGTTTTTAAAGGCCGATTCTAAACGTTCTGATAAATTACTAAACATAGTGCTCGTTTTACTTACATCAACAAAAAAGTGAACTTTTAAAGTTCACTTTAAAATGAGGTGCAAATATAATGGCAGTATTGGTTTTACCCTAAATACACTTTCAATTGTTTACAACGGCTTGTATTTCTTAACTTGGTAATAGCTTTATCTTTTATTTGGCGTACACGTTCTCTAGTTAAATGAAAACGATCACCAATATCTTCTAAACTCAACGCATGATCTATTCCAATTCCAAAAAAATAACATAATACACTTTTTTGGCGGTCGGTTAATGCAGTTAAACTTCTTTCTATTTCTTGTCTTAACGATTCATGATGTGCTAATTTTTCGTCGGTCTTGGTATCATTAGGGTTAAACATTAAATCGGCCATAGTAGAATCGTCTCCATCGCCTAAAGGCGAATCCATACTAACATGTCTAACACCAACACTCATGGTTGCAGTAATTTCTTCTATAGATTCATGTAACAACTCAGCCAATTCTTCTGCACTTGGTTCACGTTCAAATTCTTGTTCTAATTGCTGAAAAGCCTTAGAAATTCTATTAGATAAGCCAACTTTATTTAAGGGCAATCGTACTATTCTGCTTTGTTCGGCAAGGGCTTGTAAAATGCTTTGTCTAATCCACCAAACTGCATAAGATATAAACTTAAAGCCTTTTGTTTCATCGAAACGAATAGCAGCTTTAATCAATCCTAAATTTCCTTCATTAATTAAATCGGGCAGCGATAAGCCTTGATTTTGATATTGTTTTGCAACAGAAACTACAAAACGTAAATTGCTTTTCACCAATTTGTCTAACGATTTTTGACAACCAGCTTTAATGTTGGCAGCCAATTGTGCTTCAACTTCTGGAGTAATTAATTCTACTTTTCCAATTTCTTGCAAGTACTTTTCTAAACTTTGACTTTCACGATTGGTGATGCTTTTGGAGATTTTGAGTTGACGCATACTCATAGCAGTTTAGTTTAGGGGTTAGTAGTTTGGTTGATATTACATAAAAGAAAGTAGTGGTATTAGTTCAAAAACGTACTCATGCATTATTTACGCTGTAGCAATTTAATTAAGTTATCGCATTTTTTCCAAAAAAATATTATTTAGGCTTTTTTCCAAATGAATACATGGTTTACAAGCTATTTTATCAACCCAATGAAGGCTGTTTTAGCATGCTAATAAAAAACATTTGGTTAGATGAAATTAATTGTTATTATTGCACGTACACATTAAGGGATAAAGATTTTGAAATGAGTAAAAAACAATTATTTACAGTAGAATTTAAAGTAAGATGTTCTCCATCTATTTTGTTTGAATTTTTAAGTACACCAAGTGGTTTACAAGAGTGGTTTGCCGATAAAGTTGACGAATGGGAAGGCGTTTTGAGTTTTAGCTGGAATGGTGGAACACCCGATAAAGCTGTTGTGGTAGATCAAGAACAAGATAAATTTATTAAGTATCGTTGGTTGCATTTTGAAAAAGGTGAATACTTTGAATTTAGAATTATGAAAACGGAAATCTCTAATCAAACTATTTTAGTGATTACCGATTTTGCAGAAAAAAATGATATTAAAGATCAAACCCAATTATGGGATTATCAGGTGAAAGAATTATTTCATCGTTTGGGTAGTTAATAATTGAAATAATGCTGAAAAGTTTATACTAAAAAAATCAGTCATATTTTCCCACTCTTGTAGTGGGATTTTTTTTGCCAATTTTATCCATTCTAGTTGCTCAATTTCTTCAATTGAACAATCTGTAAGTAGCTTATAGTTATCAGCCCTAAAATGATGTTGCCATTCATCTTCTTTATTGCAACATAACCACCAATTATTCAGGCTGTTTTTATGATGAATGATAAGTTGTTTCATTGGCTGAACATAATTTCCTTTTAATTGCAAGGTGATGCTGCAAAAATTTCCCCACCAAAAAAATGTTCTTATTGCTACTACTTCTTGTTTAGTAAAAAATCTAGGATAATCTAGCATAACCCAAGGTAAGCCTTCATAATTTTCTCCTCTCGAAATTTTAGGTGCTATTTGTATAATGTGTTCTGGTAATATTGTTGAAGTTTCAACAGTGCTAACATATTCATTGCTTAATGAACCAAACAATTGATAAACGGCATCAATAATTTTGTTCTTTGTTAAAATAAAAGAAGCATTGCTCATCAATTCTATTTCTGCACTTGAAAGTTTTACATTTGCCATACTTTATTATTTAACGTTTGGGTATTGTAAAGAAAAGACAAAGTGATAAAAAAACTCGACACATTAATTCTTCGTTCATTTATAGGGCCATTTTTTGCCACTTTTCTTATTTCACTATTTGTGTTGGTGATGCAGTTTTTTTGGTTGTATATAGATGATTTAGTAGGTAAAGGCTTAGAAACTATTACTATTCTTAAATTAATTATGTACGTTTCGGCAACTGCTGTTCCATTAGCATTGCCTTTGGCTATGTTACTTTCTTCTATTATGACGTTTGGTAATTTGGGCGAAACTTTTGAGTTGGTGGCTATTAAATCTGCTGGTATTCCATTGTTACGTTTCATGCGTCCTTTATTGGTTACAGCTATATTTATTTCGGGTATTGCATTTGTTTTTGCCAATAATATTATACCTGTTGCTCAATTAAAATTGGCCACTTTAAAATACGATATCATTATTGCTAAGCCTGCATTTGATATTAAAGAAGGAGCTTTTTACAATCAAATCAAAGACTTCACTATAAAAATTGGGAAGAAGGAAAAAGACGATAGCACCATTCGAAAAATTGTAATTTTTGAACGTAAATATGGTTTACAAGATAATATTATGATTGCCGATAGTGGTATTATGAGAGTAACAGCAGATAAGAAATTCTTAGAATTTATTTTAAGAGATGGATGGCGTTACGAAGAAAAAGGACCACGACAAACCAAACAAACCGATTATGTAAGACTTGGATTTAAAGAGTATAGAAAAATATTTGATTTGAGTACTTTTCAAATGAATCAAACTGCCGATTCTAGTTTTAAATACGATCCTAAAATGCTGAGTGTTCGACAATTGAATACTACCATTGATTCACTAAAAAAGAACAATCAAAAATTTGCAAAAAGAGCAGTGCTTGAACTTTCGCCATTAATGGCATTTGTAAAGTTTGGCGATTCTAGTTTTACCAACGTAAAAACAGCTACTAAAAATTTACCGGATTCGTTTTATAAATTAATACCTGATACACTTAAAAGAGCAGTGTACGATAGAGCCAACAACCAAATTAGTTTGGTAAAAAATAGTGTTGGAATAATGGCCGATGAATATTTTCAAAAAAATAAATCATTACGATATCACGAAATTGAATGGCATAGAAAATTTACTTTAAGCTTTGCTTGCTTGGTGTTGTTTTTAATTGGAGCACCTTTAGGTTCAATTATTAGAAAGGGTGGTTTAGGTATGCCTTTGGTTTTTTCTATTGTGTTTTTTGTAATCTTTCACTTGTTTAACACTTTTGGAGAGAAATTTGTAAAGGAAAGTGTAACTAGTCCTTTTACAGGCATGTGGTTAAGTACAATGGTATTAATACCTATTAGTTTTTTCTTGATTTATAAAGCCATGAGAGATTCTCAATTGTTTAATCAAGAATTTTATTACCGAACTTTCAAAACAGTAAAACTGTATTTTGAAGGATTAAGAAAAACAAAAAAGTAAAAATTATGCATTCCAATAAATTGAACAGAAGATTGTTTTTAAGTAATACGGCTAAACTAGGTGTTGGATTAGCTTTTATACCCTCTATTCTTAGAGCAAACAATGATGATAAAACTTTTGAGCCCGATTTAAAACAACAGCCATTGCCTTATAGCTTCAATGCATTAGAACCATTCATTGATGCTAAAACAATGGAAATTCATTATACTAAACATGCAGCAGGCTATGGAAAAAATTTAACAGATGCTTTGAAAGAAGAATATAAAAAACAGGGTAACGCAACTTTGAAAAGCATATTCACAGAAATGACTGATTACTCCACTAAAATGCGTAACAATGCAGGTGGACATTATAATCATGAATTGTTTTGGCAATGTTTAACACCTAATTCAACCAAAAAACCTGGTGGAAAATTAGCAGAAGCCATTGATAAAAACTTTGGTTCTTTTGATGCATTTAAAACAAAGTTTAGTGATGCCGCTAAAAATAGATTTGGAAGTGGTTGGGCTTGGTTAATTGGAGATGATAAAGGTAACTTACGAGTTACGTCAACCCCTAATCAAGATAATCCATTAATGAATGATGCAGAGCAAGCTGGTTATCCGTTATTGGCTTTAGATGTTTGGGAACATGCCTATTATTTGCAGTATCAAAATAAAAGAGCCGATTATGTTGCCAACTTTTGGAATATTGTAAATTGGAATTATGTAGAAGCTCGTTTTGCCGATTACAGTAGAATTGTAAAATATTAAGTGTAGAAAAAGTTATAAAAAAGAGGCATCTGAATTTTCAGATGCCTCTTTTTTATAACAATTCTTACGCCATTTTTTGTTAATGGTATTGTAATTATTGTATATGCAAAAAATCCTTATAAACAGTAAGAATAATAATTTTATGAGGTACTAACTTTTGCCATTGTACTTTTACAAACCTTATAACAATTGTTTTGCAAAAAGCCCAACAAAATTTTAATGTACAACTAAGTATTACCATATTAAGTGTGGTATTATTTGTTGTAAAAATTATAGCCTATTATAACACCCATTCGTTGGCCATTTTGTCGGATGCTTTAGAAAGTATAGTAAATATGATTGCTGGTTTTATAGGTTTGTTTGCTTTATTTGTTGCTGCAAAGCCTAAAGATCAAGATCATCCTTATGGTCATGGGAAAGCCGAATTTATTTCGGCTGCTGTAGAAGGCACTTTAATTGTTACAGCAGGATTTTTTATTATTTATCAAACCATAGAAACTTTTTTTACACCCACCCATGTACAAAAGTTAGATACTGGTTTATGGCTTATTGGTATCACTGCTATAGTAAATTATGTTGCAGGTTCTATTTGTGTTTTTATAGGCAAAAAGAATAATTCTCTAGCATTAATTTCAAGTGGTAAACATTTGCAAATAGATACTTACTCAACCCTTGCAATTATTCTAGGTTTAGTGCTCATGTTATTTACTAAGTTATTGTGGCTTGATAAAGTAATTGCTTTATTACTGAGTGTAATCATCTTATACAATGGGTATAAAATTATTAGAGCATCTTTAGCAGGAATTATGGATGAAGCCGATACTGCTTTACTAGAAAAAATGGTCACCATTTTAAATACCCATAGAAAACAAAATTGGGTTGATTTACACAATCTTAGAGTAATTAAATATGGTAATTTATTGCATGTTGATTGTCACTTAACATTGCCTTGGTTTTTAAATATCAACGAAGCTCATAAAGAAATTGATGAACTTACAGCACTCATTGCTCAAAACTTTGGCGATTCAGTTGAATTTTTTGTACATACCGATGGCTGCTTAGACTTTAGTTGTACCATTTGTAATAAGCAAGATTGTATAGAAAGAAAACGTCCATTCAACAATACAGTAGAATGGACGCTCAAAAATGTTTTATCGAACCAAAAACACAATAGTGTTATTTAATTTCATACGATTGTAGCTCATATTTTTCATCTAAATTAAATCCTAAAGCGGTGTTGCTAAGTAGTACTTTACTTTCTACAATTCCAATCCCTTTCGAAAAATAAAACTCTGCTGTACCTAAATTAGATGGAGGTATTGGTAAACCAGAAACTCCTGCACTAAGTGTAGCCTCAACCTTAATTATATTTGCATAAGTATTACCACTCACAGTTCTAGTTGTACCCTTTTCTTTAATTACGTAATTGATAATTACATTGGCAGATGTTATTCCTGGGGGCAAACCAGTTAATCCATTGATGGTTTGAGATGTATTCCAAGTTCCATTAAGAGCTACATTATCTTTTAAAAATAATAACTCCAAACCTTGACCACTTAAAGTTCTAAAATTAAAATAGTCGCTTCCAATTTTTGTATAGTATTGATTGGTGCCATTATTACCGGTAATAACTGTATAGGTTTTTCCGCCAGCACTTGTATCTCTACTGCTTACAGTATATTTTACAGTACTTTGAGCACTACCAGCAGTGGTAATTTTATAAGTCCAGTTGCTACCAACTGTATTGGGTAAATAATTTTCTGCAGTAGAGTTAGAGGTGTCATCATTTTTTTTACATCCTCCTAATATCAATAAAGCTGCAGAAAATAGGTACAAAATTTTTTTCATGATTTTTTCAGTTGTTTCGGTAAAGATAATATTTTGAAAGTATAGAGTGTGTTTGATTATAAACTGCTGCTTTTTAGCGTAAAATCACATCTTGAGAGTTTATCTTAAAAAAATTTTATTGCATTTTATGTAATTCTTTTAAAAATACCATCTGTTGGGTATTCTTTATAAAAATTATTTCAATTATGCAACAGTTAACTTTTGTTTTTTTATTACTTAGTTCAAGTTTATTTGCTCAACAAAAAAACATTCTTCAAGTAAATACCCAATTAACCGATGCCAATGTGTATTATGGCTATGGAGCCGAATTAACGCATAAAGGCAAAGCCACTATTGGAGCAGGACAACATGAAATTGTGTTAAACAACATTAGCACTACTTTAGATCAAAATACTTTACAAATTGGTTGCCCAGAGAATGTGGTGTTATTAAGTTACAAGTACAATACTAAGGTTGAAAATACACCTCCACCTCCAAATCCTATCTATAAAAAAATGGAGGATAGTATTAAAGCATTTCAAAAACAAATTAATGCCAATAATCAAGAAAGTGTAGTAACCGATGAATTACTTGCTAAAACCACAAAAATTGTAGATGGATATACTGCGTTGCCTGAAAAAACAATTAATACTACCGATATTTTAAAGCTAATTGAGTTTTATAATGGTAAAGTTCAATTGTATAGAAGTATGGTATATGCTTTAAAATTAAAATCGGCCGATGTGCAAGAACAAATCAATGAAGTTTATTCACGAATGAATGATTTGAAAAGAAAAGAAGGTGTGTACAGTGCAAAATATAGTGGTCAACTTATTTTACAAGTACTTACCAAAGAAGCAACTACTGCCGATATTGCTGTTTCATACTATACACCAAGAGCAGGTTGGGTACCCACTTATGATATGAGGGTAAAAACTATTGACAATACTTTTAAGTTAGTATATAAGGCATCAGTTAGTCAAACCACTGGTATAGATTGGAAACAAACCAAACTCACTTTAAGCACTAGTAATCCCAATTTAGGTACTAATATTCCTGTGTTAAACCCTTGGAACTTACAATTATTTGTACCTGGAGTGTATAATGATATGAAACGAGGTATTAATGCAAATGCACAGTACAATAGAGCACAAAGTATGCAGTTAGATGAAGTGGTGGTGGTTGGTTATGGAAATGAAAGAAGAAAAGAAGTTACTGCATCAAAATCTGTTACACCTAGCGATATCAGCAGTTATACAGTTCAAAACGAAAGCCAATTATTTACCAGTTTTGAAATTGATTTGCCTTATGATATTCCTAGTGATGGTACAGGTTATAGCGTAGCAATTAAAGATGAAAAAATTGATGCTACGTACAAACATTATGGAATTCCTAAATTAGATAAAGATGCATTTTTACTAGCAGAAATAAGCAATTGGGAAACCTTAGACTTATTACCTGGGGAAGCAAATATTATTATGGATAATGTGTTTCTAGGAAAATCATTTATAGATCCAAATACAACCATGGATACCTTAAACTTATCGTTAGGAAGAGATAGGAGAGTAGCCATTAAGCGTTTGTTAATGAAAGAGAATAGTAAAACTAAATTTATAGGCAGCAATAAAATTGAAACATTTACGTATGAGATTATTGTAAAAAATAATAAGAAAGAAACGGTAAATATGTTGTTGAAAGATCAATATCCATTGAGTAAAACCAAAGAAATTGAAGTTAGTTTAGACGATAATGGCAATGCAGAAATAAACGAAGAATTAGGAACTCTCAATTGGAAAATTACTTTACAACCGGGCGAACAAAAAAAATACAGATTTACTTACAGTGTTAAATATGCAAAAGATAAAAAAATTGTAAACCTGCGATAACTTGTTTTCATCATTCAAGATTAAAGAAGAGGTATGTTGCCAACATGCCTCTTCTTTTGTTTAATAAACTCAACAATTAAAATACCTTTGTTTGAATTTTATTGTTTTAACAAGATAAAAAATGAGCAATACTAAAAATGAATATTGACAAATATTTTGCAACAGATACAATTTTTAATAAATTCTATTCAACGCATATCAGATCATTGGCCGATAGACATTGGACAAGTCTTTTAGTAGCCGAAAAAGCTGCTCATTATTTAACGATGGATGGTAATGTAAAAGTGTTAGATATTGGCAGTGGTGTAGGTAAATTTTGCTTAGCTGCTGCCTATTACAAACCCAATTCATTTTTTTATGGTGTAGAGCAAAGAGAAAGTTTGGTACATGAATCGAACAGAGTAAAGGATATTTTACAACTGAAAAATGTAGCCTTCATTCATCAAAACATTACAGAAACCAATTTTGCATTGTACAATCATTTTTATTTTTATAATTCATTTTATGAAAATATAAACGATAATGATAAAATAGATGATGCAGTTACCTATTCAAGTGAATTGTATCATAATTACAACAGATATGTGTACAAACAACTTGAGCTACAACCAACAGGCACAAGATTGGCTACTTACTTTAGCTCAGAATTAGAAGTGCCGTCTTCTTTTTTAGAGGTTTATTCTGAAATGGATGACGCATTAAAATTTTGGATAAAACTTTAACAAGCTAAATATCAAAAAATATTTGTTTCTTAGAGGCTATAAAAAATAACGCATGAAACAACTAATTGCAGTATTACTTATTTGTTGTGCATTGAATGCTTGTAAAGAAGAGAAGAAAGAAAAAAAGTTTGATGAGGAAACCTACGAAAAAAGTAAAGAAAGTTTAGCCGATAAAGAAAAAAATAACCCTGCTCGTTTTTTAAAGGTAGATAATAGAGATAGAAGAAATTTATTAGGACAAACTGTATTAATTGGGCATTTAGAAAACACAGCAACCGTTTGTACTTATAAAGACGTAGAATTAAGATTAAGTTTTTTTAGTAAAACAGGCGTTCAACTAGATGAAGCATTTGAAACAGTATATGAAACAATTCCTCCTGGAAAAAAAATAAAGTTTAAGCTAAAATATTTTTCACCAAAAGGTACCGATAGTGCATTTATAAAAGTAGTAAAAGCAAGCGGTGAAATCGAAACAAAATAGTAAAGCTAGATTAAAATGAGTTTTATGAATAAGTAATTAAATTGGTTTTAGTTATAAGTATTCAGTTTATTGATAAAGAAGATAGTTTTAGTGTTTTACAAATTCAAACTTTTCTCCATCAAATAAACCTTTATCGCTCAATTTTAAATAAGGAATTACTAAGAGTGCCATAAAACTCAATGTCATAAATGGTGCAATTAAAGTGCTACCTAAGTTGTCTTTAGTCATAGCATCAATGGCTGTATATGCTTCAGCAACTTTATAACCATCATTGCCACTCATTAAACCTGCAACTGGTAAACCTAAAACCATTTCTTTAGTGTCCCCTTTAAGGCTTACTGCACTAACACCACCTTTTTCTTTAATTACTAAATTAATGGCTTTTGCAAGGCTTGCATCATCGCAGCCAACTGCAACAATATTATGACTATCATGTGCAACCGACGATGCCATTGCTCCATGTTTTAATCCAAAGTTTTTAATAAAACATTTGGCTATTGGAGCATTGTGATAACGATTTACTACCACCATTTTTAAAACATCGGCTTCAACATTACTTTCTAAACTACCATTCACAATATTAGCTGGTAACATTAATTTATTGGTAATGAGTTGCCCATCTAATGCTTCAATTACTGGAATATTTCCACTTTCTATTAAATATTCTGTTGTTTTAATTTTAAGTTGTTCTTCTGAAATTTCATTGCAGTTAAATTGATTGATTGGTGTTACATTAACTGATTGTATAAACGATTTTCCTTTTTCAGCAACAAGTTCTCCGTTAATATAAGTTTGTACTATGTTGAATTGTTTTAAATCTTCAGCTACAATAAAATCAGCACTATCACCAGTTTGTAACAAGCCCACATTCATTTTATAATGTACCACCGGATTTAAGCAAGCTGCTTTTAAAACTTTAAACACATCAATGCCTTTTGCAACAGCTCTTGCACATAACTGATTAATATGACCAATTGCTAAACTATCAGGATGTTTATCATCGCTGCAAAACATTATCATATCTTCATAATCGTTCAGTAAATCTATCAATGCTTCAAAGTTTTTAGCAGCACTGCCTTCTCTAATGGCTATTTTCATTCCATATTTCAACTTGTCTAATGCTTCCTCTTTTGTAAAACATTCATGATCGGTGCTAATGCCAATTTTTCCTTCACCTAATCCTGCTTCAATATATTGTTTGGCTTTTTCGCCACGTAAACCTGGTGCATGCCCATCAACTGGTTTACCCAATTGCCATGCAATAGCTAACTTTTTCATTACTTCTTCATCTTTAAATAACACTCCAGGGAAGTTCATCATTTCACTTAAGTAAATAATCTCCTCTTTTTCTAAAAGTTTTCTAACATCTTCACTATCTAAAGCTGCACCTGCAGTTTCAAAAGTTGTAGCAGGCACACAACTTGGTGCTCCAAAGTTGAATTTAAAGTTTACTTGCTTGCCATTTTCAATCATAAATTCTACACCTTCCATACCGCAAACATTGGCAATTTCATGAGGGTCGCTAATGGTGCCAACAGTTCCATGTACCACTGCTAAACGTGCAAACTCACTTGGTACTAACATGCTACTTTCTACATGTACATGGCTATCAATAAATCCAGGTAAAATATAATGGGTGGGTTTTAAATCAGGCTTGGGTATGATGCTAATAATTTTTCCGTTTTCAACTACAACTTCTCCGGCAAAAATTTGTTTGTGAACAATATCTACAATGTTTGCAGAAATAGAGAATGATGAATGTTGCATAATGTTATATTAAAATTGATGAATTAAAAAAATTGCAATCGTATTGTACTATAAATTTGGAAAATTAAATATAAAAATACAATGAAAAAGTTACGGGTATTATTTTTTTCTATGCTTTTAGTAATGGCTACACAAGCCCAAACAGTTGAAGAAGTAATTGGTCGTTTTATTGAAGCTCATGGTGGTAAAGAAAAGTTAAGCTCAATCAATACTATTCAGGTTGAAAGTGCTTTGAACTTAGAACAAATGGGTATTACTATTACCATAAAAAATATTCGAGAAAAAAATAAATTGTTTCGAATACAAAGTAGTAGCCCAATGGGTGGAGAAGAAAGTTTTACCGTTGTTACTGATACAGCAGGGTATAGTTTTACACCAGCAATGAATAGTCCTATGGGAATCTCAGAAGCTAGTTTAACCAAATTTACCATAGAAGAGTTTACAGCCATGGCTTATCAAAAAGATTGTGATGGCTACTTTGCACAATTGGTAGATTATGAAACCAAAGGCAGTAAGGCAACATTAATAGGAAAAGATAAAGTAAATGGAACAGAATGCGATAAAGTAAAACTTACTTTAAAAACTGGACAAGAAATGGTGTATTTCATTTCTCAAGCAAATGGTCAAGTTAAAAGAGTACAAGTTGCTGCACCAATTGCAATGGAAATGATGGGAATGAGTAGTATGATGAAAGCATTTGGAGGTAGTTCTAGAATGGGCGAAAGAAAAATTGATATTGATTATGAAAAGTATAAAATTTTTGATGGTATTCCTTTCCCTACCAAACAAAGTATTCAGCTTGGGCCAATGGCTTTATTGGTAGAGAATACAAGTTTTAAAATTAATCAACCTATAGACCCTAAGTGGTACTTGGTAAAATAATAAGTTATATTAATTTTTAGTTGAGCCCTTTTTTAAAAGGGCTTTTTTATTTTCTACAGAAGAAAATTAATAAAGCTATTTCTTTAACTTCAAATTTTTATTAGAAAAGCTGCTTATTATGAAACAACCCATTTTTATTGTATTACACGTTTTTTTTTCTTTTTATGCATCTGCACAAATTAAGCAAATTGTTCAATCGAGTAAAGCAACATTTTCTTCAACACAAGGCAATTGGTTATTTCAGCAGTATGCACCCAATGTTGTTAAAGCAACGTTTACACCTAAAGAGTATATAACCAATGAAAACATTAGCGATGCAGTAGTTGCAAAACCATTGAATACAATTGTAAAAAAGTGGGATGATCAAAATCCATTAAATAGTTCTATTCAATGGAAAGATTTTATGGTAGAAGTAGAGAATGAAAAAATTTCTTTTGGGCCAAACAAAAAAGTAACCATTCAAACAGCCTTGTTGAATAATGAATTCAAGGGTTTTCAATTTGCATTAGCTGAGAATGAAAAAATTTTTGGTGGGGGTGAAAGGGCATTGCCTTTAAATAGGCGTGGCTACAAGTTTAATTTGTACAATAATCCTTGGTATGGCTACAGTGAAGGTGCAGATAACTTAAATTATTCTGTACCCTTCTTTACGTCAAGTAATGGTTATGGATTATTTTTTGATAATCCAAGTAAAGGCTATGTAGATATTGGTAAAACCAATCCCAAAATTTTTGAAGTAGGGTTTTCAAGTGGCGAATTAAATGTATATGTCATTGTAGGAAAAAATTATCAAGAAATACTTCAATCGTACCACCAACTTACAGGTACACAACCTTTGCCTCCACGTTGGGCATTAGGTAATTTAATGAGTAGGTTTGGTTATAGCAGTGAACAGCAAGTAAAAGAAATTGCTACTAAAATGAAGGCTGCTAACATACCTATTGATGCCGTCATTTTCGATTTATTTTGGTTTGGCGATAGTATAAAAAGTACAATGGGCAATTTAGATTGGGTAAACAAACAAGCTTGGCCAAACCCAACTAAAATGATTCAAGATTTTAAAAAAGACAATATTCAAACTGTTTTAATTACAGAACCTTTTGTACTAAAATCGTCTTTAAACTATCAATCATCTAAACAGTTTCATGCGGTAGACAATATCAACAAACCTTACGTATTAACTGATTTTTATTTTGGCGAAGGAGGTATTATTGATATTTTTCGAAAAGATGCTCAACAATGGTTTTGGAGTAAGCATAAAACACAAATGAATAAAGGTGTAGAAGCTTGGTGGGGCGATTTGGGCGAACCAGAAAAACATCCAACTAATCTATTACATAATTTACAAGATCTTGGTTTTAAACGTTTATTCAAAGCCGATGAAGTACACAATTTATATGGCCATACTTGGACCAAAATGTTGTTTGCCAACTTTGCAAAAGATTATCCAACTAAAAGATTGTTTAGTTTAAATAGAAGTGGTTTTGCTGGAAGTCAACGCTATAGTATATTCCCATGGACAGGTGATGTGAGTAGAAGTTGGAGTGGCTTAAAAGCTCAATTACCCATACTATTAGGAATGAGCATGAGTGGGGTGCCTTATGTACATAGTGACGCAGGTGGATTTGCAGGTGGTGAAGGTGATCATGAATTATATGTTCGTTGGTTGCAATTGGCTGCATTAACACCTATCTTCAGACCACATGGAACAGCATTATACCATATAGATAAAAATGCATATAGTTTTCCTAGCGAAGCAGCACTCATTGATGAGCCTTATAAATCTTATGCTAAAAAAACAATTGATTTACGCTATCAATTATTGCCATACAATTACAACTTGGCGTATTTGCAAACTAAATTTGCTAAGCCATTAATGATGCCCTTATATTTTTTAAATCCCGATGATAGTTTTGCAACTTCTATAGTAGATCAATACTATTGGGGCGAACAAATTATTGTTGCTCCAATATTGCAAAAAAATACTACTCAAAGAAGTGTGTATTTGCCCAATCATAATTTAGGTTATTATAAATTCCAAACTAATAAGTTTTTTGAAGCAGGTTTTATAAATGATACAGCATCTTTAGAAAATCAATTAATGTATGTAAAAGCTGGTAGTATTATTCCAACATGGAAGCAGCCAATTGGTGCAAATACTGCTGCATATTCTACCAATCAAATAATGTGGCAATATTATGCAACCAACAAACCAAACATAGCAACATATAGTTTGTACAACGATGATGGAATTACCAAAAATGCTTCTCCAAACTTTATTCATTTTAACCTAGAAGAAAAAAATAATGGCTTTACAATAGCTATTCAATCTACCGAAAAAAATAATGTTTCAAGCGATAAATCTGTTGCTATTGTATTATACGGGTTGAAAAAAATGCCTTCACAATTGTTAATCAATAAAGTATTGCTAGATAAAACCAAATGGAAGGTAGATTTAGTAAACGAACAATTAACCATTCACTACACAACTAAAAGTAATTCTATTTTTATAGAAGCTCAATAACTTATTGAGCATAAAAAATCCCGCTAAAAAGCGGGATGAATTTTTTTTGAAGTCTTGTTAGATTTACAAGGATAGTACAAGTGTTGTTTTCAAAGTTGTTCGGATACTAGACTTCTTCAGTTTTTCTTTCTTTGGATATTGGAGTACAAATATCAATACTGTTTGTATGCATCTGTGCTCCAAAACGTTGTTGCAATGCTCCAATAAGGTTTAAAGAGTATATTCTTTAACCACCTGTTTTCCCATCTCTAACTTTAGAAGGTTTTTTACCGCTATTTTTCTTTTCAAATTCTTGTACTTCTTTTGGCTTCTCTTTTTTGGGAGGATCTTTTTTTACAGTTGTTTCCTCATCTGTCTTTTCTTTTGGTAACTGCAGCTTGTTTAAAAAATAAGTTTCCGTTTTTATAATGCCCATGCTGCCGGGTCTGTACCAAGTCCAAACTCCATGCTTCACACTTTTACCATCATTAGGAATAATTACTTGTACATATTTGTTTTCATCATCTAAATCTTGTGCCATTGCTGTATCAAAAGCATTAGCTGGGTTCATGGCTCTCCAACTTTCTTCTCTTTCTAAACCAGCCACACCAAAATATTGAGATGTT
This sequence comes from Asaia bogorensis, assembly GCA_943371535.1. GTDB lineage: Bacteria > Bacteroidota > Bacteroidia > Chitinophagales > Chitinophagaceae > UBA1930. Next base: position 9,963 of record CALRVE020000037.1, on the reverse strand, counting down.
CCATCTAAATTACCCCATTTATAATTTTGTATAGCCACTAAATCACCCATGGTATTAAATCTTCGCCAAACACCTTCCTTTCTGTTATCTACAAATTCACCTTCTTCATCGTAACCAGGATTGCCCCTTAGTGGATCAACATGAATTACCCACTTACCTCTTTTTTTATCATTTTGATCTATACAGTTTAAAGTATCACCTTTAGATGTAAGCTTATAGGTTTTACATTGGGCAATTGCTTGTGTAAAAAAACTACTTATCATAATTACCAATAATAATCGCATAATTCTATTATTTTAGTCTGCTCAAAAATAAACTTAAACTTTGTGAACAAAAGAATAAAATATTGGGTTACCAGCTGTAGTATTTCTATTTAACTTTCTCGGCGTCGCACCCTTCAAGGTTCTATTCTTTATTCAACAAAAACTATAACCATGAATAAAATACTATTCCTTCTTTTCATTGTTTGTTCTGTAAATGTTGTTGCACAACCAAAACCTACTGCTGCAATTGAACGTTTAAAAAACGAATTCATTCGTAAAAAATTACAACAAAATAGCTTAGCCAATCATGTGCCATTTAGAAATATTGGTCCAACAGTAATGAGTGGTAGGGTGGTTGATATTGAAGTAAACGAACAAGACCCAACTGAGTTTTATGTTGCTTATGCCACTGGTGGTTTATGGCATACCACCAATAATGGACAAAGCTTTAATTCCATTTTCGATAGTACAGATATTATAGGTATTGGAGATATTGCTATTAACTGGAAAACAAGAACTATTTGGGTTGGCACTGGCGAAGTAAATAGTAGCCGTTCTACCTATGCTGGTATTGGTATTTATAAAAGTACCAATAATGGAAAACAATGGACTTACGTCGGGTTACCCGAAAGTCATCATATCGGCAAAATACAATTACATCCCACCAATAATGATGTAGCTTGGGTTGCTGTAATGGGGCATTTATATTCACCCAATAAAGAAAGAGGTGTTTATAAAACAACCAATGGTGGTTTATCTTGGGAACATACATTATTTATTAATGAAAATACCGGAGTGGTGGATATTGAAATAAATACAGGCAATTCGAACGAATTGTATGCAGCTGCTTGGTACAGAACAAGAAGGGCTTGGAACTTTGAAGAAGGAGGTGCAACAAGTGGCATTTATAAAAGTATTGATGGTGGTGTTACTTGGAACCTAATTACCAAAGAAGGTGCTGGTTTTCCTACTGGTGCAGGTATTGGAAGAATTGGTTTAGCTGCTGCTACAACAAAATCAAATACCATTTATGCAGTGGTAGATAATCAAAATAGAATGCCCGATACTGCTACAAAAAAAACAGATTCTACAAAATATGTATTGAAAGATTTTAAAGATTTAAACAAAGAAAGTTTTGCAGCATTAGACAATAAAAAATTAGATAGTTTTTTAATTAAAAACAGATTACCAATAAAATATACAGCAAGTGCTGTTAAAGAAATGGTTGCCAATGGTAAGCTACAACCCTCTTGTATTTGGGATTATTTGTACGATGCTAACACATCGTTATTTGAAACACCTATTATTGGTTGCGAAGTTTATAGAAGTGATAATGGAGGTACGTCATGGGTAAAAACCAATACTAAACAATTAAGACTCTACAATACCTATGGCTATTACTTTGGAAAAATATTTGTAAGTGCTGCTAATGAAAACAAAGTTGTAATTACAGGAATTGACTTACAATTAAGTACAGATGGTGGCAAAACCTTCAAGAAGATTGATAAAGAACATGTTCATGCCGATCATCATAGTATGTGGATGAATCCTAAAAGAGATAACCACATGATTAATGGCAACGATGGTGGATTAAATATTAGTTACGATGATGGTGCTCATTGGTTTAAAGCCAATACTCCTGCTGTTGCACAGTTTTATGCAATAAGCATAGATATGGCTAAACCTTATAATGTTTATGGAGGTATGCAAGACAATGGCACTTGGTATGGCAGCAGTAAAACAAAAGAAAATTACGATTGGTATGGCAGTGGTCATAATTCTTATACTGCTATTAATGGTGGCGATGGAATGCAAGTACAAGTAGATTGGAGAGATAATACTACCGTTTATACTGGTTATCAATTTGGCAATTATATGCGTACGCAAAAAACAAGAACAGTAAGAGTTGGTACACCTGAAAGTAAAACATCTGAAGCCAATACAGTTGATGGAGATGAAGACACGCAAACTACTTTACGTATTCATCCACAAAACGATTTAGGTGAACCTGCTCTAAGATACAACTGGCAATCGCCTATTGTATTGAGCAGGCATAATCAAGATGTATTGTATTTTGGTAGCAATAAATTTCATAGATCATTACGCAAGGGTGCTAAAATGGAAACTATGAGTGAAGATTTGACTACCAACCCAACACAAGGCGATGTTCCTTTTGGTACTTTAACTTCTATTAGTGAAAGTGCACTAAAGTTTGGATTGATTTATGTTGGAACAGATGATGGTAATATTCATGTTACAAAAGATGGTGGATATTCTTTTACCAATATCACTAAAAACTTACCTAAATCTTTAAGAGGTTTATATGTAAGTAGAGTTACGTCAAGTAAGTTTAAAGAAGGTAGGGTGTATGTAACATTGAATGGTTATAGAAATGATCATTTCAATAGTTATGTTTTTGTAAGTGATGATTATGGCAATAATTTTAGACAGATTTGTAAAGACTTACCTATTGAGCCTGTGAATGTAATAGTAGAAGATTTACAACAAGAAAGTATTGTTTATGTTGGTACAGATGGAGGATTGTATGTTTCTTTAGATGGAGGCAATAGCTCTATGCAATGGTATAACGGAATGCCTAAAAGTGTACCAATACACGATTTAGTAATTCATCCAAGAGAAAATGAATTGGTAGTTGGCACACATGGCAGAAGCCTTTATATTGCTGCATTAAACAACATTCAACGCTTGGTTACCGATGCCGATTATAAAGAAAAAAAAGTGAAAGCATTAGCTGGATTTAAAGAAGCTAATAAAGAATAAAATAAAAACTTATGTATAGTAGAAGAATATTATTTTTTAGCATTATTATAGTACTGTTCTCATTTAAGAGCACCACAAAAGTTGCAGAAGAAACTACTGAAGCCTACACTAAACAAATAGATGGCAAGCAACTATTTATGGCCAATTGTGGAGCTTGTCATCATGTAACAAGAAATTTAACAGGACCGTCGTTTTATGGTGTACGTTCTCGTTGGAAAAATAAAAAACTCTTGTATGCTTATATTCGAAACTCAACAGAAGTAATTAAGAAAGATGCCTATGCAAAAGCATTATTTGAAAAATGGAATAAAGTTGTAATGACTTCTTTCCCAAAGTTAAAAGACGCTGAAATTGATGCTATTTTTAATTATGTAGATGAAGAAGCGAAGAAGAAAGGATTATTGAATTAGTTTATTTGTACAAAACCCCGTCAATGGCTTCAAGCCTTGACGGCGATTCAAAAAACATTTTTATAAAATAACCGCCAAAAGGGTTGAAAACCGCTTTTGGGGTTAGTAAAGTTTATCACCCCGTCAACTAGTTTATTAATCCCGTCAACGGCTTCAAGCCTTGACGGCGGTTTCGCAAAAATATTTATAAAATAAAATAACCGCCAAAAGGATTTGAAAACGCTTTTGGCGATTAATAAAATTAGTACACCAAATGTGGTCTTGCTTCAGCCTGACCTGCATGCGTTACTTGTACATAGCTTGGTTTAAATTCTTTAATGGTATTGGCTCCACCATACGAAAATGCACTTCTTACACCATCAAGTAATCCTTCAATCACAAATTTTGCACCGCCTTTAAAAGGTATTACGGTGCTTTCCCCTTCTACATTTCTTTGTTCTTGATTGTGTGCCATTTTGGTTTCTAAACTTGCAGCACCCCTGTAACGTTTATATAATCCAGTTGATTTTTCTATAATTTGTCCTGGTGCTTCTTTTGTACCAGCAATTAAGCTACCCAACATTACGCAGCTGCTACCTAATGCTAAAGCTTTAGCAATATCGCCACTGGTTCTTATACCACCATCGGCCATTACAGGTAAGGTTGTAACTGCAATAATTTCTTGTAAGCAAGAAACATTGGGTACGCCAAATCCAGTTTTTAAACGAGTTGTACATAAAGAGCCTCCACCAACACCTACTCTTAAACCATCGGCTTGCCAAGCTTCTAAATCTTTTGCAGCTTGTGCACTAGCAATATTACCAGCAATAAAATCTACATGATTGGGTAAAGCACTTCTTAATGTAGCAATAGCTTGTTTAACATTTTCGTGATGGCCATGAGCCACATCAATTAAAATAATGTTGGCACCTGCATGAACAAGTGCAATAGCACGTTCTTTAAAATCGCCATTGGCACCTACTGCTGCCATAACAGGAATTGATTTGATGAATTGCCAATTGGAATTTTCTAGATTCCAAAATTGAATGATTGAATTGTTTTGTAAAGCAGCTACAACAGTTGCTACTTCTTTTGCTTGTTGTTCAATACTCATAAAACGGTGAATACAACCAACACCACCAAGTTCGGCAATAGTTATGGCCATTTCACTTTCGCAAACGGTATCCATGCAAGAAGCAACCAATGGCATTCTCAATCCATACCGTTTGGTTACTTGTGTTGTTAAATCAATATTTTTTCTAGAAGCGATGTTTGAATAAGCTGGTACTAGTTGAATATCATCGTAGGTTAAGGCAATGTTGCTCATGTAATTAATGTTTGCAACCAAGATAAAACAAACACCATTTGCACCCAAAGTTATTTGAGGTATGTGCAAAAAAAAGCAACTTGAAAATTCAAGTTGCTTTTATAAAACGTCTTTTTATTTTGTATTAGCTCTTTGGTAAAACTACTGCATCAATTACATGAATAATACCATTGCTACCTTTTAAGTCTGTAGCAGTTACAGTTGATGTACCACCATTCTCGTCTGTTAAAATTACTTTGCCATCAACTACACTTGCAGTTAATTTACCACCTGCAACAGTTGTTAAAGTTACTTTTCCACCACCTTTTTTAATAGCTGCTAAAACTGCTTTTGCATCTAAATTTCCAGCAACTACATGGTACGTCAAAACACCAGCTAACGCCTTTTTATTTTCAGGTTTCAATAAACCTTCAACAGTTCCGGCAGGTAATTTTGCAAATGCATCGTTGGTTGGTGCAAATACTGTAAATGGTCCTTTACTTTTTAAAGTTGCTACTAAATCAGCTGCTTTAACTGCTGCTACTAAAGTTGTGTGAGCTTTAGAACCAACTGCAACATCTACAATGTCTTGAGCAATTACATTCATAGTAAATAAACTTGCAGCAAGTAAAAAAATACTTTTCTTAAATAGTTTCATAAAAATTTTTTGTTTAATTATTTGATATGACATATTAAACAGAATTGCTTCTATTAAGTTCAATTATGTCCACTATTTTTTGCATAAAAATTTAATTGGATAGTATTGTAGAACGAATAGGTTTGATTATTGAATATTACTTGAACGATTTTCTATTGATGAAATAATGCATTTGAAATCAATGAAGAATTGAACTAAATATTTTGCTGAACCTATTTATCAAAAATGTATGCTCATTATTTATTATTAAATTTACTAGTTTACATCCAGCTTGTATTGGAAGATTCAATCTTCATAGCAACATAATCAACTAAAAGAGTAGCATCGCTTAATGTAAGATATGGTAACATAACTTTTCCCCCAGCAGTATAAAAAATAACGTTGGCTAATTGCTTTTTTCTTTGGTAAGGCGATTGTTTCACTGTTACAAATTGTACATTATTCCATTTCATGAGTGTATGTTGTCTTCCCCAAACTCCTTTTATCACTTGCAATGCTTTTGTATTGATCCAAAATTGAAAATTCTTTTTATAAAGTGCAGTGGTAATAGTAAAATAGATAAACCAAGTCATCACCCATAATCCACTATAGCTAAATAAGAAACATCCAATTGATGTAATTACAATAGTAACAGGTAAACCAATCATAAATATTCTTCTCCAAACAAATACTTGATGAATGCCATTTACTTGAGTATTATTTGCAGGTATTTCATCTTCATAAAAAGGTATAATTGCATCTAACTGATTTTGCTGCGTAATAGGTAAAAGCACTTTTTGTTTCTTGTTCAAATCACTCTCTCCAGTGGCTTTTAAATGTAACACATTCATACCCGTAAAACGCTTTAATAAATTGGCATTCCAGTTAATTAATTGTACTTTTTTAAATGGAATAATCATTTGTTTCATTTTAATTAATCCACCTTTTATATGAAAACCTTTAGCCGATACTTCTACCTTGAAATTAGCGTAACGAAGCATAGTTCTAATAGATGAAAGAACAATTGAAAGAACAGCTATCAGCACAACAACAGTTACAGCAAGCATCCAAGTAATTTCTATCTCTTGCTCATACTTTTCTAGCCAACCAAAACTCATTTTATTGAGTAATGGTTTCATATCTTCTAATTTCGAGAAAACAAATACACAAACAAGCAGTAATGTTTCAAGATGATTAGCAGTGAGACACAATTTCACTAAATCATTGGTTGTAGTTTGAATGATGATTTTTTGAGATTGAACTGTTGCAGATATAACCGATTGACTTCCTCGATTACTTAATACCCAATCTTTTAAAGATGCTGCTACATGTGTATTTAAAGCATAGATAGACGACTCTACTTTTTCAGTGCCAGCAGTATCAATAAGTACTTTAAATGTACCGGTAACACTATGTAGCAATGATTGTTCTAAATGTATAGATTGTATTTTTTCTAAAGGAATAGTAATTACTTTTTTCTTGAAAACCCCACTTAAAATGATGAACTTATTATCATTTATATAGAATTTAAAACTCAAATATCCCAACACTGCAAATACTATTGCAACCAAGATGATAAATGCAACAGCTAGTAATACAGTAGATAATTTTTTTTCATTATTATTTAAAAAAGGAACTATTAACATTGGCCAAAGAGCACCAAATACTTGTTTAAAGAAATGAATGCCCATAATTGCCAATGCCGCTAAAGATTGCCTTTGCGGCTGCTGCCAATTAATCATTTGATGCTTCTTTTTGTATTTGTTGTAAAATAAAATCTCTTAATTGCTCGGCTTGTTCTTTAGATAATCCTCTAATAAAGACATCGTATAAATCAGATGCAGCTGTGAAAATTCCAATACTTGCTAAGCCAAATTTTCTTTCAATCGGACCAATATTTAATACACAATGTTGAATTCTATTAAAGGGTACAATATGCATGTTACTAAATATCCAACCAGTTTTATAGAGTATGTCTTTTTCTCTTATAGCAAAGGCTTTTCTTTTAAAAGATGCTGTGCCAATAGTTACAGTTAAAATTATTAATAGCAAGTAAGTAATGCTGATGAGTAATATCCATTGTACAGATTGTAATTCTTGTACAAAAACAAATAGTGCAATTAATGCAAGTAATAGAATTCCAAAAATAATGCTCCAAGTAATTTTCCGCACTTTCAAATATGTTGATTGTATGGGTTGAAAATTAATCAACTCCGTAGTTGGTAAACTTTCTAATTGAATATCTAGATTAGAAAAATGCATAGGAAATTTTTTACCGAATAATCTTATAAGAAGTATTGTTTATTTTCCAAAAGAACCAATGTTTGTACTAAATATTTTTACTGCAATAGCTAAAAGTATTACCCCAAAAAATTTACGTACTGCCAATAAACCTGCTTTGCCCAAAGCTTTTTCTATCCACTTCAACGATTTTAAAGTGAAGTATATCACAACAAGGTTAATTAATATACCTAATAGAATTACCCATTCATTAAAGTTGGCTTTTAAACTCATCACAGTAGTTAAAGTACCACTTCCTGCAATTACAGGAAATGCAATAGGTACAACTGTTCCACTTTTAGCATCACTATCGCCTTTAAAAATTTCATGTCCTAATACCATTTCTAAGCCCAATAAAAAAATGACAATAGAACCACCCACTGCAAAGCTTTTTACATCAATACCTAAAATACTCAGAAATGGTTTTCCAAGAAATAAAAATAAAATCATCAAAACTCCCGATACTATAGTTGCTTGAAACGAACGAATAGTGCCACCCATTTTATCTTTCAAAGAAATGAGTAATGGCACAGAACCAACAATATCAATTACTGCAAATAAGGTAAACGTAACGGTTAAAAGTTCATCTATATTCAGTTCCATAATGGTATTGTTTTATCAAAAATAAAATATCCTGCCGTTACAAAGGCAGGATATTTTATTGACTAACAAAGCTTATGTTTTATTGTAAGCATTTGATATTGATATTTGAGTATATGCAAACAATCAATACATAAACAATCATTATACTCATTCTCTATGTGCACCCTTTCTTCATAACTCAAATGAATTTGATTGCATTGACACTCTAGTACATTACCAACCTTACATTCAAAGTTTGCGTTACAACGAGCACAAGTTTTGTTTTCGTGATGAGGCATACCATTTTATTTTGAATGTTGAATGATAAATGTTGGATGTTGGATGTTGATAGTTTGATGTTGAATAGACTAATAACATATTTATGCATCTAGCGAATTGCAACAGATTTATTTATTCTACCAATTCACTCTAATGCCTGCATTAATCATGGTAGGTATGGCATTAAATCCTCTTATATCAAAGAATTTGGTATTGGTTAAATTTTGTACATCGGCAAAAAACTTTGCATGTTTATTAAGTTCAAATTCGGCATAAGCATTCAATAAAAAATAACCATCTAATTCTACATCGGCTCTTTTGTAACCACCTACATCATTGCGTTTACTTACATATTTACCAGCAATACTTACATACAATGCAGGTGTAAATTGATAAGCTATATTGAGGTTAAGATTATGCTTAGGTCTGCGTAACAAATACGTATAACTAGTATCTTTAAAATTTACTCTGCTTTGTGTATTTTCTTCACTTGCCAAAAAAGTATAATTACCGGTAATAGAGAGTTTGGTTGTTGGTTGAATACTCATTTCATATTCAACTCCACGAACTACTTGTTGAATAAAATTAAAGTAACCTGAAGTTATTCCTGGGTTGGGATTTCTATAATCAATACCATCTTTAATATCTCTATAAAACAATACCACACGATTGTTGAATTTTTTGTATTGCTGTTGAAGACCAATTTCATAATTCACCGATTTTTCAGCCAATAATGCTGCATTGCCAATTCCTCCACCTGCATATAATTGATATAATGATGGTGCTTTAAATCCACTTGCTATACTACCAAATATTCTGTAGTTATTGTTAATGCTATAAGATGGATTAAATGTGTAGGTATAATTACTTCCATAACGAGAATGTGTATTCAACCTTCCTCCCAATTCTATATTCAATTTTTTATTCTTACTGTTGTATAATAATGAACTAAATAAAGATGTTTGGCTCATAGCAGTGTCTTTAAAACTAGTTGCATAAGGTCCAAATGAACTCAATGATAAATAATCATTACTCATATTGCCTATTCTAAAATCTCCACCTTGCAATAAAGTAAATCCATTGCCTAAATTAATACTTGCAAATACTTCTGCAAATTGTGTACGACCACTAAATTCATTTCTTTCAAACTTGCTAAATCCAGCAACAAAACCACTATCGTTTACATAGCTTCTACCAATTTGTGTATATTGGTAATTTGCTGTAAGGCTTACAGCATTTGATTTGTAGACAAAACCGGCACCTGTACTAAACTGCTTGTTGTTTATAGTATAATCTCTTTCGTCTGTAAATACACTTGCGTCAATATCTGCTTTGTATTGGCTATTCATAACAAATGTTTTCACCATCATTTGTTTATTAATCTCGTATTGAACAGCAGCTTGAGCTACAGTACCTTTATAGCCATCGTTTTCATAATTCTTAATC
>CALRVE020000036.1:0-36021 GCA_943371535.1 Asaia bogorensis | reverse complement strand
CGTTTTTAAATCCGGCACTTACAGGTGCTTTTGATGGCGATTATAGGGTAAGTGGAATTTATAGATCTCAGTGGGGTAGCATTACATCGCCTTTTTCAACACCGGGGGTTTCAGCCGATTTTGTTGGTGAAAAAAGTTTAAACTATGGTGTAAGCATTTTACAACAAAGTGCTGGTGATGGAGGTTACAACTATTTAACAGCTTATGGCAATGTTGCTTATACTGGTGTACGTTTTGGTGCAATGGGCAACCAACGTTTGGTATTTGGTTTACAAGGTGGAATTATTCAAAGAAGATTCAACCCTTCTAAACTTTCTTGGGGCGATCAGTGGAATCCCATTACAGGATACAATGCTGCAAACCCAACTACCGAATTTTTAAATAGAACTTCAGCCACTTCTTTCGATGCAGGTGCAGGTGTATTGTATTATGATGCTGAGCCAGGTAAAAAAGCCAATTTTTTTGGTGGATTTTCAGCCTCTCATATCACAATGCCTGATGATCAATTTAGTGCAACTGGTACCGAAAAATTACCTGTTCGTTATACCTTACATGCAGGTGTTAGATTAAGAGTGAACGATCAATTCTTTATTACACCCAATGCATTATACATGCGTCAGCGTACAGCTACTGAAACTATGATTGGGGCTTATGCTCAAATGAAATCACCAGTTTCTGGTACCGATCTTTTATTTGGGTTGAATTATAGAATTAATGATGCATTTTCTCCTTACGTTGGCTTCAATTACAAAAACTTTACTTTAGGTATGAGTTATGATGTAAATGCTTCCGATTTAAGCAAAATACAAAGAGGTGCAAATAGTTTTGAAATTTCTTTATCCTTCATCGGGCGTAAGAAAACGCAAACTCCTGAAACCGAATTTGTTTGTCCTAGATTATAATAGACCCAGTTCAAACAATGAATTAACCTAAACGCTTGCAAATGCAACAACATATAATTAACATGAGAAAGTTACTTTTTATATCATTCATTTCTTTTTTTTCATTGGCTTCATCGGCTCAAGTTATTTACGATTATTTAAAAGCTGCTGATGCGTATTTTGATAAAGGCGATTATAATTCGGCTGCTATTTATTACGAAAAATATTTAGGTACTGGCAAAACAAAAATTAAAGGAGAAGAATATGATCCTTATACAGTAAAAGCTTTAACCAAGCAACAAAAAATTGCTGTAAGCAATAAGCAACAAGCCATTTATAAACTAGCTGAAAGTTACCGTCACTTAAACTTTCATGTAAAAGCCGAACCTTATTATGCACAAGCAGCAAAATTTGATAGTTCATTATTTCCGTTAGCCAATTATTGGCATGGAAAATCATTAAGAGCTCTTGAAAAATATGCCGATGCTGAAACTGCCTTTAATAAATACATATCCATTAATGCTGCTGGTGGGAAATATGTAGATGATGCAAAAAGAGAAATCAAAAATTTGCAATTTATACAACAGCAATTGGCTAAAAAAGATTTGGATTTATACAAGGTAAATAAAACAGCTGTAGTAAATGGAGAAGGTGCCAATTATGCACCAGTAAAGGTAAATGCCAACACCATTTGGTTTACATCAACACGTAGCGATAGTGGTGCAGCAAAAAATAATGTACACAACAACAAAGTGTATGTTGCTAGTTATAGTGATGGCGTTTTAAACACAGTAAAAAAAGCCAATCTTCCAGCAACCAATCAACATCAAGGTGTTGTTAGTGTAACGCCAGATGGCAATACTGTTTTTTTAACTCGTTGGACAATTGCTGCTGGTAAAAAAATAGCTACATTATATGCAAGTAAAAAATCAGGTGATAATTGGAGCGAACCAACTCTATTAGATAACTCAGTTAATGTAGATGGAGCTAGTGTACAACAACCTTTTGTAATGCCCGATGGTAAACAATTATTGTATGCTAGTGATAGAAAAGATGGATTGGGAGGTTTTGATATTTGGAGTGTTGATTTAGATGCAACAGGAAATCCAGTTAATGGCACCTCTAAAAACTTAGGTGCACCCATTAATACTTCTTACGATGAACAAGCTCCTTATTATCATGTTCCATCTGGTAGCTTAGTATTTTCAAGCAATGGAAATGTTGGAATGGGTGGTTACGATTTCTTTCAAAGTAAAGGAACTCTAGGAAATTGGTCAACTCCAGAAAACTTAGGTTATCCATTAAATTCTGTAAAAGACGATTTGTATTTTACTAGTAATGGTAATGCAAAAAACATTTTAGGCGAAGTTTTATTTAGTTCAGATAGAGGAAGCGATTGTTGCTTAGAAATGTATGCGTTAAGCAAAATTCGTCCACTAAAACAAATTCAAGGTGTAGTAGTTGATTGTGATACAAAACAACCACTTAGTGGTGTATCTGTGGCTGTAACTAACAGCAGCAATCAAGCGGTATTTAATGCAACTACTTCATCAAATGGAGCCTATTCTTTTACTGCTGAAGATTTTGATGCATTAACCACAGCAGGAAGTTTAACTGGGTATAAGCCAAACAGTGTATCAACAAATGCAATTACCAACGATGCAATCATCAATCAAACTTTAAATGTTTTATGTTTAAATAAAATTATTGATACACCACCTCCACCACCTCCAGCTGTAGATACAGTAGTTGTGATGGATAATATTTATTTTGCATTCAATAAAGCTACCATTTTAGCGGAATCTTATGAAGCTATTGATAACCAAATTCTAGGAATGTTAAATAAATATCCAACAATGGTAATTGAAATTGGTGGACATACAGATAGTCAAGGTACAGATGAATATAACTTAAGATTATCTCAAGCAAGAGCCGAATCGGTGAAGAAATACTTAATTGAAAAAGGCATTGCTGCCGATAGAATTGAAGCTAAAGGTTATGGCGAAACCAAGCCAGTTGCTCCAAATACAATCAATGGAAAAGACAATCCAGAGGGTCGTAAGAAAAATAGAAGAACTGAATTTAAAGTATTGCACTACTAATACATTTAAATTGTATAAAAAATGTCTCGAAATTGTTCGAGACATTTTTGTTAGAAGTGGTTTAGACTTTTGGATTTAGCAATTATTTAGTTAGTAAAGCTGTGAGTCTGAGTAAACAATTTCTGCTTCGAAGAAAAGCACTTTGAAAATGACATTGTTGCCACGGATGCACCGAAAATTACGGATTCGTTCTTATAGTTTATTATAAATTCCGTGATAATCCGTGCATCTGTGGCAAATAAAAAAACATTTGTTTACAAATGATTTATAGTATCTGTCTTTAACAGGTGTTGGTCAAAAGCTTGTATTCAACTATAATGAACAACTTAAAGTCTAAACAATATTGCTCAAATGAAATTCAACAATACCAACATTACACTTGCTACTTTAACTGATGCATCTGCAATTGTGCAGCTATTAAACAGTGCATATAGGGGAGAAGCTTCTAAAAAGGGTTGGACAACAGAAGCCCATTTAATTAGTGGCAATCAACGTACCAATGAACAGCAAATTGAAGAATTATTACAACAAGAACATTGTTGCTTTTTAAAATATGTGAGTTATGACGAGCAAGTAATAGGTTGCGTTAACTTACAAATTAAAGCAGAAGGCATTTATTTAGGCATGTTTAGCGTGCATCCATTGCAACAAGGTGCAGGCATAGGTAAACAATTTTTATTAGCTGCCGAAGAGTATGCAAAGGCACAAGGCATTCAAAGAATTTATATGACTGTAATTGACGCAAGAACAGACTTGATTGCTTGGTATGAAAGAAATGGGTATGCCAATACAAATATTACTATACCCTTTGAAGAAGATGCTATTTCGGGCAAACATTTACAAAAGTTGAGCTTTACTGTGTTGGAGAAATATTTGTAAAAGAGGTACCAATGCTTGCCTTTTACAATGAAGTTGTTTAGACATTTTGAATTTAGCAATTACTTAGTTAGTAAAGCTTTGAGCCTGAGTAAACAATTTCTGCTTCGCAGAAAAGCATTTTGAAAATAACATAATTGCCACCGATGCAAGGAAAATCACGGATTCGGTGATATTGATTATTATATTCCGTGCTAATCCGTGCTTCCGTGGCAATAAAAAAATCATTTGGTTACAAATGGTTTTCAAAGATTTACAATATCTGTCATTGGCAGCCGATAGCTATCGGCTCAGCCTGACAATTTGTTTATTTTTGATATGTTTATTATTAGAACAGCAAAAGTTTAAACAACATCAATCTTAAAAACATATTTGGTTTTTTAAAACGAACCCCTATCTTTGCCGCCATTTAATCACTTAAAGGAGGTATATCAAATGCTTATTATCGATTCAAAAGATTGCGAAAACATTGACAAGGCTCTAAAGAAATACAAGAAAAAGTTTGAAAAAAGTAAAACTTTATTGCAGTTAAGAGAGCGTCAAACGTTTACCAAACCTTCTGTTGTACGCAGAGGTCAAGTTTTAAAAGCAATCTACAAGCAGCAATTAGCTACAGGTCAATTAGATTAATAGTAAACCCTATTATCACTAATATATTTAAGTAGTTTAAGTTTCGTAACTTAGGCTACTTTTTTTATGCATATACTTCAGCAAACATATCCTCAGGTACAAATATTTTTAAACTACTTAAAGTTTGAAAAACGTTATTCGCAACATACTATTATTGCTTATACAAACGATTTAGAGCAGTTTTTTTCTTTTTTAATACAAACCTACGATAGCCCAGCATTAACCAACATTACAGCCATGTATGTTAGAACTTGGTTGGCACAATTAAAAAGCACAGAAGACCTTACGGCTAAAAGCATGAATAGAAAAATCTCTAGTTTAAAATCTTTTTTTAAATATCAGTTGAAAGTGGGCAACGTACAACAAACGCCCATGACTACAGTAGTGTCTCCAAAAATTAGTAAACGATTACCGGTATTTGTAGAAGAAAAAAATATCAATACATTACTTACACATGTTGAATTTACCAACGATTGGAAGGGACAAACTGAAAAACTAGTACTTGAATTATTTTACGCTACCGGTATGCGTTTGAGTGAATTAATTCATTTGAAAGAATCACAAATTGATGTGTCTAATCAACAAATTAAAGTATTAGGTAAAGGCAATAAAGAACGTATTATTCCTATTTCTGCTACACTCATGCAGTTGTTACAAAATTACCTGATCAATAAACCACAAGATTTAAAAGTATTGCCCAATGTATTTGTAAACAATAAAGGCAAAGCTTTACAACCCCGTGCTGTATATGCATTTGTAAAGCAATATTTGGGTTTAGTAACTACGGTACAAAAGAAAAGTCCACACATTTTACGCCATAGTTTTGCCACCCATTTAATGAATAATGGTGCCGATTTAAATGCAGTAAAAGAACTGCTTGGTCATAGTAGTTTGGCTGCTACTCAAGTATATACCCACAACACAATTGAAAAGCTGAAAGACGTTTATAAGAAAGCACATCCAAAGGCTTAAGTTAGTAGCAAAACACAACGCCGCCCTTTTTGTTTTGTGTAGCTCCCCATCCTTGTAAACCTAAATATTTAGTCTCTCTGTCAAAAGTTAATAAAATAAAAGCACATTTTAGTTTAGCAGCTTCTTTTTGTAGTTTAATAAGAGCTTTTTTATCTCCAGTATGTGCGGTGTGCAGATTAATAAAAGCTGTATTTCCTGTTATGTATGCTATTCTTGTTAAAGCAGTAATTTGACTTTTGTCGTCTACTAGTATTACTTTTTCCCAATCCTCTTCTCCACTGATTTCTATTTTCTTTGAAACTGTTTCAAACCTACCCGATTTATAATGTATTTTTTCAATAGCATATTTCCCTGCAACTTTTTCAGCCTCCTCGCCAATATATCTGTACGTAACTGTATATTCAGCAATCCTTACAACTGTTCCTGCTATTGTTTGGCCATTATGAAAGAAAAGAGTATCTGATTGTGCATTTAGAAATGAAATACTAAAATGTAGTATAATAATTAATGTTAGTTTTTTCTTGAACATTTTATAGTCTTTGGTAAAAAATTAGTTGCTAGAATCTGTTTCTCTAGTGTAAAAGAAAAATGAAAGTCCAACCGATACTATTAAAGTGCTCAAACCAATCATCTGGTTAAAGTCAATGGTCTTAATATTTAAAGTAATTACTTTATTTGCTAAAGCAATAGAAGCAATTTTTAGAATTGACTTAACAGGTATTTTATCATTGGTTAGAATTAAAATCATCGACTTGAATAATTCATATCCTACAACAATAATCAACAATACTGAGAATACGGAATACAATTCTTCTACATTAATCAAGTAGTAGTAAGGTGTAGGCGAACTTAATTTTTGATAAAAGAGAACAAACAAGTCTAGAGTACCAAAAAACATACTCGATATAAGTAGAAACATTAAACTTAGGATAATTATTTTCGTAATTACTTTAAGCCCTTTGATAATTTTGTGTTCCATGCCAATGAATCCTTATTTCTTTTTTAAAAAGCTATCAAACCATGGTTTGGCATGTATAATTGAATATGTATATGTAGCACGATGGTCAGCATTAGGTCCGGCATTTTCTGCTTTAGTTGTACCAGTACCAAATAATCGATGGAACCCTTCAGCTAATGTAGCGATATAAACAGGTACTACTTCATCTTTTTCACCATAATAATTAATAAGCGGGGTTTTGCAACGCCATCTATACACCTGAGACTTTTCTAATGATTGCCAAAATGCATCTTTACCAATATTGCCTGTAGCCATAAATTCAGGTGTTAAAATATCTTGCAGTTTATCTTTCGTTAATTTTCTAAATGTTAACCAATCAATTTTAAAATCTGCAAAATCTTTAGCAATCTGGTAGTATTCTGGACGAATAGCAGAACGTGTTAAGCCATCTAACTTTAAATACCTTTCAGATGAAAATAAATAATTAGAAAAGCAGCCTGGGATATAAACTGCATCAATTGGCTGGTAGTTGTTTACCCATCTATTTATACAACTAAATGCATCTATTGGTGCACTTGCGGTTGCAGCAGCTTTTACATCAATATTCATACTCTCAAGCTTACGTAAAAAAGTCATGTTGGTCCATCCTCCTTGTGACCATCCATGTAAAAATAATGGTCCTTCTTTAATCTTTTTAGCTTTTATTATATCTTTTGCAGCAAATAGCATGTCAACACATGCTTGCTCAGTACTTTGTTTTACTAAATATGAGTTAGGTAAACTAGAAATTCCTAGACCAAAATAATCTGCTCCAATTACAATATATCCTTGTGAAGCAAATTGTGCAATCATCATTCGGGTTTCCATCGATTCATCAGGTATTGAGGGTACTTGGTTTCTTCCAAAAACAGTTCCATGCTGATAAGAAACAATAGGCATAGAATCACTTCCTGTTTCTGGTATTGCAACAAGCCCTGAAGCAACAGTAGGTAAGTTGTCAAATTCAGGAACTATGGAATTGTATTTTACTCTATACAACTTAACCGAATATTTTGCTTGCTGAAACTGTCCTTTAAAACTGCTATAAGGCATAGGGGAGCCTGTTAAAAACTCATCCAGTTCGGAACTTAATATTTGATTCAATTTGTTTAAATCGTAAGTTCCAATATATTGGTATTGTACCGAAGTAGACGCATTTGTAAATTCTTTCTCATTCTGTGCGTTTGCTTGGACAAACAAAAAAATCAAACATACGTGTAATAACGTTAGGTATTTTCTCATAAAAAGTTTCTTTTATTGAACTTTAAAGTAAATTATTACTAGGCTGGTATAATGCCTAAAATTGTTTAACAAAATTATTGATTGTTTCCAAAAAATAGATTCTAGTAAAAGTTTATAAAGCTCCTTAATGTAGGGGTGTATTGAATTTCATCTAGGCTTTAAGAGTATATAAGTGATTTTATTGTTTGGGTATATGGCTGCCCAAATAAAAATTTACGAGATTACTTGAATGAAATGGGAAGGGCTTTTCATTCCATGTTTTCGCTATAATCGGTAATCTTTCTATTGCAATTCCTAACGCAAGAAAAAACAATAATTATTATTTCAACCAAAGGAGGGGTCTATTGGGAATTGTTTCAAAAGAAAAGCAGCATTCTTTTAACGTCGATATGATATTACACTTTAAACCATCTGTTGTGTCTTTTTATTCTCAAGTTTTTGTTTGTTTTAAATTGTGTTCAAAGCCATAGGAAGAAGAAAGTTCATCCTAGATAATTTTTTCAATTTTCAATCTAGAGGTTGGTGACTCACCAACCACTAAAAAGCTTTTCATGTTAAATATATGCCTTATTATAAATAAGATAATATTCAATCTAGTGGTTGGTGTCTCACCAACCACTAAAAAGCTTTTCATGTTAAACATATGCCTTATTATAAATAAGATAATATTGTTTATATTCCTTGAAATATTTTTGAGATAATTATAGAAAGAAAATGTGTGCCAATTATTGAATAATTGGATAACGGGTTTAGTTATTTGAACCTTATAAAACCAAGTTTATAAGGTTCCTTTATTTTTATTCAACCTTCTATTTAGGTTGTAGCTATAAACTTAAAGTGTTGAATACTTTAAACTAGTTTTTGCCGTTATACCAAAAGAAAGAGATTTTAAAATTTGCCAATTTCTCTTTTTTTAAATTGTAAAAACTTACTTATCTTGTAGCTTCGAATAAAAAAATAAAAAAAGCCTATGCTTTAAAACTACACAGTTCTTTTAAATTTATTTTTTCACCCGTTTAAACATACCTTGTTATGAACGTTAACATTCAAACTGTGCACTTTGATGCCGATCAAAAGTTAGTAGAATTTGTAAACAAAAAAGTAGAAAAATTAAAAACTTACCATGATCGAATTGTAAAAGTAGATGTGTTTTTAAAATTAGACAATGTAGTACATACCATAAAAGATAAAGTGGTAGAAATTAAAGTACACATTCCTAAACACGACCTTTTTGTAAAAGCCTCTTCTAAATCTTTTGAAGAAAGTTTTGAAAATGCATTGGATGCTATTACCAATCAGATTAAACGAAAAAAAGAAAAGCTTGCCGCCTAAAAAATTGAAAGCCCATTTGAAAAAATGGGCTTTTTTATTGCTATCTTGTTTTGTTTCAATGAATTTTATAAAAAATGATTTAGCAATTCGTTTTATTATTCTATTTTTCAAAGGCAACCTTTTTTTCAATTTCACCGATTATCAAAAAAACTAAATGATTATGAAAAGATTAATTTTACTCTTACTTACTACAACGGCTTTAATTACATTTCAATCAACTACTAAAAAGGTTAATTTTAGTAGTAATCCGCCATCTGGTTACACAGGAGCAACAGGTGACTATTGTACCTCTTGCCATTCTGGCAATAGTTTAAATAGTAGTGGAGGATCAGTTACTACTAGTGGATTACCAACTGGTAGTTATGTTGCAGGGCAGCAATACAATTTTTCTTTAACCATTAGCCATGGAGCTGCTAATAGAACAAGATGGGGCTTTGCAGTTAGAGCAGTAAATAGTGCAGGTCAAGATGTGGGAACTTTTAGTTCTACCAACGCAAATGCTTCAGTATCAAGTGGTGAACTTACGCACAATAATGCTGTAAGTACTACTGCCCGTGCTAGTTATACTTACAATAACGTTCGTTGGACAGCCCCAGCATCGCCAGGAACTAACGACAATAATGTTACTTTTTTTTATGTAGGCAATGCCGCAAATGGGTCAGGTTCTGCTGGAGATTTTATTTATTCAAATTCTAGCTCAATTGCTTTACCAGCTGTTTTAGCTAATCTAAAGGCTCAAGTTGTGAATCAATCTGTAAAAGTAGATTGGCAATCAACACAAGAAATTAATGTGGCTCGTTACGAAATTGAAAAAAGCAACGATGCTCAATTTTATTACAGTGTTGGTAAAGTAAATATCAATGAAAATAAAAGCTACAGTTTTATTGATAATAATCCGTCTTATTTTAATAAACCCATTTATTATCGCATTAAAATAGTAGACAATGATGGATCTGTTAAATACTCAAACGTATTAACAGTTACCATTAAAGCAACTAAAACCTTTATTACTAAAGTTTATCCAACCATGGTAACCAAAGGAACAACGGTAATAACGGAATTGTACAGTGAAAAGGCAACTAATGTTACTATTCAGTTAATAGATATTAATGGTAGAATATTGCAACAAACCAATCATCAATTAATTGTTGGTAACAATAAATTAAACTTTCAAATACAAAAAACAGGCAGTGTAAATAGATTATTTGCTAGATTCATTGCCAAAGATTTTGCACAAACTATACCATTATTGGCTAATTAGTATTCAATAATTTAGAGTCCTTAATGAACCCTAATAATACACTACCTAATCACTCATTCATAGAACTGCCTCAAAGCAGTTCTATGAATGAGTATAATAAACTATCTAATGTATTGGTAGAAAAGGAGTTCATTGTTTTATTAAAAGATTGTGCTGCCGAAAAAAGGGCTAGTCAAAAAGAGCTTTATTATGTTTTTTACGATTTTACTATAGCCATTTGTTTACGATATACCAATAATAAAGACGAGGCATTAGAAGTGATGAATGATGGCTTTTTGAAAGTATTTAAAGGAATTAAGCAGTTTAATATTCCAGCTATAAATGCAATTGCTTCATTTAAATCTTGGCTTAAGAAAATAATGATATTCACTGCTATTGATGCGTATCGAAAAAATAAACAGCATGTTTTGTCTGTAGATATAGAACAAGCCGATGAACTAGAAAATTATGATACAGGATTATTAGAAAATATTTCTTACAAAGAAATTATTGAAACCATTATGCAATTGACACCTGTATATAGAGCAGTTTTTTGTATGTATGTAATTGATGGGTTTAAACACGAAGAAATAGCTCAACAATTAGGCATTGTAGTGGGTACTTCAAAGTCTAATTTGGCAAAGGCAAGATTGCATTTGCAAAAGAAATTGATTGATAAACAAAAGTTCACTAATTATGAGCAAAGAGCAGTTTGATAAACATACAGACTTTCTTGCACGTAAAGCAGCAGAAGAGTATGGCATTGCCTATACCGAAGAGGCATGGGAAAAAATGGAGTTGTTGTTAAATAAAGAAAAAAAGAAACGCCCCATTATTATTTGGTGGATGCTAATGGGAGCAATGCTTTTATTAGTAGGTGCATGGTTATTAACTAGTAATACTAAACTATCAAACAACTATCAACAACCAACAACTGAAAATAATAAGTCCAAAACACAACAGCATAAAAATGTTAATGTAGCAAGCACAGGTGGTACAATAAACAATAACAGTCAGTTTGAAGAAAATAAAACGGCAACCGAAAATCGTACAGAGTCAAGAATAATAACTTCAAATAATAATTCAGAAGACGATGTTGTAAACAGCAATTTATTAGATGTTCAGTCGGAGAGTCATCAACAAAAAAATGTCAATACAAAAAATGTAACTACTACTCAAGAAGTTCATCAAAAATCATCTGCAATAAATACAAACAAAACAAATAAATTCATTTCTACTGTTACCCATTACAAAAAAGGAAATACAAACAATCAGCAGAAAGTTGCAGAAGTAAAAGATGAAGAAAATGTACAAGCCATATCAGAAGGTTCAACTGAAAATAATGAATCAAACTTTTTAAGAGGAAAAGCTTCTTACGAAAGAGTAATAACCAAACAATTACAAATTCAAGACATTCATATTCCTTTACAAAAGGAATTGAGCACAAACATTGTTTCAAAGAAAGACGATTCAGTTAAAAAGCCACAACCATTTTTATCTAAACTTGATATTGGTTTTTTAGTAACTGCCGATGCTACAACAGATGGAAAAAATGCTGCAAGAAAAGTAAGTACTGGAGTTGGTATTTTATTAAGCTATCCTTTGAGTAAAAAATTAAGTTTAACAACAGGTTTTGCTATTGCTAAGAAAGTTTATAATGCCGATAGTACCTCTTATAAAGTTACTAATTCTTTAGGCAGTAGATATTTTTTAACAGATATTGATGCAACCTGTATTGTTTATGAAATTCCTTTGCAACTCAATTATTTGGTTGCTCAAAAAGGGAAAAATAGTTTTTATTCAACTGTAGGGTTATCTACCTACTTCATGAAAAAAGAAGACTATACCTATACCTATTTATACTATAACAACTTGGTGAAATATCCTTATGTTTTCGAAAATGCCAACAATCATCTCTTATCTATTCTTAATTTATCAGCAGCTTATAGAAGAAGCATCAGCGAAAACCTTGCATATCAAATAATGCCTTACGCAAAAATACCTTTAACAGGCATTGGCAATGGGAAAGTAAACTTATACAGCTTTGGTGTAGGTGTTAGTTTTCACTACACAAGTAAAAAGAAACAAATTAATTAGCTTAAAAACAATTAATTATACTTTTCTTTTCTTCACTTGAAACATACGAGAAATATTAAACCCAAAACCAATTTGTCCTTTGCCCCAAGTATTGGTTGTTTCTGTAATAAAAGCTCTTTCGTTCATTCCATTAGCATTAGATAAATGAAGCTGAAAAACATGGCCACCAGTTTCAATATCTACCCCAATTGTTAATGGATTATAATTTATATTGGCAACTTTTCCATTTAGTAAAGCCAAGTAATCTACTGTAAGAGCAACTCTTTTGGTAAGCTTAATTCTTCCACCAAAACCCAATGCAAATACATCGTTGGGTTGTGAACTCAAAGGCACAAAATTATTATGTACCATGGTTGGCATTATTTGCAACGAAAGGTTGTCGCTAAATTTTCTACCAATAATGGTCTGAAAGTAATAAGCCATTCTATTAGAGAAATGAATTTTGTATACTGAATCTGCACTTGCAGCACTATTCAATGTTAAGCCACCAGCAAATGCAATAGTAAGCGGCACATTATTTTTACCTGTTTGCTGACGAATAGGAGCATACTTAAAATATGCATCATATTCTTTTTTAAATGTGCTTCTGCCAATGCCTATCTGTAAATTTTCTAAAACACCAAAATCAAAACTCATACGCATGGTTGCTTGATCTAAGCCAAAGAAATTACTACCGCCTTCGCTCAAAACACCAAAGCGATGTAATATTCTAAAATCCATTGCACCCGGTGCAATAAATTCTACTGAATGGCTATTGATAACTCGGTTAGATTTAAAGGCATTTTTCACAAATACTTTTTTAGGCACATCGCTACTTAACAAACTATCCATATCAGTAGATTGTGCAGTTGCATAGTTACTTGTTGCTATACACGAGAGGGCAATTATTGATGCAGTTATTTTTTTGTACATGTGGTTATTTAATTATTTGTTCAAAGGGAGTAAGGTTGCAACTAAATTAATTTTTACCTGACTGGCAATTTTATTGGAAACCAATGCTGGAATATTTATTTTATAATCGGCTAGGGCAATATTAAAATCTGCAGTACAAATTAATTTGCCATTACTTACGTTTATATTACCTGTAGTTTCAATATTTTTTGTTTCACCATGTAAAGTAAATACACCTTTCACAGTAACAGGATAATTACCGTTGGTGTTCAGTTTTACAGTACTATAATTTACTATACTACCTTTAAAAGTAGCTTTAGGATGCTTAGAGCTTTCTACATAATTTTCATTGAAATGTTCCTGCATCAATGCCTTTTCAAAAACAAACCCTTGCATTAATACTGCAAATTGTAAACTACCATTATTGCTCTCTAAAACACAGGCCACAGCATTATTTACAGCCTTTATGTTTTCAGGCGATTTTGCAGCTGTTGCATCAAAACTTACTTTACCGTTTTTGGTAAACCATTTTTCTTGTGCTGAAATAGTGGTTGAAAAAAGCAAAAAAAGAAGCGAAAAAATAATTGTTCTCATAATCATGTTAGTTTATTGTTCTATAAAACATCTATTCATAACAACATCTGCACCAATACCTAATTCATCGGCTGTAAAGCCAGTACAAATACCTTTAACACTTGCTTTTTGATGAATGATATTGGGTTGTAAGGGTGTTTGTAAACTATCTAAATAGCATCTGATGCTTCCATTGGTTAATTCAAAATTTACAATTTGTTTGCCTTCACTTTTTTCAATTGCAGTGATTGTTCCATTCACCAATACAACTTTGTTTAAAAATGTAGCAGTTGCTTTTGGTTCATTTTCAATAAAAGATTGTAGCAAGCTATCGGCACTTAAAGAAAATTGAGCTTTCATTTCATTCAAGGGCTTTGCCTTTCTATTGTATTCCGTATAAGCATAAATGGCAACTGCACAAATTACTATTCCCAATATGCCAAATACTATCAATAATTTTTTTTTCATAAATGTGGTTTAGTTATTTGGGCAACCTTCATTAATCCATTTAGCGATTGTACCAATTTCACAGGCACTCAATTTTGCACCATTTTTAGGCATAGCCGAAAAGCCACTTGCATGGTTAATTGCTCCAACAAGTCGTGCACTTTGAGATATAGATTTATCTCTGTTATAATTGCCCATTAACCAACCACCACCACTACTACTGTTGGTATGGCAGGTGTAGCAATTGTTTTGAAAAATGGGTAACACTTTTTGACTGTATGAAATAGCATTTGATGTATCGCATGTAATCACCAATTCATCTCCTTTTCTATAAAAGCAAGAAGAATAGCAACTCACTAGTACAATAAAGCATAAGAAAGCAAAGATTTTTTTCATGAACTACTTAGTTTTGATAATAAACGATAAATATACATAATCGGTTGCCTGAGTTTTAAATAAAGAGGAAGATTCATTGTATAGATACTTTAAGTACAATCTTTTGTATTTCAAATTGATACCTTAATACAATATTGGTTCATTTAATCAATAACGCTAGTAGTAGGTAGAAAACAAAAAAAACTACATTTTATCTACAAAACCCCTACTTTTGCAATCCCAAAAAGTTCTTTACAATTAAGAATGATTGAATTCGTTGCGTAAAACCAACGTCTTTGGGAGTTCTAAAATTGCTAATTTCTAATTTGAAATTTTTAATTTTTGAACGCTATTACCAATTAAATCACATAACAATGGCAAAAGAAATCTCTGGCTATGTTAAGCTGCAGGTGAAGGGTGGTCAAGCCAATCCAGCACCCCCAGTAGGTCCAGCCCTTGGTTCTAAGGGTGTTAACATTATGGAGTTCTGTAAGCAATTTAATGCTAGAACTCAAGATAAAATAGGAAAAGTAGTTCCTGTTTTAATTACTGTGTATACCGACAAATCTTTCGATTTTGTCATCAAAACTGCACCAGCAGCTATCCAATTAATGGAAGCAGCAAAAATTCAAAAAGGAAGTAAAGAAAGTAACCGTATTAAACTTGGTAAAGTTAATTGGGAGCAAATTGAGGCTATTGCTTTAGATAAAATGCCCGATTTGAACTGCTTTACCAAAGAAAGTGCTATGAAAATGGTTGCTGGTACTGCTCGTAGTATGGGTTTAACTGTAGATGGACAAGCCCCTTGGGAAAAAAACTAATTTATTCACCAAAAAAATTCTAAAAAATGTCATTGACTAAAAAAAGAAAAGTAGCCAATACTAAGGTGGATAAAAACAAAGCTTATTCTCTTAAGGAAGCTGCCACTTTAGTAAAAGAAATTAACTGTACTAACTTTGATAGTTCAGTTGATTTACACATCCGTTTAGGCGTAGATCCTAAAAAAGCCGATCAACAAGTTCGTGGTACTGTAAGTTTACCTCATGGTACTGGTAAAACCAAACGTGTATTGGTTTTATGTACGCCAGATAAAGAAGCAAGTGCAAAAGAAGCAGGAGCTGATTATGTTGGATTAGACGAATTTATTACCAAAATTGAAAGTGGTTGGACAGATATTGATGTAATCATTGCAACTCCATCTGTAATGCCTAAAATTGGTAAATTAGGTAAAGTATTAGGTCCTCGTAACTTAATGCCAAACCCTAAAACAGGTACAGTAACCAACGATGTTGCTGCTGCAGTTAATGAAGTTAAAGGCGGTAAAATTGCTTTTAAAGTTGATAAAACTGGTATCGTTCATGCTTCAATTGGTCGTATCTCTTTCGATCCAATTAAAATTGCAGAAAACAGTACTGAATTAATTAACGCCATCATGAAATTAAAACCATCTTCTGCAAAAGGTACTTACCTTAAAGCTGTAAGCATGGCCAGTACTATGAGTCCTGGTATTTCATTAGATACAAAAGCATTATCTAACTAATCCTATGGAGTATTGCTTCATTGCAATACTGTGAAATGGGTTGAATAAAATTTAGTTATGACTAAACAACAAAAAAACGAAGTGATTGAAGTTCTCAAGGAGAAATTCACACAATACAATAATTTCTATATTACCGACACTGAATCTTTATCAGTAGCTCAAGTTGGTAATTTACGTAAAGCTTGTTTTGATAAGCAAGTAGAAATGAAAGTGGCTAAAAACACTTTAATTAAAAAAGCATTAGAAAGCTTAGATAGCGAAAAATATGCTGGTATTTTTGATAGCTTACACAATGTAACTGCATTGATGTTTAGCGAAAATCCAAAAGAACCGGCTGTAATTATTTCGTCTTTCCGCAAAGCAAATAACAAAAGTGAAAAGCCAACTTTAAAAGCTGCTTTCATAAATGGAGATATTTATACAGGCGATAATCAATTAAAAGCTCTTACTCAAATTAAGACTAAGAATGAGCTTATTGGTGAAGTTATTGGCTTGTTACAATCACCTGCTAAACGTGTATTGGCTGCTTTATTGCACCACCACGAAAAGCAAGCTGAAACAGCAACTGCTGAATAATGCCCTTCTTAAAAAGAAGAATGAATGGTTGAATATTTTGTGGTTTAACATTAAACCTCAAACCTTCAACTTTAAACCTTGAAATTCCCAATGCCTCTGAGGTTAAAATGAGGTAAATTTTATAACCATCCGCTGGAGTTTTCAAAACAATGAAAGCGGTTAAAACGTAAAAAAATGGCAGACGTTAAAGCATTAGCCGAAACATTAGTAGGCTTAACAGTAAAAGAAGTACAAGAATTAGCAGATGTATTAAAAGCTGATTACGGCATTGAACCAGCTGCTGCTGCAGTTGTAGTTGCTGCTGGTGGTGGCGAAGGTGCTGCTGCTGTAGAAGAAAAAACATCTTTTGATGTAATCTTAGTTAGCGGTGGTGCAAGCAAATTAGGCGTAGTTAAAATCGTTAAAGAATTAACTGGCTTAGGTTTGAAAGAAGCTAAAGATTTAGTAGATGGTGCTCCAAAACCAGTTAAAGAAGGCGTTTCTAAAGCTGAAGCTGAAGAATTAGCTGCTAAATTAAAAGAAGCAGGTGCTGAAGTTGAAGTAAAATAATTTTACGATAACTCATAAAAAAATCCCTACAATTTATTGTGGGGATTTTTTTATGTAAATAAGTTTCGTATTAAGGCTAATCAACCGAAAAATAGGTATCAATTACTTCTATAATATTAGGGTAAGTATTCAGTAAACATTTTTGTACTGTTGATGTATTTGACCAAATAATTTGCTCAATATCTTCTTCTGTTTGGGGTATCAGTTGCTCATTATTTGAAGCAAACATCTCGTACCACCAGGTTTCTTTTATTACCTCTTCATTTATCCATTTATCAAAATATTCGTGATTGGTTTTGGTAATAAAATTTCCTAAAGTAATATTTTTTAAACCAGTTTCTTCTTCTACTTCACGTACAGCACATGCAGTAATGGTTTCATTTTCGTCTAATTTTCCTTTGGGTAAATCCCATTTCCCTCTTCTAAAAATGAGTAATATTTCTTTTTGTTCATTCAATACCAAACCACCTGCTGCAATAATTTTTTTCTTGTTCATGCTTATGTGAATAATAAAATGCAATCTACTATCTAATAATTACAATCAAAATATATCTTCGTTGCTATGACCAACGAAAAAGCAGTAGCCGAAAAATTATTACAAATTCAAGCCATTAAATTAAATCCACAACAGCCGTTTACTTGGGCTAGTGGTTGGAAAAGTCCTATTTATTGCGATAATCGTAAAGTACTTTCATTTCCCTTTATCAGAGATTTTATTAAAAGTGAAATGTGTAATGTAGTGTTCGAAAATTTTGCAGATGCTACATTATTAGCTGGAGTAGCAACAGCTGGAATTGCTTGGGGTGCAATGGCTGCCGATCAATTAAAGCTGCCTTATATATATGTTCGCCCAAAACCCAAAGAACATGGCTTAGGCAATCAAATCGAAGGTCATTTTGAACCCAATCAAAAAGTTTTGGTGATAGAAGATTTAGTATCTACTGGTAAAAGTAGTTTACAAGTGGTAGATGTATTAAAAAATGCAGGATTAGACGTAGTAGGAATGGTTTCTATTTTTACCTATGAATTTGATGTTGCTACAACCGCATTTGAACAAGCTGGCATAAAATATCAATCACTTACCAATTACTCAACATTAATTGAAACTGCCATAGAAAAAAATATAATTACAGCCAATGTGCAAGAACTTTTAATGAACTGGAGAAAAGATCCAGCGAATTGGCAAGGAATTTGAAAATGAACTTTACTATTCAATTACTAAAATAAATTGTATGAAAAAAATTATTGCTATTTTATTTTGTATTTTCATTGGATTTTCTGCTCAAGCACAAGTAATGAGTGCCAAGCCACAATGGGTAGAAATTAAATCGGCCAATTTGCGTTGTTGGGAGTGTAAAGAAAAGTTAGAAAAATACTTAATAATTCAAAATAAAGGCTATTTAGAAAATGCATTAGTTGAGTGGAAGTTCGATTTAAAAAATGGTATTTTCAAGGTAAAATATTTTGTTGATAGAGCTAGTGTAGAAGATATTAGAGCAGCATTAAACAATGCAGGCTTTGATGCCGATGATGAAAAGGCTGAAGAAAATGCGTATAAAAAGTTATCACCTGCATGTAAAAGAATTGAAGAGGGTGGTGGCCCTAAAAAAGGAGCTCCTTGTCATTTACAACCATATTAAGCATTACATTATTAAAGTTTATTTTTTAATGAAAACAACTGCTATTGCTTTTCGTTAATAGAAAAGTAAAAGTGTATGAATGAATAAAACCCAACAAAAACAATTAACCTTAGCTGGTTTTATAATTACACTTACTGGTGCAATTTTATTTTCAACCAAAGCTATTTTTGTAAAGTTGGCTTTTGCTGCTACTCAAACTGATGCTGTTACTTTATTGGCTTTACGAATGTTGTTTTCTTTACCTTTCTATTTGGTTGCAGCTCGGTTAGCTTATACTAAAGAAAATAAAACTGTAATCACACAAAAACATTGGGTTTACATTTTAGTTCTTGGTTTTTTAGGCTATTACTTAAGTAGTTTATTCGATTTTATTGGGCTACAATTTATTTCGGCAGGGTTAGAACGATTGATACTTTTTTTGTATCCAACTTTTGCAGTTTTAATCAATACTTTTTTATTTAAAAATAAGCTGAGTAAAATTCAAATTGCAGCATTGCTATTCACTTATGCTGGTATTGGTTTGGCTTATTATGGAGAGCTGAAAATTGATACCAATAATCCAAATTTTTTCTATGGTTCTTTTATGGTTTTTTTATGTGCAGTTACCTATTCTTTTTATTTAGTTGGTACTGGTAAAATGGTAAACATTGTTGGTGCTACACGTTATACTGCTTATGCAATGTTTGCTGCAACAGGGGGTATTTTTGTTCATTTTTTAATTACTCGTTCTATAACCAATATTCATTTTACACCCACTTTAATTGGTTACTCCTGTGCATTGGCAATTGTAGCAACTGTATTGCCATCTTTTTTAATTAGCAATGGCATGAAAAAAATTGGCAGTAACAATGTTGCTATCATTACTAGTATAGGGCCAGTTTCAACCATTATACAAGCCTATTTTATTTTAGGAGAATCTATTTTTCTAGAACAATTAGTAGGAACTATTTTAGTTGTAATTGGTGTACTACTAATTGGTTTAAAAGCAGCAGGCAATACCACAGAAAACTAGTTTATTAATCTTTCTCTATAATCTACACTAACAACAACTAAACCAATAGTGTTTTTCCAATCACGATTTATCTTACTCACGACTCAACATTCACATTCTTCTAGTTAATCGTCTTCAACATTACCAAATAAGTAGGAAAGTGATCACTATAGCCACCTCTATAAGTATTGCCATCCCAGGTACGCATTGGATAACCTTTGTAACGACCTCTATTTTCGGTCATAAATTCTCTATTAAAAATAACTTGCTTAAAAAAGAAAAATCCTTTCTGTTCTTTATCTAGCCAAGGATGAGAAATAACAATTTGATCAAACAAACCCCATGCATCTTGATATGCCAATGTGCCATAACCTTTCTTGTACATTTCAACCCAAGGATTATATAATCCACCAGGTTTTACATCTTTAATTTTACCTTTGGCTTTTAGTACTTCTGTTAAACTAGCACTTACAGGATCATCGTTTAAGTCGCCCATAATCACTACTTTTTGTTCACCATCAATTGCAGCAATGCTATCACTATGTCTTTTACAAACCATCGCAGCAGCAGCTCGTCCAGGTGCACTTCTTTCTTCACCTCCCAAACGACTTGGCCAGTGATTTACATAAACGTGAACCATTTCACCATCTAATTTGCCCTTAACCCATAAAATATCTCTGGTATAATAAGCATCTTTTGCACCACCGGGTAATTGAACAAATAACGGAGCACTTTCAACTGGCTTAAAATATTTAGGGTTATATAAAAAACCAACATCAATACCTCGGGCATCTTTGCTATCGTAATGTATAATTTTGTATCCTCTTTTTTTAATCAATGGATGATTTACTAAATCAACCAATACCGTATCGTTCTCAACTTCTGCAACACCAATAATGGCTGGGCCATCGGGGCTCATACTTTCAGGCTTTTCATCGCTTCCAATTTTAGATATTACAGTAGCCAATTTATCCATTTTATTCCAATAAATTTCACTTCCATAACTTCTTTCACCTTTAGGTGTAAACTCGTTATCATTAATTCTTGGATTGTCAATGGTATCAAATAAATTCTCTAAATTATAAAAAGCAATAATCGAAATTTTATACGATTTCTGTTGGCTAAAGCTGTAAATACTCAATAAAATAAGTACAGTAAAAAGAAAGTTTTTTTTCATGCTGTTCAAAAAATTATCTGCAAACATACGTAAGTAAATGCAGCAAGTTTGTATTAAGCTTTTTTAAACATTTGGGGCAGTTTGCTGATGTATATCAATAAACAATAGTTGGGGCTTTTTGCAAGTAGTCCTCGTAAACTGTGGGCTACTTGCTTCAATCCCCATGCCTTTCGGCTATAAAACATTGTTCAACTATTTTTATTCAATTGGTGTAATATTTTTCTACCTCTACTTTTAAAAGCAGGCGATTCATTATCCCATAAAGTTTCAATCAATAGCTTTAATTCTTGTTTTATCTCAGGATATACTTTTGTTAAGTTATACAATGTGGTTAATGAGAATGCTTTAATAGCTGCAGGAGTACTTGGTTGCTCAATCAGTTCAAAGCAACTATTCATTACAGCACCATGCTGTTCCTCTGGTATCTCAATGTCTTGTAATATTCTAATGCTGTTTCTAATTACTGCATCATGCACATCTTTTCTTTGTAATTGCTCTACTAAATTTTTTATATATGGCTTTATAAAACATGGGTTCAACCTAGCAGAATAACTAACACTCCAGGATGCCATTTGAGCAAGCCTTATATTGTTGCTTAAAAAACATTGCATCAACTCATCAAAATGAATTGTATTACTACAAGCATATTTTGCAACAGTTTCTATTTGCCCTTTTGAGTAAACACCAGATAATGCTTCTTTAATATTCATACGACGAACTCAATTTATAGGCAATGAAAATACATAACTGTATCTTTTGTTTGTTCATTTACCTTTTTAAATGGTTTAATTTCATACAGTTTTGTATGTAAAAGCAGTGCCAATAACAGAAAATAGCCAATAGGCTTGTTTTTTAAGTGCAAAACCCTACTTTTGCAGTCCCAATTCTGTTTTGGCAGAATCTTTTTCAATACAATTTTGAAATTGTCCAATGGGTAAAACCAATTTAATCACAAAAAAACAAGAGTAATGAACAATTACGAATTGATGGTAATTTTCACTCCGGTTCTTTCTGAAGACGATTTTAAATCGGCTCAAAAGAAATACGCTGAGTTAGTTACCGAAAATGGTGGAACAATTGTACACACCAATCCTTGGGGTTTAAAATCTCTAGCTTACCCTATTCAAAAGAAAACCACAGGTATTTACTGGGTTTTAGAGTACACTGCTGATGCTTCATTTAACGAAAAATTGAAAATTCAATTATTACGTGATGAGCAAGTAATGCGTCATATGATGACGAAGTTGGACAAATTCGCCGTTCACTACAATGCAGTTAAGAAAAGTGGCGTAGGTTTTAACACTCAAAAGAAGGAGGCATAAGATGGCAAAAAATGAAATAAAATACCTTACTGCAATTAAGCAGGAGAAGCCAAAGAAAAAGTTTTGTCGTTTTAAAAAATACGGCATTAAATACGTAGATTACAAAGACGTAGATTTTTTAAAGAAGTTTGTAAACGAACAAGGTAAAATGTTACCTCGTCGTTTAAGTGGTAACTCTTTAAAGTACCAACGTAAAGTAAGTGATGCAGTTAAAAAAGCTCGTCAAATGGCTTTATTACCTTACGTAACCGATTTATTTAAATAACCAATTGTTACAATTGTAACAATATAATTAGTAACCATCCCTAATCTTGCTTTAGCAAGAGACAGTCTATCAATCAACATTTAATTTTTGATTGGGCTCTTGGGAACTAAACAATAAAAAATGGAAGTAATATTAATTCAAGACGTAGATAATTTAGGTGGTAAAAATGAATTGGTAAAAGTAAAAAACGGCTATGCTCGTAACTACTTAATACCTCAAAAGTTTGCTATTGAAGCAAGCCCATCTAACTTAAAACAATTACAAGAGCGTTTAAAAGTTGCAGCTAAAAAAGAAGCAGCTTTATTGGCCGAAATCAATAAAGTAATCGAAGTATTGAAATCTTCTCCAGTTAAAGTAACAGCTAAAACTGGTACAAGTGGTAAAATATTTGGTAGCGTAACTTCTTTACAAATTGCTCGTGCAATTAGAGATCAAAAAGGATACGAAATTGATAGAAAGCGTATTTCTATTACCGATGAAGTAAAAGAATTAGGCACTTATAAAGCAACAATTGATTTTGGTGGTAGCAATGTTACTGAAATTGAATTTGAAGTTATTGGTGAATAATTTATTAATACAAACTTATCAAATATTAAAAAAGCCTTGCACTTGTGCAAGGCTTTTTTAATAAAATATATTTTGGTTTATTGGGGTTTGGTACAGTAATAAATTTCTCTCTCATCTTTCATACCAAATCTAAATTTTTCGTTATGGCTAAATTGTTTGGTATAATCAATAAGTGTTACTACAAAGCCTGCTTTTTCTAATCGGTCTTTATAATCTCTTCCATAAACTCTTACATGATCGGGTTGTCCAAAAAGTTCTAATTGTTTTTTAGGATCATTGATATGTATATCTTCAAAAGTAGTAGCTCTCGAATTATCAACAGGTACATTTAATAAAGCCCAGCCGCCAGGTTTTAACACCCGATACATTTCACTCATTGCTTTCGCATCATCTGGTATATGTTCTAAAACGTGGTTACAAATAATTACATCAAAACTATCATTATTAAAAGTTAAGTTGGTTAAATCCATTTTTATGGTTGTACTGCCATAATCGTATTTATCTGGGTTAAGATCTATTGAGGTGTACTCTATATTTCTATGTAATTTGAATTTTTGATAAAACAATTTTTCAGGTGCAGGGTGCAATAATTTAATATTGTCTGAAAATAATTTTGTTTGATGGGTTAAAAAATGCCATAAAATTCTATGACGTTCTAAAGAACCACAATTTGCACATTTTGCATTAGCCCTTTTTTCAATGCCCGCTGGTAAAAAAGTGATAAACTTTTTATTGCAACAAACACACTCAACCGTATCGCCTTTAAGTGCAACATTTAAGAATTTATTTTTTAATGCTCTAGGACTAAAATTTCGAATAAAGAATAGTTTCAGGCTCATAAAAGTCAGTTGTTCATCCAATAACGATTTTTTTAGAAAATTATTTCTTTAGAAATTAATTTGAAGAATTGAAAACATATGTTTTGAAATACGCCAAAAGTAAATCTAACAATTATATGCAATTTTGGGATGGTAGTCAATGAATTTTAGATGCATTGAATGAACAATATTTTGAAAAAATTAAAAAAATGTTGGGTAAATACTTAAAAACACTATTTTCGTATAGTCCAATTGTCAGTTCTTCCATTTCTCAGAAGGTTTTAACGTAAATGCTTCAGGGTTTTTGGTTACTGTTTTTATTGGTTTTTTTAATTTCAAATTTCATTAAAATGAACATTTACGTTGGTAACTTAAACTGGAACATGACCAGTGAAGATTTGCAAGAATTATTTGCACCTTATGGTGAAGTAACTTCAGCAAAAATTGTAACAGACAAATTCAACAACAACCGTAGTAAAGGTTTTGGATTTGTTGAAATGAGCGATGACGATGCAGCTCGTACAGCTATCAGTGCATTGCACGATACTGACATTCAAGATCGTAAGATTGTAGTAAACGAATCTACTCCTCGTCCTGAAGGTGAAAGACGTCCAGGCGGCGGTGGTGGTTTCAAAAAACCAGGTGGCTACGGCGGCGGTGGAAATCGCAGCGGTGGTGGTGGATATGGTGGTGGTGGAAGCCGTGGCGGTAGTGGCGGCGGTGGTGGATACAATCGTGACCGTGGTAACAGCGGTGGCGGTGGTGGTTACAATAGATATTAATCTAAACCTTACTCCATATTTAAAAGGTGCAGCCTAGCTGCACCTTTTATTGTTTAAAGAACAAGCTATTTTTGTTTGTAGCACAACTCCCTTTTATACTTAAGTTGAATTGTTTTTTTAGAACTTTTGATAAGTTCTAATTTTAGTTTAATCTCTACTCATAACTTAGTTTTTATTAGGTAATATTCTACCAAAACTGGTTAAAATTTGCAAACAGAAATGGGTTTGTTCAAACTAATTTTGAATACTATAGATTGTAGTATATGAAAGTACAATTGTTTATACCTTGTTATGTAGATCAGTTTTATCCGCAAGTTGCAATTGCTACATTTCAACTGTTAACTAAACTAGGCTGCAAAGTAAATTATCCACTCAATCAAACTTGCTGTGGGCAGCCAATGGCCAACTCTGGTTTTAATCATTTAACACAGCAATGCAATAATAATTTTATTGAAAATTTTTCAACCAACGATTATATAGTTTGCCCATCGGGTAGTTGTACTTTACACATTAAAGAACACTTAACTAGTGATCATTTGTCTCAAGCAAAATTCATTCGTCAAAACGTATTTGAATTAAATGAATTCATTACCGATGTTCTAAATATCAAAAATATAAAAGCATCATTCCCTCATAAAGTAGGTTATCATTCAAGCTGTCATGGGCAGCGTGGATTGCACTTATCATCTATGAGTGAGTTGGTTGTGCCCTCTTTTTCAAAGCCTGAACAGTTATTGCAATCTATTCAAGGGCTAGAGTTGTTTTATACAAAACGATTAGATGAGTGTTGTGGTTTTGGTGGAACTTTTTGTGTTACCGAAGAAGCTGTTTCAGTTAAAATGGGTAAAGACAGATTGCAAGAACATTTAGCAAATGGGGTAGAAGTAATTACTGGAAATGATATGAGTTGTTTAATGCATTTAGAAGGAATCATTCAACGTAATAATTATCCAATTAGAGTAATGCATATTGCCGAAATATTAAATCAATCCATTAACTAATGTCTTTTCAACATGCATATAATGCCGAACAATTTATTGCCGATGAGGCAAGAACCAATTGGCATGATGAAACACTTTGGTTTATTAGAACAAAGAGAGATAAAGCTGCTCATAGCTTGCCCGAATGGGAACAATTAAGACAAGCTGCATCCGATATTAAAGAACATACTCTACAAAACTTAGCTCAATATTTAGAAAGGTTTGAAGCCAATGCTTTAGCCAATGGTGTAAAAATACATTGGGCTTATGATGCTCATGAACATAACGAAATCATTCATTCAATTCTTGTAAATAATGGTATTCAAAAAATGGTTAAAAGTAAGAGTATGCTTACTGAAGAATGCCATTTGAATGAGTTTTTAAAACAAAAAGGTATTGAAGTAATTGATACAGATTTAGGTGAACGCATAGTTCAACTTAGAAATGAAGTGCCTAGCCACATTGTATTGCCTGCTATTCATTTAAAAAAAGAAGATGTTAGTAATACCTTTCATGAACACTTACATTCTGAAAAAGGCAATAACGATCCTACATATTTAACTAGAAAAGCTAGAACTCACTTACGTGATTACTTTTTTCAATCTGAAGTAGCATTAACAGGTGTAAATTTTGCCGTTGCTGAAACAGGGAGTATTGTAGTATGTACCAATGAAGGCAATGCCGATTTAGGAGTAAACTCAGCAAGGGTTCATATTGCAAGTATGGGCATAGAAAAAATTATTCCATCTGCAAAAGACTTGGGCGTTTTTCTAAGACTATTAGCAAGAAGTGCAACTGGACAGCCCGTTACCACTTATAATAGCCACTTTACAAAGCCACAGGCAGGTAAAGAATTACATGTAGTGATTGTGAATAATAAAAGAACACATCAATTAGCACAACCCGATTTTAGAAACTCTTTAAAGTGTATTCGTTGTGCTGCATGTTTTAATACCTGCCCTGTTTATAGAAGAAGTGGGGGGCATAGTTATCATACAGCAATTGCTGGACCCATTGGTTCTATTTTATCGCCAAATATTGATATGAAGGCCAATGCTGATCTTCCATTTGCATCAACCCTTTGTGGAAGTTGTTCCAATGTTTGTCCGGTTAAGATTGATATTCACAATCAACTTTGGAAATGGCGACAAGTTTTAATGAAGGAAGGATTGGCACCTACAAGCAAAGAATTTGCAATGAAAGGAATGGCTTGGGTATTGAGTCATCCAACAATATTTAGAATAGCAGGTGCAACTGGAAGATGGGTAATGAGAACATTTCCTTGGATCTTAAATAACAAAAAATTAAATCCTTGGTATAAGCAAAGAAATATGCCAGCTCCACCCAAACATAGTTTTAGAGATTGGTATATTGATCAACAAAAAAAGTAAAATGGGGTCAAGAGAAAAAATATTACAAGAAATACAATTAGCCAACACTGAATTATTAGTGAATAAGGAAATTGCCGAAGTAATTGGAATTACCTTTCCCAATAAACAAGAGCAATTTATGAATGTGTTACAAAGTATTGGAGGGAAAGTAATTGTTGTATATGATTCAACAGAAATAGATATTTTTTTGAACAATGAAAAGCAAGCTGGCAAACGAATTGCAACAGTTTTAAATGAAGAAGTAATTGATCTGACTAAAGAAGAATTGTATACAATTGATATCGCATGTATTAAAGGTGGAATAGCAGTAGCAGAGAATGGAACAATTTGGGTTACAGAGAAAAATATGGGTAATAGAATATTGCCTTTTTCAACTGAACAATTAATTATTGTAATTGAAGCAAAAAATATTGTAAACAATATGCATGACGCTTATGCTGCAATTGATATTCAAGAAAATGGCTATGGCGTTTTTATTGCTGGTCCTTCTAAAACAGCTGATATCGAACAAAGCTTAGTGATTGGAGCACACGGACCAACCGATTTAATTGTATTTATCATTCACCATTTGAACTAAATTCAACAAATAAAAAGTAAACAATCAATACATTCAACTATGTTTTCACTCAACAATAAAACAGCAGTAGTAACAGGTGCAGGTAGTGGCATTGGAAAGGCTGTAGCTTTGACCTTAGCTAAACAAGGAGCAACAGTTTTTCTGGCTGATTTAAATGCAGAAAATGCTACAACTGCCGTTGATGAAATTATTAAAAATGGAGGAGCTGCCGAAGCAGTTGTGTTGAATGTAGCCCTTCAAAATGATGTAATTGCTGCATTTGCTAAAATTGAAAAAGTAGATATACTGGTTAACTGTGCAGGCATTAGCAATATTGGTAATGCAGAAAATACGAGTGAAGCTGATTTTGATAAAGTGTACAATGTAAATGTAAAAGGAACATACAATTGTTTACATGCTGCAATACCATTCATGAAAAAAAGTGGTGGAGCAATTATTAATATCAGTTCTATCGCAGCTAAAGTTGGCTTGGCAGATCGTTTTGCATATAGCATGAGTAAAGGTGCAGTTTATGCAATGACATTGAGTGTTGCAAAGGATTATATCAATGATAATATTCGTTGCAATTGTATATCACCTGCAAGAGTACATACACCATTTGTAGATGGATTTATTGCAAAAACCTATCCGGGTAGAGAAGCTGAAATTTTTGAAAAATTATCAAAGAGTCAACCCATTGGCAGAATGGGCAAACCAGATGAAATGGCTGCTTTGATTTTGTATTTATGCAGTGATGAAGCATCGTTTATTACAGGGAGCGATTTTCCTATTGATGGAGGATTTGTAACGTTGAATAATTAGCCCCTATCCCTTAAAGGGGGATGAGGAAGTTGAGAAAGTTGAGTTGTATGTTGAGTAAAGAACCAAACCTTGAAGGGTGCGATACTTCGGTATTGAGCTTAGCCGAAATAAGCTCAGCACATGTTGCACAAGTTTTCAATAGAATTACAATAGTTGATAACAAAATATTTTTAATCATCATCCTTCGACTATGCTCAGGATGACATAAATGTAGGCTTATGAAACTAATTCGTTTTGGAGAAATGGGTAAAGAAAAACCAGGTGTTCATATCGATGGTAAAAACTTTGATGTGAGTGGTTTTATACAAGATTATAATGAACATTTTTTTGCAAATGGTGGTATTCCTCATTTGGCATATATGTTAGAACAGCATAAAGGTATGTTGCCTTTAGTACCTGATGGGGTTAGAATTGGAGCTCCAACTGCTCGTCCATCAAAGATTGTTTGTATAGGCCTAAACTATGCAAAACATGCTAAAGAAACCAATGCTGCTATACCCAAAGAGCCTATTATTTTCTTTAAATCTACCACTTCTTTTACTGGTCCTTTTGATGATGTAACGATTCCGAAAAATTCAGTAAAAACTGATTGGGAAGTTGAGTTGGCTTTTGTAATGGAAAAGAAAGCAAGCTATGTGGAGATTGATGAAGCAATGGATTATGTGGCTGGCTATGCATTGCACAATGATGTAAGTGAACGTGAGTTTCAATTAGAACGTGGTGGCACATGGGATAAAGGAAAAGGCTGCGATACTTTTGCACCTATTGGCCCTTGGTTGGTTACAAAAGATGAGATCAAAGACCCACACAATTTACGTTTGTGGTTAACCTTAAATGGTAAAACCATGCAAGATGGGAATACAGATGATTTGATTTTTAATATTCCTTATTTGGTTTCTTACATTAGCCAATTTATGACTTTATTGCCTGGTGATATTGTAAGTACAGGTACACCTGCAGGTGTTGGTTTAGGTTTTACGCCCAATATTTTTTTACAAGATGGCGATGTAGTTGAATTGGGAATTGATGGCTTAGGTACAAGTAAACAAAAATTTGTAGCATATAAAAAAGCATAGTTTTTAAAAAGGGTAAAGCCAATTGGTTTTACCTTTTTTATACAATTTAGCCGAAACCGATTTCGCTGATTAAACCATAATAGTAACTGCCTTATTTTATTTTCAACACTTGAAATAAACATTGCCAAATGAAAAAAAAGAACCCGTATTTATTTGCGTTTATCTTAATTACTTCTTTGTTTTTTTTATGGGGTTTTGCTCATAATCTTGACCCAATTCTAATTCCACATTTAAAAAAGTCGTTTACATTAAGTACAACACAAGCTACATTGGTAGATTCCTCTGTGTTTATTGCCTACTTTTTAATGGCATTACCTGCTGGGTTTATCATGAAAAAATTTGGGTATAAAATAGGCATCATTACTGGCTTATTATTATTTGCTATAGGATCATTTTTATTTGTACCTGCAGCCAATAACCAGTCCTACGAATTTTTTCTGGTTGCTTTATTTATTATAGCTTGTGGGTTAACCATTTTAGAAACTGCTGCAAACCCTTATGCAGCTTCTTTGGGCGATCCTTCAACTTCTACTCAACGGTTAAATTTAGCTCAATCATTTAATGGATTGGCTGCTGCTTTAGCTCCTGTTGTTGGAGCAAGAATTATTTTAACCAAAGGTTATACAGATGCAGAATTAAGTACAATGACAGAAGCAGCTAAGAAAATTGCTTTGGCATCGGAAGCTTCAACAGTTAAAATGCCTTACATTATTTTAGGTTCGGTATTGGTATTTATTGCTATTGTTTTTGCATTAACCAAATTGCCTAAAATCCAAGCTGAAGAAGGTCAGGAAGCCAGCAAAAGTATTTTTCATGCACTAAAAAATAAGCATCTAAGTTGGGCTGTTGCAGCACAGTTTTTTTATGTGGGTGCTCAAGTGTCGGTATTTAGTTTGTTTATTCTATATGCTACTAAAAGTGCAGGATTAACAGAAGTAAAAGCAGCCGACTTTTTAGCAGCTTGTGGTATTGCATTTTTAATAGGTAGATTTTTAGGTACTATTTTAATGAAGTTTATTGCACCCAATAAACTATTGGCAATTTATGCAGCTATCAATATATTATTAAGCATTGTTGCTGTTACAGCAACAGGAATGATTACAGTTTATACAGTTATTGGTATTTGCTTTTTCATGTCAATTATGTTTCCAACCATATTTGCTTTAGGTATAAAAGATTTAAAAGGTGATACAGAGTTTGGCAGCAGTTTAATAATCATGTCAATTGTTGGTGGAGCAATTCTACCTCCAATATTTGGTAAAATAAGTGATGTAACTGGCAATATTCAAATGGGCTATTTAGTACCATTAATTTGCTTTATTGTTATCTTCTTTTTTGGTTGGAAAGGGTATAAAGTAACATCAACTAAACAATCTTAAATTATGATAAGACATTGTTTTGCTCTGGATTTAGTAGATGATGCTGCATTGATTGCAGAATATGAATATTGGCATCAAAACGTGTGGACGGAAATTAAAGAAAGTATTTTAACCGCTGGAATTACGCAGTTAGAAATTTATCTTACAGGTAATCGTTTGTTTATGATTATGGAAACCGATGAAACCTTTGATGCAGCTAAGAAAGCAGCCATGGATGCAGCCAATCCTAAAGTGCAAGAATGGGAGCAATTAATGTGGAAATTTCAGCAGGCCTTACCTTGGGCAAAAGAAGGAGAGAAGTGGATACAATTGGATAAAATATTTAACCTCGTTTAGTTTGTATGAAAATAGATGCACACCAACATTTTTGGCATTACAATCCTGTACAACACGAATGGATTGATGATGCAATGGCTGTAATACGAAAAGATTTTCTGCCAACTGATTTACGTCCTTTATTGCAGGAAAACAATATTGATAGTTGCATTGCTGTACAAGCAGATCAAACAGAAGCAGAAACCAATTTCTTAATTGATTTAGCCAACGAAAATGATTTTATTAAAGGAGTAGTTGGTTGGGTAGATTTACGAGCAGAAAACATTGTTGAACGATTAGCCCATTATAAGCAATTCAATGGTGTAAAAGGCTTTCGTCATGTATTACAAGGCGAAGCACCTTCTTTTATGTTGCAACCAAATTTTTTAAGAGGCATTGCAGCTTTAAAAGAATTCAATTTCACTTACGATATACTCATCTTTCCCAAACATTTACCAGCAGCAATAGAATTGGTACAACAAAATCCCAATCAACAGTTTGTAATTGATCATATTGCAAAGCCATATATAAAAGCAGGTTTAATAGATGAATGGAAAAAAGATATTCAAACAATTGCTCAGTTTGAAAACGTTCATTCAAAAATAAGTGGAATGGTCACAGAAGCTGATTATCATGGTTGGAAATTAGCTGACTTTACTCCATATTTAGATGCTGTTGTAACGGCATTTGGCACTAAGAGAATTATGTTTGGCAGCGATTGGCCAGTATGTTTGGTTGCTGCATCTTATCAGCAAATGTTGCAAATAGTACAACAATATTTTGCTACTTTTTCTTTAACTGAGCAGCACGATTTTTTTGGTAACAATGCTGCAACGTTTTATCATGTTTAAATAACAATTATGTCATTAACAATACAATTGCCTTCTGTAATTTTTGGTACCAGTGGTTTAGGAAATTTATATGAAGCAGTTCCCTACGAAACAAAATTGGCCATCATTAAAGAGTGTATTACACATGCACCAGGTGGTGTTGCAATGTTTGATACTGCTGGCAAATATGGTGCTGGCTTGGCTTTGGAGGTATTGGGTAAAGCATTGAAAGAATTGGGTGTACCAAAAGACAAAGTCATCATCAGCAATAAATTGGGTTGGTATCAAACCGAACTTACCACACCCGAACCTACTTTTGAAAAAGGCATTTGGCGTGAATTAAAAAATGATGCTGTTCAAAAAATTAGCTATCAAGGCATCATTGAATGTTTTGAGCAAGGCAATGAATTATTGGGAGAATATGATTCTCAAATGGCATCTATACACGATCCTGACGAATACCTTGCAGCAGCAACAGATGCAGTTGATGAAGCCAAACGTTACAACGATATTTTAGAAGCTTACAAAGCACTAAATGAATTAAAAACTCAAGGTAAAATTACTTCTGTTGGTGTGGGTGCAAAAAACTGGAAATCTATTGAGCGTATTTCAAAAGACATACATTTAGACTGGGTGATGTTTGCCAATAGTTTATCGGTAAAATCGCATCCACAAGATTTATTAGACTTTGTGAAACACT
The DNA here is from genome assembly GCA_943371535.1 of Asaia bogorensis. Taxonomy (GTDB): domain Bacteria; phylum Bacteroidota; class Bacteroidia; order Chitinophagales; family Chitinophagaceae; genus UBA1930. The sequence continues at coordinate 3,090 of CALRVE020000036.1, read as the reverse complement.
TGCATGCAAAAGGAACAACCATTATTAATTCAGCCGTTTTCAATGGTGGTTTTTTAGTTGGCAGAGATTATTATAATTATGTGTTAGTAGATAAAGCAACAGAAGAAGGAAAAGCATTATACGCATGGAGAGAACAATTTTTTACTTTGTGTACTACCTTCAACATTATGCCAGCCGAAGCATGTTTTAATTTTGGGTTTCACATTCCAGGCATTGATAGTGTAGCTTTAAGCACCTCTCATCCCAATAAAGTAAAAGGAAATATTGAAATGGCTACCAAACAAATTCCACACAAATTTTGGCAAGCCATGAAGCAGCAAGGTTTGTTGGAAGAACATTATGAAGTAAATTAATTTTATGTAACCATCTGAAGTACTACTATTAAACTTCTGTTGCAACGATAGTTTATTATTTTATTTTTCTTTCAGTGAAAGAAAATAAAGTAATCACCCTTCAACTATTTGTTCTTTATTCAGCATACAAAGTTGATGACTTTGTATTTTTTATTTACCATTCGTTTCTAATGATAAAAAATTTAAAAATGAAAACCCTGGTTTGCACAACTCCTCATCAATTCAATTATTCAACAGCCGAAATGCCTGTTGCAAAAGAAGGAGAAACACTGTTAAAAATAGAACGCATTGGTATTTGTGGAACTGATTTACATGCTTACGAAGGCACTCAACCGTTCTTTAATTATCCAAGAATATTGGGGCATGAATTGGCTGCAACAATTGTTGAAACAACAGCCGAAGGGTTTACAAATGGAGAAGCTACAACCATTATTCCTTATTTCTATTGTGGTACATGCATTGCCTGTAGAATGGGTAAAGAAAACTGTTGTGCTAGCATTAATGTGTTTGGCGTTCATATAGATGGTGGAATGAGAGAATATGTTACTGTACCCAACTATGCATTGTTGAAAAGTAATGGACTTGGCTTCGATGAATTGGCATTGGTAGAACCATTGGCCATTGGTGCACATGGTGTTAGAAGGGCTGGTGTTGTTGCTGGTGAATATGTATTGGTGGTTGGTGCTGGTCCTATTGGCTTAGGTACCATGGAATTTGCCAAAATTGCTGGTGGTAAAGTAATTGCTATGGATATAAATGATGAACGACTTAACTTTTGTAAAGAAAAATTAGGAGTAGATTTTACAATTAATCCTCTTACTGAAAATGCTTTAGAAAAGTTACAAGCCATTACCAATAATGATATGCCAACTGTTATTATAGATGCCACAGGAAGTTTAAAAGCCATCAATAATGCCTTTCAATATTTAGGGCATGGAGGCAGATATGTTTTAGTGGGGCTACAAAAAGGAGAGATTAGTTTTAACCATCCTGAATTTCATAAAAGAGAAAGCACTTTAATGAGCAGCAGAAATGCCAATAAAGTAGATTTTGATCATGTAATTGCAAGCATGAAAAAAGGCTTAGTTAAACCAACTACTTATATTACCCATCGTGTAAAATTTGAGGAAGTACAAACCAATTTCGAAAGTTGGTTAAAGCCCGAAACTGGAGTAATTAAAGCGATGATTGAATTTTAATAGAAAATAGCATTGGCTCATTCATATTCTTAAGTTCAAGGGCTTGGGATTGCAGTGGTAGCTGTGCCGCCCAAAGGCGGTACACTACAAACGGAAAGCCCAACACCAAAGCTGAAAATTGTTCAAAAGCCGATAGCCCCAAAAACAAAAAACTCAATACATTCTGTGTATTGAGTTTTAATATATAAAGCTTTTAATAAATTATTCAATTAAGTTCATGCCATAAGCAAAATGAGTAACTACACCCGGTAAGGCCAACCAAAAATAAGGTCTCCAATCTGGGTTAACTAGCATTACTACAATTATTACCAACCAAATTAAAAAGAATATCCAATTTTTAGTTCTCGATTTTTTTACGGCTTCCATGTGTAATAAATTTTGGCAAAGATAGGGTTGCAAACTATTTGTTCCAACCTAAGTTTTTTCAATACTATTTTTTTCTATTGTGCTATTTTCATCTATTGGTTTATCAATAAACAACATCTTAATAGCAATTAAAATCATTAAAATGGCAAATATTTTTTTTATGGTTGCATCGGGTAAACTTAAAGCAAATTTACTTCCAAAATAACCGCCAACAACGAACCCAATTGCAATAATAGGCACTGCATGAGTGTTCATGTTTCCAGATTTATAATAATACCAAGCAGCAATTGCTACAACTGGTAAAACCAAAACCCCTAAACTTGTTCCTTGAGCCTGCTTTTGCGAATAGGCTAAAAAGTATACTAAGCAAGGTACAATTACAATACCCCCACCAACCCCCACTAAACCACTTAACATACCAGCAAAAACGCCAATAACTAAGAGTATTAAAATGGTGGCAATGGTCATTTTTTTCAATTGAATTTATTTTAAGAAGTTGGTTTTGTATAAGTTAATCGCATCTTCAATAATTTTTAATGCCATAGACTTATCGCCAAACTCTTCTACCTTAACGCTTTTGTTTTCTAGTTTCTTGTACTCTTCAAAAAAGTGTCTTAATTCGTCAAAAAAGTGTTTAGGCAATTCTTCAATGTTGTTGTAATGGTTAACACCTGGGTCGTTGGCTGCAACAGCAATAATTTTATCATCGGCATCGCCGCCATCAATCATTTGCATTACACCAACTACTTTTGCTTCCATGAGTGTAAGCGGAACAACAGGTAATGAAGTAATTACTAAAATATCTAATGGATCTTTATCATCTCCATAAGTTTGGGGAATAAATCCGTAGTTACAAGGATAATAAAATGAAGAAAAAATAACTCTATCTAATTTTAATAATCCACTTGGTTTATCAATTTCATATTTACAACGGCTGCCTTGTGGTATTTCAATTACTGCATTAACTGTTCTTGGTGCGTTTTCTCCTGGAGGTACTCCATGCCAAGGATGTAAAGTGTGTTGCTGTGTGTTCATATACTATTTTGCTTATTTATTTTGAAATGAATTGAGTTAAAGATTTGGATTGAAACTGTATTTAAAGTCTACCAGCCAAGTATTATTGTTTAAAATGGCTTTTACTTTTCTGCCAATATTATCGTAAGAATTTTTGT
>CALRVE020000035.1:0-36308 GCA_943371535.1 Asaia bogorensis | reverse complement strand
GCAACCAATTTTACCAAATGCATCTAAATAATTCTCACCTACTTCATAAGGAATGGTAGATGCTGTTGTAATTACTTCAATTCTTTTTTCTACGCCACCTACTTCTTCAACAATTCTTTTTAAAATACCCAGTTCAAAAAAGTTCAGGTTGCTTCTATAAATTTCGCCTTTTTCTAAATCGGTGCCTTTATCCTCGGCTCCACCAATAGCTATTAATTTTCCAACGGGTTGTTTCATGCAAAACTTTTAGGTTGAAAAACAAATATAAGGGCTTCAATTTTTTAGGTAAAAGCTAACATTCCACAACTGTGTAAAAGCCTATAAAAAAAATCTCTCAAAGAGTTTATAGAAATAATTACCTTACCCAAAAATTAGAAATATGTTGAAGCAGTTTTTTATTACATCTACTTTTTTATTGCTTTGTACAATGGCTTTAGCCAATGATACAGCTATTGTTACTGTTCAGTTTTCATTTAATCAACATACATTATCAGGTAACGAACAAGAAAAGTTATTGGTTATGCAATCAAATAACGAAAAGCCCATTGAGTCTATTGAAATTTATGGTCATACAGATCAAATAGGATTAGTAAAATACAATCAACAACTTTCTTTAAAAAGAGCCGAAGCAGTAAAAAAATATTTGCTAAATAATGGAATTGATCCATCACTCATTACCATAGTTGCTGGCAAAGGAAAGTCGCAATTACTCACAACTGCTACAGATGCTGCAAGCAGAAGTATAAACAGAAGAGTAACCATTACAGTTGTGTACAAACCTACCACTCAAACGACAGTAACACCTGAAAATAAAACAAACAATGAAGAGCAAGGAAAAGAAACCACACTCACCAAAAAAATTCAAGACTCAACCGTAAAACAAGGTGATAATTTTATATTAAAGAACATAAATTTTATAGGAGGCAGACATCTTTTTTTAAGAGAATCTTACCCTGCATTGGAAGAATTGTATGAAGCAATGGTAAACATTCCTACATTAATCATAGATATTCAAGGCCATATTTGTTGTAGTGTTTCAGATGAGGATGGAATTGATTTAGATACACAAACACAAGATTTATCGGTACGTAGAGCAAAAGCTGTGTATGATTATTTATTGAGAAAAGGCATTGCTACCAATCGTATGAGCTATAAAGGTTTAGCAAGAAAGTTTCCATTAACCCAAGAAAGAGATGAAATAGAACGTTCTCAAAATAGAAGAGTTGAAATTAAGATTGTGAGAAAATGAGCTGGGGAATGGTGAATAGTGAGTGGGGAATCGTTAGTGTGGTTAAATTTTTTTATATTTTGAAACTTGTTTTTTTTAATTTAATTAGTAATTCAACATATATTTTCTAGCCCCGATGGCAACGAAAAGCTGCTACTGTTGCATAACAGTAGCACTTGCAGTGAACAGCGGGACGAATGATTATTGTGAAAACCCAAACATTTGCTTCAAAGCCTTTTTAGCCACATGCCTTTTTATACAAAGCACACCTGCATTTCCTTATTTTTGCCAACCTAAAATTGTAGCAATTAAATTATGGAGCTTTCAAAAAATTTTGACCATCAAACTGCCGATGCTAACTGGTATAATCACTGGTTAAACAAAGGCTATTTTTATAGTATACCCGATGAACGTGAACCTTATGTAATTGTGATTCCACCACCCAATGTTACTGGGGTATTGCACATGGGGCATTGTTTAAACAATACCATTCAAGATATACTGATTCGTAGAGCAAGAATGCAAGGCAAAAATGCTTGTTGGGTACCAGGAACAGATCATGCTTCTATTGCTACTGAAACAAAAGTGGTACAAATGTTACGTGAAAAAGGGATTGCAAAATCGTCTTTAACCCGTGAAGAATTTTTACAATATGCATGGGAATGGAAAGAAAAGTATGGGGGTATTATTTTACAGCAGTTGAAAAAATTAGGTTGCAGTTTAGATTGGAATAGAACAGCATTTACCATGGATGATGATTACTACAAAGCTGTAATTAAAACCTTTGTACAATTACACGAAGATGGCATTATTTACAGAGGTTTAAGAATGGTAAATTGGGATCCTGTAGGTAAAACTGCATTAAGTGATGAGGAAGTAATTTTTAAAGAAATTGATAGTAAATTATATTATATAAGATATGTATTGGTGAATGATGAAGCTACATCGCAATCATCACCAACTACTAGCAGTTCACCACTAACGACTCACGATTCAATTACTGTTGCTACTACAAGACCAGAAACCATTTTAGGCGATGTGGCTATTTGTGTTAATCCATTAGATGAACGTTTTAAAGCATGGATTGGTAAAGAAGTATTGGTGCCAATTATCAATAGAAGAATACCCATTATTGCCGATGAATATGTAGATGCCGAATTTGGTACAGGAGCTTTAAAAATTACGCCTGCACACGATAAGAACGATAATGAAATTGGCAGAAAACATAAATTAAAAGCACTCAATACATTAGACGAAGCTGGTAAATTTACTGCTGCCGATTTAATGGATGAAAGCCCTAGTGAGCAAGTGTTGGCTTACAATGGAGTGGATAGATTTGATTTAAGAAAACAAATTATAGAAGACATTTCGAGTTTAGGTTTGGTAGAAAAAGTAGAAGATTATAAAGGTCAGGTTGGAACAAGTGAACGAACAGGAGCTATTATTGAAAGTCGTTTGAGCTTACAATGGTTTATGAACATGAAAGCTTTTTTGGAGAAAAATCCAGAAACACTTTCATCGGTAATGGAAGATGAAATTCAGTTTCATCCGGCTAAGCTGAAAAACACCTACAATCATTGGTTAAGTAATATTAAAGATTGGTGTATTTCGAGACAGCTTTGGTGGGGGCAACAAATTCCTGCTTGGTATGATGAAGCAGGCAACTGTTATGTAGCAGCAACTAAGGAAGAAGCCATTGAAAAGGCGAAAGGAGAAAGAGAAAAGGTAGAAGATAGAAGAAAGAATATAGAAGGTGAAAACCCTCAACCTTCAACCTTAAACCTTCAACCTTCCAATATAAACCTTACACAAGACGAAGATTGTTTAGACACTTGGTTTTCTTCATGGTTATGGCCAATGGAGGTTTTTAAAGGCATTAGCAATCCAAATAACGAAGAAGTAAATTATTATTATCCAAGTACCACTTTGGTTACTGGGCAGGATATTATTTTCTTTTGGGTAGCTCGTATGATTATGGCTGGTTATGAGTTTAATGGAAAGCAACCTTTTAAAGATGTATATTTTACTGGAATGGTAAGAGATAAGCAGGGCAGAAAAATGAGTAAACAATTGGGCAACTCACCCGATTTATTGGAATTGATTGATAAATATGGAGCCGATGCTGTACGTTTTGGCATACTCATCTCCTCACCTGCTGGTAATGATTTATTGTTTGATGAAAGTGCTTTAGAACAAGGCAGAAACTTTAATAATAAATTGTGGAATGCATTGAAGTTGGTGAAAATGTGGGAAGGAAGGAAGACCGAAAGCAGTACCAACGGACTTGCTGACATTTCCGACTTTCCGACTCTTTGGTTTGAAAATAGATTAAACGAAGTGAAATTAGAAGTAGAAACTTTAATGCAACAATTCCGTTTGAGTGAAGCTTTAAAAACGATTTATTCTTTAATATGGGACGACTTTTGCAGTTGGTATTTAGAGTGGGTGAAACCAGGTTTTGAACAACCCATTGATGCCAAAGTATATAATAAAACAGTTGAATTTTTTGAGGAGTTAATGCATTTGTTACATCCAATAATGCCTTTTATTACAGAAGAAATTTATCATGCTTTAGCTGAGAGAACAGACGATTTATGTGTGAAGCAACAATCAACTGTTGATAGTCTAAAAGCAACAGTTTTAGCACAAGGATCTTTGTTGAAAAATGTAATTACCACTTTACGTGAAGCAAGGGCAAAAAATCAACTGAAGCCAAAAGAGGTTATTCAATTGCATATTCAAACAACACAACAAAGCAATTATGCCAGCATAGAAGATATATTGAAAAAGCAAATCAATGCTGCAAACATTTATTACACACAAGATGCCGTTGCTAATACCATTGTAGTAGCTATTGAAGCTGAAAAGTTTTTTATTGAAGCTGAAAAGGAATTAGATACCGTTGCTTTAAAAGTAGAATTAGAAAAAGACTTGGCTTACCAAAAAGGTTTCTTAGAAAGTGTAATGAAAAAGTTAGGTAACGAACGTTTTGTAGCCAATGCAAAAGCTGAAGTAATTGCTGCGGAGCAAAAGAAAAAAGCCGATGCAGAAGCCAGAATAAAAACTATTGAAGAAAGTTTAGCAACCTTACAATAAAAATATTAATTTGTAGTATGAAAAAAATCATTTTACTCGCTGTATTCACTTCTTTTTCATTGATCATTTTTGCACAATCAAAAGAAGAAAAAAAGACTGATACACTTGTTCGTAAGAAAAAGGTATTACCTAAAACCTTTACACTAAAACCATCTTCAGCAATATATGTAGAAGGTGGTGGTAATAGTATTTTTTATAGTGTTAACTACGATAGACGTTTCACCAAACGCTTAGATGGCTTAGGTTTTAGAGTTGGTGTTGGTTATTTTCCAATGGGTGATTATAACTTAACGGTTATACCAGTAGGCATTAATCATTTAGTTGGTAAAAATGGTCATTTTGTTGAAGCTGGATTGAACTTAACAGTAGTAAATTCTTCTGCAAAAAATAATAACATTATTAAGAAAGAGGCTTTATATGGGCAAATAGACTTTGGCCATAAAGCAACTAGCTTAGTAGGTGGCGTTTCAATGGGTTATCGATATCAACCAGTTGATAAACACTTTAATTTTAGAGCAGGGTTAGAAACCTTATTAGGCAAAAGAGCAGATGAAAGAGCCGTATTTGCTATTTCTGCTCATATAAGTCTTGGATACACTTTTTAACTCAAATTGAATGTTTATAAAAACAAATTTTAAAAACATCCTATTCATCATAGGATGTTTTTGTTTAATTAATAATGCTACTGCTCAAAACTGGGAAGTTGATTTATTGAAGAATATTAATTCCTCTTCACACTCATCAAAATACTGGAAAACAGCTAGCTCATCTGTTTATCCTGTTTCAGTTGTTAGTCCATTAGCAATATTAAGTATTGGCTATATAAAAAAAGACAAACAACTACAGCAAAAAGGTTGGCAAAATATGGGTTCATTGGTTATTAACACAGTGGTTACGCAAGGATTAAAATACACCATTAACAGAGAACGACCGTATGAAAAATATCCAACCCTTATTTATCCATATCAAATAGACAATGATCCTTCCTTTCCGTCAGGACATACATCAACAGCATTTGCAACTGCTACTTCATTAAGCATCAATTTCAAAAAATGGTATGTGATTATTCCTGCTTATGCTTGGGCTGCAAGTGTAGGTTATTCAAGAATGTATTTAGGTGAGCACTACCCTACCGATGTTATTGCAGGTGCAATCATTGGCACTGGCAGTGCATTATTGAGTAATTGGTTAACAAAAAAGTACTTTCAGAAAAAAGGAAAACATCATTAATAGAAAAAAACAAAGCTATTTTCTGTGCCACACAAATAATCATTTAACCATTTATACTAGAAAGAAATAGCTTATGCAGAACAGCTATAATTTAGTAAAAAATCTGGCATAATGCCTGTTATTGCATTAGATAATCAAAAAATAAAAAAATGAAAACAACAATTTCAAAATTCTTATTGTTAGCAGCTTTTGCTTTATCATCTTTTATTTCAAGGGCCCAAACAGCTGATGAAATTATTGATAAATACTTAATTGCCATTGGTGGTAAAGAAAAATGGAGACAAGTAAAATCCATGATTATTGAAGGGCAAATTGAAGTACAAGGAGTTGAAATACCCTTTACACAAACTGCAATTAGGAATGTAGGTGTTAGGGTTGATGCTGAATTTCAAGGACAAAAAATTATTGATATTACAACACCAAAAGCTGGATGGTCTCAAAACCCGCTTGCTGGTAAAACTACTTTACAACCATTAAGTGAAGAAGAATTGAAAGATAAGTTAGACGAATTAGAAATTCAAGATGAATTTGTTGATTACAAAGAAAGAGGATCAACAGTAGAGTATTTAGGTAAAGATGAAGAAGATGGTAATGAGTACCATAAAATTAAGTTAACTACTAAAAATGAAAAAGAAACTACTTACTTTTTTGATCTTAAAACTAACTTAATTTATAAAGAAGAATCTGTAACTAAGCAACAAGGCCAAGAAATGAAAGTTATTTCAAAAAACTTAAACTATCAAACAACAGATTTTGGAATAAAAATTCCATTCAAATCAGATATGGGAATGATGGTAAACGTATTGAAAAAAGTTACCATTAACCCAACAATTGATGAGTCAATTTTTCAAGTAAAATAATCATCAACATTTTATCATCAATGCTCCAACTGAATTTTGGAGCATTCTTTTTTTAAACAACAATATTATGTTAAAGAAAATTTTATTATATTCATTGCCATTTGTTGGGATACAGCAATTACAAGCACAAACTCCAACAATTAACTCATCTTACTTTCAAGTACTGGCAGCAAGACCATTAGGTCCTTCTACCATGAGTGGTCGAATTACTGCTATTGAAGGCCTTGTAGTAGACGGCCAAATAAATTTATATGTAGGTACAGCTGGTGGTGGTATTTGGAAAACGCAAAATGGTGGATTAAATTTTCAACCTGTTTTCGATAAGTACTGTCAATCAATTGGTGCAATTGCTGTAGAACCTAATAATGCAAAAGTGGTTTATGCAGGTACAGGTGAAAGTAATATGCGTAATACAGTATCTATTGGCGATGGTATTTACAAAACAACAGATGGTGGATCGAATTGGCAAAAAATTGGTTTAGATAGTACCGAACATATCACCAAGATTATTATAGATCCTAACAACAAAAAAAATATTTATGTAGCTGCTCCTGGTCCATTATGGAGTTCTAGCCCACATAGAGGTTTATATAAAAGTACCAATGGAGGAAAGTCTTGGGAAAAAATTTTATTTGTTGACAATGAAACTGGTTGTGCCGATATAGCCATGCATCCAACAAATCCCAATATTTTATTTGCAAGTTTTTGGCAGTTTCGCAGATACCCATATTCTTTTAGTTCGGGGGGCAAAGGCAGCGGTTTATATAAAAGTATTGATGGTGGAACAACTTGGACTAAGTTAAGCAATGGAATTCCAGAAACAGAAATGGGGAGAATTGTAGTAACTATTAATCCATCTAAGCCTAAAGAAATCTTAGCAATTATTGAAGCTAAAAATCCGGGTTTATATCAATCGAGTGATGAAGGTGAAACTTGGAAAAAATTAGCGAGTACAGACAATATCACTGCACGTCCGTTTTATTTCAGCACATTGGTATTTGATCCCAAAGACCCTAAAAGGGTATATAGACCAGCTTTTGATTTTCAATATTCGTCAGATGGTGGATTTTCGTGGAGTGGTAACGTTATTGGTGGCATTACACCTCATGCAGATCATCATGCACTTTGGATAAGCCCAGAACAACCCAATATACTTTATCTAGGTACAGATGGTGGTGTGTATATGAGTATTAATAAAGGTATATCATGGCAATATTTAAATAATTTACCGGTTGGCCAATTTTACCATGTAGGTGTAGATAAACAAAAACCATACAATGTTTATGGAGGGTTACAAGATAATGGTAGTTGGTTTGCACCAAGTGAGTCTCCAGGCGGCATCAGCAGTTTAGAGTGGAAAGAAATTAATGGTGGAGATGGTTTTTGGGTACAATCCAATCCCTTCAACGCTAAAATATTATTTGCAGAATCTCAAGGTGGCAATGCAAACAGAATTAATTTGTCTGACGGACTATCTACAAGTATTAAACCTCAAAAAGGTATTGGCGAAGAAGAACATCGTTGGAATTGGAATACGCCAATTATTATTGGCAATTATACCAAACAGCCTAATACTGGTAAGTTGTACAACTTGTATATGGCCAACCAATATTTGTTTAAATCAATAGATGAAGGCAGAAGCTGGACAAGAATTTCTCCAGACTTAACTACCAATAATAAAGAAAAACAAAAAACAGAAAACAGTGGTGGAATTACAGGCGATAACACAAGTGCAGAAAACCATTGCACCATATTTACCTTAGTACAAAATCCTAAAAATGAACTCAATATTTGGGTTGGTACAGACGATGGTAATTTGCAACTAACCAACGATGGTGGTAAAACATGGATAAACAAAGCCCCAGCAGCATGGAAAGCAGGTGTACCAACAGGTTCTTCAATTAGCTGTATTGAACTTTCTAAGTTAAACCCGAAAAGAATCTATGTTACTTTCGATAATCATGGCTATGGAGACCATACAACTTATGTAACAGTAAGTAACGATGGTGGTAATACATTTTCATTAATTAAATCTCCAGAATTTACTGGATTTGCTCATGTTGTTAGAGAAGATATAGTGAACGAAAAATTGTTATTTGTTGGAACTGAAATGGGTTTATTTATTTCAATTGATGGTGGTGCAAATTTTATGAGAAGCAAATACCAAAATATACCTTGGTATGCTTTAGTTAGAGATATACAAATACAAGAAGAAACCAACGATTTGGTAATTGCAACACATGGACGTGGTATCTATATTTTAGATAACCTAGAAAATCTTAGATTGCTGGTAAAATCGGATTTAAATAAAGATGTAATTTTTTATCCAACAGCCAATTTTAAATATGACTTTACTGGTTCTACACCTTCGCCAAATAGTAATTTAGCTGGTTGGACTGCAGGCAATAAAGAAAAAGTACCCGTGTTTTCATATTATCTAAAACAAAAAAGTGACAAGGCAGTAAAGATTGAAATTTTCGATGCCAACAACAAGAAAATAAAAGATATCAATGCTACTTCTAATAAAGGTTTAAATAGAGTTGGTTGGGGTTTAAATATTAATCCTCCTAAAGTAGCTGTTGGAGGCTTTACAAGTGGTTCTCCAGTTTTATACTCTTCTGTTCTAAGCCCCAAAGTACCAGTAGGAAAGTATAAAGCAGTGCTTGATGTAGATGGCAAAAAATATGAGCAATTTATCAACATAGAAGCCAATAATGCAAAAGGTTATACAGAAAAAAACATGGCTCTTTTGTATAATCAAGCCATGCGTATGTTTAACCTACACGAAAAACTGTATTACTTAATGGACAGTGTTGATAAAAAAATTAAAGCTATCAACCAAAAAACAAACAAAACAATTACCGATAATGAGCAACTCACTAGTTTAAACGAAATACGTAAAGAAGTTTTAGAACTAAAAAGAGAAACTGTTTTTTACGACGAATTTAAGTTTAGAAGAAGAGTTAGTGATGTGTATTTAGAGTTATGTTTTGCTTTATATCCATTTACCCCTTCAAAAGAAGTAGCCCTTGGTTTATTGGAAAAAGAGTTTGAAGGATTTGCCAAAAAAATCCGTCCACTTTTATAAGTTTATTTATTATGCTAAAAAAAACCTCATAATTGGCTAAAAACAATTATGAGGTTTTTTATTGGGTTCCAATATTAGTATTGCTTAACAGTAGTTTTTAAACTTACAAACATGTCAATAGCAAAATAGAAAAGACAACCAATTATATTAATTAACAGCGATGTTAGCCTATTCAACATCAACCATTACTGCAAAATGAGTTAATTAAATACTAATCTCTTTTTCTAATACTAGATGCACCCGATGAATTCACATTTTTTAAGGTTGCCTCTCCTTTATATCTAATACTACTAGCACCACTTGCTTCTGCATCTAATTGTTTAGTAACATGTATATTTATGCTACTAGCACCACTTGCATCTACTTTACAATTTTCAATTTCAAATTCCAAAGCTTTTACGACACTTGCACCACTTAAATCAAAATTTGCAGTTGCAGATTTACCTGTTAATGTAATTGCTGATGCTCCACTTGCGTCAAGAGTAATTGAAGCAGATTTAATTGTTCCTTTTAACGAGCTTGCACCGCTTAAATCAATTTTTAAATCCTTTACTGTAAATGGATCTATCATTTTAACTATGCTAGCCCCCGATGCATTAATTCTTTCTAAATTTTTTATGGTGATATAAGCTTTAATAGTGTAACTCTTCCAATTCCAACCATTCCAAGCACCTTTTTCTACATAAATATGTAACACACCATTTTTTACTTCGGTAATAATTTTATCTATGTTTTTTTGATCGCTACAACTAATGGCTACCGAGTTCTCACTGCCTTGAGATAGATAAACACCAACTCCTCCAGAAACTTTAATACCTGTAAAATCACCAACTGTTCTTAACTCAGCATTGGGATCATTTACAACTGTTTTTGTTTCTTGAGCTTCCATATTATTGATGATTAATAAGCTCAAAAAAGCGATGATTATTTTTTTCATGTTCATTGATTTTTACGTTTAACGAAAGTGGTTTAAAAAAGTTACAGTGTTTTTAAATTATTTTAACCTATACATTTGCATTGAAATTTTTCCTCGGGGTGCTGATTAGTTGTTTGAGGCCTCAACAACTAAATTGGCTGAGATTAAACCCGTTGAACCTGAACAGGGTAATTCCTGCGAAGGGAAGGTGGCTTCTTCTTTATTTATAGTCCTCTTTCTGTAGCGTTATTCCTGTTCCCATTATTTAATTTAAAAATAAAAAACAATGAAAAAATTGTTGGGAACATTGGCATGTGCATTCATTATTCAATTGGCATTTGCTCAAAAAAAATCTCTTGTTGGAGTAGTGATTGATGAAAAAAACAATCAACCTATTGAAGGTGCAGTAGTAAACATCAATAATGAATATGTGATTACTAAAGATGATGGATCTTTTACTTTTTCCATCACAAAACCTTATAGCATTGTTATTAAAGTAACTAGCATAGGTTTTGTAAACTTAGAACAAAAAATTACCGAAAGTGAAGCAAGTAAAAGCATCATTCTTAAACTAAAAAGAAAAGAGTTAAACCTTCAATCGCTTGAAGTAAAAGCTACAAGAGCCAATAGTAAAGCTCCTTTCACAAAAACAAATTTGAGCAAAGAAGAAATTGCTAAAGTTAATTTAGGGCAAGACTTACCGTTTATTTTAAATCAAACGCCATCGGTTGTAGTAAATTCAGATGCAGGTACAGGCATTGGCTATACTGGCATTAATATTAGAGGAACAGATGCTACACGAATAAATGTTACCTTAAATGGAATTCCTTACAATGATGCTGAAAGTCAGGGTACTTTTTTTGTAAACTTGCCCGATTTTGCTTCATCGGCTAATTCTATTCAAATTCAACGTGGTGTAGGTACATCAACCAATGGTACAGGTGCATTTGGAGCAACCATTAATGTAAGTACTAATGAATTTAACGAGTTGCCTTATGCCGAATTGAATAACACATTTGGCTCTTTTAACACATTTAAACACACTGTAAAAGTAGGTACAGGTTTAATTGACAATCATTTTACAGTTGATGCCAGATTGAGTAAAATTACCAGTGATGGATTTATTGATAGGGCTAGTAGTAATTTACAAGCATTCTACTTATCGGGTGCTTACATTAATAAAAAATCATCTTTACGATTGAATATTTTTTCAGGAAATGAAAAAACTTATCAAGCTTGGAATGGTATTGAACAAAGCGTATTAGCAACCAATAGAACCTTCAATGTTTCTGGAACTGAAAAGCCTGGTGAACCTTACAATAATGAAACTGATAATTACAAGCAAACGCATTATCAACTTTTCTTCAACCATCAAATAAATAATCACTGGAGTTTTAATGCTGCCACTTTTTTAACAAGAGGAATTGGATATTACGAAAACTATAGAGCCAACCAACGTTTCAGTAATTATGGATTACCCAATGTTGTAATTGGCACAACCACTTTTACAAGAACCGATTTGGTTAGACAACTTTGGTTAGATAATTATTTTTATGGCCAAAACTATTCAGCAGAGTATAAAAAAGATAAAAACTTACTTACTGTTGGTATTGGATGGAGTAAATACGATGGAGAACATTATGGCAGAGTACCATGGGCAGCAATGGGTATTGTAAAAGATCATGAATATTATAATTTAGATGCATTTAAAAATGATGCAAACGTATTTGCTAAATGGCAGCATCAGCTCAACAATCAATTATCATTTTTTGTAGATGCACAGTTCCGTCAGGTTGAACATAGAATGGATGGTTTTAGAAACAATCCTACGTTAAAAGTAAATAGATCGTTTAGTTTCTTCAATCCAAAACTCGGATTCACTTATATTAAAAATGGTTGGCAAAGTTATATTAGCTATGCACAAGCTAATAAAGAACCCAATAGAAACGATTTTGAAGCAGGTGTTGATGTACAACCTAATGCAGAAAAACTACACGACTTTGAATTAGGCATTGAAAAAAGAACCAATAAATTTCATTTTGCTACAACAGTGTATTATATGTTGTACAAAAACCAATTGGTTTTAACAGGAAAAATCAATGATGTTGGAGCGTATACAAGAAGCAATGTAGATAATAGTTACAGGTTAGGTATAGAAGTTCAAGGTGCTTACATTTTCAATAAATGGTTAAATGCACAGGCCAATTTTACCTTGAGTGAAAATAAAATTAAAGCTTACACAGAATATGCTGATGATTATGATAATGGTGGGCAAATTACAATTGAACACAAGAATACAAATATTGCTTTATCGCCATCGTTTATTGCAAGTGGAAGCATTAATATTTTACCACTTAAAAATATTGAATTAAGTTTTATTAGTAAGTATGTAGGTAAACAGTATTTAGACAATGCACAAAATGAAGGCAGAATTTTACCAAGTTTTTTTACACAAGATGTAAGAGTAAGTTATACTATTAAGAATAAAGGATTTAAAGAATGGAACATTATTGCCCAAGTAAACAATGTATTGGATAGAAAATATGAAGCCAATGGTTACACATTTAGTTATGTAGCAGGTGGAAACTTAACAACTGAAAATTATTTCTTTCCAATGGCTGGTACTAATTTTATGTTAGGAGTAAATATTAAAATGTAAATAAGTAACTAAAAAAATAGTAACTAAAAAAGGATTGAAGTTTGGGCTTCAATCCTTTTTTATATGTGATGTATTATTGAATTTAATCTAATTTCAATACGGCTAAAAATGCTTCTTGCGGTACTTCTACATTACCAATTTGACGCATTCTCTTTTTACCTTCTTTTTGTTTTTCTAATAACTTACGCTTTCTGCTAATATCGCCCCCATAACATTTAGCAGTTACATCTTTACGCATGGCACTAATATTTTCTCTAGCAATTACTTTTGCTCCAATAGCGGCTTGAATTGCAATTTGGAACTGTTGTTTAGTTAACAATTCTTTTAATTTCTCACATAATTTTCTTCCAAAATCTTGTGAACGGCCTCTATGTATTAATGCACTTAAAGCATCTACTTTTTCACCATTTAATAAAATATCCATTTTCACAATATCCGCTTCTCTGTAACCAATTGGGCTATAATCGAACGATGCATAACCACGGGTTTGACTTTTCAGTTTATCGTAAAAGTCGAATACAATTTCAGTTAACGGCATTTCAAAAATCAACTCAACTCTTGTTGGGGTAATGTATGATTGATTTACCAATATTCCACGTTTGCCTAAGCAAAGTGTCATGATATTGCCTATATAATCGCTTTGGGTAATAATTTGAGCTTTAATAAACGGCTCTTCAATTTTATCCAACTTTGTTGGATCGGGCATTTCAGTTGGATTGTTGACAATAATTTTTTCGCCCTTACTTGTATAAGCAATAAAGCTAACGTTTGGAACAGTAGTAATTACAGTTTGATTATACTCACGTTCTAAACGTTCTTGTATAATTTCCATATGCAACAAACCTAAGAAACCACAACGGAAACCAAAACCTAAAGCCTGTGAAGTTTCTAATTCAAATGTTAGAGAAGCATCGTTCAATTGTAGTTTTTCCATACAATCTCTCAACTCTTCAAAAGCATCCGTTTCAACCGGAAATATCCCAGCAAAAACCATTGGCTTCACTTCTTCAAAACCCTGAATCATTGGTGCTGGGTTATTGGCCAAAGTAATCGTATCGCCTACTTTTACTTCTTTTGCATTTTTTATACCTGTAATTATATAACCAACATCGCCACTTTTAACTTGTTGTTTTGCTTCCATACCAAGCTTTAAAATACCTACTTCTAAAGCCTCATAATCTTGCCCTGTAGCCGAGAAACGAATTTTATCACCTTTTCTTAAGATGCCGTTCATAATTCGATAATACACAATAATTCCTCTAAAACTATTGTATACGCTATCAAAAATGAGGGCTTGTAAAGGAGCTTCTTCACTACCTGTTGGTGCAGGAATTCTTTCTACAATGGCTTGTAAAATTTCTTCAATTCCAATTCCGCTTTTGCCACTTGCCAATAAAATTTCCTCGGGTTTACAACCAATTAAATCAACAATTTGATCGGTTACTTCAGGAATCATTGCACCATCCATATCAATTTTATTAATGCATGGGATGATTTCTAAATCGTTATCAATTGCTAAATATAAATTACTAATCGTTTGAGCCTGAATACCTTGAGACGCATCAACTAATAATAATGCACCTTCGCATGCAGCTAATGCACGGCTTACTTCATAGCTAAAATCTACGTGACCTGGTGTATCAATTAAGTTCAATATATAATCTTCTCCATTATGCCTATAACTTACTTGAATAGCATGACTTTTAATGGTAATTCCTTTTTCACGTTCTAAATCCATATCGTCTAGAACCTGATTCATCATATCACGTTCACCAATGGTTTTCGTGTGTTCTAATAATCTATCAGCTAAAGTACTTTTCCCATGATCTATATGTGCAATAATGCAAAAATTTCTAATGTTCTTCATAACGGTCGCAAAGATAATGGAGTGATAAAAATTTTTCGTTTATATTTGTTCTGCCTCCCCCTAATTTTAGTGGTTTTTAAACAAAGTATACAAAAAATGGATTTTATTATCAACACTTTAAAGAATGGATTACCCATTTTTGTGATTACGATATTAGGGGCTTTTATTCTAAAAGTATATTTCGTTTCTAAGGTAAAGCGGTTTGACTTAGCTGAAATATTTTTTAGTTTTTTTAGAATTTATAGCACTGATGAAATAAACATGAGCAGCAATAAAAAACGCATCTCTTTCATGCGTTGGAATAATGTACTGAATTACTATGTATATATTATTATTTTATTAGTTGTATTAATTTTATTAATTACTAAAAACACTTAGTAATGTTCTAGCAATTTTTTATATACTTCTATAAACTGTTGCCCAATTATTTCACTAGCATATTTTGCTTTCGCCTCATTAGCAATATATAAACTATTATAGTTGGTGTAGTTATTCATTAATGCTATCATGGCATTAGCCAATGCTTCCACATTATTAGAAGGAACAACAAAACCATTTTGCTCATGAATGGCTTCTGCTACACCACCAACATTACTAGCCACAACTGGTAACCCACAACATAACGCTTCTGGAATTACACAAGGAAAGTTTTCGTGCCTACTAAACAACACAAAAGCATTGGCTTGTTGTAAATATTGTGCTACCTGATGATGTGCCACTTCTCCAACAAAGCTTACTTGATTTTGTAAGTTGAATTGTTGAACTGTTGCAATATGTGGTTGCACATTAGGACCAACTAGTTGAAGTTGACATGGAATAGAAGTTTGTTGAAGTACTATTTTAAATGCTGCTAATAATCCTTCAATATTTTTTTGTTCTCCTAAGGTAGAAACATGTACCCATTGAAATGTAATATTTAATTTTTTAGGTTGAACATTAAACAACGAAGCATCTACTACATTATGTACACATTCAACTTTTTTCAGTTGAAACATTTGTTGAATTACTTTACCAATTGTTGCAGAAACATTGGTTACTAGTTGAGCATTTTTAAAAACTCTACTTGTATTTTTTCTAAAAAAGTAACTTCGTTTATTAAAATTATCAGGTGAAGCATCTTCGTAATAAGAGGCTTGTTCTGAAACAATAAATGGTATGTTGTATTTTCTTTTAATTTGTAAGGCAGCTAACCCAGCCTTCATGGGTACATGCACATGAATTAAATCGGGCTTACCAAATTGATGAAAATATTGTTCTAATTTTTTTACATAAAATTGTTGATAAACAAGATTGTATCTTATTTTATCAATCCATCCAATACCAATTTTCTTAAATGCAAAACCATAAATAAATTCTCTTAATGGATGCTGTTGATGCGTATTTTCAAAATTTTCTTTGGCTAAATCTTTCCCTAATTGTACAACATGAATAACATCGATAGGTAAATATTGAGCAACTGCTTTGGCATGACGTTGAACAAAATCGCCATTTACTGGCTCATATTTATTGGGATACCAACTTGCTAACCACAATACTTTCATGAGCTAGATTTTTTATTGAATAACATGTTTTTTGCCCATACCCAATCTTGTACGTTAAAACTAAATAACTCGGCTAATGTTAATTGATAATCTTTAAAAAAGTGCCACATGGCATAAGCTAAGTTTACCAAATATCCAACTGCACTAACAATTGCAGCTGCATAAATACCATATTTCGGTATAAAAATAATATCTCCAATAACAACAACCACTAATGCCCAAATAGCTCCTTTCACATTAATACTCACTTTTCCTTTACCAGAAAAATAAGCCGATAGTAAAACCAATACTGCAATGCCAAAGATACCTGGTAATAAAAGCAATAAAGGAATAGTAACATTATTAAATGTTGAACCAAACACAAAAGGAAATAGCCAATTACCTGTAATTGCAATGAATATAATCCCCAATAAAAACACTATAAAAAACAACCGAAACAATACTAAGATTGATTTATTTACATCACTTCGCAATGCTCCACTTGCAGTTTGAGGAAAAATTGCACTTGCCATAATTTGAGGAATAACCAACATTAACTGACCCAATTTTGACGCTTGAATATAATTTCCTAAGTCTTCTGGGGTACAGCTTTGGGTATTGTATCTTACAAACCAATAATCTATTCTATACACAAAAAAGAACACTAGGTTTCCAGCCAATGCAATCAATGAGTAACGTAAAATTTGTTTAAACTCAATATTATTGGGCATTGACATAAAACCAAAACTTTTATTTTTTATTAAAAAAGTGATAGCCAAAAAAACACCTTGTAAAAACATCACTATAAAATAGCCATTCACCACTTTTGCATAACCATCTTGTTGTATTGAAGCATAATAAATAAAAACACATAATACCATATTTAAAATACCCATAATTAAATTGGGTAAGAAAAAATCACTTTGAGCATAGAATAATACCGTGAAAAAATTAATTAACAAAATACCGCATATATAGGTGAGTGCATATAAAATATACTGATTCGTTTCGGAATGATTTAACGTTTTCACTTTTAAAAAATAGATGGAAATAAAAGCAAACGTAAGTACAGCAACAAAAGCTGTCCATACAATAGAAAACCAAGCCAATTTATTTTTACTTATGGTATTGTTGGAGGAAAAATAAGTGAATCCACTTTCCATACTTAAGCTAGCAACTAATAAAATAAAGGAGAAAAAATTACTTATGTAATAAATCCAACCAGCACCATCGGCTTGTAAAAACCTACTTAACACCACATTTACCATCAAAACAGTAATGAAGTAGAAACCCCGCCAAACTAAACTTTGTTGCAACAATTTTTCAAACGTCATTACCATCCATTGTTTTGGTGGGGCTAAAAATACGATAGTTTAATTTTTTAATTGCTTTTGCTTTAATAAGCTAATAATTAACTCAATCGTTTACTCAATTCATCATCAATTTTTTTGAATAAATGATAAGGTTTATACACCCTCCAGTCAATGAGTTCCATTAATTCAATATAATAATTCAATTTCTTTTTCTTGAAATCATATTGAGTAGCTTCAGGCATGTTAAGGGCTACAATCCAACCATTTTCATCGGTTACTTGTTCAAACCATTCTTCATAATACTCTTTATCGCTGCTATGAAAGTTGAGTACATTCTCGGTAATTAAAATAAACTTGGTAATACTTTCAGCATACAATTTATCAATCACTTCACGTTTAAATTCCATGATATCATTTTCAATGGCATCATTCCACTCTCCTATCATTTCTATAATAGCAAAGTTCAATTCATAATCTACATAAATAATTTTCAGGTATAAAGTTCTACTACCAAAATCATCCCATTGTGGGTGGATGTAATAATTGTAAACGGTTTGTGTAAATTCAAATTCACTATACGTTCGTCCGTAAAACGGGCTTTTTTTATCTTCATCGGCAATGTAAATATGCCGCCAATTGTAAAATGGTTCTATATCGTGCATGATTTTGCAAATGTGTAAGAATTATTTGAAAAGCTATTTTGAAATTGGAAATCAAATTAATAGAAGCCGAATAATAACTACACATTTACAATCAACACTGGGATGTTAACTCCATGTCTTACAGATTCTATCGTTTCGCCAAATAAATAGTCTTTTAAACCTGTATGTCTATGTGCTCCCATTACCAATAAGTTACTATTAGTTTCGTTCACCAATCGTATAATTTCTTTTACCCTACTTCTATAACCCACAAAAGCTGTAACAGTATAACCCAATTGTTGCAACTGATGGCAATAGTTTTCTAATCGTTCTTTATCTCTTCTGGTTTCATCATCATCTACATCTCTGCCTAAATATTTTGCTGTAGCACTTTCTACTATGTGAATTAGTACATAATGAACATAATTGCTTCCTTGTGCTATAGCATGTGCAATTAACTTTTGATCTCCATCACTAAAGTCTAGTGCAATTGCAATTGTTTTTACTGTTGGAACCGATAAGTTCACCAACTGTTTTTCAGCATTGTGTATTCGAACCGATTTTTTGTATTTTCTTTTTTGAACAATCGGCAAAAAAGTCATCATTCCAAATAGCCAAATAAATCCAAGCGATAAAGTACCAATAATCAATCTTGGCCAAATACTTGGATTGGTTTCAAAGTAAATCAAGCTTTGATCTATTACCATTTTCACGTTCAATGAAACTAAAATAATGGCAATAATCCATGCAGCAATTTTAGTTATAGGCTTAATTGCAAAAGCACCCATGGTAGATTTATCGCTTACAAAATGTATTAAAGGAATTACTGCAAAAGCTAATTGTACACTCAATATTACCTGGCTTAATACCAATAAAGTTTCTAGTTTATCCTCACCATAAATAAGTATTACTAAAACAGCTGGCACAATAGCAATTAAACGAGTGATAAGTCTTCTAAGTAAAGGATTCAGCCTAATTTTTAAATAGCCTTCCATAATTATTTGTCCAGCCAATGTTCCTGTAACAGTACTGCTTTGTCCAGCAGCAATTAATGCTATAGCAAATAACACAGGAGCAGCCGAACCCAACAATGGTTTTAACAATTGATGGGCATCTTCAATTCTTGCAACATCGGTATTGCCTGTATTAAAAAAAACGGTAGCAGCCAATACTAAAATTCCAGCATTCACAAAGAATGCTGCATTTAAGGCAATGGTGCTATCTATTAAATTATAACGCAATGCTTTTTTTATACTTTGATCATCGGTACCAATTTTTCTAGTTTGTACCAATGCACTGTGTAAGTACAAATTATGAGGCATTACAGTTGCACCAATAATACCAACAGCAA
Source organism: Asaia bogorensis (assembly GCA_943371535.1). GTDB lineage: Bacteria > Bacteroidota > Bacteroidia > Chitinophagales > Chitinophagaceae > UBA1930. The sequence goes on along the minus strand of CALRVE020000035.1, from coordinate 16,539 downwards.
TGTATAAAGCTTCTTCGTTTAATTTAGTTGGAATTAAACCTTTGGCCATATCACCAATATTGGGTGCAGCCCAATACACTTGTATAAAAAATGAAACTCCAATAACCACTACTAAACCAATAATAAAAGCTTCTAATTTTCTGATGCCATAACGTTGCAACCACAACAATAAAAAAGTATCTAAAACAGTAATACCAACACCCCAAATAAGTGGCAAACCTGTAAGTAAATAAATGCCCAACGCCATACCCAGTACTTCTGCTAAATCGCAGGCAGCAATGGCAATTTCGGCTAAAATGTATAAACAAAAATTTACTACGGGTGGATAAGTTTCTCTATTTGCTTGAGCCAAATCTCTTCTACGAACAATGCCCAATCTTGCACTTAAACTTTGTAACAACAAAGCCATTAAGTTGCTCATTAATAATACCCATATAAGCTGATAGCCAAATTTGGCACCACCTTGTAAATCGGTGGCCCAATTGCCTGGATCCATGTAACCCACACTTACCAAATAAGCAGGACCAACATAAGCCAAAAAACGTTTAATACCCTTACGCTTTACAGTGGTATCAACGGTTTCATGTACATCGCCCAAAGAATTGTCGAAAGATTGTTTTTGTTTCATACACACTATATTATTCTATCACTTTAACCATTAACACTTGTGCCAATTGTTGACTGATTGTAAAAGGTGTTTGCTTATCAATTTTAATATCAATAGAATGATCAAAAGCAAATTTTTGCAGCACCATTATTTTAGTACCAATAGCTATTTTTTTATGTTTCAATAACTCTAATAATTCACTGCTCTGACTAGCAACTGCTGAAATCTCAGCCTTATGATTGAGTGGCAAATCAATTAGATTAATTTGTTTTCTGGCAGCCATTTTTCCATTGATATCTGGAATAGGATCTCCATGAGGATCAAACTTAGGATGCCCTAAAAATGCATCTAATTTATCTATGAGTTTAGTGCTGGTTAAATGCTCTAATTCTTCAGCCATTTCGTGTACTTCATCCCAACCAAATGCTAATTTTTCTACCAAAAAAAACTCCCATAACCGATGTTTTCTTACAATATTTAAAGCAATTTTTTTACCCTCGGCACTTAAACGAAAACCTTGATATTTTTCATAATTCAAGATTTTCTTTTGCTTCAATTTTTTAAGCATATCGGTTACCGATGCTGCTTTTGTATTTAGTTCTGTTGCTACTTCATTGGTAGTTACATTTCCATCTACTTGTTGTAAATGAAAAATGGCTTTAATATAATTTTCTTCTGTGGCGGAAAAATTAGTTGACACGTAAAAATATTTTTAGACAAATCTAAAAATATTTTTCCTAAAATAACAATATCTTTTAGTTGAAGAAAAACTGCTTCAACTATTCTTCAATAAAATGTTTGGCTATAATATTGGCTTTAGATACACCAATTACTTCTGCTAATTCGGCAATGGATTTGGTTTTAATATTCTTTACCGATTTGAAAGTTTTCAATAAATCTGTGGCTGTTTGTTTACCAATTCCTTTAATGGCTTCTAACTCATTTTTAAAAGTGCCTTTGCTGCGTTTATTTCTATGAAAAGTAATGCCAAAGCGATGTACTTCATCTCTTATAAAACGTATCAACTTTAAACTATCACTATCCCAAGGCAATTTTAAACTTTCAGAATCGCCCGGGAAAAATATTTCTTCTTCATTTTTGGCTAACCCAACAACCGTCAATTTACCAGTTAAATTTAATTGATGAATACTTTGCATAGCTGCACCTAATTGACCTTTTCCTCCATCTATAATGACCAATTGTGGCAATTCTTTCTCTTCATCTATCAATCGTTTATACCTACGATAAACCACTTCCGTCATGGTTGCAAAATCATTAATTCCTTCAACTGTTTTTACATTGAATCTTCTATAATCATTTTTACTTGGAATGCCCTCTTTAAAACAAACCATTGCACTCACGGGATAACTTCCTTGAAAATTAGAGTTATCAAAACACTCAATATGCACTGGTACATCTTGTAATTGAAGATACTCTTGCAACTCGTACAATACTTTCTTCTTCTCCATATCACTTTTACCTTCTAAATGCAACACTTTTTTCTTGCGTAATTCATCTTTAAAATAATTCACATTTTTTAGCGATAAATCTAGCAAGTTTTTCTTATCCCCTGCTTTGGGAATGGTTATAGTTACTGTTGTATCGGGATAATCTATTTCAAAAGGAACAACAATTTCGTTGGCCAAACTATTTAGATCTGCTCTTAAAGTAGCAATGGCAAAAGCCAATACTTCATCATCATTTTCTTCTAACTGAATGGTTAATTGAACAGTATGAGTTTGTACAATGGTTCCATTTTGAACCATTAAATAATTTACATAAGCAATATCGTTTTCCCGAAGTATAGAAAACACATCTACATTGGTTAAATGCTTACTTACAATAACCGATTTGGCTTGATAGTTTTCTAAATGCTCAATTTTATTTTTAATCAAAGCTGCTTTTTCAAATTGCAATTGAGCAGCACATTGATTCATTTCATTTTTAAAATGCTGAATTACCGAGCCCAAATTACCCTTTAACATATTGCGTATTTGTTGCAAACCACTATCGTAATCTTCTAGGCTTTGCAACCCTTCACAGGGACCTTTACAATTACCCAAATGATACTCTAAACAAACTTTAAATTTTCCTTTTTTTATATTGGCTTCGGTTAATGGAAGTTTACAAGTTCGTAAAGGAATGAATTGTTTGATAAAACTAATGAGCTCTCTTACTTTTCCTGATGAAGTAAATGGACCTAAATATTCTGAACCATCGTTCCATTTTTTTCTGGTTAAGAAAATTCTTGGAAAAGGTTCTTTTTTTACAACAATGTAAGGGTAAGTTTTATCGTCTTTTAAATCTATATTAAATCTAGGCTTGAAATTTTTGATGAGTGAATTTTCTAGCAAAAAAGCATCTTGTTCACTATTTACAATGGTAAACTCAATGTGATCAATTCTTTTAACTAGTTCGTGTGTTTTATAACTGGTAAAAGTTTTAGAAAAATAACTACTTACACGTTTACGCAAATCTTTGGCTTTACCAACATACAATAGCTCGTTGCTTGCATCAAAGTATTTATAAATGCCTGGTAAATGAGGAATAGTATGTGCAATGTTTTGAAACTCGGCCGATGTCATTCTCTTGTTATTACTTACCCCAAATTATTTTAATACTTGTGTTGGTACTCTTTCCTTTAGCCTCTTTATAAGTATTAATGTAAAATGATTTGCCAAAAATCCATGCATAATTTTCGGTTATAGTAGTATCTGCTTTAGCATAAATTAATCGCATGTCAATTCTTTTAATTACCTCACTATTATTGGCGTTCAATAAAATATCTACATTTTTTATAGGCAAACTATCTTTATTGGTAGTGTAATTCATGATAGTGCTATTGGTAGTTAAATCGGTAAAAATGCTTTCTTTATAAAACTGTTTAATGGGCATTTGAGTAATGTCTTTATCTAAAAAATTAGCAGCATACAACCCCATTTTAAGGGGTGACAGTGTACTTTTTTTTTCTTTTTTAGACGAATCGGTAGTAATCAATTGTACAGCAATATTGTTATTGGAAATACTATCTATTTCTTTACGAATTTTTGGTTCGTAATCAAAAAAATGAACTGTATCTACATAGGCTGTAGTATTCTCTTTTACTTTCTTTTCCTCATTTTTACATGCAAAAAGTACTACAGAAATGGAACAAATAATAAAGGCAACTATTTTCATGGCACGAATGTATTTTGAATAGTACAAATAAAAAAACTGTTGTTGTGCAACAGTTTTTTAAAATCAGATTGTTTATTTGAAGAGTTGTTTGGTAAACCCAAATCTTAACCCATAATCCATTCTATATTCTTTGATGGGATATTTTTCGTTGTAAGTAGGTAAATGTTGAAACCTCATTTGTGGCCCTAAATACCAATTAAAATTACCTACTTGATAGGTTAAGTTCAATTCGAATGAGGAGTTAATATTCCATCTTCTAAAAAAAGAAGTACCATCGGTATAATATTTATAATCTGTAGATATGAGGTACACATTTTTATTCAAGGTTAATGTAGGTTGTAAACTTGCAGCAACGCTTAAACCCAATCTTTTGCCTTGTAGAACTTGATATTCTAACCCAATAGGAATAGATACTTGAAACAATTTATTATTCAATTGTGCTTCGGCATAACCATTATTGGCACTTAATGTAGAAAACTGATTAATGGTATCTAAAACATTGTTTCTAATAATTGCAATTGAAGCAATATTTAAACCACTTCTGTAAGAATCAATATAGTATTTACGAACATTGAATTGAACACCAGCTTTAAGTTTAATGTGGTTGTTTATTTTATACAAAATACCAAAACCAAGTTCTGTACCCATTGCAGGCTTATGCCTTACAACATCATTTACATCAATGGAGTATCTTGGTGCAAAAGGCCCATTTGAACCACCACTTGGTTCTACGCCATTTCTTGTTTTATCATCTACCAACTTTCTATAACTTATACTAGGTGCAACATAAACTTGTAATTCAAATCTCGATTTTTTAGGTTTAATCAATACAGGAATTGCTTTTTCAAATCCAAATTCCTCCACAAACTCATCAGACTCTGTTTCTACTTTACTTAATTGTTGAACTTTTTTTGCTTGTGATAATAAATAAGGATTGGGCTGTACCAAATAAGTATGTTCTTTTTCGGCTATTGTATTTTCTACTTTAGTTGATTTTGCATTTGTAGTTACAAATTCATTTTCTGTTGATGCGTTCTTATCTAATTCATCAATATTTATTTGTTGTATGGTTGTTTTTTTGTTGGTTAAACCAATAGCTTCAATTTCTTTTTCTGTAATGATGATTGGCTCTACAGCAATATTTTGTTCTTCAGTAGTGGTTGTATTGGTAGATGAAACTTGTAAAAAATCGGTGGCAGCAAGTTGATTATTTGTATTCAACTGCATTTTATTTACATCAACAATGGGTTTTGAAATTGAATATTGAGTAACTAATCTCTTTTTAGCTGTCTCAGGTTTAACAGATGTAGTTTGAGTAGTTATATTTTCAGATAATGCAGCTATAGGAATGGTTTGAAAATTGGTTTTAGAGGGATGATCATAAATTAAAGTTGAAACAGTTAATGCCGAAATAATTAAAATAGCAATCACCGTTAATGCAGGCCATTGTTTTTTTCCATGCATTTCTTGTTGAATATTTCTCCAAACCTTATCCGACGGAAACATTTTATGTTTGTTAGTTTCGGTTTGTAAAAACTCATTTAATTCATTATCGTCAAAACGGTGCTTCATATTCAAATCAACCATTATTATTTCAAACTGGCCACCCAGCTTAGTTCTTCTTGTGTATTGTTGTTTATAATACGTTTTTTCACCAAAACTTGCTCTAATAAAACTTTAGCTCTAGTAAATTGGCTTCTACTTGTACTTTCTTGAATGTCTAACATTTCTCCAATTTCTTTATGGCTATAACCTTCAATAGCGTATAAGTTTAACACTGTTCTGTAACCAATAGGCAATAATCTTATGGCTTCAACAATTTGTTTGGCTTGCATTAAGCTAGGCAAGCTTTCTTCTTTTACATTAATGGTATTGGCATAATCTAACTCAACACTATCGGCAAATTTTTTATGCTTTTTCAAAAAATTAATACAAGTATGTACAATAATTCTTCTTATCCAGCCTTCAAAAGCACCTTTATTTTGAAAAGTATGCATTTGAGTAAACACCTTTATGAATCCTTCTTGCAACATGTCCTCAGCATCTTCTCTGTTGTGAGCAAAACGATAACAAACACTTAGCATTTTAGAGCTATAGTGATTGTACAACTCCTTTTGAGCAGCTGCATCATTTTGCAAGCATCCAGCAATTAAAGTTTGTTCCATCATGTAGGTACAATTTTCTATGCTTTAAAAGTAAGACAATTTGAAATAAAAAATGCTGCGTATTATAATTTGGTGTTTTGTGGGTTTAATTCTAGTTTTATATGTCGTAAATAAAACTTGCTATTTTCAACTAAATAAATATCTATCAATATTATGGATAGAAGGACTTTCCTTAAAACTCCAGTTGACAAAAACCAATCTCAACTACCTGCTATTGAGCTACAGAGAACTCAATCAGGACTTAACTTATATACTGGTACTTTTACCGAAAATGAAGTAATTCATTTACTGAAGCGTACCATGTTTGGTGCAACCAAAGCCGACGTTGATTATTTTAAAACAAAAACGTTATCACAATCTGTTGATGAGTTACTAAATCCAACTGCACCATTACCGAGCCCTCCCGTTAAAGAATATTCTCATTCAACAGCAATAACTCAACCAGACACAACGATAGCAAATGGACAAACCTGGGTTGGAAATGTAAATAGCGATGGAACTATCAGTAGTTTAAGAAGAGCTTCTTTTAAAAAATGGTGGATGGGTAATTTGATTAACCAAGATAGAAGCATAAGAGAAAAAATGAATCTATTCTGGCACAATCATTTTGCAACAGAATCAGTAGATGTTAGCAACCCACAATATTTATATAAACACCATAATACCCTTAGAACAAATGCTATAGGCAATTTTAAAACATTAACAAGGCTTATTACTTTAGACCCAGCCATGTTGGTTTACTTAAACGGACAATTAAATACTGCTACTGCACCCGATGAAAATTATGGCAGAGAATTACAAGAACTATTTTGTTGTGGTAAAGGCCCTCAATCGTTATATACAGAAGCAGATGTGAAAGCCGCTTCTAGAGTATTAACTGGTTGGCGTAACGATGCAAATACATTTAACTCCTATTTTACACTATCGAGGCACGATATTAACAATAAGCAGTTCTCATCGTTTTATAATAACACAGTTATTGCTGGAAGAAATACAGCAAATGCTGGTGATTTAGAGTTAGATGATTTGCTTACTATGATTTTTTCGACACAAGAAGTTGCAAAATACATTTGTAGAAAAATTTATAGGTGGTTTGTTTATTATGAAATTGATGCAAATACAGAAGCAAATATAATAACACCCTTAGCCAATATTTTTAGGACGAATAATTACGAGATAAAGCCAGTCTTAAATACTTTATTAAAAAGCGAACACTTTTTTGATACGTTAAATATGGGTTGCCAAATTAAAAGTCCAGTTGATTTTGTTGTTGGAATGTGCCGAGAGTTTAATGTACAATTTCAACCATCAACCGACTATACTACTAATTATGGTATGTGGAATTATTTGTTAAGCAGGGTTAGTAATATGCAACAAAATATTGGGGATCCTCCAGATGTAAGCGGTTGGAAGGCTTATTATCAAGAACCTCAATTTTATGAAATTTGGATAAACAGCGACACTTTACCCAAAAGAACACAATTTACTGATACTCTTACTGTAAACGGCTATACATTTAATACAAAAAAAATAATTGTAGACGGAACAGAATTTGCAAAAAAGCTACCAAATCCAATAGATCCAAATACATTAATTAATGATTCTATTAAATTTTTGTATCGAATAAACTTATCTCAAGCCTCAAAAGATCAAATAAAAAAAGATATTTTATTAGGAGGACAAACTAGTGATTATTACTGGAGTGATATTTGGAACACATTTATTACTACACCAACTAATACCGCCAATGCCACATTGGTAAGAAATCGTTTGAGAGATTTATACAAATATTTAATGGGATTAGCCGAATATCAACTTGCATAAAAAACACAATACTCAGCCATGAAACGCAGAGACTTTCTAAAAAAATCTATACCAGCTTCAGTAGTATTACCTTCCTTAATTAGTGGGTTTAGTGTAAAAGCTTTTGGTGCCGATAACCCTTTAATGCAGTCATTGTTATTACCAACTACAAATACAGATAATGTATTGGTTTTAATACAATTAAGTGGCGGTAACGATGGTTTAAATACTATTATTCCTTTAGATAATTTTAGTAGTTATTTTAATGCTAGGCAAAATATTTATATCCCAGAAGCAAAAGTTTTACCCTTATTTGGAAGCAATAAAGTTGGCATTCACCCGGCTATGTCGGGTATGCAACAAATGAGTATGAATGGAAAGTTAGCTGTTATTAATTCCGTTGGTTACCCAACACCAAATTTTTCACACTTTAGGGCAACCGATATTTGGATGAGTGCATCTGACAGTACCCAAATGGTTAATTCTGGTTGGGCAGGTAGGTATTTAAATTATGAGTATCCTAATTTTCCGATTGGTTATCCAAATTCTACTATGACCGATCCTTTAGCTATTCAAATTGGATCAATTACGTCTTTAACATTGCAGGGCCCACAAGCAAGCCTTGGTATGAGTATTACTAACCCAACTACTTTTTATAGTTTATTAAATGGGGTTCAAGATCCAGTACCTAACACACCTGCAGGTAAAGAATTAGGATTTATAAGGCAAGTAGCTCAAAAAACGCAACAATTTGCAAGTGTGGTAAAAACAGCTGCTGCTGCTGTAACAGTTCAATCTACCTATCCATCCAATAATTCTCTAGCCGATCAATTAAAAATAGTGTCAAGATTAATTAAAGGGGGGTTAAAAACTAGAATCTACATGGTTACTTATGGTGGATTCGACACACATGCATCACAAGTTATTTCGACAGATACAACTACTGGTACCCATGCTAATTTATTAAAAAACGTAAGTGATGCTGTTAAAGCTTTTCAAGACGACTTAGCTTTTTTAAATATTGAAGATAGAGTTGTAGGAATGACTTTTTCTGAGTTTGGTCGAAGAATTAAGAGCAATGCAAGTACAGGAACCGATCATGGTTCTGCTGCACCAATGTTTGTATTTGGTAAACCAGTTATTGGTGGAGTTTTGGGCAATAGTCCAACTTTACCAGCCAATGCAGCAGTAAACGATAATATTCCTTTTCAATACGACTTTAGAAGTGTTTACGCAACATTATTGGCCAATTGGCTATGTGTAGATGAAGCTGCCTTAAACCAAATAATGCTGAAGAATTTCCAAATGCTTCCACTAATAAATAATACAGCTTGTAGAAATGTTCGTCCTAATATTAGCGGAGACATATTAATTACCAATAGTCCAAATCCATTTACTGCAAATACAACCATAACTTTTAAAACCGATGGTGGGCACACCTTAATTCAAATAATGGATACTATGGGACGAGTTATAACCAACCTCTTAGACAAAGAATATGCTGGCCCCGGTACTTACAGTATTCCTTTTAATGGAAGTAGTTTACCCAATGGTATTTATTATGCTCGTTTACAAAATATGGCAACCCAACAAGTAAGAACTATGATGAAAGTTAGATAATTTTTGCAACATTGTTGTAATTACTTAAAATACACTAGCTTTGCGTTTCAAGCATGAACCCTTATGAAAGCAAAATGCTTCCTAGCATTATTTCTCTTATTCATCAACATCACAATTTTTTCTCAAACAAATAGTTGTAGTTACAGCTTGAATTTAACTATTAAAGACGATCATACACAAGAAGTTTTGGAAGGTTGCAATGTGCTGTTAGTTAAAGAGAATAAACTATTTACTGCCGATGCTTCTGGTAAAATCCTTATAAAAAAACTTTGTAAGGGTAAATACAATATTCAAATAACCCATATTGGTTGCGATACTCTATTATTAGAATTTAATATTGATAGAAATATCACTAAAGAAATTTATTTACACCATGTAAAAGTTGAATTAGGTGAAGTTGTAGTAAACGATCAAAAGAAAGATGTAACAACCCCAAAAACTACACTAAAAGGCAATGATGTTTTTAAAACTAGAGGATTAAATTTAGCCCAAAGTTTACAACAAATTAATGGAGTTAGAGTATTAAGTACGGGTGCTAATATTTCAAAGCCAATTATTCATGGTTTGCATAGCAATAGAATTGTTATGGTAAATAATGGGGTAAGGCTTGAAGGGCAACAATGGGGTGTTGATCATGCCCCTGAAATAGATCCATTTACTGCCGATAAATTTGCTGTAATTAAAGGTGCTGCTGCTGTAAAATATGGTGCAGAAGCTATGGCTGGTGTGGTAATTACCGAACCCAAACCAATGCCCATTTTTCGAGGCTCCAATCTAGAAATTAATACTGCCGTGTTTTCTAATAACAGAATGGGCGTAATAAATGCTGCTCTAGAAGGAAGTAATGGAAAACCAAAAGCTTTTAGTTACAGATTACAAGCTAGCCTAAAAAGAGGGGGCAATCAAAAGCTGCCCAGCGATTGGCTTATCAATACCGGAGTAGCCGAAGCCAATGTAAGTTTTACCACAGCCTATCATGTAAATAAATTAAAGTTGCAATTTTATGCCAGCTACTTTAGTACAACCCTTGGTTTATATACTGGTGCTCATGTAGAAAATTTGGCAGACTTAGACAGAGCCATTAAAAGTGAACGACCCTTGTTTAAAGGTGGTTTTACCTATAATTTAGATAGGCCTCAACAAAAAGCCAAGCATTTGATAACTAAACTACAAGCTCAATATAATTGGAACAGCCATCATCAATCTTCTGTTACAATTGCACAACAAGAAAACAAACGAGATGAATTTGACCCTAGAGCCTTTATAGCATTGCCAGAAATGAGCTTAAGCTTGGGAACTACTTCTATTGATGCATTACATAATATTAAAGCTAATGAACACGTAAATATTGAAATTGGTGCCCAGTTTATTGCACAACAAAATGTAAATAATCCTACCAGTAGTAGAATATTTATTAGAAATTATGAGAATACCAATCTAGCAATTTTCTCAACTGCACAATACCAAAAAGACAAGCTTAAACTAGAAGCTGGCTTGCGTATTGATAACAAACATTTTACTTCTTTCTACAGAAAAAATGACACATTAACCATTCATACAAGAAACTTTAACAATGTTACTGCTTCAGTTGGTGCTATGTATGCTATTAACAAGCAATTGCGTATTTCGTTAAATACCGCAACTGCTTGGAGGCCACCAGCCCCTAACGAGTTGTATGCAAATGGCTTACATCAAGGCTTGGCTTCTTTAGAAATAGGTAATCAAAATTTTAAGGCTGAACAATCTTTTAATACCAATTTTCAAATTGAATACAATAAAGACAGCTTGTTACAAATAGATGTTTTAGTGTACAATAACTATTTTAATAATTTTATTTATTTACAGCCAGTTCAACCGCCAGCATTAACAATTAGAGGATATTACCCAGTTTTTGAGTACAGGCAAACCAATGCCAATTTAATGGGTGCAGATATTAGTATAGGCTATTTTTTAAAATCCAATTTACAAGTTACCGCCAAGGCCAGTTTACTTAGGGCAAAAAACACCCTGACAAAAGATTGGATAATACTAATGCCAGCCGATAGATACGAGTTAAGATTGAAGCATAATTTTAAAAATAATAAATTTTTAAAACCATACGCTGAAATTGGATTGGTACACGTAGCAGAACAAACAAGAATACCAACAAAAATTAATGGCACCGATGGAGATTATGCACCACCCCCAAAATCGTTCAATTTGGTAGATTTTGAAGCTGGTGCAATCTTAAATAAGTCGAAAATTAATATTGGATTGAGTGTATATAATCTATTGAATACCAATTATAGAGAGTATTTAAATAGACTAAGATATTTTGCCAATGAAGCTGGACTAAATATTGCACTAAGAGTTAAAATACCAATCATTTTATCAAAATAAATTAAATTGTATGAATAGAAAACTATTGCCATTTGCATTCTTGATAACCATTTTTTTTAATGGTTGTAGTAAAGATGCTAGTAATCCTGGAAATGATGGAGACCATGTTGCTATAACCACCATTACATTACAATTTAGGCAGGCAGGTATATTGAAAAAAGAAGTCATTTTCAGTGATCCTGATGGTGTTGGTGGCTCAAGCCCAATTAGATTTGATACCATTAAATTAGATAGAAATCAAACCTACGATGCAACAGTAATTTTAGAGAATAAAAGTACTGGTGCAACCACCATAAATATGAATAGCACTATTAAAGATGCTGGTCATCAACATGAATTTTTTTATATACCTCAACCAACTAATTTAATTTCAATTGAAAAATTAGACAAAGACAAATTAGGATTTCCATTAGGTTTTGATACTAAATGGACCACACAAACCACTGCTGGTCAAGGTACAACCAAGTTTATGCTACGCCATATTGTTTTTGGAAAATCAGCTTCTAACCCTCCTACTATTGGTCATGCAGATATTGAAATAATTTTTGCAACAATAGTTCAATAATTCAAAAAAGGGTTTTATATTTGCAACATAGTTTCAAATATAAAATTTAAAAAATGAAAAAAATTACACTTTTACTGAATGGATTTTTATTGTTATCGTTAGTAACTACTGCCCAAGTTAAGCTTGGTGCAAAAGGTGGAGTAAATTTAGCTAGCTGGAACATGAAAGTAAATGGCACAAAAGAAGAAGATTACAAATCTAAACTTGGTTTACAAGCTGGCTTTGTTGCAGATATTTCATTAGGCAAATCATTATCTTTTCAACCTCAATTATTGTACACAGTAAAAGGCACTGCAGAAGAACACAATGGTCATGATGATAAAATTGTTATGAATGCCATTGACCTTCCTTTAAACCTTTTGTATAAAGCTCCAGCTAAATTTGGAACTTTCTTTGTAGGTGGTGGTCCAAACATTGGCTACAATCTTGGTGGTAAAGTAAAATCTCATGAAGCTGCTGAAGATGGTGAAAAAATTGAAATTGGTAATGGAGCTGGCGAAGTTAAAGCCCTTGACTTTGGTTTAAACGTAACTACAGGTGTTGAACTAAAGAATGGTTTATTTTTCTCTGCCAATTATACTGCTGGTTTAAGCAATTTATCTAACACCAATGGTGTGACTGCAAGAAGCAACTTTTTAGGTATTTCTATTGGTTACTTCTTTAAACATAAATAAACTTTTTTGTTTGTTCGAGTTTTAAGTATTGTTCTGCCCCTAAAAAGGCAGGACTTTTTTTTATTGCCCCATAAAGCATTTATTTTGCAATAATGACAAAAGGAACTGTTTATTTAATTCCCACCATTTTATACGATGATGCTTTTGAAACCATTCCACCGTATATAACAGATGCCATAAAAAATTGCACTGTTTTTTTTGTTGAAAATGAAAAAACCACCCGACGATTTTTTAAGAAATTATGGAAAGAAATGGTGATTGACGATTATCAATGGTTTGCCATTCATAAAGCTGAAGATCATGTGGTAAACAGTTTTAAACAATTATTACTTCAAGGAAAAAATATTGGTATTGTAAGTGAAGCAGGTTGCCCAGGCATTGCAGATCCAGGTCAAATTTTAGTAGCTGCTGCTCAGCAACTAAAAGCCAAAATACAACCATTGGTTGGTCCATCGTCTATTTTATTGGCACTTATGGCAAGTGGTATGAATGGGCAATGTTTTCAGTTTAATGGTTATTTGCCTATTGATTCAATTCAAAGAAAAAAGAAAATTAAAGAACTAGAAATAGAAAGCAGTAAAAAAAATTGCACCCAAATTTTTATTGAAACACCTTACAGAAACAACCAACTAATAAAAGATATCGTAGATAACTGTAAAACCAATACACAACTTTGTATTGCAGTTGATATTACTGCACCTACAGAAACCATTGTTACACAAACTGTGCAAGATTGGAAAAAAAAATTACCCGATTTTCATAAACGTTTAGGCATTTTTTTAATTCATGCATCATAATATTGTAAATTAATCTTTTACCCCCAGCATTTATTTATTTGAAAGATAAATATGCACATATAACCGATAACGAATTGCTGCACATTTATTATACCGAAAAGGATAATAAATGGATTGGTATATTTTTACAACGCTACACATTATTGTTGCTAGGTACTTGCATGAACTATTTAAAAAATGAAGAAGAAGCCAAAGATGCAGTACAACAAATTTTTTTAAAAGCCATTACCGAATTAGAAAAATACAAAGTAGCCTATTTTAAAAGTTGGATTTATATGGTTGCCAAAAACCATTGTTTAATGAAGTTGAGAGATAAAAATATTTTTATTGAACCCAACGAAACCCAACAGCTACAATCAGAAGAATTAGATAAAGCCGAAATAGCCGATAAAGAAAATACATTGATGGCTATGGAAATTGCCATAGATGAACTGCATGAAGAACAAAAAACCTGTGTAACTTTATTTTATTTAAAGAAAAAAAGCTATCAAGAAATTGCCGCTTCTACAGGTTTTAGTTTGTTACAAGTAAAAAGCCATATTCAAAATGGTAAACGCAATTTAAAATTGGCAGTTGAAAAAAAATTGAACAAACACTAAAATGAGTAATGCTAAACACATATTGCCCAACGAAAAAATTGAGTTGAACGAAGAACAACTATTAAATTATGTTGCCAATAACTTAAGCAATGAGCAACGTAATGCTGTAGAAATGGAAATGGAACACAATCCATTTATGAACGATGCCATAGAAGGTTTACAAGCTTTTAAAGATGAACAAAAGATACAAGCCTATGTAAATGAGTTGAATAAGCAATTAATAAAACAAACTACCAAAAAGAAAATACGCAAAAGCAAACGAAAACTCAAAGAACAAGATTGGATTATTATTTCGGTAATTATAGTAATTATGCTTTGCTTATTGGGATATGTGGTAATAAATCAACTGCAATAAAATATTTTCTGTCCTCTTGTCAGTATTTACCACCTAATTCGTCATTAATCACACAGGTGGAAAAGTCAAATCAGCATAAACCATAGTTTGGGTATATTTTTGACAACCTAATAAAAAAATCACTAATCAAATTTTAAAATCAATAATTATGGCATTAGAATTTAATGACGCCAATTTTAAAACAGAAGTTTTAGAAAGCAATCAATTAACAGTAATAGATTTTTGGGCTGAATGGTGTGGCCCTTGTCGTGCAATTGGACCAGTAATTGAAGAATTATCAAAAGATTATGCAGGCAAAGTAAAAATAGGAAAAGTAAATGTAGACCATAATCCAAATGTTAGCGTTAGTTATGGCATTACTTCAATTCCAGCAATTTTATTTATTAAAAATGGTGAAATTGTAGATAAACAAATTGGTGCAGTACCTAAAAGTGTGTTAGATAAAAAAATACAAGCACATATGTAATTGCTGTTAAAAATACTAAAAAAAGCCGGAGTTTTACTTCGGCTTTTTTAGTTTATTTAAGTGATTTTTTAATCCTGCATCAACAACTTCATATCCTGTGTAGCTACTACAAAGTCTATAATGTACTGCTTCAGCATAGCAGATTCGGTATCTAAAATTTTATTTAAACTTTCTGTTTGTAGCTGATATGCAGAACCCCAAATTAAACAATGGTAACGTTCTTCGTCTTGTTCAAGCTCAATAGCCAATTTCATTTTATTGAGCTTATGTAAATTCATTTTAAAAAATAAATATTCTTCTTTATTTAAGAGGCAGCTCATTTTTAGGCAGTTACTTTTTTCTTTTACAATAGATATTTTATACCTGCCTTTAGCATTGATTTGAATACTTGTACCATCGAATTGCAGACGAATGTTTTTTTGAAACAAATTTTGTAATGAGGTTTCTAACTCATCTAAAAATGAATTAGTATCCATTAATAAATGTGCTCCATCGGGCTGAATATTTTTAATATAAAAGTCCATTACAGCATCATATTCTTCTTTGGTTTCTGTTTGTATGGCAATATCTAAATGTTGGTTATTGTTATATATTAAATTCATAGAACTCACAATGGCCGTTTGTTCATTAAAGTACAAGTTGGTGTTTAATTTTGGAATAAGCTTGGTATGAAAGCCAATACTTTCTACTTCTTTAATGCTATTTGTACTTTCTTTAGCTTCGGGTTCGTTGGTAAAAAATTTTACTTTAATGCTTCTTTTTCTGGCATGTTCAATTCTTTTCAAAAAGCTATCCCACTTATAAAAGTTAAAACCAGTGCTCACCAATGTTATATGCTCTTTTGCATCGTCAATAAGGGTAAAAATTGAATCGGCTATGGTAGTTGGATGAATAATTTTCATGTATGCTGCTATTTATAAAAATGCAATGCTAACCGAAACTACTCATAAATACTAAAATTTTATAGATAGAGGCTTTTGTTGTAAAATACTTTGACCATTCTTAATTAATCAAAGTACAAAAGTAAATTTCTATATTAGTTTACGTTTTATTCTCTTTTACATCAATATGGATGTCTTGAATTTATCATTACTTTTTAATCAATAAAAAAATAATATTGAAATAGTGATTTGTTTAATGGTTTTCTTTTCAGAAGAATATTTTTTTTCTGCATTAGTTACGAGAAACCAATAAACTTAGATTTAAAAAACTGAAAGTTTTATGACAATTCTTTTAAAACTGCGATTATTAATCAGCTAAAATTGAAATTGGGGGATTTTTCAAAACACACATTTTGTCAGTTAATGCAATTTTGAAAAGCTATAAAATGAC
>CALRVE020000034.1:0-36652 GCA_943371535.1 Asaia bogorensis | reverse complement strand
TTTGATTTATGTAATGGATACCAGCAACTATAATGATGTAAAAAACATAAGCAAAGAGTTATGGAATGAACAAAAAGTAGATTTATTATTGAATGAACTATACCTTGGTGAAAATAAAAATGTACCCGATCCTTGGTATGGCAATGAAGATGGCTATCATACAGTGTTTGAAATGATTGATAGGGCTTGTGAGAAGATCATTGAGAAATATAATATTGGCGAATTGATGAATTAGTGAATTGACGAATTAAATAAATGATATTGAAGCAGAAAGATGAACAGTTTACAATGAATAATGAACCACGTTCAGCTTTCATTGGTAGATGAATCTTCCCCTCTTGGGAGGGGCAACATGAATTTAGTATTGTGACAATGACTATTGGGGTGGGTTATAAAATGAACTGTGTAGAATAAACAATGTTCAATATTCACTTCAAATTGCACATTATTAATTGTTCGTTTTTCATTGGCAAAAAAATAGAAATAAGAAATAAAGAAATACAATAATGGCAAAACCAAGTTTACCGCAAGGAACCAGAGATTTTAGTGCAACCGTTGTACGCAAAAGAAATTATATTTTTAATACCATAAGAACGGTGTTTGAAATATATGGATTTCAGCCATTGGAAACACCTGCCATGGAGAATTTAGATACCTTAATGGGCAAGTATGGCGATGAAGGCGATAAGTTGATTTTTAAAATTTTGAACAATGGTTTAGACAGAGTTGAAAAACACGAAAAAGCAAGAACCGATTTTGAAAAAGTGTTAGAAGGAAAAAATAATTCAGCTATCACAGAAAGGGCTTTACGTTATGATCTTACCATTCCTTTTGCACGTTATGTAGCTATGAATCATGGACAGCTAACGTTGCCGTTTAAACGTTACCAAATTCAGCCAGTTTGGAGAGCTGATAGACCACAACGTGGCCGTTACAGAGAATTTTATCAATGCGATGCCGATGTTGTTGGCAGTAAATCTTTACTGAACGAAGTTGAACTAGTAAACATTTATGCAACTGTTTTTGAGAAGCTGGGAATTGATGTTGAAATAAGAATTAATAGTAGAAAAATATTAGCAGCATTAGCCGAAATATGTGGCGGTGCTGATAAAATGATGGACATTACCATTGCTATTGACAAACTAGATAAAATTGGTTTAGAAAAAGTGAAAGACGAGTTGCGTCAGCGTAATCTCAACGAAACTCAAATTGCAACAATTGAAACTTATTTATCGATCGAAGGAAACAATATACAAAAGCTCTCTAAACTAGCTAAGTTGATTGATTTTATGGATTTAGGAAAACAAGGTCTTGAAGAAATTGAATACATTTTAAATTATAATCAATCAGCAATTTCAAATCTCAAATCAGAAATTATTACAGACTTCACCCTAGCTCGTGGCCTCAATTATTACACAGGTATCATCTTTGAAATAAAAGCCAAAAATGTACAAATGGGTAGCATTGGTGGCGGAGGAAGATATGATAATTTAACAGGAACTTTTGGTGTACCCAATGTGCCTGGAGTAGGCATTAGCTTTGGTGTGGATAGAATTTATGATGTGATGGAAGAACTACAATTGTTTCCAGAAACCATAGAAATTGGCACTCAATTATTATTTTTCAATTTAGGCGAAGCCGAAAGTAAAAATGCATTTGGCTTAATGCAACAACTAAGAAACAGTGGCATACGTTGTGAAATTTTTCATGAGCAAGCCAAGTTTGATAAGCAATTTAAATATGCCGAGAAAAAAAATATTCCATACATAGTTATTATTGGTACCAAAGAAATGGAAGAAGGCACTTGCACTTTAAAAGACTTAAGAAGTGGTGAACAAAAAACGTTAGCACAGGCTACTTTAATAGAAGAAATTTTTAGCTAATACATTCAGCATTATTCCATCAAATAAAAAGCGTTCCTACAATTATTGCAGGAACGCTTTTTATTTAAGTTTGTTAATACATATTAATCTTTAATAAACTTAGTATGTACTATGTTTTTATCGGCATCAATGGTTTTTAAGATGTACACCCCTTTTGCCAAATTACTTACGTTCATGCTATGTATATTTCTTCCTACAATAACCGTTTGAACTTGTTGTTGAATAACTGACCCTTTTGCATCAAGAATATTCATTTCAACTTTTCCACCCTTAATAGCAGTGTACTCAATATTCAACGTATTTTTTACAGGATTAGGATATACTACTAATAAACTAGCAGCTTTTTCAAAGTTAATTGCTGCAACATTACTATAGGTGAACTTACCATCTAAATCGTACTGTTTTACTCTATAATAGCCAGTTCCTTTTATTGGATTAACATCATCAATTGAGTAGTTGGTTTCAGTAGAACTATTTCCTCTAGCATTCACCTTACCAATAATAGTAGTAAACTCAACACCATTAGCCGAACGTTCTATTTCAAAATGGCTAGCATTTATTTCAGATATTGTTCCCCAATCTAAAGCCACTTTATTGTTTACTTTTCTAGCTTTTAATCCTGTAAACACAACAGGTACTGCACCATTTATTGTTACAGTAACTGCATTCTTACTTAAGTTACCACATGTTGCATTGGGTTGTGTAGCTAATGATGAAGTAAGTGCTGAGAAATTGCTATTTACAAACGCATTAATTGCATTTGCATTAGCAGTTAAATAACTTAATCCATATACTGTATAACTTCCAACAGGGAAAGTTGAAGCATTAGATAAGTTAGCTGTTGTAGAAATGGCTTTAATGGTATTTGTTGTATTATCTACAATTACATATCCATAACTAAAGTTTGAACCCGGATTTACAAAAATTCCTGTTCCTTGAAAAGCACTACCTCCAGGATTTGAGCTAATCGTAATATTATAATTACTAGGCAAAGTAGGTTGTGTAGCACTAAATGTACCTACTGCTAATACATAAGTTGTATTAGGAACAAGAATTGCTGAAACAGTTTGACTAATAATTGCATTAGAAGACACTTGAGTGTTAGAGGCAATAAAATTTGCACAAGGACTGCTAGGATTATAACTACCAGTATATAATGTCATTACTGTTCCATTATTGGCAGATAACGTAAACGTATAAAAAGCAGCTTGATTTACTATAAATGTATGTGTTGCATATCTAAATACATTTGAGTAAGCTTGACAACTAGAAATATTGGCATTCAAAACCGCCAAACTTGCTTGAGGATTGCTGCTAGTAAGTGTTCCACTAGGAGCTAAAGGTGTGCTGTATAAAGGATTTAAGTTTAAGTTTAAAGAAGCACTACCCACTGGTGCATTTACAGTAGTAGTTGGTGCAATAGAAGCACCTTCGGCACTACAAACACTATTTGTAATAACAATATTGCCACTGTTTACATTAAAGAAAACATTGTTTGCACCTTTTACCATAATTTTTCCTGAAGAGGTTGCAATTGCAGGAATAGTAATGGTGTGAGAACCATCATTCGTAGTTGATTGTACCAATGTGTAAGGATAAGTTTGACCACCATCTACAGAGAATAAAATAGTTACATTAACCGCATTAATGGGTCCACTTGCAGTATTTCCAGGGTTCCAAGTTATATCTGCCGTATTCGTACCATTGGCAGTCCAGTTTGTTGTACCAGTTTGAGATGTTACAGTAAATGGAGTTCCGGCTACTACATTTAGTATCATTTCATCTGAACATGCTCCAGCCCCGCCATTTCTATTATCTCTTGCTGTTAAACGAAAGTTTAATGTTTGCGTACTAGTTGGTAAAAACTCACCTATAGTTTGAGAGCCAGATAAAATATCACTTAATTGAGGAAAATATCTTGTTGGAGAAGTAGTGGGTGCAAAAGATCTAAAAAATGGACTGTTGCCCGAATTCCAGTTACTTGTAGTTGAGCCTATATCGTACTGTTCCCAGCTATAGGTTAATGCATCACCATTAGCGTCGGTAGCACTTCCAGTTAGCATAAATGGTGTTCCAGCAGGTATAGTATAATCAGTACCTGCATTTACAACAGGTGCATTATTACCAGTATTGGTGATTTGTGCACACGAACCTCCAGAACCTGAATTATTTGAGAAATTACCAATTTGTTGTTGACTAAGTGCATGAAAATAAGGAATTGAATTATTGGCTAAATTATTGCTACTTCCACATAAACCTGCATAACCCATTATGGTAATTCCACTACCTGGCTCTACTGCACTTGTACTAGATCGATTTCCTCCACATCCACCAGTTCCTGAATTAAAAGTATGATTTCCTTGAAACTGATGTCCTACTTCATGAGCCACAAAATCAATATCATACGCATCACCAGTTGGTTGACTACTACCTGTAATTCCTCTAGCTTTATTGGCATTGTTACAAACCACTCCCAAGCCAGCCAAACCGCCACCACCAGTACTAAAAGTATGACCAATATCGAAATTGGCAGAACCTATAGCATTAGTGATTACAGTTTGACTCTCTCCAATTAAAGTTCCTGCACTGTTATTACCTGTAAAAGGATCAGTAGAAGGATTTAGATATTCAATAATATTATTGTTTTCAACTAATGTCAATCTAATCCCAACTTCTTTTTCATAAACTCCATTTACTCTATTTACAGTAGTTACAATTGCAGAATGTACAGCAGCAGCCGATGGATTACTTCCTGCTACAGCAATAGCATATTCACCAGTACAAGCAACAGCTAAACGATACCTTCTAAGCTGACCACCAAAACAAAAACCTGCTAAAGTTCTTGCATTAAAATCTGGAATATTGGTTCCGGTAACATCTATACCTTCTTCGTTAAAACGAGCTTTGGGTTTTAAATCTTTCCGACTATAAGACATATAGTTTTCTACATTACCTCTTTCATAAGGATCAATATAAATTGAACCGCTGATAGGCGATAATATTTGAGCATGAAAACCAAAAGAAGTCCAATCTATTTTAATAGTGGCTGTTCTATCATCAATCCCTTGACCACTATAGGTTTTAATGTCTGAAAATTTGCTCATCAATTCACGCTCTTGAATGGGAGATTCAACAATGGCAAATCTGCTAATGCTTCCATCTGGCATTGGAATTGAAAGTATAACAGGTTTGTTTTGAGCAGCTTCAGTAAATTCCATTGGAACCGTTTTCAATAGCTGTTTTAAACCATTCACATCTAAAGCAATAGTCCTAAATTTTTCAGGAATAATAGTTCTTACTTGAGGAGTTGACTTTTTAAAAGTTGATTCATTTTTATCGGCAAAAAAGTTATTTTGAGCCCATAAACTAACAGGAAAAAACATGCATAAAAGCAGTAGCGTTTTGTAGAAAACCTTCATAAACAATTTTTTAGAACGAGCAAGTTAAATAAATTGGGCTAATTGAAGAAACTGAAACTAATAATAATTAGTTTTTGGGAGAAAATTTTTATAGCAATTGAAATCTATTCACTTATAACAGCTTTAAATTTGAAATATGTATAAAAAAATATTTTTAGTGATTGGTCTTTATATTTATTTGGCGGCCATTTAGTTCATTAGCCTCAAAAAATCTGATTATTACTCAGTATATTTTAATTTCTTAAGAAGAATTAATAAAATTAATTACAACCTCTTACCAATACTTGCAAAATAATTTTGTGTTTTATATCTTGTTGCTCTAAACAAAATAACCCAAGTTATGAAAAAAACAATTGTAGCATCATTGGTTGGTGCATTGCTCATTTTTATTTGGCAAACTTTGAGTTGGACTGTACTCGACTTACACAGATCATCTCAAGATTATACACCAAAACAAGATACCATTTTAGCTTTCTTAAATGCAACTTTAGAAAAAGAAGGAGGGTATTATTTGCCTAATATGCCAGCAGGAACATCAATGGAGGAAGCCACTAAGTTTAGTGAACAAATGAATGGAAAACCTTGGGCTACCATTCAATATCACCAAGCTTTAAAAATGGATAACACTACTATGTTTATGAACATGGGCAGGGGTTTTGTAGTAAACATTATTATTGTTTGGATGATTTGTTGGCTCATTGCAAAAATGAAAACACCCAGTTTCTCCACCATACTTATTACCAATATTTTCATTGGGTCTATAGTATTTATAAACGTACCTTATACTGGATTTATTTGGTACAAAACTTTTGATTTAATGGCTCATTTAACCGATGCACTGGTAAGCTTTAGTTTATGTGGAATTTGGCTAGGTTGGTGGTTAAGGAGATAATAATTGGTTTATATAATACCTGTCATGTTTGATATAAAAAAAAGCCGTTCAAAAAAATTGAACGGCTCTCTATTTATAATTTATCAATTCACTAATCCACCAATTCGAAAATTAATTCTCCACTTCCATATAACTTTCTATTGGCTCACAAGTACAAACCAAGTTTCTGTCTCCATGTGTATTGTTTACCCTTGCAACACTTGGCCAAAATTTATTTTGTGTTACATAGTATAGTGGGAAGGCAGCTTCTTTTCTGGAATATTTGTGATTCCATTCATCGGCACAAATTACAGCTTGTGTATGTGGTGCATTTTTTAATGGATTATCAACTTTATCAGCAGTACCATTTTCAATGGCTGCAATTTCTTCACGAATAGAAATTAATGCATCACAAAAACGATCTAACTCTGCTTTGTCTTCACTTTCTGTTGGCTCAATCATAATGGTTCCAGCAACAGGGAAACTCATGGTTGGTGCATGAAAACCATAATCAATTAAACGCTTGGCTACATCTTCTGCTTCTACACCTGCACTTTGTTTAAACGGACGTAAGTCTACAATAAACTCATGAGCACAAGTGCCATTTTTACCAGTAAACAAAATTGGATAATGTTTTTCCAATCTTGCTTTCATATAATTGGCATTTAAAATAGCATATTCAGTGGCCATTTTAATCCCATCGTAACCCAACATTTTAATGTAAGCGTAGCTGATTAACAAAATAGAAGCACTTCCATAAGGTGCAGCAGAAACAGCACCTGTATTACCTAGTACAACATGCCCAGGTAAATAAGGAGCTAAATGTGCTTTCACACAAATTGGACCCATACCAGGACCACCACCACCATGCGGTATTGCAAATGTTTTATGCAAGTTTAAATGGCAAACATCTGCTCCAATATTTGCAGGTGAGGTTAATCCAACTTGAGCATTCATATTAGCACCATCCATGTATACTTGTCCACCCAAAGAATGTATCAACTCACAAATCTCTTTAATGTCTTCATCAAATACACCATAAGTACTTGGATAAGTAACCATCAATCCACCTAAAGTATCTTTATATTGTTCAGCTTTAGCTTTTAAATCTGCCATATTAATGCTGCCATCTTCATTATTTTTCACCACTACTACTTTCATACCAGCCATTACAGCACTTGCAGGATTGGTGCCATGTGCAGAAGTTGGAATTAACACCACATTTCTATGAGCATTGCCATTGGCTTTATGATAATCCATTATAGATAACAAACCAGCATACTCACCTTGTGCACCACTATTGGGTTGTAAACTACAAGCATCAAAACCTGTAATATTTACTAAATAAGCACTCAACTCGTCTAAAATTTGTTTATATCCCTCTGCTTGGTTTGCAGGAATAAAAGGATGCAACCCACCAAACTCTGGCCAACTAACTGGAATCATTTCAGTAGCAGCATTCAACTTCATGGTACAACTACCTAAAGAAATCATGCTGGTATTTAAACTCAAATCTTTATTCTCCAATTGTTTAATGTAACGCATCATTTGGCTTTCGCTGTGATGTGTGTTAAATACAGGATGCGTTAAATAAGCTGATGTTCTTACAGCATAAGTTGGGATAGACGTAAGTGTACTTTCACTATCAAATTCAATTTCAGCTTCATTTTGTCCTAAACTTTCTGCAAAAACATACACAATATCCAATACATCTTTTTGGCTGGTAGTTTCATCTAAACTAATACCAATATGTTTATCATCTATATAACGGAAGTTGATTTGATTTTTTTCTGCCACAGGCAAAATAGTTGCAGCATTTGCTTCTACAACAATGGTATCAAAGTAGGCAGCATTAATATTTTTAAAACCAAGTTCAATTAAAGATTCACTCAACACTTGTGTAAGTGTAGCAACCCTTGTAGCAATATTTTTCAAACCCTCAGCTCCATGATATACTGCATACATAGCAGCCATATTGCTTAACAAAGCTTGTGCTGTACAAATATTCGATGTTGCTTTTTCACGTTTAATGTGTTGCTCACGTGTTTGCAATGCCATACGTAAAGCTCTGTTGCCTTGAGCATCTATACTTACACCAATAATACGTCCAGGAACACCACGTTTAAATTCTTCTTTAGTAGCAAAAAATGCAGCATGAGGACCACCATAACCCATTGGCACACCAAAACGTTGAGCACTACCTACTGCAACATCAGCACCTAATTCACCTGGAGCAGTTAATAAAGTTAATGCCAATAAATCAGTTGCCATTACCACATAACCACCAACAGCATGTACATTGGCAATAAAGCCTCTGTAATCTTCAATGCTGCCTAAGTTATTAGGGTATTGAACAATAGCACCAAAATAGGTATCGTCTAATAATGCGTTTTTATAATCACCAATAACAATTTCAATATTAATGGGCGTTGCTCTTGTTTGTAATAAATCTTTGGTTTGTGGCAACACATTTGCGTCAACAAAGAATTTATTTTTCTTAGTAGTATCACCATTGTGAAACAACATGTTCATGGCTTCTGCAGCAGCAGTTGATTCATCTAATAAAGAAGCATTGGCCAAAGGCAATCCTGTTAAATCGGTTACCATGGTTTGAAAGTTCAATAAACTTTCTAAACGGCCTTGAGAAATTTCTGCTTGATAAGGTGTGTACTGTGTGTACCATCCTGGATTTTCAAACACATTACGCAAAATTACACTTGGTGTAATAGTTCCATAATAACCTTGTCCAATATAGGTTTTATACAATTTATTTTTTGCAGCAACAATTTTCAATTCGTTCAAATATTCAAACTCACTAATCGCCGCAGGTGTATTTAAAGGTTCTGCCAAACGAATACCAGCAGGCACTGTTTGATCAATCAATTCATCTAAACTATTTACGCCAATGGTTTGCAGCATAGCTTGTGTATCAGCAGCATCGGGTCCATTGTGTCTTCTTTGAAACTCTGTGTTTTGTTGATGGAAAAGATTCATAAGCCCCTATCCCCTAAAGGGGGACAACTTTTTATGTTTTAGAAATATTGTGTTACCAGCGATAGAATATTAGTCTAGAATTCATGGCAGTTTATCCTGAGCGAAGTCGAAGGACACCCTTCAACAGTACTTCATTACTGAACAAAGAAACTTCAAGCCAAAAACTGCCCTTTTTTCAACTAAAATTCGCCGCAAATGTACAATCTAATTACACCTAATGCTAACGATTGTTTGCGATTGGGAATAAACTGTGCAAGAAAAGTTGTTCAAAGATGAATGGAGAATGGAGAATAGTGAGAGGGAAATGATAATTGGGTAACCTGTTTTATACAGCAACTTGTAACCTGCAACCAGCATCTAGTATCCAGCAACCTCCATCTTCCTCACTGGTTTTTCTACTGTTATCAGAACCATAACCTATAGTCCAAGGAAATATATTTGAATTAACCCATTGACAGGATTACTTCAAAGAAAAATCACAAAATCACCACATTATCATATCAGCATATTATCACATTATCACATTGCATTAATTTAAAAAACTAATGCATCTCATTTTTTCTGCACAACAATGTACTGTACTTTGTTTGTATAATTGTTTATTCTATGATACATCCTTATACTTATACCACAGCAGAAAATGCTTTACAAGTTATTAAAAGTGGAGATAGAGTTTTTGTACATGGTAGTGCCTGTACACCTTTATTATTGTTACAAGAGTTGGCAAAACAAAAAAATAGATTAGAAAATGTAGAAATTGTTTCTATAACCCTACAAGGCGATATTGAAATTGCTAAACCTGGTTACGAAAATTCTTTTCATATCAATTCATTATTTGTATCAGAACCCATTCGTTTAGCAGTAAAAGAAGGAAGAGCCGATTTTATTCCAGCTTTCTTAAGTGATATACCAGATATGATTAGAACTGTTTTGCCTATAGATGTTGCGTTGGTGCAAGTTTCGCCACCCGATAAACATGGCTATTGCTCTTTAGGTGTATCGGTTGACGTAGCTCGTACTGCAGTGAATACAGCTAAATATGTAATTGCTCAAGTAAATCCTCAAATGCCACGTACACATGGCGATGGCATGATTCATACTGATAGATTTACAGCATTGGTTTTTCATGACCAACCCTTACATCAAGTTGATTATGGTGCAAAAACCACCCCTCTTGAATTAAAAATTGGAGAAAATGTTGCAGCTCTTATTGAAGATGGTAGCACATTGCAAATGGGTATTGGCACTATTCCAGATGCTGTATTAAAATCATTGTTTACCCACAAAAACTTAGGTGTTCATACTGAAATGTTTAGCGATGGCATTATTCCATTATTTGAACAAGACATTATCAATAATTCTAAAAAGAAAATCCACCCCAATAAAATGGTTACTGCATTTGCATTAGGTACACAAAAATTGTACGACTATGTAAATGATAACCCTGCTGTACAATTCTTGGATATTGATTATGTAAACGATCCACATGTTATACGTAGAAACCCAAAAGTAATTGCCATTAACAGTGCTGTAGAAGTTGATATTACAGGACAAATTTGTGCCGATAGTATTGGCACCTATCAATATAGTGGTATTGGTGGGCAAATGGATTTTATGCGTGGTGCAGCTTTAAGTGAAGGTGGCAAACCCATTATTGCAATTACCAGTAGAACCAATAAAGGCACTCCTCGTATTGTTCCTTTTTTAAAAGAAGGTGCAGGTGTTGTTACTACTCGTGGTCATGCCCATTACATAATTACAGAGTATGGTGTTGCTTATTTGTATGGAAAAAATTTACGTCAAAGAGCCAAAGAACTCATCAATATTGCTCATCCAGATGATAGAGAAATGCTTACAAAACGATGTTTTGAAAGGTTTAAAGTATTTATATAAAAGAATCGCAAGTGAGGAATGGTGAGTGGTGAATGGGTCGGAACGGTACAAGCGGACTGAACCGAATTGTGGAAACGTTAATCGTAAATGTTGAATCGTTAGTGGGAAAACAACCTTTAACATTAAACCTTAAACATTCAACCTTCAACTACTTCCTAATCTTCAAATTCAGATTCTAATTCTTGAAATAAAAAATCGTCGGTTTTCGAGAACCCTTTTCCAGCTTTTATATCTTTATTTTTTTGTAATGAAATTTTATAATCTTCAGGCTTTCCAACAATTCTAACATTAATAAAACGAGTTCTTCTTTTTATATCTTTCATAATTAGTTCATCTTCTTGTTCGGCACTTATTTCTTTTGGCTTTTTCTTAAACAATTTATTAAAAGCTGCTTTACCAACTAATTTCAATGGAACTCTAATATAATAGTCCATATTCAAATCCATACTTTGCGTTCCAGATAATTCAATATAACCTAATGAAGAATTAATAACCATGTTTGGAAAACTAAGCTGCCCGTTTTTAAAAATGAATCGGTTTTCTAAAGTATCAAAACGAACTCTATTTAAGTTCTTATTACCAAAATAATCCGACAATGCTTGCATAGGAGCAAACTTATCCAGCCTACCATTTTCAAGCTTAAAATCCATTTGCAATTCAGCTTTGTTTAAAATGGGTGTAAAGTCTGTATGTAGTTTTATAATACCTTTTATTTTACCCGATAAAAGACCGTGTACATTTTCAGAAACCAACATGTCTTGTCCAAAATTATCTAGCTTAATTAATAGTTGATCCATATCAACACGTTGAAATTTTATGTATGGATTCAAATAAATCTGTTGTGGGTTCGATGCATTTACATAACCTTTTATTTCTACCAATCCACCAGCAGTTTTAAACTGTAATTTATCAGTATTTACATAATGATTTTCTCTAACATTGATAGTGCCAATAATATCAGCTAGTTTATATTTTTTAAAAGTAAAATCTTTTACTTTAAGCTTTAAAAGCACATTTGGAAAGGGCTCTTTAAAAATATTATAGCCTGCATCGTGGTCTTTTGATATACTGCTATCAACTGTTTCTGCTTCAATAAACTCATTTAAGTTTATGTTATTAGCATTAATACTTAGTTCGTTAATTTTAGTTTTATTATTGAGATGATAGAGTGCTGAAATGTTGAAATCATTACTACCAATATTACCCTTAAGTGTACTTACATTAATAACATTATTTTCTAGAGTAAGCTTGGTTACAAGATTTGAAAATTGATACTTGTTATATACTAAATCGTTTACAGTTGCATTTAAAGCTAAATTGGGTAAGTCAATTGTGGTAGTATAATTTGCATTGCTATTAATTTGATTAGTAGTTGAATTAGGTAAACTAAAATTCAATATCTCCGAAACATTGATATGCTTTGAATAAAAGTTCAAATAATGTTTTTGTAATGAATCATTTAAATGGTAATATCCATTAATATTAAAATCGTTATTACCTAAGTACCCACTAAAGCTTTTTATATTAAGCACATCTTTTTCAACATGAATATTCCCATTAAAATGATGCACTCTTAATGGATGCAATTTTAGTAATCCACTTAGTTCAGTCAAATAAAAATCGGTTGATTGTAAACTTTGGTTATAGGTTAATTTAATTTTTCCCTTACAGGTTAAATCTTTTAAATCTTCATTTCTATAATCGGCAGGCATATAGTTAGTGCCTTTATAAACAAATAAATCTTTGAAATGAATTTCTTTACTTGTTAAATCAAAATTGGCATAAGTAGTTCCAACTTTATCTTTCAATAACCATAAACTGTAGTTATTTATTTTGCCTTTAAAATGAAAGTCAGACTTATCTATCTTGCCATCTAACTGCTTTACCAAAATATCGTTATCAGTAATATAGCAAATGCCATTTAAACCATTTAATGCATGGTTATAATTTTTTAATTGTGCCGAAATATTGGTTAAATAATAATTACCAATTGGTAAAGATTTTGAAGTAAGAAATGTATTGGCTTTACTCTTAACTTTTAAGTTGAATTTTACATTAGATAGTACTTCATTTGCCATTGATTTTTTTTGTTGTTTTGGCATCATTTCTTCTAAATCAATCTTATTAGATTGAATAGATAAATTAGCATCAACCATCTGAGGTAATTGATGAATTACAGCAGGTATATTTTTAATTTTACCAATCAATTTCAAATCGCTTTTGCCTAACAAAAAACTAAAATTATCTATAGATAAATTTTCGCCTGTAACTGTTGCATCTACATTAACATTGTTAAAAGGCAAATGAAACTTATCAGACTGAAAGTTTAAGTTTTGAATATTCAACTTAGTAAAATAAGCTTGATTAAATTTTTCTAATGCTTTTTCAGGTTGTTGTAAATCAATGATATCATGAAACTTCATTGATAGTAAAACTTTACCGGTAAGATTAGACAAGTTCTTCAATTTAAAAAACTGCGTTAGAAACTGAAGGTCAAAATCAGAATCTAATTGCATATCAATTTCAGGAGAATTAAAATTTTTGATGGTTAATGCAGCTTTAAATTTTCCTGCTTCGGGCCTTGCCCCAAAATCTTTTAACGTAAATACCGATGTAGATGCATTTCTCTGAGATCCATTACTAAACGAACAATTGAAACCCAATTCATCTAAAATTTTATTCGCTTCTTTATTTTTTACAAACCCATCCTTACAACCAAAATTTGCTTCAATAGCAGGTGTATTGTTGTTAATCGTTTTCCCTTTTAAAGTAGCACTAAAATATACTTGTCCACGGTTGTCATAAGTTTTTAAAACAGGAATTAAATCTTCAGGAGCAAAAGCAATCAACAAATCAAAGTTGGGCTTATTACCATAGATGTCCATGTTTACATCCATTTCGTTATCTACATCAATATTGCCTGTAAAACCAAACTCAGCACCTTCTAATAAAATAGACGACTTTTTAAAATTGATGATATGAGAGCTTTTATTAAAACTTAAATCGGTAAATAACTCAAAATGTTTATGATAGATATAAGTTGGTTGTTGATTTTTAAAAACATTTAATAAAAATGCAGCATCTACATGTAATGCAATACTGTCTTTATTTTTTTTGAGCGATGTTTTAGCATTTGCTATAGCTGCTTCTACAATAATGGAAGTTGCAAGATTTGTTTTTTTAACATCAATATTTTTAAAATTAACTGACGACAATTCAAGCGTAAAATGTGTAGATGTATCGGCAGTTGCAGCAGAATTCGATTCAAAAGCTTTTGCAATATTCAATTCATTATTTACATATTGAACAATATTAATATTGCCATTCTCCAATACAATTTTTTTGATTCTATAATCTTGTTTCACCAAATGCCAAGCATTAAATCCTACATAAACATTTTTAATATTAAGAATCGGAGTTGTGTCAATTGACTTTGTTTCATACAACTGAAACTCACTTAGCTTAACTGAAACATAAGGGAAAGTTTTGAATGCCGATATATTGGCATCTTTTATTTGAATCAAGCCTTTAAAATCGGCATTAGCATATGCTAATATCGAACTAATAATAGCATCTTTTTTATAATATACTATTGTAGAAATAATTATGAGTAAGCTAAAGAAAGTGAGAAAGGCATACTTAAAAAAATTCGTTATTTTCTTAAATACTTTTTTGACTTTCATGTTCAAAAAATTGAAGTATTGTTATAAAATTGACTATATTATTATTTACCAACCACTGTACTAATGGATATTGTTATTATTGATGGTAAGCTTTGCAACACAAATAAGAATAAAAAGGGTACAAACTACAACCCCAATTTTTCTATAGCAACTTGAGCTGCAACCTGACTTGCGTCTTTCTTATTATATCCTTTTCCTTGGCTTAAAATTTCTCCATCTAAAACAGTATTAATGATAAAAGTTCTTCGACCATTATTTAGTTTTTCTTCTACTAAATCGAACGTAAGCACTTTGCCATTTTTAGCTGCCCAACCAATGAGTTTATTTTTAAGATTGATATCAATGGCTTCTAAATCGTCTACAAACATGTGGGGAATAACAATTTGCCTCAACACCCATTGTTGGGTTTTTTTATAGCCCTTATCTAAATAAACTGCTCCTACAATTGCTTCTAAAGTATTGCCAAATATTTGGCTATTGCGTAAACTATTATCAAATTTATTAAATAGTGTAATTTTCTTCAATCCCATTTTAACAGCAATATCATTCAGTTGCTGTCTGTTTACCATTTTGCTTCTCATCTCTGTTAAAAAGCCTTCGCCTTTGTATGGATAACGTTTAAACAAATAATCGGCCACAATGCCACTTAAAATAGCATCGCCTAAATATTCTAAACGTTCATTGTTTTCATCGGGAGCATCTTTTACGCTTCTATGGCTAAGTGCAGCATTGTACAATGCAATATTACCAGGCTTTAAGCCTAAAATATTTTCTACCTGCTTATCGAAGGAAGTTTTTTTAGCCGAATTAAATAATTGTCTGATGAACCGCAAAATGAAATAATTTTTTCTAATAATATTTTAAAACAACGATGCAACTAAGTTACAATAAAACCTATTCTCCAAACAAAAATGCAAATCAATGGTTGATTTGCATTTTAAAAATACTAATTCAGTATAATTAATCTTTATATTTTTTTACAATTACGCAGGCATTATGACCACCAAATCCAAACGTATTGCTTAATGCAGCATTTACTGTACGATATTGTGCCTTATTAAACGTAAAGTTTAATTTGCTGTCAATTTCAGGATCATCGGTAAAATGATTAATGGTTGGCGGCACAACATCATGCACTACAGCCATTATACTTGCAATAGCTTCTAGGGCTCCTGCTGCTCCTAAACAATGCCCAGTCATACTTTTGGTAGCACTAATATTTAATTTATAAGCATGCTCTCCAAATACTTCTGTTACTGCTTTAATTTCGGCACCATCGCCTACTGGTGTACTTGTACCATGTGTGTTAATGTAGTCGATTTCTGTTGGTTGCATGTAGGCATCATCTAAAGCAGCTAACATCACATTTTTTGCACCCAATCCGTCTGGATGAGGAGCAGTTATATGATGTGCATCTGCAGTTGCTCCACAGCCAACTACTTCACAATAAATTTTGGCTCCACGAGCTTTGGCATGTTCTAATTCTTCTAACACCAACATACCTGCACCTTCGCCCATTACAAAACCATCTCTATCTTTATCGTAAGGACGAGAAGCAGTTTTTGGATCATCATTTCTTTCACTCATGGCTTTCATGGCATTAAAACCACCAACACCAGCTTCGCTAATTACAGCTTCGCTACCACCTGTTAAAATAATATCGGCTTTACCTAAACGCAATAGATTAAAGGCATCCATAATTGCATTGGTACTGCTTGCACATGCACTTACAACAGCAAAGTTGGGTCCACGTAAATTATGACGCATGCTTATTTGACCAGCAGCAATGTCTAAAATCATTTTTGGAATGAAGAAAGGATTGAAACGTGGTGTGCCATCGCCTTTGGCAAACTCTTGTACTTCGTGTTGAAAAGTGATTAAACCGCCAATACCACTTGCAAAAACCACTCCTACTCTATCGGGATTAATATTTTCTTTATTTAAGCCAGCATCGGTCATTGCTTGATCACTTACTACAAGAGCAAACTGTGTAAAACGATCAATTTTTCTGGCTTCTTTTCTATCCATAAATTCGGTAGGATCAAAGTTTTTTACTTCACAAGCAAATTTTGTTCTGAATTTAGAAGCATCGAAATTGGTAATCATATCGGCACCTGAAACACCTGCCAATAAATTGTTCCAAAAGTCATTTATATTATTACCTAGTGGTGTTAATGCACCAAGACCAGTAACAACTACTCTTTTTAATTCCATAAATGAAGCGTTATAAATGTTCAGTAATGAGATGAACGTACAAGTGTGCGACGCAACGGAAGATACATAGCAGTACAACAGTTGGCAAACACAAAAATAATCTTGTTACACAAATATAATAGTAAGAAAAGAAACGTTATAAAATAGATAAATCCGCCAACTTTTAGCAAAATGCCTAAGTGTGGCGGATTAGTTACATTATTCCGATACGGAGTAAATTTTACTTGGCATGTTCTTCCAAATAAGCTACAGCTTGACCAACAGTGGTGATGGTTTCAGCTTGCTCATCAGGAATAGAAATGTTGAATTCTTTTTCGAATTCCATGATTAGCTCAACAGTATCCAAAGAATCTGCACCTAAGTCGTTGGTAAAAGACGCCTCTGTAGTTACTTCTGCTTCATCTACACCTAACTTGTCTACGATGATTTTCTTTACTCTTGTTGCGATGTCTGACATTGTAATAAGTTTTAGTTACGATGGCAAAAATAGAGTTTTTGGTTAAAATGCAAAGAGTTTAATAAATTTTGTTTCCACAATTCTAAAATTGAACCGAAATACTGATAAATAGTGTATTTCTGGGGAGTTAAGTGGTAAGTTTTAAATGTAACTTTATTGCAAAATTTGAAAAATATAGTTTTCTTGCATTATTTATCTAACACTTCTACAATACTTTCATTGATTATTTCGGCTATTTTTAAAAGTTCTTCTTCTGTAATAATCAATGGAGGGGCAATACGCATGCATTTGGGAGCAAATAAAAACCAATCGGTAATTAACCCTTTGGCAATACAATGTTGTATAACTGCATGATTGATGTCAAAATTTTCAAATTCAATAGCCATCCATAATCCAAAATGATGAATAGATTGTATAGCCGAATGTTTTAATTGATTGAGCAAAACATTGACTTTAAGTTTTGCAGAATGGTACAATTGATCATTCAACAAAAAATCAAATGCTGCTTTTCCTGCTGCACAACTTACAGGATGTCCACCAAAAGTGGTTATATGCCCTAACACTGGATTGCTGGTTAAGGTATGCATTAAAGAGTAATGGGCAATAAATGCTCCCAAGGGCATGCCACCACCTAAGGCTTTACCTAATAATAAAACATCTGGTACAATCTCAAATTGTTCAAATGCCCATAAAGTTCCAGTTCGTCCAAAACCACATTGTATTTCGTCTAATATCAGTAACACACAATGTTCATCACATTTCTTTCGTATTGCTTTTATCCATTCTTTAGAAGGAGCAATTACACCAGCTTCGGCTTGTACAGTTTCCATTATTACACAAGCTACTGAACTATCAATTGCATCAATAGCTGCTGAACTTCCATAATTATAATGGTACACTTCGGGCAATAATGGACGAAATGCATTTCTCCAATATTCATCGCCCATTACACTTAATGCACCTTGTGTACTACCATGATATGATTTATTGAATGCAATAATTTTGGTTCGTCCAGTAACTCTTTTGGCCAATTTCATTGCACCTTCTGTGGCTTCGGCACCACTATTGGTAAAATACAC
Source organism: Asaia bogorensis (assembly GCA_943371535.1). Taxonomy (GTDB): domain Bacteria; phylum Bacteroidota; class Bacteroidia; order Chitinophagales; family Chitinophagaceae; genus UBA1930. The sequence continues at coordinate 18,159 of CALRVE020000034.1, read as the reverse complement.
ACAGTTTAAAGATGCAGGTAAATAATCGGTTAATAATTTTGCATAAGTAACCTGCGGTTGCTGAATAAATTCGCCATATACAATTAAGTGCATGTATTGCTCTGCTTGTGCTTGTACTGCTTGAACAACCATTGGATTGGAGTGACCAATATTGGCTACACTAAAACCTGAAATGCCATCTATGTATTGTTTGCCTTCTATATCATACAGATAAATGCCATTGGCTTTTACCATTTCTATACCAATTGGAGCTGGCGATGTTTGTGCAATATGAGATAGAAAAAGCTGACGAGTATTCATGAGGCAAAGATGATTGATTTTTGTTTTCACACGAAGTAAAGAAGAATACAAAGCTCACAAAGAATGTTATACTTTACTCAGTGCAACTCCTTTTATCTAAAACTCTGTGATTAAATTTTTCATTTCTAGAAAACACCCTGATTTATTCATCAAACTATTTAGCAAGTACATAACTTTAAACCCTAAACTTTTAAACTTTAAACTATCACATGGCTTACATACTTACCATTCTTGAAAAAACACCACAATTTGGAGAAGATTGTTTTATTGCACCAAATGCTACTATTGCAGGAGATGTTGAAATGGGCAATCAATGTAGTATTTGGTTTAATGCTGTACTACGTGGCGATGTAAACTCTATAAAAATGGGCAATAAAGTAAATGTACAAGATGGTGCAGTTGTGCATTGTACTTACCAAAAAAATGCTACGCATATTGGTAATAATGTGTCTATTGGTCATAATGCTTTAGTACATGGTTGCACCATACACGATAATGTACTGATTGGCATGGGAGCAATTGTAATGGACAGATGTATTGTTCACAGCAATAGCATTGTTGCAGCAGGTGCAGTTTTAACCGAGGGAACAGTGGTTGAAGAAGGTACCATTTATGCTGGTGTGCCTGCTAAAAAAGTAAAAGATATTTCAAGTGAGTTAATTCATGGCGAAATAGATCGAATAGCCAATAATTATATTAAATATGCAAGCTGGTTTGAAGAATACAATGATGCTGTAAAATAAATTGCACATAACAATCGTTATTAGTTGCACGATTGTTTTTTGCCTAAATAAGTACTCAACGCTTGTTGCAATTGCATACATTGTTAAAATCAGTAACTTAGCAGAGCTCAAAACATAAAGGAATGAAAATAATTAAATCGGTTGTAGTTATAATTCTAATTACAACTACCTTAAGTTCTTGCAACTTTTTTAGAAATCTTTTTGGTGGTGGTGCCAATAAAAATGGCTGCCCAACAAGTGTAAACAATGTAGGGGCTGAAAAATTAATGGATGGCTATAAACCCAAAAATAAAGAAGAAGCAAAAGCCATTAAAAAAGCTAAAAAAGCTGAAATGAAAGCCATAAAAAAGAATCCATACATGTATTAATTGTTGGGTGTTGTATATTTTCAAAATCCTATTATTCAATAAAAACCAATATCTATGAGCTATCAATTAACATCGCCAGTTGGCACACTTGAAGCAGTTATTGATGATAACTGTGGCATGAAAAAATTTAATAGCATTGCCAATATGCTTTTAAAAGAATTGAAAGTAAAATTTTTAGGTAAACAAGATGATAGTGATACAGTAGATTGGCATTTTAAATACAAAGGACATCCGCTTACTTTGCATTACAATATTTACAACGGGGTATCGGTTTTTACGCAAAATCGTAAAGACAATGAAGCAGTGAGTGAAGTAGCTAAATATTTAGAAAGTAAAGCTTATTAAGATAATACCACAATAGCGTTTATTATTATTTGTATATTACTAAAGCCATTTAAACGAAAGTTGAATGGCTTTTTTGTTTATTTTAGCCAGATTCAACCTATAATCCTACTTTATTTTGTGTACATTTTTTATCAGTATACAAGGCCAGCAATTGATTTATCTAATCAAAAATTACTTAATGCATGATGGTGAAACCACTAAAAATACTTGTTTTATTTGCACACCCACGATACGAAGATTCTGTTGTAAATCAAAGTTTAATTGAAGGAATAAAGAATTTGCCTTTTGTTACCATACAAGATTTATACGAAGAGTATCCCGATTTTGATATTGATATAAAAAGAGAACAACAACTATTATTAGACCATGATATTATTGTTTGGCAGCATCCTATTTATTGGTACAACTGCCCACCTTTAATGAAACAATGGCTCGATTTAGTATTGGCTTATGGCTGGGCTTATGGCAAAAATGGAGAGCACTTAAAAGGGAAAATAATTTTTAATTGTGTTAGTGCAGGAGGCAGCAAACAAGTGTACACACATGAAGGCAGAAATAGATTTACCATTAATGAGTTTTTGTATTCCTTTAATCAAACTGCTAAGTTGTGTCACATGCAATATTTACCTCCATTTGTAGTACATCAAGCCAATGATACCACAGCAGGAGTTTGTATTTCGTTTGCCAATGAGTATAGAACAATATTAACGCAGTTGTACAATAAAGAAATACCTATTCATCAGTTACAAGAAAAAGAATATTTAAATATTCATCAATACCAATAATTATGCAGGGAGATATTTTACAACAAGCTACCATATTTTTAGGAGCAGCTTTGGTGAGTGTACCCATTGCTAAGAAATTAGGCTTTGGCAGTATTATTGGCTATTTAGTGGCAGGAATGGTTATTGGCCCTTTTGTGTTGGGTTTTATTGGCAAAGAAGGAGAAGATTTAATGCATGCATCTGAATTTGGTGTAGTAATGATGCTGTTTTTAATTGGGCTAGAATTAAATCCACAAACTATTTGGAAAATGCGTAAAGCCATTTTAGGTATGGGTTTATCGCAAATGATTTTAACTACTGTGGCAGTGTTTTGTATTATGTTTTGGGGTTTCAATTTTTCACAAAATACATCACTTATTATTGGATTATGTTTTTCTATGTCTAGCACAGCTATTGCACTACAAACTTTAAAAGAAAAAGGAATCAGCGGCACAAAAACAGGTAAATCAACGTTTGCTGTATTACTCATGCAAGACATTGCAGTAATTCCAATTTTAGCTATTCTACCCTTATTAGCAGCCAAAACAACTGTTGTTGCTACCAATAGCATTAGTACAGGTAATCAAGTATTAATTTCATTAGGAGCAATTGCAGCAGTAATAGTTGCAGGAATTTATTTAATTAATCCTTTTTTACGTTCTATAGCAAAAACAAGAATTAAAGAATTATTTACAGCAGCTTCTTTACTTATTATTATTGGTGTGGCCTATTTAATGCAGTTGGCTGGTATAAGTGCAGCATTGGGTGCATTTTTAGCAGGCGTTCTTTTAGCAAACAGTGAATATAGACATGAGCTTGAAAGTGATATTGAACCTTTTAAAGGTTTGTTATTGGGATTGTTTTTTACAGCTGTTGGCTCTACTATTAACTTTCATTTAATTTATAACGAAGCTTTTTTAATTACCGTTTTAGTAATTATAACAATGCTGGTAAAAGCATTGATACTAATGGCTATTGGCAAACAATTTAAAATTAAAATAGATCAAAATATAACGTTTGCATTATTCTTATGTCAGGTGGGTGAGTTTGCATTTGTACTGTTGGCAAGTGCACAACAAAACAATTTAATGGAAAAACATATTATTGAAATATGCATGGCTGTAACTACAATTACCATGACTATTTCTCCTATTTTAATTTTTATCAATGAACGATTTATTGACCCAGGTTTAGGTACAAAAACAAAAGGCAACGAAAGAGAGGCCGATAAAGTAGAAGAAAAAAATAAAGTCATATTAGCAGGCTTTGGACATTTTGGAAGTACCATTGGTCGCTTTTTATTAGCCAATGGTGTAGAAGTTACCATTTTAGATAGCGATAGCGATCAAGTAGATTTACTACGTAAAATGGGCTTTAAAGTATATTACGGCGATTGTACAAGATATGAAATTTTAAAAGCAGCGGGTGCTGAAGATGCTAAATACATTATATCTACAATTAATGATGAAGAAGGAAGCCACACATTGGCAGAAGTAGTACGTAAACATTTTCCTCATGCTCAATTATTTATACGTACAAGGCACCGTTATCATACCTACGATTTATTGGCAAAAGGTTTTGATAAAACGTATAGAGAAACATTGCATACATCTGTATATATGGGTGTAGATATTTTAAAAGCAATGGGAGTAAGAAGTTACACCGCCACACGTAAAGCACAAGAATTTTTGAAGTACGATGAAGAAGCCATAGAAAGGTTATCTGATGTTTGGAAAAAGAAAGGCAATTATATTTTATCGGTAAAAGAAGAAATAGAACTCCAAGAAAAACTATTGAAGGATGATTTAAGATTTATTAGCAATATCACAGAAGACAATGCTTGGGATAGTGAAGTGTTGAGGCATAATTCGGTGAGGTAATATTTGTAGAGAAGATTGTCTCAAAATAAATATTTGAAAGTTGTTTTGAGACAATCTAATTAAGAACTATTCAATATATGATGCAAATAAATAACGCTTAGCAATTAAAGAATCAACGCTAGTTTCAAAAAAATGCTTATACTCTAATGAGTCACAGTTAAAATATGTCTTTTTGTAAGACTTCAAATCGCCTCCCCAGTTTATTATTTTATATTGAATTGAATCTAAAAAATCATTGGTTACATAAAAATGCATTCTCATATCTTTACAAATTGGAGGCTCTTTACTCATTAATTCATCAAAGTTTTTTGGGAGTACTTTATTGGTTCTTCTATATGGTTCAGCAAGATACTCCATTTGTCTTTGTAATAAAACCCTTGCTTCATCTAGATTAATTACATCAACCTTTTTTTGTTTTAAAATTTTCTTTATAGCAGTTTCGTCGAAACCAGCAATAGTATCATTTTTAAAGGTTAAGTAAACCAAAACTGGCAGCGGTTGTTCCTTTATATAGCTAAATGAGTTTTTCGATTTTAAGGAAAAAAGCGAGAAGAACGGCAAAAGCAAAATTGACTTCATAAATTCAATTATTCATTATTATTTTCTAATAGAAGCATTCATCATAAATTAAATATGCACCTGACAAACATAATATCCAAGCTTCATTACAAAAATTAGAATCTGGATCATTTTGTCTTCTTTCACATTCACCTAATGCCCAAGCACAAACAGATAATTCCGCAAATAATGCATAAGCACAATCATTATTCACCGAGTTAAAAATAGTTATATTATTTTCTTGTATAGCAAAATGTAATGCCTCTTTTATAAGAGAACTTTTATTTAATCCTTTTACATTAAATATTTTTTCGTTCAGTAGTAGTCTTTTGTTAGTTTCTATTCTTCTAAAATAAAATTTTAGTTCTGCTTCAGATTTAAAGTTACACGCTGCTAATAAATCTTTGATTTCACTTTTTGAAGCTCGATTATTTATATACTTTTCATATTCAGTAACTTTTTTAGCTTCATATATACGAAAGCTTAAGTTGAAAACATCATTATACATTTGAATAAAATGTTTGTTTTTACTTAATATTTTCGCATCATACCCAACATCAGTAGTATTATTTGCAGAGGCAAATACAACAAGCAATAAAAATGGAAATAGCAATAATTTTTTCATAAAGTTTAATTTTTTGTTTATCCTCAAGACAAGAACAAAATAATTTGTATTTATTGTGACTATTTTAGTCTTGCATAGATAACTATGTAAAATAGTTTCACTAACACTTAATTACCCATAGGCGTTTTATTTTAATTTAAACTAAATTAAGACCTAGTAATTAAAGTAACAAATAATTTTATTTTTTTTTTTTATAATATGTTAGAGTGATACCTGGTAAGTGATCTTGTAAAATAAAATTTGGTACGGCAAATGCAATATTTTTTGTGAAAAAAAATGCCATTTGAGCAATCAAATGGCACTACTATTAATATATAACTTAGCCTATCCTATACTAATTCTCTTTTTAAAATACCGCTAATCAGGGTACTTTTTGTTTCATTGTATTTTTTTGCAGCTGCAATAAAACTTACAAATAAAGGTGCAGGGTGTTCTACTGTACTTTTTAATTCAGGATGATACTGTACCCCAATAAAAAATGGATGATTGGGCAATTCAACAATTTCAACTAAACCTGTTGCAGGATTTTTTCCACTTGCCACCATTCCAGCTTTTTCATAAGCTTCTAAATAATCGTTATTAAATTCATATCTATGACGGTGACGTTCTGTAATATTCAACTCACCATAAATTTTATGTGCTAAACTGCCCTCTTGTATTTCACAAGGGTAAGCACCCAAACGCATGGTGCCACCCATCATTTTAATTTTCTTTTGTTCTTCCATCATATTAATTACAGGATTGGTAGTATTGGCATCCATTTCTACACTATGTGCATCGGTTAATCCCATTACATTTCTACCATATTCAATAACAGCCATTTGCATACCCAAGCAAATTCCAAAAAATGGTAAACCTTGTTCTCTTGCATATTGTACAGCAATAATTTTTCCATCAATTCCTCTAGTACCAAATCCTGGTGCAACCAATAGCCCATCTAAGCCTTCCAATTTTTCGGCTACATTTTGTTGGGTAATAAATTCACTATGCACGTTCAAAACTTGCACTTTTACTTCGTTCATTGCACCTGCATGAATAAAGCTTTCTAAAATAGACTTATATGCATCTTGTAACTCAACATATTTTCCAATTAAACCAATGGTAACTTTTGATTTAGGATATTTCAATTTATCTAAAAACACTTTCCATTTATCTAATTGAGGTTCGGCAAATTCTTTAATGTTTAATTTCTTCATTACATATAAATCCAATCTTTCTCTCAACATTAATAAAGGCACTTCATAAATAGTACTGGCATCCATTGCCTCAATTACAGCCTCTAGTTTTACATTACAAAACAAGGCGATTTTTCTGCGTATATCATTACCCAATGGTTCTTCTGTTCTGCATACAATTACATCTGGATGTACACCTGTTTCACTCAACATTTTTACACTATGTTGTGTAGGTTTTGTTTTTAATTCTTTAGCGGCTTTTAAATAAGGCACTAAAGTTAAATGCACCACTACAACATCTTCTTCGGGTAACTCCCATTGTAGCTGACGAACAGCTTCTATAAAAGGTAAACTCTCAATATCACCAACAGTTCCACCTAGTTCAGTAATTACAATATCGTATTCCCCTGTTTTGCCAATCAATTGCATACGGCGTTTAATTTCATCGGTAATATGGGGTACAACTTGTACGGTTTTTCCTAAAAAATCGCCTGCACGTTCTTTATTAATCACTGTTTGGTAAATACGACCAGTGGTAACATTATTGGCTTGTGTAGTATTAATGTTTAAAAAACGTTCATAGTGGCCTAAATCTAAATCGGTTTCAGCACCATCTTCAGTTACAAAACATTCGCCATGTTCATAAGGATTCAATGTACCGGGATCTACGTTTATATAAGGGTCAAATTTTTGAATAGTCACTTTAAAACCCCTTGCCTGCAACAACTTTGCTAAACTTGCTGCAATAATACCCTTACCTAAACTACTGGTTACACCACCTGTAACGAAAATGTATTTTGTCATAAAAAAAATTTGTCTTATTGGTTACACCAATAAGTTTTATTATTAAGAATAGTATGTAGTAAACTATGTTGCTACTATTATGTTTTAAAGCCTGTACTGAGCGTATTTCGACATTGCTCAATATCGAAGTATCGCACAGCCGATAGCTATCGGCTTCAACGTTCTTCACTTTACTGAACAATAAGTACGCTAAAACCAAAGCTGTACTTTGTTTCAATAAATTTCTTTGACCTATAAAATTTGGAATTTTGAATGAGAAAACTTTCAGAGGTCATACAAACCTACACTAAAAAAATCATTCGCCGAAATTGGATAAACAATCTCAACATTTTTACACAATAAGTGTTAGCTTCCCGTGTACATCTTTATTGTACAAACCAACTATTATGAAGAAAATACTTTTACTATCAGCCGCTGCTTTTGTAACTGCATCATTGCTTAGTTATACCTTTAAAAAGCCTGAACCTAAGTTTTTAACCCCTGAATGTTATATCAGTTGTTTCAATGCCGAAACCAGAGAAATGATTCAAGCCGATGCAGCTAAACCAGGTTTTGATTTGCTGCATCCAGTTCCCAAAAATTTCATCTTAGAAAATCCCTTAGGCGAAACTGTTCAATTTGCAGCTGCTGATGGCAAAAATGCACAAGGCTATTTTATTAAAAGCAAAAAGAAAAGCAATAAATGGTTATTTGTAATTCAAGAATGGTGGGGCTTAAACGATTATATTAAAAAAGAAGCTGAAACTTTTTATGGAGATTTAGATAATGTAAATGTATTAGCCATTGATATGTACGATGGTAAAGTTGCTACAACCCGTGATAGTGCTAGTGTTTACATGAGAAGTGCTACTGCTGCAAGACTAGAAAATATTGTAAAAGCTGCTATTGCTTATGCAGGTGCTGATGCTAAAATTTATACAGTTGGCTGGTGCTTTGGGGGTGGTTGGAGTTTACAAAGCAGTTTATTGGCAGGTAAACAAGCTGCTGGTTGTATTATGTATTATGGACGACCAGAAAACAACGTTGAACGCTTAAAAAATATCAATTGTGATGTAATTGGTTTTTTTGGTACACAAGACAAAGGCATACCTATGGAAACTGTAGATGCTTTTGAAAATAATATGAAAACTGCTGGAAAAAATATCAGCATTCATAAATATGAAGCAGGTCATGGTTTTGCCAACCCAAGTAATCCTGTTTTTAATAAAACAGCCAAAGAAGATGCACATGCAAAAGCTATTGCATTTTTAAAAGCTAGAATGTAAAGGTTGCTTTATTGAATATTCAGTTGTAAGTAGTATATGTTTTTAAAATTTTTATTATATATTTATTGGTGACTCTGTCAGCCTGGGAAAACAACCTTTGCTTTACATAAAAGCACTTTGAAGCTTTCTGACACTAAATATAAACGGCAACATATTAACCAAGAAGGCTCGAAGATTACTAAGAAAAGAAAACGAAGCTTTCCTTTTGTGTTCTTTGTGTCTTTGTGGTCAAATTAAAAACATTTGTTTAGAAATGGTTCTCAATGATTTAACTAATATGTCATCGAGAGCTTGTTGAAGGTGATTGTTTTTGATAGTTCTTATTTTCAATGGTTTCGACAAGCCGATAGCTACCAGCTCAACCTAACAATCCTACTATTTTTGAAAGTGCTTATTATCACAATAGTAAAAGTTTAAAACAGTTCTTTAATCAACTTCTTACATCATTGTTTCAACATACTAACTTGAAAAACCTATACATTTCATGTAGCAAATCCTTTTCTTTGCTGCATGAAATTGTTTTTTATACGCTATACCAAACTATTATTTATTTGGTTGCAACTACATAGAATATTTGGTTTCTTAAGTGGCTTCTTTGCCAACATGTATTACTTAACCAAGTTTTCGCAATGGGCTTTTGCCAATAGAAAAGTTGCTTATAATGATTTTCCAAGTAAGTGGAATTATTCTAAACGCAATGCCATGTATAAATGGGTAATTGATAATGAACAACTCTCTAAACCCATTAACTATATTGAATTTGGTGTAGCTGCTGGTCATTCTTTTAAATGGTGGCTCGAGCAAAATAAAGATGCCGAAAGTACATTTTATGGTTTCGATACATTTGATGGTTTACCAGAAGATTGGGGGCCATTTAAAAAAGGTTCATTTAGCAATGCCAACGAATTGCCAATAATTAACGATGAGAGAGGAAAATTTTATAAAGGCTTATTTCAGCAAACTGTTCCAAGTTTTGTAAAAGAATTAGACAATACCAAAAGGAATGTATTAATGATGGATGCCGATTTATACAGTGCTACTTTATATGCACTTACCTCATTGGCTCCTTACTTAAAAAAAGGCGATATTATTTTCTTTGATGAGTTTGTTGTACCCACACATGAGTTTAAAGCGTTTTTAGATTTTACGCAATCGTACTACATAAAACTAGAGTTAATTGCAGCAGCCAATAACTATTATTTTACTGCTTTTAAAGTTGCTGAATAATCTTTTACCTTAGCTATACTTTTTATCACAAAATGTTGGTCATGAAAAAAATTGTCTGTGCATTATTGGTGTTGTTGGGTTTACAAACTCAAGCACAAGTAATTAATGATAGAAACTTAAGCCAAAATGCCAATGGCAATAGCAGTAGCAATCGTTTTAGAAATAATCAGTTTGTAGATGAGAGTAAAAACAAATTATACAACTACGATTATGTAGAACGTAAACCTGTTTTTCCTTTTGGTGGCGATACTTTACGTAATATTTATTTAGCCAATTTCTTAGGCTTCGATTCTTTGGCAGCAAGAGCAATAGACAAAGCAGATACTGGCAAATACATTCGTGTACATTTTGAATTTATTTTAGACGAATATGGCATACCCTACGAACCTAAGTTTTTATATGTTGGTAGTACTCGTTATGCAAGTGGAAGTGGCGATAAAAAGTTGAAATACTTTGATGATATTAAGCCCTACTTTCAAGATGCAGTTACAAAAATGATTAATAAATTACCCAATTGGAAACCTGCCCTACAAAACAACCAACGAGTACATTGTATTGTAAAAGATTATTTTCAGTTTTGGTTGGGTATGGGGCCAGAACCCTTGTAAATACTATATTTCATGAAAGTAACCGGCTTCTCTTTTATAAAAAATGCAGTAAAATTTGATTTTCCCATTCAAGAAGCATTGCTTTCTATTTTACCATTGTGCGATGAAATAATTGTTGCAGTAGGCGATTGTACTGATGGCACAAGAGAACTGGTTCAAGCCATTCATCCTACCAAAATAAAAATTATTGATACCGTTTGGAATCCCAATTTAAATAGAGATGGCATTGTACTAGCCAATGAAACCAACAAAGCTTTACAAGCAGCATTTGCAACAGACAGTGATTGGCTCATTTACATTCAAGGCGATGAAGTATTACACGAAAATGGATATACAGCTTTACAACAAGCCATGCAACAGTATAAAGATGATGAACGTGTAGATGGATTGTTATTACATTATCATCATTTTTATGGTAGTTACGATTATATTGCTACATCGTCTCACTGGTATAAAAATGAAATACGCATTATAAAAAACAACAACCGTATTTACAGTTATAAAGATGCACAAGGTTTTAGAAAAGGCAATAATGAAAAGTTACAGGTAAAAGCAGTTGATGCATATATGCATCATTATGGTTGGGTAAAAGAACCCAAAACTATGATGGATAAACGCAAAGAAGGAGTGAAGTTTTGGGAAGGTGAAAAATACACCGAGGAATACGACAAAACTAATTTAGGTGATTATGATTTTGCTCAAATAGATTCTTTGGCTTTGTATAAAGGCAAACATCCAACAGTAATGCAGCAAAGAATACAACATGTAAATTGGAAATTCAATTACGATTTAAGTTTTAACAATACTACACTAAAAGACCAATTTAAAAATTTATTATTCAAGCTAACGGGTAAGCGTTTTTTTGAATACCAGAATTATAAAATTATTTAACCCTTTACTATGGCAGCCTGCATCATTTGTTCTAATGAACATAACAATACAATTCATGCAATACAAGAACTACAATTGGGTTTAAAAGAAGTATTTCATTATCAATTATGCAGCAATTGTGGTACTATGCAATTATTAGATGTACCGAATAATTTGGGGAAATATTATCCCAATGAAGATTACTATTCTTTTAATTTAAAACTCGAAATAAAAGAAAAACCAGATTTATTACGAAAACTAAAAACCGACTACTTACTGTTTGGTAAACAACCTATTTTAGGTGGACTATTAAGTATTGGTTATAAAATGAATGAATTGTACGATTGGGTAAAATACACCAAAGCTCAATACAATGATGCCATTTTAGATGTAGGCACTGGCAATGGAAGTTTATTGGCAAAACTATTTAATATTGGTTTTACCAACTTAACAGGCATAGATCCTTTTATTAATGAGAGTAAAGATTATGGCAGTATTAAAATTTTAAAGCAAGATATTTTTGAGGTAGAAAAACAGTATGATGTTGTAATGATGCATCATTCGTTAGAACACATGTTCGAGCCATTGAAAGCATTGCAACAAGTATATAAAATTACCAAATCAGGTGGTAGAGCATTGGTTCGTGTACCAATTATGGGGAATTATGGCTGGAAAACTTATGGTGAATTTTGGTGTGGTGTAGATGCACCACGACATATTTTTATTCCTTCCGAAAATGGATTAAAACAATTGGTAACCGAAGCTGGATTTACCATTGAAAAATTCTATTACGATAGTTTCGATTATGTTATTTGGGCAAGTGAGCAATACAAAAAAGGTATGGCATTGCATGACCCTAAGAGTCATTTAATCAATGAAAAAGAAAGCATGTTTACAAGAGAACAACTGAAAGCTTTTCGTAAAAAAATGATTGGGGAAAATGCAAAAGACAATGGCGATATGGCGGCTATTTATTTGTATAAGCCGTTGTAAAATCAATAGATTGACTTAGTGATTGGTGAATAGTGAGTGGTAAGTGAGTTAAGGTTTATGCTTAGTAATTCGGTTTAAAAAACATCTTCACACAAAACAACTTTTTACGAAAAGTAGCCTTCTTTTTACTCACTAAAATATCATCATAATATTTAAAGAAAAATGCACTGCGTTTGAAACTCCATTTCTGATGAAAATGTCCAATCATTTTTTGCAAAATGAGTTTTGTACGTTCATCTTTGATAGGTGCAGTTGCCAATGTTTTTAATTCATTCAATTTGAATTCAAACTGAGCTTGAATACTTTCTTTTTTCTTTTTATTTTTTGAATCTCTAGTACCAATGGTATTGGTTTCGTGTTGGCGATACTTCACTAAAGTTTTATCAACAAATTTAATTCCATTATTACCGGCAGCACAAAAGCCAATCCATAAATCGAACAACATTTTTGGTGGAAATGGTAATATATTTTGAACAAATTCCTGTTTCATCAAAATAGTATGTCCTGGAACAGAATTAGATAATAAAAAAGGAGCTCCACTATAATAGGTTTTCATATTCATAATAGTGGTGAACGATTTGCTGAGTGAATGTCCACTTGCGTCAACCAATAAAGAATTAGAATACACTGCATCGTGTTCTCCAATTTCGTTCACTAGTATTTCAATTTTATTCAATTCCCAAATATCATCTTGATCTGAAATGGCAATAAATTCACCTGAACATTCTTGAATAGCAGCTTCAAAAGTTTTGGTTACACCGCTATTTTGTTCATTTACATACAAACGTATAAAAGGGTATTCTTGCTGATATTGTTCAACAATTTCAACAGTGTTATCTTTAGAACAATCATCTACAATTACAATTTCTAAATTGCTGTAGGTTTGATGAATAATAGATTGTAATTGCTCTTCAATATACTTGGCACCATTATAAGTAGCCATTGCTATTGAAACGAGTGAATTGCTTTTTTGCATAATCAATAAAAAACAAAGTTAACTGTTGCATTCAAAGTTTATAGTTTAAAAATATACGACGAACAGAAAAATGAAACTTATTTTTATACTTCGAAAAAACAATACATGCATATTTTAATTGTAGCCGATTGTAAAATTCCCGTAACAAAATATGGTGGAATTGAAAGAATGATTTGGTGGCTTGGTAAGCGTTTGGTACTACAAGGGCATGAGGTAAGTTATGTGGTACAAAAGGGTTCTTCTTGTTCGTTTGCAAAAGTGTACGAGTTAAGAAAAGATATTCCTTTTCAGCAACAAATTCCTTCAGGGATAGATATTGTGCATTATAATGGTTATGCCGACGGTAATATTACCACTCCATTTGTAGTTACTGAACATGGCAATATAAATGATACCTCGGTTCAGTTTCATCCAAACTCAATTTTTGTTTCTCAAAATCATGCTCAACGCTTTGGAGCAACTGCCTTTGTACACAATGGATTAGATTTTGATGATTACGATAAACCCAACTTCAACCTAAAAAGAAATTATGTTCATTTTTTAGCCGATGCAGCATGGAAAGTAAAAAATGTAAAAGGAGCCATTAAAATTGCTAAACAAGCTCATGAACAATTAGCGGTATTGGGTGGTGTTCGTTTTAATTTCAATATGGGTATACGCATTACATTAGATACACATGTGAAATTTTATGGCAAAGTGGGTGGCAGCGAAAAAATGCAATTGCTTAACGGTTCTAAAGCATTGTTATTTCCAGTATTATGGAATGAGCCTTTTGGTATTGCTATTACAGAAAGCTTGTACTATGGTTGCCCAGTATTAGGTACTCCTTTTGGTAGTTTGCCTGAATTAGTAAATAGTGAGGTTGGATTTTTATCGAATAGTTATAGTGAATTATCGAATGCCCTAAAAAATATTCAGCAGTATAATAACAAACATTGCCACGATTATGTAATTGAAAATTTTTCAGCCAAAAAAATGGCTGATGAATATTTAGCCATGTATGAGAAGGTATTGAATGGAGTACCACTCAATAGCAAACCTCCACAACTTATTGAAGCGGTACCTAAGTATTTAGAAATGGTGGAGTAATATGAATCGGAAAAAAGTTAGCGTTTTTGTATATTTACAAAAAGTAAAGAAATGATAATTGAAAGAACATCTAAAGAAGTAGTTTTTCGTTTACCGTCTTCTACTAAGTTAAAAGACTTGCAAGAAATTGCTAACTTATTTGCTTTTAAAGAAATAGCACAAAAGTCGAAAGCAAGACAAAAAGATGTAGATGCATTGGTAAAAAAAATAAAAAAAGGACGTTGGAGTAAGACTAAAGAAAAATTAAGTTTATGAGAATTGTTGTAGATACAAATATTGTATTTAGTGCCATACTCAATACAAACAGTAAAATTTCAAAAATTATTCTACAACCAAAATCTAAACTAAACTTTTATTCAACAGACCAACTCCAAAACGAGATAGCCGAACATTGGAGTAAACTCAAGAAAATAGCCAAATACACTGATGTTGAACTTCATAAAACATCTTCATTAATTATCTCTAAAATCAAATTCATTAGTGTACAATTAATTCCACGAAATGTATTTATTGCAGCTGAAACATTAACTAGTGATATAGATATTGACGACACAGAGTTTGTAGCTCTTACTGAACATATTCAAGGTAAACTTTGGACTGGAGATAAAGAATTAATAAAAGGATTAAAAAAGAAAAATTGGGAAAAGATAGTATCTACAGATGATTTGTATAAAATTATTTCAAATAGATAATTCTATTAAAAGCAATTTTATTTAGCTGAAATAAAATCTACCTAATACTATATATTATGATTATAGCAGTTATTTAGCAATGGTACTGCAAATTCAGTTTAGATATAAAATAGTAAATTGCAGCAATTTTAAATTTATGAGTGAAGTAAGAAAATACACACCTAAAGTGTGGGAAAAAGTTCCTTGTCCGTTTTGCTTAACTGAACAATCAAAACTATTTGAAAAATTTGGTTCCGAATTACAATATCAATATGTACAATGCAATAATTGCAGCTTAATATATCAATCCCCAAGACCAAAATACGATCAGGATTTTATTGATGCAGCCTACGGTGCTTATTATCAATTTAATGAAAATCTAGACCTCAACGAAACCACAGAAGTTTCACAATCGGGGGTACAACTTTTTGCAGAAGAACTTGAAAATCTCAGCCAATTTGATAAAGAAAAGTCGAATGTATTAGACATAGGTTCTGGCATGGGAACTTTTTTGTATGCGGCTAAAAAGCACTATAAGAAAGCAGTGGGTTTAGACATGAGTAAACAAATGGGCCAATGGGTTGCAAAAAAATTAAATGTAGAAATCTATTTTGAACAGTTTGATGATTTCAACTATCCTGAAAAATTTTCTTTGATACATATGAGCCATGTAATGGAACATATTCCAAACCCAAATGAGTGGTTACAAAAAGCAAAAAGCATGCTTACAAAAGAGGGTATCCTTGTAATTAATGTACCTAATAAATATGCATTGGCAACAAGATTTCAAAACTTATATGTGCAATTAGGTTTAAAGAAACAGGTATCTAAAGAATGGGGTAAAGATCCAGGAAGAACCCCTGATCATTTATTTGAGCCCAATACCAAAAGTATGTTGATGCTTTTAGAAAGAAATAATTTTGAAGTACTTGATTATTTCAGTTACAGCAGAAAAGATCCGGCATCTAATAAATCAATTTTCTCTAAAATATATAACCGAGATTTTAATTGGGGAAGTAATCTTTCTTTCATTGTAAAAAACAAATAACAACTATTTTACTTCTTGCATTTGTACCAATTTATTGTAGAAGCCATCTTTTATAATGAGTTCATCATGCGTTCCTCTTTCTACAATAGTGCCATTTTGTAAAACTACAATTTCATCAGCCGTTCTAATGGTACTCAATCTATGTGCAATTACAATACTAGTTCTATTTTGCATCATATTGTTAATGGCATCTTGTACTAAACGTTCACTTTCAGTATCTAGTGATGAAGTTGCTTCATCTAAAATTAATATGGGAGGATTTTTAAGAACTGCTCTTGCAATGGTAAGTCTTTGCCTTTCTCCACCACTTAACTTCCCTCCTCTATCTCCAATATTGCTGTTAAAACCATCCTCTTTTTTGATAATGAATTGATGAGCGTTTGCTATTCGAGCAGCTTCTTCAATTTCACTAAATGGTGCAGTTTGATTGCCCAAAGAAATGTTGTTGGCAATGGTATCATTAAATAAAATAGGTTCTTGTGTAACAATGCTAATTTTATCTCGTATACTTTGTAAACTATAGTCTTTAATGTTTACTCCATCAATTAATATCTCTCCCGAAGAAACATCATGAAATCTTGGAACCAAATCTGCCAAAGTACTTTTTCCTGCTCCAGATGAACCTACCAATGCAATGGTTTTTCCTTTTGGAATGATTAAGTTGATATTATTCAAAATCATTCTTTCATTGTAAGAAAAAGAAACATTCTTAAATTCAATCGCATGTTCAAAAGATTGTAATTTTTTACCATTGTCATTATCATCAACAGTAATTGGAGCAAGCAAAATTTCATTCAATCTATCTAAAGTAGCGGCACCTTTTTGTACATGATAATATGCACTTGACAATGCTTTGGCTGGATTTATAATTTGAGAAAAAATGGCTACATAAGTAATAAAAGCTCCAGGCGACATGATTTGCCCTGTTAATACCAATCTACCACCAAACCAAAGTACACCACAAACAATACATATTCCTAAAAACTCAGATAATGGTGAAGCAATATCTCTTCTATATTGCATATTGGTTTTAATAACAAACATTTCATTGGTTAAACCATCTGAACGTTTTTTCATTTTGTCTTCAGCATTAAATGCTTTAATGATTCTTAGTCCGGATAAAGTTTCTTCAAGATTACTAATAATTTCGCCCCATTTAATTTGGGCAGTACTAGTTTGCTTTTTTAAAGATTTACCTATTCTACCAACAATAAAACCAGATATAGGTAAGAAGATGAATACAAATAAAGTGAGTTTAAAACTTAAGAAAAATAAGAAAATAAGAATACCAATAATATTCAAAGGATCTTTAATGATGCTTTCCATTGCAGCAGTTACAGAGTTTTCTAATTCTAAAACATCACTGCCTGCCCTGCTTAAAATATCTCCTTTTTTTTGTTCAGAAAAAAAACTGATAGGAAGTTTTAAAATTTTATCGTACAAAGCAATATTGTATTTTTTTGAAATAGAATATCTAACTGGTGCAAGTACATAGTAAGAGAAATAGAGAAATACATTTTTCAACAAAATCATTACAATAATAAAAATACATATTAAACCCAATGTATATTCCTTACCATTGTTTCTTACAATATTTCCCAAATAATTATATAGTGTATCTTTTAAATTATTGGTAACATCAGTTGTAGCTGTTGTATTTATTGAAGTAACTGGTTGAACAAGGTCTTTATTGCCAAAAATTAAATCCATAAATGGAGATAACATACTCAATGAAAAAAGACTGAAAACAATAGATAATAAAATAAATAGAAAGTATAAAACCATATTAAGTTTATACTCTTTTATATAACTGAATATTTTAAAAAACCGATTCATTGAGTTAAAATATA
>CALRVE020000033.1:0-38603 GCA_943371535.1 Asaia bogorensis | reverse complement strand
TTGTGCATTGGGTGATTGATATGTTATTGTTTCTGTCATTTTATTTTTTTTAGTCCTGAGCGTAGTCGAAGGATGTACTTAGCTGAAGTACCACTATTTAGCTGTTGTTGCGTCGCACAGCCGATAGCTATCGGCTTGTACTGTTGGATTTATATCAGCATAAAAATTATTTAACCGCAAAGTTCACAAAGGATAACACAAAGAGCACAAAGTACAAATGAACAAGATTAACAATTGAGTCAGTTAAGTTCGAACAAGAAAAGCCCAATCCTCATTCTCTATTTGAAGTGTGCCCTTCGACTATCGCTCAAGATAAACTTGCCACTGAAGCCCAATTCATATTCTCCTGCTCGTCCCCATCCTTCGACTACGCTCAGGACTTAATTTCTTACTTTGTGTGCTTCGTATCCTTTATTCCTTTGTGTGAAATCTTCTTTGTCTGCAACACCCTACTTCAACTCTTCCAAAAACTTTTTTATCAACTCCATATTTTTTACGCCTGGCAATGTTTCGAACCTGCTGTTGATGTCGATAGCAAACAAATCTTTTGCAACAGGATCCTGCATGAATTGTTTAACAGCAGGTGCATCTGTAGGTTCAATGCCACCACTTAAAAAGAAAGGCTTGCCAATGTTTAAACCACGTAAGCGTTGCCAATTAAAGTTTCTAATAATATCTCCTTGTTTATTTTTTTCTGTTACACCAGTATCGAACATGAACATATCGGTATCCATGTAATAGTCTTTAATCATCCATTGCACATTGTCGTTATCGGCAAAACGAAATGCTTTAATCACCTGCAAATAGTCGCTGAGCTTGGCACATTGATAAGGTGTTTCGTTGCCATGCAACTGCACCATATCTAAACCAAAAGTATCTACCATATTCAGCACTTCATTGTAAGATGAATTTACAAACACACCTACCTTATACACTTTAAGCTTGGCTTTTTTTACATCGGCAGCTTTGAGTCCATGTTTTAAAACAAAACGTGGACTGTTGTGATAGAAAATCATTCCAGCAAACTGAACACCCAATTCACCCAGTTGGTGCATTTGGTCAATATCAGTCATGCCGCAAACTTTTAAACGCATAAGCAAGGCTTTTACTTTTGATGAATACAGCAAAAGCAATCGTTAATTTATTTCTTGAACCCGTGTGTAAATTTTAGCACCAAAGCCATGTCTTTAATGCCTGGTTCTTTTTCCAACTTACTATTTACGTCAACCCCAAAAAAATCTGGATGTTTAAAGGCTTTAATTTTAGCTACATCATCTACACCAATACCTCCACTTAAAAAGAAAGGCTTTTCAATTTTAGCTTTTGCCAAAATACTCCAATCGAATTGTTCACCATTTCCCCCAGCTGCTTGACCTGCTGTGTCGAATAAATAATAATCACACACTGCATCGTAAGGAGCAACCAATGCATCAATGTCTTTAACGCTGCTATCAATGCTAAATGCTTTAATTACTTCCACTTCAGAAGATAAATCTTCACACATTTCAGCAGATTCATTGCCATGCAATTGCACTACATCTAAGCCATAATCATCAATAGCATCTAGTACTTCAATCATTTCAGGATTAACAAATACGCCTACTTTTTTAAATTCGAAGTCGGCTTTTTTAATGTCTTTCTTTACCAATTTATCACCAATAAATCTTGGTGAAGCAGGATGAAAAATCATGCCTACAAAATCTACATTCAATGCATCTAATTGCTGCATTTGTTTAAACTCGGTAATACCACAAACTTTAATGTTCATTGTCGTGTTCATTTATTGATAGAGATAAAACCTATAAGGTTTTAGAAACCTTATAGGTTTTTAATTCATTTACAAAATTTTCAAATGCTAATGCAGGATCGGTTTCTTTCATGAAGTTCTCACCTATTAAAAAACCTTTGAACCCTGCTTGCTGTAAAGTTAGTATCGTTTCTACATTGCTGATGCCACTTTCTGCAATTGCTAACTTACTTGTTGGTATTTTGTTGATGAGTTGTAAAGAAGTATCTATACTTACTTCAAATGTTTTGAGGTTACGATTGTTTACACCTACTAAATCTACTGCATCACAAATATGTTCTAGTTCTTCTTCATTGTGAATTTCTAATAATACTTCTAAGCCCAAACTCTTTGCAGTGGTTGCCATTTGTTTTACTTCTTCTTTTGTTAAGCAGGCAGCGATTAATAAAATCAGATCTGCTCCGTAGGCTTTGGCTTCTATGATTTGGTATTCATCAATCATAAAATCTTTTCTTAGCAAAGGCACTTCGTTGATGGTTGCTGCTAACAAATCATTCAAGTGACCACCAAAAAATTGTTCATCGGTTAATACTGAAATTCCACTGGCTCCAAATTTTGCATAAGCAGTAGTAACTTCTTCAACAGTTGATTGATCATTAATGATGCCTTTGCTGGGCGATTTTCTTTTGTATTCTGCAATGATGCCTGTTTTGCTTTCATCCAACAAGAATTCTCTTAAAGACAATGTTTCATTGACAAAGAATTTTCCTTTCTCCAATTCAGCAATAGAAGTTTGTGCTTT
Organism: Asaia bogorensis; assembly: GCA_943371535.1. Classification (GTDB taxonomy): domain Bacteria; phylum Bacteroidota; class Bacteroidia; order Chitinophagales; family Chitinophagaceae; genus UBA1930. The sequence continues at coordinate 36,054 of CALRVE020000033.1, read as the reverse complement.
GCGTTCAGCAACTTCTATCTTTTTTTGTGCAACTATTTTATCTAAAATATTCATTACTGTAAACTGATTAATGTTTGCAATGATTGATAAGCTTTACCACTTTCCAAACTTTCCACAGCAGCATAATAAGCGTCATCATAATTTTTATAAGCTCCTGTACAATGTAATGCCATAGCTGCATTGGCTAATACTACAGCATTTTGTGCAAATGTTCCTTCACCTTTGATGATGCGTTGAAAAATTTTTGCAGCTTCTTCTACGCTGTTTCCTCCATAAATATCTTCTGGTGTAACTGTTCTTTTACCCAATTGTTCAGGTGTCATTATTTTTTCACCAGCTTGTGTAATCACTTTTGTGTCGTTGGTTAATGAAATTTCATCGTAACCATCTAAACTATGAATGATGGTGAAAGGCTTACCAGTTTGTTGTAACAAGTAGTTATAAATTCTTGCCATTTCCAAATTATATACCCCAACCAATTGATAAGCTGGATTGGCAGGATTCACCATTGGACCAAGCATGTTGAAGAAAGTTCTTACACCTAAATTTTTCCTGATTGGACCAACCGTTTTTAATGCAGGATGAAAAAATGGTGCATGTAAAAAGCAAATATTGGCTTGCTCTAACTCAACTTTCAACTTTGAACTTTCAACCTTAAACTTGTAACCCAACTCTTCCATTACATTGCTTGAACCAGAAATGGAAGAAGCTCCATAATTACCATGTTTGGTAACTTTTTGATTAGCACCAGCAACAATAAAACAAGCTAATGTAGAAATATTGAAGGTGTTTTTTCCATCGCCACCAGTACCAACAATGTCCATTGTTTGAAAATCACTGAAATCTACTTTCACAGACAACTCCAATAACGCATCTCTAAAACCTTGTAATTCTTCAATGGTAATGCTACGCATTAAATAAACGGTCATGAAAGAAGTGATTTCATGTTCATTGTACAACCCTTTGCCAATGTTGAGCAATACTTCTTTTGCTTGTTGCTGTGACAAGGTTTTATGTTCGAATAATATTTGTAAAATCTTTTTCATGTTTTTATTTTACCACAGACTAACTGAGTTTATGAGCTGCACAGAGTCTCTGTGATACTCTGTTGCTCCTTTGCTCTGTGGTTAGGATTTTAACCAGTTTCTAATAATTGTTTCTCCATCTGGTGTTAATACACTTTCAGGATGAAATTGTACACCTTGAACATCATAGGTTTTATGTTGCAACGCCATGATTAAATTATTTTCATCATTTGCAGTGATTTCGAGTTCATCAGGAAAATTCTTATTATCTATTACCCATGAATGGTAACGGCCTATTTCAAATTCATTGTTCATCCCATCAAACAGTCGACTGTGGACTGTGGTCTGTTGACAACTTGTTGCCACACCATGATAAACAGTTGACAAATTAGTTAACGTTCCACCAAATGCTTGTCCAATTGCTTGATGCCCCAAACACACACCCAGTATGGATTTGGTAGCTGCATACATTTTTATTAATGGCAATAATAAGCCAGCTTCTTCTGGAATGCCAGGGCCAGGTGATAAAATAATTTTATCATACTCGGCTACTTTTTCTAAAGCAATTTCATCGTTGCGAAATACATCTACTTTTTGGTGGGTGATTTTTTCTACCAAATGCACCAGATTGTAGGTGAATGAATCGTAATTATCGAAAACAAGAATTTTCATATTTATTATTTTGAACCACAACGACACGAAGACACAAAGTTTCACAACGCTATGTAACGATTGTTCATTCTTTTATTGTGGTTTAGTTTGTTCATTTTTATTCTATAGTTGAAGTGTGTCCTTCGACTACACTCAGGATAAACTTGCCAATAAAGTTTCATAGTAGTACAAAAGATGACTATATAAACTTTCTTCAAGTCCCTCCTTAGGAGGGATTTAGGGAGGCTGCTAATACTATTGCCTTTTTCAATGCTCCCAACTTATTGTTTACTTCCTGCAATTCATTTTCAGGATTACTTGCTGCAACAACACCTGCACCAGCTTGATAAGTCAATGTATTATCCTTACTTAAAAAAGTACGAATCATAATTGCTTGATTAAAGCTACCATCAAAGCCAACAAAACCAATGCATCCACCATAATAACTACGTTTGGTGGGCTCGTTGTTGTTAATTAATTCCATGGCCTTAATTTTTGGAGCCCCACTTAAAGTACCAGCGGGAAAAGTTTTTGCCAATAACAAAAATGGATTAGTACCTGACGGAACATCGCCTACCACTTCACTCACCAAATGAATCACATGACTGTAATACTGCACTTGTTTGTAATGAGCAACAGAAACGTTTGTACACAATCTGCTCAAATCATTTCTTGCTAAATCGACCAACATTACATGCTCTGCATTTTCTTTGGCATCTTGCTTTAAACGTTCGGTTTCTGCTCTGTCAATTTCATCATCACCACTACGCTTAAAAGTGCCTGCAATAGGATGTACAATTGCTTTTCCTTTGTTTATTATAAGTTGACTTTCAGGCGATGAACCTAACAATTTATAATCGCCATAATCAAAGAAAAATAAGTAAGGCGATGGATTTACATTACGCAATGCCCTGTACACATTAAACTCATCTCCTGTAAATTGTTGTTGAAATCTGCGGCTTAACACAATTTGAAAAACATCGCCACGCAAACAACTTTGAATGCCCTTCTGCACCATTACTTTATAGTCAGCATCAGTCATATTACTGGTTTCAGACGATTGTATTGCAAATGGATACGTTGGAACATCTTTACTTTTAATTAAACTTTCAACAGCAGCAATATCACTTTCTAAGCCTGCAATTTTATTTTCCAGCAAAAACAACTCATCTTTAAAATGATTAATAGCAATTACATATTGATAGAGGCGATAACGCATCAATGGAATAGCCGTATCTAGCCCGTCCAATGACGGGGAATTAAAACTTGCTATTTCAATTTTATCGAAAAACTGAACAGCATCGTAAGTAGAATAGCCATATAAACCCTGTGCAAATGTTTCCTCTTTTACACCACCCCTAGCCCCTCCAAGGGAGGGAAATATTTCAAAACGCTGCATAAAATTCCAAATCAAATCAGGCACCGTATTGCCTTTTTCAATAGTTACTTTTTCAGGATTTTGATTGGGCAATTTAAACTCAATTTGTTTTGCAGAAGTAATTTCTATACCTGCAATTGCATTAATACCAATAAAAGAATAACTGTTTTCGGCAGCATGATTATCGGTGCTTTCCAATAAAATGGTGTCTCTAAATTTGTCTCTCACCCTCAAATAAATTCCAACAGGTGTAAATACATCTGCCAGCATTTTTTTGGAGGTTGTTTCTATTAAAATCTTTTTCATAAGTCCCTATCCCCGAAGGGCGATTTTATTCTTTAACTCCAATTCCTGAAGGGGGATTGAAACTTTATAAAATTATGTTGCCAACTTTTGTACAACAATGAAACACCTTTTGCAAGTTTATCCTGAGCGAAGTCGAAGGACACACTTATACAATAAAACAATATTCAACATATCATTTCAAGGAACGAGAAATCTTCTATTTATTTAAACAGATTCCTCCTAACGTCGGAATGACATAAAAAAAGCCCCAACATTGCTGATGGGGCTTTTGAATATTAGTTCAAACCAAGTAGTGCATACGGCAATACTAAACCCCTTTGAGTTTTGTATGCCACCACCATTGTTGATTTGTTATTGTTTGTTTCATTGCATTGCAAATATGAACATGAAAATTGATTACAACAAAATATTTTTTTCCGTCTAGTAAAAATTTGTGTGAAAGTTGAACAAAATCTACAACAAACAAAAAAGAGTGGAAATTCCACTCTTTTTCTATCTACTTAAGATTAACTTATAGTATTGATTTTTGACTTTTCAATTCACCCAACTTCGGATCCATAGCAATTGCTTTATCACACATTTGAGATCCTTTTGTTTTATCTCCAGATCTTATTAAAGCAACTCCTGCCATATACAAGGCTTTTACATTTTTAGTATCGTTTTCAAACATTTTGAAAAATAATTGATATGCTACTAAGAAATTTCCAGACTTATAATACGCTTGAGCAATTTGATTTAAAATTTCAACATCGCCTGGCTTTTTTTCCAATACTTTATTTAATACTTCTACACCTTTAGGTATATCAAACGATAAATAAGCCATCCCTAAGTTTTCTAAAAATGCCAAATCTTGTTTCATGCCATTGGCAGCTGCCATTTCAAAATATTTTACAGCTTCACGTTCGTTATGTTGTGCACTATGCAACAAACCAATTTCGTACATTAATTCAAAATCTTTTGGATTGCTTTCAATTGCTTTTTGGTACATAGCAATTGCATCATTGTACATGCTCATTTCAACGTAAACAGCTCCCAATAAAGTTACAGTTTCTCTATGCGTTGGGGTTTCCTTAAACTGCTCTGTTAACAATTTTCGGGCTTTACCATAGTTTTCATCTTCATAATAACTTTTGCCCAACATATAATTCAACTTCTCAATCTTAATGCCTTTTGATTGAGCTTCTTCTCCATACTTAATTACATCTACCCATTTACGCATAGAAAAAGACAATTCAACTTGTTTTGTAACAGCTGTAACATGATTAGGATTCTTAGCTACAATCAATGAGTATTGTTGTAATGCTAGTGCATATTTTCTTTGTTCTATGTAGTATAAAGCAAAATCTAAACGTATTTCTTCTTCATTGCTATTAAACTCTAAGGCTTTTTTGTAATATTTTTCTGCATCCCAAATTTTTCTAGCAGATCTTGATTCTTGTGCTTTAGATAAATAAAAACCAGCACTATCACTATTGTAGGAATAAGTAATTGTATTTTTTGCATTGCTAGCTGAGCAAAAAATAAAAAGTAGGTTGAAAATGATAATTAGCAATTTCATAAAAAATAATTGGATATTGAATCAATAAAATTATTTGTATCAATACCCTTTTTGCAATCTTGAATGGCTAACGTACTCAAAAAAATTTGACTATACAATTTATTTTGAGCACTATTTTGACAAACCCGACCAATAAGGGTATTTTTTTCAAATAATAAATATGCTTTACTAACGTAATTCACAATTTTTTAGTATAAATGAATCAATAAATTGAACGGATAAAGGGTTTATTATATGTTCATTGATTAAAAATCAGTTGTAATTACATAAATCTTAATTGTTAAAGAGAACAAAAGTCAAGAATCACAACAATATCAAATTTAGATTAGCTCTCTTTTGAATAGGCTACTTTTTTTACCAAAATCGTTTTTCAATTTGTGAACGGCTATTTTTATTTATAAAACCATTACTGTAAAACAATGCCCCCTAAAGCTGGCAAATTGATTGTTAACTCGTATTTTTTTACTTTTTTATCTACCAAAGTACTTTGTATTGATGGATTAAATACATCACCGGTTCCCCAAAAATCTTTATCATCGCTATTAAATATTTCTTTCCATTTAGCTTTTCCGAACAACTCAACTTTCCAATTAAAATGTACTTGAGGGGTCATGTTGAGTATTACAATTACATCATTGGCAGGCTTTTTCCCTTTTCTTTTAAATACTAAAACACTTTCGGTTCTGTGATTTAAATCTACCCACTCAAATCCATCATGGGTAAATTGATTTTCGTATAAAGCTGGCGTATTTCTATACAACTCATTTAGCTTTTGTACACAATACTTCATGCCACCATGACTTACAAAGTCTAATAGCTCCCATGGCAATTCACTTTTATAATTCCATTCGCTGGTTTGTGCAAACTCGTTACCCATAAACAACAATTTAGCTCCAGGGTGCGTAAACATGTAGGTATATAACAAACGTAGGTTAGCAAATTTTTGCCAAGTATCGCCTGGCATTTTGTAAATCATGGGGCTTTTGCCATGCACCACTTCATCGTGGCTGAGTGGTTTCATAAAGTTTTCATCATAAAAATACATCATACTAAATGTAATTTCATCTTGATGAAACTGTCTAAAAATTGTGTCTCGTTTAAAATAACGCAAAGTATCGTGCATCCAACCCATCATCCATTTCATACCAAAACCTAAACCTCCATCAAAAATGGGTTTACTAATTTTTGGCCAATCTGTTGCTTCTTCTGCAATGGTTTGAATATCTGGAAAGTCTCTGTATAAAGTAGCGTTCAAATCTTTTATAAATGCAATAGCTTCTAAGTTGCCATTGCCACCAAATTCATTGGGTTCCCATTGACCTTCATTTCTGCTATAATCTAATCTAAGCATGGAAGAAACTGCATCAACTCGTATACCATCTATATGAAAACGATCGCACCAAAACCTAGCACTGCTTATTAAAAAACTCTTTACTTCTCCTCTACTATAATTAAAAATATAACTGTTCCAATCTGGATGAAATCCTTTACGCATATCTGCATATTCGTAAGTATGCGTTCCATCGAACATGAATAAACCATGGGCATCGTAAGGAAAATGTGAAGGCACCCAATCTAATATTACTCCAATACCTGCTTTATGAAATTCATTAATCATAGAAGCGAAATCTTGCGGACTTCCAAATCGACTGGTAGGTGCAAAATATCCTGTACCTTGATAACCCCAACTTCCATCAAATGGATGTTCCATTACAGGCATTAGCTCAACATGCGTAAAGCCCATTTCTTGCACATAAGGCACTAAACGTGCAGTAATTTCGGCATAAGAATTATAGCTTTCTTCATCGTTTTTATCGGGTCGTCTCCAACTAGCTAAATGCACTTCATACACACTCCAAGGTGCATCTAAAGCATTGTGTTTACCTCTTTTCGTCATCCACTGTTCATCTTCCCACTCATAAAAAGTTCCCCATGCAATACTTGCAGTAAATGGTCGCTTCTCCCATAAATGTGCAAACGGATCTCCTTTGTCTAACTTCAATCCTTTATAACCTATTATATGATATTTGTATGCTTCTCCAGCTAAAACATTGGGTATAAAACCTTCCCAAATGCCGCTTCCATCTTTACGTACAAGTAAAGGATGTGCAGTAGTATTCCATTCATTAAAATATCCAATCACAGAAACCTCTGTTGCATTGGGTGCCCATACTGCAAAATAAGTTCCATTTGCACCTAAAACATTCAATTGCTTATTGCCAAATAGTTCGTACAATCTATAATTGGTACCACTTTGAAAATTAACTACTTCCTCATCAGTAAATAAAGAATAATTCCAAACTGGTAATGTGGTATCTACAAAAAAAAGGTCTTCGTACTTTTTCGAACTATTGGTTTGAGTAACAGATGTACTTTTTTTAGGCGTTGATTTCACTGTAGTTTTTTTGTTGTTTGCAGAATCTTTGCCCAATGGTGTTGCTTTTTTTTTGCCACTAATAACTGATTTAATCCGTTGTTCATCTTTAGGTAGCATATTATTTTTTTTCATACGGCAATTTTGATATAATAACAATTTTTAACGCAATATTGGCTATAGATTTTTTAAATCTGCAACCAATTTATGCATTTTGCAACTGCTTAAAGCTAAATGTTTTATAGCTAATAAAAAAATATGAAACTACTGCCACTACTTATTCTTTTTTCATTGTGTTCTGCTGGTGTTTTTGCCCAAAAAGCAATCCTTAAAGGCACCATCACTGATACTTTAAATAAACAAAATTTACACAAGGCTAGTATTAGTTTATTAAGAAGTAAAGATTCTGTTTTGGTGAGTTTTACTAGATCTACCCAAAATGGAAATTTTGAATTGGAACATGTAGGCAATGGAAAATTTATTGTTTTAGTTACCTACCCTACTTATGCAGATTATTATGATACAATTACTTTACAAAACAATTCTATTGCCAACTTGGGCAATATTCAGTTAACCACAAAAGCTCATTTACTATCGGATGTTACAGTTGTTCAAAAAATTGCAGCAGTAAGAATGAAAGGCGATACATTGATTTATAAAGCCGATAGCTTTAAAGTAAAAGAAGGGGCAAGTGTAGAAGAATTATTAAAAAAGTTTCCAGGCATACAAGTAGATAAAAGTGGCAATATTACTGCACAAGGCACTAAAGTAGAGAAAGTGTTGGTTGATGGAGAAGAGTTTTTTGGCGATGACCCAACTATTGCAACAAAAAACTTAAATGCAAGTATGGTAAATGAAGTACAAGTATTTGATAAGAAAAGTGATCAAGCCACTTTTACAGGCATTGATGATGGATCTACAACAAGAACCATTAACTTAAAACTAAAAGACAATGCTAAAAAAGGTTGGTTTGGTAAAGCCGAATTGGCTAGTAATGGAAACGAAAGATGGAACAATAGTTTGATGGCCAACAGCTTTAAAAATAAGAGAAAGTTTAGTGTATATGGTATTACTAGTAGTACTGGGAAAACTGGTTTAAATTGGGATGAAAGTGGGCAATTTGGTGGTAGTGATAATAGCAATATGACTATTGCAGATGATGGTGGTATGTACATGACTTGGGAAGGTGGCGATGGGTTTGAAGGATCTAATTATTGGGGCGAAGGCATACCAAAAAGTTGGAGTGGAGGTATAAACTATAGTAATAAATTTAAGAACGATCAACAAAGTATTAATGGTAGCTATAAATATGGCAAAATAATTAATGAAGGTTTTGGATCTACACTTTCTCAATCTATTTTACCCGATACATTATTTTTTAATAATGATAGAAGAACCGTTTTTGGTAATAAGGATAGACATAGTATTAATGGAAGTTTTGATTGGCTAGTAGATAGTTTTTTTAGTATTAAAGCTACAATGGTTGCCAGTAAAGGCACACAACAAGGCAGCAATACTTACTATAGCGAATCTCTGAACGCTTTTAATCAGTTTGTAAATAAAAGCAATAGATTAAACAGTAATATGGCCAATAATCAAAGCTTCAAAGCAACCATGCTGTTTAGAAAAAAATTTAGAAAAAAAGGTAGAACACTTTCTTTAAATATTGAACAAGCTTTAAACGAATCAGATGGCAATAGTTACTTATATGCCATTAACGATTTTTATAATAAATCTGGCGTAATCAATTTTTCCGACACCACCGATCAGCAAAAAATAAATGGTTCAAAAAACAATAGTTTATTGGGTAAATTAGCCTACACAGAACAGTTAATGAAAGATGTAACTGCTGAAATTAGTTATGGCGTAAAGTACAACCTATCGAACAATAAATTATTAAGCTACGATAAAGATATTGATGGAAAATATGCTGTTCTTAATAATCAGTTTAGTAATGATTTTGATTTTACGATTATCACCAATCAAGCAGGCACTATGTTTAGATTGAACAAAAAGAAAATCACTTTTGCTGCTGGCGGTGATATAACTTTTGCCAACTTTCAACAAAAAGATCTCATAAAAGATACTTTATACAACTACGAGTTCACCAACTTTTTTCCGAAAGCCAATTTTGTATACAAGTTTAACCCCAACAAACGTATTACATTCAATTACAATGGCAATACAAGGCAGCCTAGCATTCAACAAATACAACCTTTAGCCAATAACAATAATCCATTATTTATACAAGTGGGCAACCCCAATTTAAAACAAGAATTTAATCATCGTTTCAATATTGGCTTCAACAATTATCAAGTTTTAAAAAACAGAGGATTTAATATTGGTATGAATGGTAGCATTACAGATAATGCAATCAGAAACAGCATTAGTACCGATTCTACCGGAAAAACAATTAGCCAAAGTATTAATGCAAATGGCAATTACAACTACTCGGCCAATATTGGTTTTAATACCAAAATACCTAAGCTAGATATGTATTTTTATACCAGTTATAATTACAATTTTAGTAACAACGTAAGTATTGTTAACGGGTTAAATAATGAAACAAAAAACGATAGACATGGCATTAACTTTAACCTATCGAAAGATGTAGAAAAAAAGTATAACTTTTGGATGTATACTGATTTTAATTATAACATTTCTACCTCATCTATACGACCAGAAATAAATACAAAATATTGGACTTTAGGTGGAGGAGCTGAATTAAATATTCAGTTACCATGGAAACTAGAATTGAACAATAGTATAGATATGGAACTGAGGGAAAAAACTCCACTTTTTAGTGGTAATAATGATGTTACTATTTGGAATGCATACATAGCAAAGAAAATTTTGAAAAACGATAAATCGCAAATACGTTTTTCGGCTTTTGATATCTTGAATCAAAATAGAGGCTATAGTAGAAGCATTAATAGTACCATGCTAACCGAAAATAATTTTAACCAGCTTTCCCAATATTTTACACTAAGTTTTGTTTGGAATTTTAGTAAAGGAGCAACAGCTAATTAATATGTATTGCATGAAAAAAATAATTGTTTTAATTGTACTATTTTTTTACACAACAACTCAGGCACAACAAGTATTTGTAAGTGCTGGTAAAATTGAGTTTGAAAAACAAGTAAATCTGCACAAAGAATTATCAGACGACAATGATGGTTCTGGCGATGATATTTGGACACAAAACTTAAAAAAGAATGTACCCAAAACACAAGTAACTTATTTTGATTTATTGTTTAATGAAACTCAATCAATTTACAAATTGGGTAAGGAAGTAGAACAAGGTATTCAAAAAGTACCAGATTGGATGAGTGATAGAACTATGGATAATATTACCTACAAAAATTTTAGTTTAAATAAAACCACTATTCTTAAAAATGTTTTTGAAAGCACTTTTTTACTAGAAGATTCTATACGGCATATAGATTGGCGTATTACCAACGATACAAGAACAATTGCTGGTATTGAATGCAGAAAAGCAATTGGTAAAATCATGGATAGCATTTATGTAATTGCATTTTATACAGATATTATTACAGTAAGTAGCGGACCTGAAAGTTTTGCTGGTTTACCAGGCATGATTTTAGGAGTGGCCATTCCAAGAATAAATACTACATGGTTTGCTACCAAGGTAGAACTCATTTCAGTTACCGATGCAATGCTTTTACCACCAAAAAAAGGAAAGAAAACTACCTATACAGATTTGTATCAACAACTACAAAAAAGCACAAAAGATTGGGGTAAATATGGTAAGAAGATGATTTGGAAGATGATGATTTAATCAACATATTTTTTCTTTTTCTCTTCTTTATATTCGAGTTGTTCTAACAATGCTTCAGCAGTTGGATTGCTAGTAACTGCAACAGCTACTTGAAACAATGCTACCAATAAAATAATAGAACCTAAAAGCTCTCCCCAAGTAATCCAATAGCCCCACCAACTATACACAGCAGCTTTTTCAGGATGCGATGGATGATAAATAATGGTAAGTTTTTTTTGTTCTGGTAAACTTCTTAAAACATATCTAGCATCAATAGAATAGGTTTTTTTACCATGAATAAATACAGCTTTGGGTATTGGTTTATTATTCAAAGAATCGGTTTGCCAATATATGGTTGCAGGTGCAAATTCGCCATCAAAATAATCTGGTTCACGGCTATAAACGATATATAAACTAAAGCAAACAATGTATAAAAATGCAATACCCTTGTACATGCTGCTAATGTAAGAAAAGATGTTTTCTAATAACCAAAATGTTCAAATTAAGAAGATTTCTTTTGTGCAGCTTTTTCTAATGCTGCTTTCTTTTGTTTATTGCTAAGTGTACTTTTCTTTACCATTTTATTCAATTGATAACTAAAAGACACTCTAAAGTTTCTGGTATTTACAGAGTTAAAAGATTCTAAATTAAAATTAGTACCAAAAGTTTGAGTAATTTGTTGTTGTACTCTAAATGGATCGATGATGTTAAAACCAACAATAAACCTCTTGTTGAAAAACTTTTTTTGAACACCTAAATTCATCGTTAAATTACTTCTACTTCTTCCTTGTGGTGTAGCAAAGCTGCTATAACGACCACTTCCATCGAAAGTAAGCGTTGAGTTTGGTATAAAACTAAAATTTACACTTGTATAAAAAGTGCTGCCATCTATATACTTATACAAAAGCTTTTCAGCTTCGCCATATTGAACAAAAGAGTATCCTGCACTAGCATTCAATCTAAACTTTTTAGAAAAAGAGTATCCACCCCAAATACTGGCTTCATATTCATCTCTATCAGCAATATTGAGCCAAGTTACTTGCGTTTTACCTGCTTCAATTAATGTACGAATGGAGTTGAAAATATTTTTTATTTTATTATACCCTACCGAAGTATTAAAGTAGTATTTTCCTCTAATATAACTCACTGTCCAATCATAATTATCGGCTAAAGTTGGCTCTAAAAACGGATTGCCAAAACGTAGATTAAATGGATCACTATAATCAATATTTGGATTCAACTCCCCCAATCCTGGCCTTCTGATGGTTGCCCTATAAATTAAAGAAGTATTCAATTCTTTATTAAATTCCTTACGTATGGTTAGTGTTGGCAATACATTCCAATAATCATTTGCAACATCACTAGAGTTGCCTTTAAAAAACTCAAAATCCATTTGGGTATGTTCAGCTTGCACACCTGCAATAATACGTAATCCTTTTGCTAAATTCAATGTAGCAGCAGCTCTTATAGTTGATACGTTTTGATGAAATTTAAAATCGTTACTCAACAAATCATTTTGTACAAATGTGCTATCTGTTTTACTTAAAAAACTAGTGTTTAATAAACTATGATAGTTGTTTCGTTGAAAAGTAGCTCCTGTTGAAAAAATAACTTTTTTTCCCAAAGGCTTATCATAACTCAATCTTCCAGAAAACCCATTACTAAACGTATTGAAAAATTGGTTTTGTGTACTATCGCCAATGGGTAAAAAATCGCCTGTTGCATAGAGTTGAAAAAAATCTCTATCATTATCATTCTTACCTACATTTCCATTTAAAATTATTCGTAATACTTCTCCTGGTGTTTTTTTGCCCTTTAATGAGTAGTTGAATGTAACGGCATGGCTATAACCGTTACCAATACTTTCATTTTCTCTACTGCTAAATCTATAAGGCTGGTTAAAACGATTAATATTGGTAAAGCTAGTAGTACTAAAATTGTGAAATAGATTTAGGTTGCCCTGATAAGTAAAACCTACGCCTTTATATTTATCAATTTCATAATCTACTTTAAATCGAAGATTAGGACGAAGATTTCGGTTTTTAAAATTGCCCTCAGTATTAAATTTATTGGACGAATCTCTATAAAAGTTCTCTCTTCTCGAATAATTATCTCCTCTAAAAACAGTTCCACCAATACCAAAAGTGGTATTAAAAGAAAACTTCTGTTGCCTATAACTCATATTAGTGGCTAAGTTACCTTCTCCTCTACTACCTGTGCTTAAAGTAACTTTTCCTGTTAATCCAACTTTACCTTTTTTGGTGATAATATTAATTACCCCACCACTTTCCGATGCATATTCAGGCGGCGGATTGGTCATTAACTCAATTTTTTCAATGCTACTACCCGGTAAACTTTCTAATAAATCTCTTAACTGTTCAGCATTTAAATCGGTAGGTTTATCGTCAATTAAAATTTTGGGTTCTTTGCCTTTTAATAAAATTTTTCCATTGGGATCGTTATTAATTAATGGCATTGTTTTTAATAATTCTGCAGTGCTGCTTCCATTGCTTAATGCACTTTCGCCCACATTATAAATGAGTTTTCCATCTTTATTTTCTATCAATGGTTTTTCAGAATAAACAATCACTTCCATTAATCCACTATCAGAAGAATTTAATTTGATATCGCCTAAATTAAAGTCATATCGTTCTGCCCTAAAATAAATACTATCTAAAGTATAGGTAGCATAACCTGTAGCTGCAATGCTTAATTTGTAAGTTCCAAAAGGAATTTTCTCAAATTCAAATGCACCATTTTTATCGGCCACTTGCATTTGTTTTTGAATACTATCTATCGAAGGAATTAAACTTAAGGTTGCAAATGCAATGGGCTTATTGGTTGCTGCATCTAAAACATTACCAATTAATAATCCAATTTCATCTTTTCTTTTAGCTGCATTATTTTGAGCATACGAATATTGAAATACTGATAATAGAATAATAAAGAAGAAGAAATTTTTGAACATTGATTTAGGTTAGTAAAAACTAAAATTAAATAATAATCTGTAGCATATTGTAATTATTATTTAAATGGATGGATTGCTGATTAAACAGTGAATTCAACAATAAAATACGCTGTTATTGGATTTCTTTCATCCACTTTTCTACCATTTTAAAAGTTGCCGGACAATATTCAATGTTTTGTTGATGCACATGAATATATTCTACTACTTTTTTCTTTTTTAAATGAGGGAAACCTGCACAATCGGCAGGACGAACTTCGTAGATACTGCACATATTAGTAGACATATCTAAAAACTGACAAGGCTGTTGCACATTTACCCAATCGCCATCTTTTTTATCGTATTTCAGCCATTTATCTTTAAACTCTTGTTGCGTCATTTCGAAATGCTTGGCAATTCTTTTAATATCTAGATTGGTAAAAGTAGGCGTCATTTTTTTGCAACAATTGGCACAACTTAAGCAGTCTATTTCTTGCCACACTTCTGCATCTACTTTATCTACAATTGCATTGATATTTTTAGGAATATTTTTTTCTACTTTTCCAAGAAAACGTTTAAATGCTTTTTTGTGGTAACGAACTTTTTGTGCAAACGAACGAAAATTAACCGGCTGCATATAAAATTAAAATTGTTGATTGAATTGCTTTGCTGAAATTGCAACGAATATAACTACAAACCGCAAACAATAAAAAGTTCATGTGTTTATGTGGGAACCCTACAAAAAAGGTTTTAAAGCTTGGCTACAATTAGAAAAATCGTTGAGTGAAAATTCAGTAGAAGCTTATTTACGTGATATTGAAAAATTAACCACGTTTTTAATAGCTAAACAACAAGCCAAAACACCTGAAACAATCACTATTAAAGACTTACAACAGTTTATACAGTGGATTGGAGAATTGGGCATGACAGCCACATCGCAAGCAAGAATTATTTCGGGCATTCGTAGCTTTTATAAATATTGTTTAACCGAACAAATTATCACCGCCGATCCATCAACTTTATTAGATACACCCAAAACCCAAAGAGCATTACCCGATTTTTTAAGTTTTGAAGAAATAGAATTAATTATTGCTCAACTAGATTTAAGTAAACCAGAAGGTGGCCGAAACAAAGCCATTTTAGAAACCATGTACAGTTGTGGCTTACGTGTAAGTGAAGTAATTAATTTAAAAATTAGTTGCCTGTATTTAGATGTTGGTTTTATTAGGGTAATTGGTAAGGGCGATAAAGAAAGATTGGTACCAATTGGTACAGATGCGATTAAGTACATTCAGATTTATAAAAGCAATATTCGTGTACATACGCAACCACAAAAAGGTTGTGAAGACATTTTATTCTTAAACAAGTTTGGCAGAGGACTGTCTAGAATTATGATTTTTTATATTATTAAAGAAATGGCAGCCAAAGCAGGCATTACCAAAAACATTTCGCCACATACATTTAGACATTCTTTTGCCACACATTTGGTAGAAGGAGGAGCCGACTTAAGAGCAGTGCAAGAAATGTTGGGACATGAAAGTATTACAACAACAGAAATTTATACCCATTTAGATAGAGATTATTTACGTAGTACTTTACACCAATTTCATCCTGCGTTTAAGCAATAATTAAACTACTAAAATTGAATCGGTAAACTGTTTCTTGGTTTCTTCATGTATTACTCTAATGTAATAAATACCATTTTTAATAGCCGATGGAATATTGAATAATTTCACTTCATGCTTATCTGCAACTACTAAGTTCTCCTCGTGTAATAAAGTAGATTGTCCGTCTATTAATTGTACAGCATAACTACCCATATTATTGATGGTTAAATTAACTACTTTACCCTTGGTAGTAGGATTTGGAAATACATTGAAAGGTTCTCTCTTAAATAGCTTTTGAAAAAATGTTTGCATAACTTTCTGTTTGTATGTAGTAATAAACAATAACTATTCCACAAGTTCAATGGAATACACAAAACAGATGGTTTTAACAGTTTAATTACATAAAAATGACTGTTCTAGTTTACAGCTTAATTCATTGAAGTGAGAATAAGTAAAGAAAGAGAAATTAATTTAGTTAGCCTTTACTAGGTTTAATTGGCATTATAGCTTTTGCATTAAAGCAAATAGTGAAAATTGTTCCTACATTCTCTTCGCTATATACTTCAATATTACCACCCAATGCTGTTATTTGAGAGTGCACAAGATATAAGCCAATACCCTTACCCTCGGAATTACTGTGAAAGCGTTGGTATAAGCCAAAAATTCTATCTTTTACATTTTCCATATTAAACCCAATTCCATTATCTGAGAAACGTAAATACAACTTATCATCTAATGCATAGGTTACAATTTTAATAATTGGCTTTCTGTTAGGATGTGCATACTTAACGCTGTTGGTTAAAAGGTTCAGAAAAATACTTTCTAAATAGGTTTTATTGAACCTAATGTTGGTTAAACCCGAAAATTCAGCTTGTATTTCAACCTCATTTAGTATAGACTGTATTGAACGAACAGTTTCTTTAAAAACCTCTTCAAATACTATTTCTTGTAATTGAATATTGGTTTGTTCTTTAATAACCAATATCTTAATTAAATCATTTAAAGTGGTGTTTAGTTTTCCAATTGATTCATGCATCATTTCAACTAGATCGAATGTTTCTGCATTGGTAATTTTAGATCTATCTATCAATGCATCAATAGCCAATAAATTAGTTAATGGGGCTCTTAGATTATGAGAAGTGATGTAAGAAAACTGTTTGAGTTCTTTGTTGTTTCTTGTAAGTTCTTCTATCAATAATTTACGTTCCTTTTCTTCGCCAATTTTTTGGGTAATATCTTCTTTCACTGCAACATAATTGGTTATTTCACCTGCATCATTTGTAATAGGGTTAATGATTGCTGACTCCCAATATATATCGCCATTCTTTTTTCTGTTAATTAATACGCCTTTCCAATTTTTCTTTGCGGTAAGGTTGCTCCACATTTCGTTATACGTTTCTTTTGGGGTAATGCCAGACTTTAGTATTCTAGGATTTTTACCTAAAGCTTCTTTTCTTGTGTAACCACTAATTTTTAAAAAAGCATCATTTACATATTCAATACTTCCTTCTACGTCCGTAATTACAATAGATGCTTGCGTTTGCTCAATTGCCGAATACAATTTTTTAAGTTGAGCATAATGAATATTTTGTTGAGTAATGTCTAATAAACTGCCAATGATTGCTACCTTACCTTGGTATTTTGTTTGGTTACTAATTACTTCAACATTTATTGAACTACCATTTTTATGTTTACCTTCAAGAATTATATATTTATTCAACATAAAACCACTCAATATCTGATTAGAGTATTGGTTTAGTTTTTCTGTATCTGCAGGTTGAATAATTTCGATAATGGGTTTACTTAAAAGTTCATTTATTGTGTACCCAAAAATGGTACACATTGCTTCATTTACATATACAATTTTATTTTCTTGTATAATATAAACCCCTGCTTTAGAATCTTCTACTAAACTCTTAAACATTCCCTCCGATTCTACTAGTTTTTTTAACACTTCTTTACTTTCGGTAATATCTCTTGCTACTCCAATCATAATTAGTTTTTCGGGCATTGGATGTGAGTTCCAAGACATCCATTTATAACTACCATTTGCACATAAAATTCTGTTTTCAAATAAAAAAACTTCTTTACCATTAATTATTTCACCTTCAATATTTTGTGTGTGTTCAACGTCATCAGGATGAACAAAATCCATAAATGGCTTAGACATTAACTCTTTTAAACTCCAACCAAGTACATGCTCCCATGTAGGGTTCAACATTTTATAATATCCATCAAAACCAGCTACACACAATAAATCATGTGCAAAATCAAAGATTAAATTTTTGGTATTCAATGCATCTCTCAGTTCTTTTTCTTCTGTAACATCTATGGCTACTGCAATCATAGAGTTTTCGTTTGGCACAGGTTGTGCATTCCATGAAAGCCATTTATAAGTTCCATCTTTACAGATATATCTATTCTGGAATTTCAAAATTTCTTGCCCATCAAATATTTTTGATTCTACCGTATTGGTGTTGCATACATCATCGGGATGTACAAATTCTATAAATGGCTTAGATTGTAATTCTTCTAAACTCCAACCTAAGGTTTTTTCCCAACTTGGATTTAGTGTTTTAAAATATCCATCATAACCTATAATGCTTAACAACTGAGTTGTATATTCAAATATTTTATCTTTCCTAAATAGATTTTCACTTAGGTTTTTCTCAGTAGTAATATTTGAAATATTTGAAATGCTATATTTTAAACCATCAATATCAGAGTATAATTTCGATGAAATAAGAATATTTACTTTACTGCCATCTTTTTTTTGCCCAATTGTTTCAAAAGGCTCAATTACTTTATCTTTAAAAAAAGAAAGGTGTTTTTCAAATACCAACTCTTGTTCTTCTGGCACAATTAGTACACTGAATTTTTTATTTAATAGCTCATCTTGTGCATAACCAAATATTTTTAAAAAACTACGGTTTACAAATACAAATTCTCCTTGTTCGTTACTAGCACTAATTGCACTATCTACATACTCTAAAATTGAAAAAATACTTTCTTGTAAAAAATAAGTTTTGGCCACTTCACATACCAATTGATCGGGAAAATCACTTGAATAAGTATTGCTTGGAATATTGTTGCTTATTTGTTTGCTTGTAGTGTTGAGTAAACTGTGTTGTATTTTAAGCCTCAGTTTTTCCAATAGCTGTTCGATAGAGGCTTTTATTTGAACCTCATTTAGCTGATTATAGTTTTGCATGCTTATTTATAAGTAATGAAATTAATTCTATACAATCATGATAAACATGACAATTATCAGCAAAATAATAAAGCCAGTTAAGTAACTGGCTTTCAATAACATATCAATTCATTTTATTTTTTTCTGAAGAAAATTCTTACAGGAACTCCTTTAAAATTGAAGTTTTCCCTTAACTTATTTTCTAAATAATTTTTGTAAGGCATTTTAATATCATCGGGGAAGTTGGTGAAAAATGCAAATGAAGGTACATGCGTTGGCAACTGAGTAACGTATTTAATTTTTACAATGTGCCCACGAACTACAGGAGCTCTGTAAGCTTCAATAGCCTTCAACATAATATCATTCAACTTAGAGGTTGCAATATGTTGTTTTTTGCTATCGTACACTTCTAAGCCAATTTCCATGGCTTTCATAATTCTTGTTTTTTCTTTTGCCGAAATAAATAAAACTGGCACATCGGTAAAAGGAGCAATTTTTTCTTTCAATCTCTTTTCATAATCACGAGCTGTGTTGGTTTCTTTTTCAACTGCATCCCATTTGTTTACTAAAATCACAATGCCTTTTCCTTTACGAGATGCTAAACTAAAAATAGTTACATCTTGTGCTGTTATTCCATTTACTGCATCAATTACTAAAAAGCAAACATCGGCTTCATCCATTGCTCTAATAGCACGAATGATAGAATAGAATTCTAAATCTTCTTTGTCTTTATTCTTCTTTCTAATACCTGCCGTATCTATTAAAATAAATTCTTTATTGAATAAATTATAATGGGTATGTATTGCATCTCTTGTAGTGCCAGAAATATCGCTAACAATTGTTCTTTCGGCACCAATTAATGCATTTAGTAAAGATGATTTCCCGACATTAGGCTGACCAATAATGGCAAATTTTGGTAACTCATTTTCTTTAGCTGCTTCTTCAGATGCTTCTTTGGTAATTGGTTCAACCAATGCATCTAATAATTCACCTGTTCCAGTTCCACTAATGCTGCTTACAGTATAAATGGTGTCAAAACCTAGGCTATAAAATTCACTAGCTTCAAATTCTCTATCTCCATTATCCACTTTGTTTACAGTTAAATAAACAGGCTTTTTGCTTCTGCGTAAAATAGCAGCCATTGAATCGTCTAAATCCGTAATGCCTGTAGCTACATCTACCATAAAAATGATGGCATCCGCTTCTTCAATAGCAATTTTTACCTGCTTTCTAATTTCAGTTTCAAAAACATCTACACTATCAGGTACAAAACCACCAGTATCAATTACATTAAATGTTTTGCCACACCATTCACTCACACCATATTGTCTGTCACGTGTAACCCCACTTACGTCATCCACAATAGCTTTACGCTCTTCTAACAAACGGTTAAAAAAAGTACTTTTCCCTACGTTGGGCCTACCAACAATTGCAACTGTATAACTCATAAAACTAATCCTCTTAAAAGGAACAATTTAAATTAAATAATATTTCGAATTTGAGATCACTGATTTCTGATTTGGAATTGCTGATTTGAGATTTCTGATTTGAAATTTCTAATTGCCAATTCTTTCAACTCATACATCTTCTAGCATCAATTAAATCCAAAACTTTAAACTCCAAAAAAACGCAAGTAGTGAATCGTAAATCGCTAGTGGGTAATCGCAAGTAGGAGAAACTTTAGAACTTCTTTTTTCCCCTTTCTACTTTTCCCCTTCTTCCTTCTAGCTTCTATCTTCTACCCTCTCGTAAATCATAAATCGCTAGTAAAAAACTAACCATAACCTAACTACCAATTCCTAACTCCTAATTCCCCAAACCTTAAACCTTTCAACTTATAACTCATCACTTATAACTTTTCCCTCCTACCCCACACCTTTTGCCTTTCACCTTCTACCTTTTAACTTTCACCTTCTCC
Source organism: Asaia bogorensis (assembly GCA_943371535.1). Classification (GTDB taxonomy): domain Bacteria; phylum Bacteroidota; class Bacteroidia; order Chitinophagales; family Chitinophagaceae; genus UBA1930. The sequence continues at coordinate 15,325 of CALRVE020000033.1, read as the reverse complement.
CTTCTAATACCCAAACTCCTTCAACTGCATTTCATTGTCTCTCCATTTAGGTTTTACTTTTATGAATAGTTCTAAAAAAACTTTACGTTCAATAAATTTTTCTATGTCTTGCCTAGCCAACATACCAATTTGTTTTACCATTTTTCCGCCTTCGCCAATCAGTATAACTTTTTGTGTTTCTCTTTGTACAACAATATCGGCTTGTATTTTAACCAAAGTTTCTTTTTCTTTAAACTCGTTAATTAACACTGCTACATGATAAGGTATTTCATCCTCAAATAACTGATATACTTTTTCTCGAATAATTTCACTCACAAAAAATTTGGTAGGCAAATCACTTAAATCATCTTCGTTATAAAAAGGGCTTCCCTCTGGCAGTAATTCTACAATAGCATTGATGAGTTTAGTAATGTGATGTTGCTGTAAAGCCGAAACCTTAATAATCTTTTTTACATACGGTTTGCTTTCAAAAAAAGCAGCAGCATCGGCAATTCTACCATTTACGGCGGTATCAATTTTATTCAAAATCAATAAACAAGGTACTTTCAAATTCAATTGCTGAAACATTAGATCATTTGCTTCAAAATCGTCGTTCACATCTAAAATCAATAATCCAACATCGGCATCTTCTAATGCACTTTTTACGGCTGCCATCATTTTTTCGTGCAGCTTATATTTGGTTTCAATAATACCAGGTGTATCAGAAAAAATAATTTGGTATTCACTAGGCTTGGTTAAAAAACCTTTTATACGATGCCTTGTAGTTTGCACCTTAGGCGATACAATAGCCATTTTTTCGCCCATTAAAGCATTGAGCAAAGTACTTTTGCCTGCATTGGGTTTACCAAATATGTTTACAAAACCAGATTTCATTGTTACAAAAGTATTAACCAAATAAATACATGTGCATTTGAAAATAATGCCATTGTATAAAACTAAAAAGTCCCGCTTTTTAGCGGGACTTTATTTTCAGTTGCGAGGATAGGGTTCGAACCTATGACCTTCGGGTTATGAGCCCGACGAGCTACCGCTGCTCTACCTCGCGATTTATTGGATTGCAAAAGTAAGTGGTTGAAAGTTAGCAGCCAAACTTTATTTACTGTTTGCTAGAATATTTTATTTTGTTAGAAGAAATGGTGAGAGGGGAATCGTGAATGGTGAATCGTGAATTGCTAGTGGAAGTGGGAAATCGTGAGTGGTGAATCCTAAATCGCTAGTGATACCCTAATTCCTAACTCCTATTTCTTAATTCCTAATTACTAACTACCTCAAACATGCTTATTTTCGCCATTTCGTGCAATTAAATACAATCAATGGGTATCGTTCGTAGGCAATCTGTAGCTTCATCTATCTATATTTATATAGGTTTTTTGATTGGTGCATTTAATTTATTGTTTCTTTTTAAAAACTATTTCACCCCCGAACAATTTGGCTTAACCCGTTTATTAATTGATGTTTCTACCCTAATTGCTATGCTTTGTACTTTTGGTAGCTGCCCTGCAACCATTAAATTTTTTCCATTTTACAAAGCTTATTTACCTCCTAAAAAAAACGATTTACCTTTTATAACCATTCTTGCTTGTTTAATAGGCTGTTTACTTTTTGTAATTATTACACCTATTTTTAGAGATACCATCATAAGAAAATTTGGTAAAAACTCAGCTTTATTTGTTGAATATTTTCACCTCATTTATCCACTTACTATTAGCTATGCACTTTGGTATTTATTAGAGTCTATTGAATGGAGTTTACAAAATACCGTACTTACCAACTTTTTAAAAGAGATTGGCTTTAGAATTATTACCACTGCTTTAGTAATACTGTACATTTTTAAATGGGTAAACTTCAGTCAGTTCATTACACTTTTTGCTTGCTTATATGTTATTCCTGTACTCATTTTAATTGTTCATTTATACAAGCTGAATTATTTTAACTTCATTATTCAAATAAGCAAAGTAACAAGGCGATTAAAAAAGCATATTCTCACTTTTAGCATATTTATATTTTCTGGTCAGGTATTGGGGTTAATTGCCAGAACTTCAGATACCATCATTATTTCAAGTCAATCAGCAAACGGTTTAGCTGATACTGCAGTATTTACCATTGCCACTTTTTTAATTGCATTAATGGAAGTGCCTATGAGAGGCATGATGGGCATTGCAGCAAGCATTATTGCGTATGCTTGGAAAGATAAAGACATGAACAAGATTGGTGAAATGTACCAAAAAACTGCCCTCAACTTAACCATCATTGGTTTGGCAATTGGTTGTGTTATTTATTTGAATGTACATAATTTGGTCAGCTATTTTGGTCCTGTGTACCAAACATTACCCAATATTATTTTAATATTGGGCATATCGAAATTGGTTGACTTAGGTACTGGCCTCAACTCACAAATTTTGCTCTCTTCTAAATATTGGAAAATAGACTTTGGCACCAACATGTTTTTTGTGTTTCTATCTATTCCATTAAACTATTTTCTCATTAATAAATATGGGGTAGTTGGTTCGGCCTATGCCAATTTTATTGCTACAGTAGTGTATAATTTGGTACGACTTTTATTTATTTGGAAGTTGTTTAATTTGCAACCTTATACATTGAAAAATGTACAAACTTTATGCATTGCAGCAGTATCTTTTGCAGTGAGTAATAGTATTCCTGTTTTTTCAAATTTTATTGTAGATGCTTTTATACGTTCATTTGCATTTATTAGTATGTATGGTATAGCTATATTAGCATTAAAAACATCGGAAGATTTGAATGACATGATTTTTTCTACACTACGTAAATATGGTGTATGGAAATTGCCCAAACAACAACAATAGCTTATGTATTTAAAAAGTTTTTTTATACAAACCGCCAAAGGTATTTTAATAAGAACCCCAAAAAGAATTGGGCTATTTTTTAAATTTTTGCAAGAGATGCAATCATTTAGAAAGTTGAATGACCAACGTTTTTCGGTTCATACTAAAGATATTTATCCTTGTTTAAACGATAGAGTAAGTACTACACCTTTCGACAGCCATTACATTTATCATCCAGCTTGGGCTGCCAGAATTTTGGCTCAAACCAAACCGGCCACTCATGCCGATTTTTCTTCTATTCTTTCATTTAGCAGTATTGTGAGTGCTTTTATTCCTACAAAATTTTACGATTATCGTCCGGCTCATTTAAACTTAAATAATTGGGAAGGCAATTTTGCCGATTTATGTAAACTTGATTTTGCCGATAACAGCTTTACGTCAGTATCATGCATGCATACAGTTGAACATATTGGTTTAGGACGTTATGGCGATGCATTAGACCCACAAGGCGATATAAAAGCCATCAACGAATTACAAAGAATTACAGCAAGCAATGGCGATATTTTATTTGTAACGCCTGTTGGCAAACAAAGAATTGAATACAATGCCCACAGAATTTATAGTTTTGAATTGGTTACTGAACTATTCAAGAACTGTAGGTTACAAAGTTTTGCATTGGTAGATGATGCAGGAAGTTTTATTGATAACGCTAACCCAACTTTAGTACAAGACCAAAACTATGGTTGTGGCTGTTTTTGGTTTAAAAAAAATTAATACATGAGTATCGTTAAAAAAATATTAGGCAATACCAGTTTTTATAAAAAAATGCAAGCCAATAAATTGGCTGCTTTTAGAAAAGCAGAGGCTTTGAAAGAACTTGAACAATTGCCTAAACGAAAACAATTTTATAGCCAATTTATACAACCCAATGATTTGGTATTTGATGTTGGTGCAAATGTGGGCAACAGAGTGCAAGTATTTTTAGCCCTATCGGCAAAAGTAATTGCAGTGGAACCACAACCTGCTTGTATTAATACACTAGAAGAAAAATTTGGTAATGGTATTGTAATAGAAAAAGTAGGACTAGGAAAAGAATCAGGAGTTTTAGAAATGTTTATTGCCAATGATTCAACCATATCAACCTTTAGCAAAGAATTTATTGACAATACCAGTACCAACAGATTTAGTAATTACTCTTGGAATCAAACCATTCAAGTGCCTATTGTTACACTAGATAGTTTAATTGCAAAACATGGTATTCCACAGTTTTGCAAAATAGATGTAGAAGGATTTGAGTTAAATGTATTGGCAGGATTGAATGATGCAATTCCCTATTTATCGTTTGAATATTGTGTTCCAGAAATGCAACAAAATATGCTGCAATGCATGCAAAGATTGAACGAAATTGTACCCAATGGAACATTCAATTACAGCATTGCAGAAAATATGGAACTTGCTTTGCCGCAATGGATTTCATTTACAGCAATGAATGAATTGGTACAACAAGCAAGCTTTACCAATACTTTATTTGGCGATATTTATTTCAAAAGTTAATTCAACAACTATATAACCTAACAAATATGTTTACCGTAGGCACACAGAATGAATCTAACAGATATAAATGGACAGAAGAAACATTAAAAAAAATTCCTGCAGGCTTTAAAATTTTAGATGCAGGTGCAGGCGAATGTCAGTTTAAAAAATATTGTACCCATTTGCAATACACATCACAAGATTTTGCTCAATACAATGGCGATGGAAATGTTGGTTTACAAATGGGCAGTTGGGATAATTCTAAACTAGATATTGTTTCAGACATTACAGCAATACCTGTTGCTGATGGAAATTTTGATGCAGTAATGTGTACCGAAGTGTTGGAACATGTGCCAGATCCTGTTGCTGCTTTAAAAGAAATGAACCGTGTACTAAGAAGTGGTGGTTTTTTAATGATAACTGTACCTTTTGCCAGTTTAACTCATTTTGCCCCATATCATTTTGCCAGTGGCTTGAATAAATTTTTCTTTGAACATCATTTAGGTGCCATGGGCTACGATATTTTACAGCTTGAACAAAATGGTAATTATTTTGAATTTATTGCTCAAGAAGTACGCAGAGTAAAGCATATAGCCAATAAGTACAGTAAAGGTTATAATTTGATCGATAAAATAATTACCCACTTACAATTGTTATCGTTACAAAAATTTGCCAAACACAACAATAACTCAGAAGAATTACTCAGCTTTAATACGTTTGTATTTGCAAAGAAAAAATAATTTAAGTAAATAACATACCAAAAAAACTAAACACATACAAACACTTCATATATTTACCATATGAATAAAAAATACAGCAAATCGCTATTGGTTTTTTGTATGTGTTTAAGCATTGGTTTATTTTCTTATGCACAGCAGGTAATCTCAAGCTCAGGTGCTTATTACACCAATTCCACAGGAAGTTTATCTGTAACTATTGGCGAAACGGTAGTTTCTACTGTAAGCAATAGCAGTATCAATCTAATTCTTACACAGGGCTTTCAACAAAGCCAAAACCAAAGTAGTCTTCCTTTGCAATTAATTGCATTTAATGCAAAAAAGGAAAATAACCATATTGCATTACAATGGAAAACGATTCAAGAGTATAACATAAAAAGTTTTACGCTGCTTCGTTCTGTTGACGGAATCAACTTTGAGCCAGTAGGTACAGTTGCACCAATTAACAATCCATCGCTTGAAAACATTTATCAGTTTAAAGACCAATACAGTAATACAAAAACTGTTTATTACAAGATATTAATTACTGAAAAAGATGGTAGCAGTAGCCACTCTTGGATTGTAAGTTTATCAAGCCGTTCAGAAGAAATTAAAGTATATCCTGTTCCTGTAAAATCTACTTTAACCATAGAAGTTAATCAAACAAACAGCACTAAAACAACTGTTCAATTATTCGATTTATCGGGCAAGCTACTATTCAATCAAAATTACAATTTAGTAACTGGTCTTAACAGAATTACCCTTAACATAGCACATTTACCACAGGGCACTTATTTGTTAAGAGGTTTAAATGAAACAAGCATAAAAATTATCAAAGAAAACTAAACCACACATTATGAAATGTATTCTCTCTGCAGTATTCACATTAGCTATAGTGCATTTAATGGCACAATCGGCTCCACAAAAAATGAGTTATCAAGCCGTTGCTAGAAATAGTGCTGGTGTAATTTTAAGCAACCAAACAATAAGTGTAAAAGCTGAAATATTGAATGCCGATTTAACAACCGTTGTATATGCTGAAACTCACAGTACAACAACCAATCAGTTTGGATTATTTACTTTACAAATTGGAACAGGAAGTATAGTATCTGGAACTTTCGCAAGCATTAATTGGGGTGTAGGAGATAAATTCATTAGAACTTCTGCCGATTTAACAGGAGGTACAAACTATCAACTGTTAGGTACAAGCCAACTATTAACTGTACCGTATGCATTTTATGCTGAAAAAACTAAATTGGTTGCAGGTACTGGAATTAATATTACTAATGGAAATACAATAGCATCAACTAATATTGATACGAATTGGATTAAAGTACCTAATGGCATTCAAAGCAAAACTGGTATTGTTGGAATTGGAGTTGTTCCAAATCCTGCCTATCCATTATCAGTCTTTAAACAAAATTCTGGATTTGGTCAAGCAATAGCTTACTTTGGTTCTAACGATATTTGGCATTCTGCTATTTCAATAAATAATACAACTTCTAATCATGGATTTACATTTGTCGTTGGTGGAACAAATAACAATGAATTAAAACCTAAAAATTTTGGAATTTTTAATGGTGGTGATGGTAGATGGCCATTTACTATTGGTGGGTTAAATAATAATATTGGAATTGGAGACACTACTTTTTACCCTACAATTCCAAAATCGACTTTACATCTTAAAACTGGAGATGTGTATATTGAACAAATTGCCAAAGGAATTATTATGAAGTCTCCAAATGGTAATTGTTGGAGAGTTACAGTTGATGATACTGGTAACCTTGTAAGAACAGCAATAGCTTGTCCTTAATTTTTTTGTACTTCAAGAATATTAATAATGCCTCAATTTATTGAGGCATTATTTTTTTATTCATTAATTTGCGTAATCAAAATTTAAACTGAATGGCATCTCAAGATTTACATGATGAAAAAACAGCAATAGACTTTTATGATAAAAGATATGAAGATGGATACATGGAAGAATGGGACGATATTAAAAAAAATAAAGTTATTGAAGTACTTGGATTGCTAAACTTACCAGAAACTGGAAAAGCTTTAGACTTTGGTTGTGGAAACGGAGTTTTCACCAACATTATAAAAAAAGCATTACCTAAATGGGATGTATATGGAGTTGAAATAAGTTCTATTGCAGTAAAAAATGCAAAGAAAAAATTTCCCAATTGCAATTTTTTCGAAATATCTGAAGCTGAAAAGCATTTAAAAAGTTTTGATTTTTTATTTAGTCATCATGTGATTGAACATGTTCAAAATCTTGATGAAACTTTCAAAATAATAGATAATTACTTAAAGATTAATTCTTATCAACTTCATATTTTACCATGTGGCAATGAAGGCAGTTTTGAATATGAAATTTGCTCTTTAATGAAAGATGGAATTAACAAAGAACTGGAAAATCGTTTCTTTTTTGAAGAGCCAGGACATTTAAGAAGACTTAATACACAACAATTCACTGAATACGAAAATAAGATTGGTTTTCAATTATCTAAAGATTTCTATTCTAATCAATATCATGGTGCTGTTAATTGGATTACAAAAAGTTCTCCTCGTTTTGTAAAAAAACTTACCAATGAAAATAACGCAATTAATGAGGAAGCTAAAAGAAAATTAGTTGCTTTAAGAAAAAAATTATTACCACTCACATACTTCCAATTTCCTTATTCTAAATATTGGGCAATCAAAAGCAAATGGAGAATTACGCTTACAGATAAAATCAAGTTGATGATTTTCTTTGTGCCAGCAATGGTTTCAAAATTTCTCTATGATAGCTTAGACGCTAAATCAGCGAATGAGTGGACGGAAAGAAAATCAGAAAAAAACGGCAGTGAAATGTTCTTATTTTTCAAAAGATAAACATGATTATAGTTCAACTAACAGGAGGTTTGGGAAACCAAATGTTCCAATATGCTGCTGCTAAAGCATTATCAATTAAAAAAAATACTGAACTACTTTTAGATGTTAGTTCTTTTTTGAGAACAGAACTACCAGATTTGGAGGTTCCAAGAGATTTTGAATTGATTCATTTTAAAGGGGTTTCTGAAAAAGTAGTAAACATTAATGAGTTAAAAAATCAGAAAAAATTTGAATTCCTAGAAGAAAAGAAACTAAAAAAATTACTCCCTAAACACAAACGAGGTATTTATAGAGAAAAGTTTTATCATTTTGATGACCAATTTTTCAATGCAAATAGTTCATCCTACTTAATTGGAATATGGCAAAGTCCAAGATATTTTGAACTCTTTAAAAACATTATTACCCAAAATTTTCAGATTAAAGAATCATCTATCCAAAATGTATTAAAAAAAGGCTTAGAACTCAGTAAGTCAAACTCAGTTTCAATTCATATAAGAAGAGGTGATTATTTAAGAAAGCCTATTATTTTAGATTGGCATGGAATTATGTCAAAAGAATATTATCTAAAAGCTTTTGAAACATTAAGTAGCAAAACTACAATTGATAAAGTATATTATTTTTCAGACGAACCAGAATGGGTTGAAAGTGAATTATTGCCTTATATACCTGGCGAAATAATATCAAATCAAATTGCAACTTCACAGTATGAAGATTTTTATTTAATGAACCAGTGTCAAAATAACATTATAGCAAACAGTAGTTTCAGTTGGTGGGCTGCCTACTTAAACCCCAATCCAAATAAAATAGTAATTGCTCCGAAAAAATGGTTTAATAGTGCACCAAATAATACTAAAGATTTATTTCCTCCCGATTGGATCACCATTTAATCTACATTTTTTGATTGTAGTAATAAGTGAAACGGCAAATCCTTAACTTTCGTTTTTAATTTACAAACCAAAACGATTGATATGGGTATTAAATTCCGTTTAACCATTCTTAATTTTTTTCAGTTTTTTGTTTGGGGTGCTTGGCTTATTACCATTGCTAACTTTTGGTTTGGTACCAAACAATGGGAAGGCACTCAATTTGGTTTGGTATTTAGCACAATGGGTATTGCTTCTATTTTTGTGCCTACACTTACCGGTATTATTGCAGACAAATGGATGAATGCCGAACGTTTATATGGCATTTTACAAATTGGCTATGCGGTGGTTTTATTTTGCTTGCCACAAGTAAGTAATCCTACTACTTTTATTTATGTGATGTTGGTGGCCATGTGTTTTTACATGCCTACGATTGCATTATCTAACTCAATATCGTACACTATTCTTAAAAACAATGATGGCGTAGATGTGGTGAAAGATTTTCCTCCTATCAGGGTTTGGGGTACAATTGGTTTTATTGTTGCCATGTGGTTTACCAACTTATCGGGCAACAAAGCAACTGCTTATCAGTTTTATATTGCTGGTATTGCTGCTGTATTCTTAGGCTTATATGCTTTTAGTTTACCTGCATGTAAACCACAACGTTTAAAAAGTGATAATCAATCTTGGGTTTCATCATTAGGTTTAGATGCTTTTAAATTATTTGCCAGTTATAAAACTGCATTGTTCTTTATTTTTTCTATGTTTTTAGGAGGTGCATTGCAATTAACCAATGCTTATGGAGATGTGTTTTTAGATGAGTTTAAAAAAGTACCCGAATACACCAACTCTTTTGTGGTTAAGTATTCAACCATCATCATGTCTATTTCTCAAATTTCTGAAACGTTATTTATTTTGGCTATCCCTTTTTTCTTAAAAAGATATGGCATTAAAAAAGTAATGCTCATTTCTATGGTGGCATGGGTATTACGTTTTGGTTTATTTGCTTATGGCAATCCTACTGATGGTTTATGGATGATTATTACCTCTTGTATTGTATATGGAATGGCCTTTGATTTTTTCAATATATCGGGTTCTTTATTTGTAGAAACCACCACCGATGCAAAAATTAGATCATCGGCTCAAGGCTTATTTATGATGATGACCAATGGCTTTGGTGCAGTAATTGGAAGTTTTACATCGGGTTGGGCCATTGATGAATTTTTTACTCACAATGGCGAAAGAGATTGGCAAAACATTTGGCTTTCATTTGCTGGCTATGCGTTAATCATTACCATTTTATTTGCTGTTCTTTTTAAACACGAACATAAACCCGAAGAGCTTGCCCATATTCAACATTAGCAACTTTTTGTAACTATTCAAACCATTAGTCACTCATTGTTTTACAATATTGATTGGTTATTTATTGAATGGTTTATTTACTTAATTTTATAGTTTATTCATTTTTATTTCACTCAAACTTTTTTGTTTTGAAAAAATTCTCACTCATTGCAGCATTGCTCATTACAAGCTTATTAAGTGTACATTTTAATACAAATGCTCAACATAATCATACTGCTAACCAAAAATGTGGTACTGATGTTTGGTTGGAAAATATGTTTAAAGAATATCCAGCTTATAAAGAATGGTACATTAAAGCTGAGCAAAAAATGGGTGAGGCTATTCTGCTGAACAAAGCAAAAAAAAATAAAGCATCTATTGCTGCAAGAACCAATGCCATTATTACTATTCCGGTTGTTTTTCATGTGGTATTGCCTGCAACTGGAGCAACAAGTCAAGCAACCATTACCGATGCTTTTATTAATGCTCAATTACAAAGATTGAATGAAGATTATGGAGGTACTAATGCCGATAGTACCAATGCCAGTAATTTTTACAATGTTCGTGGTCATTCTGAATTGCGTTTTTGCTTGGCACAACGTACACCCGATAATCAACCAACCAATGGAATTGTAAGGGTTGTTTCTAATACAGTTTCTACATCTTCTCAAACCAACGACCCTATAAAAAATACAGCTGCTGGTGGTTCAAGTGCTTGGGATCCGAATAGCTATATCAATATTTGGGTAGCCAATTTTAATAATCCAAATGCATTGGGTTATGCTACTTTTCCTATTGGTTCTCCTGAAGGCGGTGCAGCTTTAAACCAACAAGGTGTGGTTATTTTAGCACAAGGTGTACCTGGTGGTACAGCATCTCCTTATAATGGTGGTAGAACTTTAACGCATGAATTGGGTCATTATTTTTGGTTAAGACATATTTGGGGCGATGGTGGTGGTTGTGCAAACGACTTTCCAAATACACCAGGCATTGATGATACACCTACACAAAATGGAGAAACCATTGGTTGCCCTTCTGGTTCACAGGCTGCTGGTTGTGGTTCACCAAACCCTCCTGGAAAAATGTATCAGAATTATATGGACTATACAGACGATGCCTGTATGACCATGTTTACCAATGGTCAAGCCACTAGAATGTTACAAGCATTAAATAGTTATAGACCTAGTTTATTAACTTCTAATGGCTGTACACCACCAGTTGTATTGGCTTTAGATGCTTCTATTGCTTCAATTTCAGCACCTACAGCTGGACAAAACTTTTGTGCTGCTACAAACATCACCCCTACTATTGTATTAAGAAATGCAGGAGCTACTACATTAACTTCTGCCACCATTACAACAAGTTTAAATGGAGGTACACCTACTAATTTTAGTTGGACGGGTTCATTGGCAACATTTGCTTCAACAACCATTACATTGCCTAGTATTACAAGTTTACCAACAGGCAATCTTTCGTTACAAATTTGTGTTATAAATCCAAATGGAGGAACCGATTTAGACAATACCAACAATTGTAAAACAGTCAACTTTGCCAATATTGGTGCAACAGGTGGAGCTCTACCTCCTATTACTGAAGGTTTTGAAGGAACTACATTTCCTACAATTGGTTGGAGTTTAACAACACCAACAGCACAAGCTGCAACTACACCTGCCAATTGGCAAAAAGTAAATAACTCAGCCACTTTTACGGCCAAAACTGGTAACAGTGCTATTAGAACAAAATGGTGGGATTGGGAGAATGGCAGAATACATTATGTAAACTTACCTGCAATTAATTTTGCCTCAGGAAATTATGATTTAGCATACATGACTTTTCATTATGCCTTTAGAGCTTATGATGCCACCTCTGGCGATTCATTGGCTGTTCAAATTTCTACCGATTGTGGTACAACCTGGACAACACTTTGGGCAAGAGGAAGACAAGGTTTAGCAACCAACACAGCTTTTGCTACAGCCGAATTTGGTAGTACTGGAGCACCTGTTTTAGCAAGTGATTGGACACAAACTCCCATCAATATTAATTTGAATGCTTACAGAAGCGGACCAGTATATATAAGATTTAGAGCAAGAAGTGGTTTTGGTAATAATTTATACTTAGATGATATTAATTTAATAGGCACCAATGGTTTGAGTAATGACGCAAGTGTAATTGCAATTAATAGTCCTGCCAATGAATTTTGCACCAATAGTTTTATACCGCAAGTAGTTGTAAAAAACGAAGGTGTATCACCTATCACTTCAGTAAGTGTGGGCTATAGAGTTAACACAACTGCAGTAGCTCCACAACTGTTTACCTTACCTACGCCATTGGCAATTGGAAACACCACCATTTTAACTTTAAATGCTTACAGTGGTACTGTAAATAATGGTAGCAATATTATTAGAGCTTATACAAGCCTGCCAAATGGAACAATAGATTTACAAAACAATAATGATAGTTTAAGCAAATCTTTTATTGCTAATTTACCCACTCCATTACCTATTGTGGAAGGTTTTGAAAGTGCAAGTTTTCCACCATCAGGCTGGCAAATTATTAACCCAAATGCAGGTTCATTATCTTGGGTAAGAACCACAGGAGCAGCAAAATCTGGTGCAGCATCTGCCTATATTAATAATTATAATTATCAAGAAGAAGGTCAGGTAGATTATTTAAGAAGTCCTATTATACGATTTAATCCAACATTCGATTCTTCTATTCTTACTTTTCAATATGCTTATAAATTGTACAGCAACACTTACACAGGTGATAGTTTACAAGTTGTAGTTTCTACAGATTGTGGTGCTACTTGGAGTGCTCCAATTTGGAGCAGAGGTGGTACGCAATTGGTAACATCGAATGGATTTAATACCAATAATTGGGGACCTACTTCAAGCGATTGGACAAGCACACCTGTTAGAGTTGATTTAGCTGCATTTAAGAATAGTGGCAATATTTTTATTGCATTTAAATCGAGAAATGGTTTTGGGCAAAATATATTTATTGATGATATTAATATTTATGAAAAATTAGTACCCGATTATGATGTTGCTATTGCAGAAGTGATAGAACCATTTAATGCTATTTGTGATGCACCATTTACTCCAAAAATTAGAGTGGCCAATGTGGGTAAACAAACTATTAATAGTTTAACTGTTACTTATACGTTACAAGGTGCAACTCCTAATTTGGTAACACAAAATTTTACTGGTTTAACTATTCCGAGAAATGGCAGTGTTGAGTTAACATTAAACCCTGTGACAACATTATTACCAGCTGGGTATAATTTTAAATTTTATACCTCATCACCCAATGGTCAAATTGATGAATCACCAATAAATGATACTGCCGTAGTTGTTGCTTTTATAAAAACATCAGTTGCAGTTCCATTCGCAGAAAGTTTTGAAGGAGCTGCATTTCCGCCAATAAACTGGGAAATTGTAAATGCCAATAATGATAGAACTTGGGAAAGATTTACAACGCCCAAAATTGTAGCTTCTGATGTAAATGCAGCAGCAGGATTTAGAAATAGAAATTATACTAATACAGGCAGAGTTGATTATTTAACTACTCCTGTAATTAAATTTTTACCGAATGTTTCCGATTCAACTATTGTGAAATTTGATTTGAGTGCAGCAATTTTTCAATATCCTGGAAGTACAGCCATTCCTTTAGACACTTTAGAAGTACAAAGTTCCAACGATTGTGGTAAAACTTGGGTATCAATTTATAAAAAATGGGGCGATCAATTACAAACCCTTGGCAACCCAAATGCTAGTTTTGTAGATAGTTTTTTCAGCAGTTCAAAAGCACAATGGAGAACCGATTCTATTAATTTAGGAACCCAATATTTTAATGGAGGAAACCTACAAATTCGATTTAAGAATACGGGCTTCAATGGTAATAATATTTTTATTGACAAAGTAAATATTTATGCCAAAACTCTGGCTCCAAGATTAAAAAACAATGGTTTTGTAATTGTACCGAACCCTGTAAGAAGTACTGTAGTAATTCAGCATTATTTAGCTCCTACTAATTTAAGAGGTATTGGCTTTTATAATGCTGCTGGTCAGAGAATGATGTATCAATCGTTTAATGGAACAGCCGATTCGTATATTCCATTTAATATTGGTCATTTTGCAGCAGGTGTATATTTTATAAAAATGGAATACACCAATAAAACAATTACCGAAAGAATTATTAAGTTGTAAGGGAATAGACTATGCTTAAAAATCCTGCAACATGCAGGATTTTTTTATTCGTTCCTAAATTAAAATTTTAAAGCAAAGAAAACATATAGAATCACAACCGAATTATCAAAAGTTCATTTATTCCAAACACTTATTTTTACACAAAATCAAACTGAATGATTTACAGAAGTAAAGCTCCTTTAAGAATTGGTTTAGCTGGTGGAGGAACAGATGTTAGTCCTTATAGCGATGAGTTTGGTGGTGCAATTTTAAATGCAACCATTTCATTAAATGCTTATGCATCTATAGAACCTCTAACAGAAGGTGGAATTCAATTGCAAGCATTGGATAGAAAAGAAGAACAGCAGTTTGATTTGCTTACAGAATTGCCCATTAACGGAACACTAGATTTACTAAAAGGTGTGTATAATCGAATTCAAAAAGATTATGCTTTTCCTTTAATGCATTTTAAATTGAGTACTTATGTAGATGCTCCCGCTGGCAGTGGTTTGGGCACTTCTTCCACGCTGGTTGTTGCTATCATTGGTGCTTTTGTTGAAATGTTGAAACTACCTTTAGGTGATTATGATATTGCTCAATATGCTTTTGATATTGAAAGAAAAGATCTTCAATTAGCTGGAGGAAAACAAGACCAATATGCTGCAACTTTTGGTGGAGTAAATTTCATGGAATTTTATAGCAACGATAAAGTAATTGTAAATCCATTAAGAATTCGTTCGGAATATTTGAGTGAGTTAGAAAATAATTTAGTCTTGTACTTTACATCAACTAGTAGAGAAAGTGCTACCATTATTAAAGAACAACAAAAAAATGTTACCTCCAAAAATGAAAAAAGCATTGAAGCCATGCATCAATTAAAAGAGCAGGCCAAAATGATGAAAGAAGCATTATTAAGAGGTAAGCTCAATGAAATTGGCGAAATTTTAGATTATGGATTTCAACAAAAAAGAAATATGGCTCATAATATCTCCAATAGCAGCATAGAA
>CALRVE020000032.1:0-39629 GCA_943371535.1 Asaia bogorensis | reverse complement strand
AAATACAGTCAGGTAGTAAGAGTAAATATTGGAACGAAGCGTTCAGAATTTACAGTGTATCCAAACCCAGTAAAAGGTGGAACAATCAACTTACAATTGACAGATATTGAAAAAGGTGTTTACACCATAAAAGTGGTGAACAACTTAGGACAAGAAATAGCATCTAAACAAATCATCCATAATGGTGGCAGTGCAAACCAAACCATCAGCATAGGTAATGTACCAACAGGTAAATACAATATGGTCATTGCAAATGGCACAACAATAGTAACCAAAACGGTGATTGTAGAATAAACAAGTTTAAAAGTTTAGGAGTTCATTAGTTTAAAAACAGAACTCCTAAACTTTCTTTTTCCCCTTTAGGGAAAGGGCAACTTTAAACTAAATCTTCCTAGTCCCCCTTTAGGGGATAGGGGCACAACTAAATAACTAGAAATTATGAAACTGAACATAAAAACAATTGCAACGCTCTGCTTCATCGCAGCTTTAATCATCCCAAGTTTAACACATGCCCAACCGGTGTTTGATGATGATGTAAACGATGTACCAGTAGATGGTGGCTTAAGTCTTTTAGTAGCGGCAGGTGTAGGCTATGGTGCTAAAAAATTAAGAGATAAAAGAAAGGGAACTAACATCTAATATCTAGCATCCAGCATCTAGTATCTAGTATCTAGCATACACATCTAGGCAATATCATTTTAAAAAGCAGTGCTACATTGTAGTACTGCTTTTATTTTGCTATATCCTGAAAGTAGAAAATTCAGCAGTAGATTTTATCTAACATACAACCTTCTCTCAACTTATCTTCGCCAATCATGAAGGCACTCGTTTATAAAAGTACTGGTAGTTGGTATGTTGTAAAAACAGCCAATGGCAAGCAATACAATGCCCGAATAAAAGGGGTTTTAAAAATAGAAGGAATTACGTCTACTAACCCAATTGCAGTGGGTGATGAGGTTGAAATGGAGTTAGAAAATGAATTAGAAAATACTACTACCATTACAAAAATTATTGACAGAAGAAACTATGTAGCTCGCCAATCGCCACATAACAAACACCAGCATCATATTATTGCATCTAACTTAGACCAAAGTTTGTTGTTTGCTACCTTAAAAGATCCCAAAACATCTACTGGTTTTATTGATCGATTTTTAATTGCCTGTGAAATGTATCATTTACCTGCAATTATTGTTTTTAATAAAGCCGATTTATATAAAGAAAAAGAGCAAACCAAGTTTAGTGAAGTAAAAGCCACTTATGAAGCTATTGGTTACAAAGTAATTTCAGCAAGTATTCAAAACAACGTTGGTGTTGAGGAGATAAAAGAAGTATTGGCCAATAAAAAAACTTTATTGAGTGGTCATAGTGGTGTTGGGAAATCTACCTTCATCAATGCTATTTTTCCAGAGTTGGCTTTACGTACCCAAGCTGTAAGTGGTTGGAGTGGTAAAGGTTTACACACTACTACTTTTGCAGAAATGTTTGACTTGCCTTTTGAAGGACAAATTATAGATACACCTGGTATAAGAGAATTAGGCTTAGTTGGCATTACTAAACAAGAATTGAGTGGTTATTTCCCTGAAATGAAAGCGTTGGTTAACGATTGTCAGTTTAACAATTGTATGCACATTAATGAGCCAGGTTGTGCAGTAAAAAATGCAGTGAACGAAGGCAATATTGCCATTGATAGGTATGTTAGTTATATGAGTATTCTAGATACCATGAATGATAAAAAGTATTAACGTTAATTATAATTTCAACAAAACAATTTATAATCCTTCGTACACAATTGCAGCACCTTGCCCAACGCCTACACACATAGTAGCTAAACCATATTTTGCTTTTCTTCTTTTTAGTTCATGTAACAAAGTTGCTGTTATACGAGAACCACTGCACCCCAATGGATGCCCCAAAGCAATTGACCCTCCATTTACATTCACTTTTGTGCTGTCTACATTTAAATCTCGTATACAAGCAATTGACTGAGATGCGAATGCTTCATTTAATTCAATTACATCTAAATCGGCAACTTTAATACCGGCTCTTGCTAATGCTTTTTTACTTGCAGGTACAGGGCCAATACCCATAATGCTTGGGTCAACACCTGCAACACCCATACTCACAACTCTTGCTATTGGTTGTAAATTAAACAGTTTCACTGCTTCTTCGCTTGCCAATAAAACAGCAGCGGCCCCATCATTAATGCCAGACGAATTTCCAGCAGTTACTGTACCATCTTTTGCAAAAGCAGGTTTTAATGCTGCTAGTTTTTCTACAGAAGTTAAACGTGGATGTTCATCTTCGTTAAAAATAACTGCTTCTTTGTTTTCTGTAATTTCTATACCAACTATTTCATTATTCCATATACCTGACGCAAGTGCGTTAGCATATTTTTGCTGCGATTGGAAAGCAAATTCATCTTGTTCTATTCTGCTAACATTCCATTGTTTGGCAACATTTTCAGCAGTTTCACCCATACTAAAAGGATGATACATTTCGGCCATTTTTTTATTGGTAAAACGCCAACCAATGGTAGTATCGTAGGTTTCAGTTTTTCTGCTCCATGCACCATCACTTTTGGCTGTAACAAAAGGAGCCCTTGTCATACTTTCTACCCCTCCAGCAATATATAACATCCCTTCGCCACACATAATAGCACGGCTTGCATCCATAATGCTTTGTAATCCACTTGCACATAATCTATTCACCGTATTTCCTCCAACAGTAATAGGCAATCCTGCTAATAAAGCTGCCATTCGAGCCACATCTCTATTGTCTTCTCCAGCCTGATTGGCAGCACCTGCAATTACATCTTCAATCATGTTTACATCAATACCTGTATTGCGTTGTACCAGTGCTTTAATTACATGAGCCAATAAATCGTCGGGGCGAATGGTACTTAATTTGCCTCCATATCTTCCAATGGGAGTTCTAACAGCATCAATAATATAACAAGCTTTCATATACATCAATTTCATTAAATAGTTGGTGCAAAGGAAGTGGATTTGTATTAATTATACATCACAAAAATGCAGAAGCTAAATACCACTTAATGGGTATTGTTATTCTGTTGGAGAAGTTGTATTTATGTACCAAATTTTAGCATACCTTCAACTCATTTGTATGAAAAAACAACTTATTATTATTTCGGTATTATTTGTTACTGCTACTGCATTTACTTTAATAAAGCCTATTAATTCAACCAATAATATTCGAACAAGTATACTTCATAGTTATCTTGTTACTGCATATAATTCCAGTTATTATGATCCAAAATATTACCCAGATACTAGCCTAGTATTTAGTGAACCTTTCACGGGTGAGAAAGACCCACAAAATAAATTGGTATTAAGACTTATGAATGCAAGTGGTTTCCCATCGGTATATGGTTTTTCAGGTTCAGTTTCACTAGACATGTATTATCAAAATGATGGTTTCAATAAACTATTTATCAAGCAATTTGGTAAATCTTTATTTGGTAAGCATGTTCCAATGTCAAAAGATGAAAACGGATATGCTTCTACTTTTTTCTTTTATTCTCCCATAGGCATTAAAGCAGCATTTGATAAATTGTATGTAAAACCCAACAATAAATTAGAAGTAGCCACTTATCAAACCATTTATAATCTTACGGCAAAAGAATACATGAGAGATTTTACTAAATTTTTAGCACATATAATGAGTCAGAAAAGTACTTTAAATGTATTAGGTGCTCGATATTTAAAAAATGCTAAAGCAAATAAAGGATTTAGACCCAATATTGAAGCAAACTATGCATTAGAAAAACTATTTCCAACAGATGCTAGTAGACAACAATTTCCAGCTTTTACAAATGAAATTGTTGCAGACGATTTGAGTACCCTTTTACGTAGGCAATGCGATGGCACTTTACCCACTTTGCTCAACTGCTTGAAGACTGTTTTAAAAGATTATGATTCGGAAGCATTGAAATTGATTAAAGGAACATTTTAAATTTTTATACCAAATAACAACCTCAAAAAAATGAAAAAACAATTTATTATTATTTCAGTATTATTTATTACAGCAACAGCATTTACATTATTAAAGCCTATTGATCATTATGATGAAATGCGTAAAAATGTTGTTCAACAATTATTTGTAAGCGAATTAAATATGGAATACTATGATATTTCAGGTTATCCGGATACTACTCTTGTATTCACAAAGCCTCAAAATCAAGTACAATATTATTCTGGAAAATATACTTTAAAATCATTAAATGGAATTGGTGCTACAGGTACAATTTGGGCTATTAGTCAAGCAGTACCTTCAGATGTTCGTTATGTTTATTCTAGTTACAACGATGTGTTTAAAGAAAAATTTGGAGTAGCTATTCATGGTAAAAGCGTAAAAATGGCTAATAAATATGATGGCATTCATGAAGAATTTCTTTTTTACAATCCCAAAGGAATGAAAGTTGCTTTCGATAAATTGTATTTAAAACCTACCAATAGTTTTGAAAAATATTCGTATCAAAAAATTTATAATCTTGCTGCAAAAGCATACGTAAGAGACCTCACAAAGTATTTTGCATACATCATGAGTAAAAAAACTGCATTTGTTCAAGCAAGTACTCAATACTTAACTAGTGCAAAAACTAATAAAAATTTCAATACGTATAAAGAGTCTGAAATAGCATTTAAAAAAATATTTCCTACAGAAGCTAGTAGGAAGCAATTTCCTAATATGATTGAAGAAGTAGATTATTACGATTTTGGTTCTATTATTCGTCGCCAATGCGATGGAACATTACCTACTATTTTAGCTTGTTTAAAAACCGTTTTAAAAGATTATGATCCAGAAGCTTTGAAATTAATTAAAGGTACATTTTAACTACTTTCTTTCAATATTAACTAGAACAGCCACTTTACATAAGTGGCTGTTATCTTTGCAGCATGGAAAATATCCGACATTTATCTTTAAACGATATAGAGTCTCATTTTTTAAAAATGGGTGAAAAAAAATTCAGGGCTAAACAAGTGTGGGAATGGTTGTGGCAAAAACATGCAGCTAGCTTCGATGATATGACTAACTTAAGCAAAGACTTAAGATTGAAATTACAAGAAGAGTTCACATTGCCAGCATTAATAGTAGATGCTACACAGCATAGCGATGATGGTACTTTAAAAAGTAGATTCAAAACTTTTGACAATCATTTAGTAGAGGGTGTTTTAATTCCTACTGAAAAACGAAAAACAGCTTGTGTATCTTCTCAAATTGGTTGCAGTTTAAGTTGTAAGTTTTGTGCAACAGGTTATATGGAACGAAAAAGAAATTTAACCTACGATGAAATTTATGATGAAGTAGTGTTGCTGAACAAACAAAGTGAAGCTACTTACAATCAAAAATTAACCAATATTGTTTTTATGGGCATGGGCGAACCATTACTGAATTATAAAAATGTATTGAAATCTATTGAACGCATTAGTGCCGAAGATGGATTATTTATGAGCCCAACAAGAATCACCGTTTCTACTGCTGGCGTTGCTAAACAAATTAAGCAATTGGGCGATGATAAAGTTCGTTTTAAATTGGCATTAAGTTTACATGCACCTACCGATGCTAAACGAAACGAAATAATGCCCATCAATGAAACCAATAATATTAAAGTATTAATTGAAGCATTGAATTATTTTTATAAGCAAACAGGTAATGAAATTACGTTTGAATATATCTTGTTTAAAAATTTAAACGATAGTGAAAAAGATGCTGATGATTTAATTAAAATTTATCGCCAAGTACCGGCCGATTTAATTAATATAATTGAGTACAATCCAATCTCTGAATTTAGATTTACCAAGCCAGATGAAGAAGTAACTGATAACTTTATGAGTTACTTAGAAAGCCATAAAGTAAATGCAAGATTAAGAAGAAGTAGAGGAAAAGATATTGATGCAGCTTGTGGGCAATTGGCAAATAAGGGATAACCAAGAAGTATTTTATTCTAAAAGTATAGGATTTAAATTTGTTCAAACATTTTATATGACAACAGCTATCATTAAGCAAAAACTACATAATTATCTTGAAGTTGCAGATAGTAAAAAACTAAAGGCATTGTATACTATCATTGAAGATATAGTAGAAGATAGTTCACCAGAATATTCAAAAGAGTTGAAAGCAGATTTAAATAAAAGAACAACTGATTTAAAATTGGGTAAAGCAAGAACAGTATCAGCAGGTGAAAGCAAAAAAAGAATACAAAATATTATAAGAGCAGCTAAGTAAAATGAGTTATCAATATCAACTTCATGAAATTGCACAACAAGAATATGAAGCATCTGTTATTTGGTATTTAGAAAGAAGTGTAACTGCTGCTGAAAACTTTACACAAGCTGTAGAGAGAACCATTGAAAAAATTTGTGAAAACCCAAAACGTTGGCACAATAAATATAAAAACTATTACGAGTTGGGCTTAGCAAAGTATCCATTTAAAATTATTTATACTGTTGATGAAGTATTTAAAATCATAACAATTACAGCAATTTATCATCAAAAAAGAAACCCTAGAAAAAAGTATAGTCGAAAGCGTTAAGTATTCATAACTGAAATAAAAACAAACATTCACAATAACGTATCTTCACCAACATAAATAAATTGTATGGGCAACGAATTGCAAAAACCAATTATTGGATTTACATGTGGCGATATCAATGGAATAGGCATTGAATTAATTATTAAATCCTTACACGACAGCAGGATTTTAGAAATATGTACACCCGTAATTTTTGCAAGTAATAAAAGCATTAACTTCTATAGAAAAAGTTTACCCGATATTAATTTTGTTTATACCAGTTGTAAAGAACTCAATCGCTTAAATACAAAGCAAGTAAATGTATTTAATTGTTGGGAAGAAGAAGTTGCTATAACACCTGGTCAGTTAAATGAAATAGGAGGTAAGTATGCACTTTTGTCGTTACAACAAGCAACTACTGCGTTAAAGGATGGATTTATTCATGCTTTGGTTACTGCTCCAATTCATAAGAAAAATATTTATAGCGATACATTTAAATACAGCGGTCATACTCCTTATTTTAAAGATTTTTTTGCTGCCAATGATGTTTTAATGTTTATGGTAGCCGATAATATTAAAATAGGATTGGTAACAGAACATGTGGCTATTGCCGATGTTGCCAAACATATTACCAAAGAAAATATCATTCAAAAATTACGAATTATGAATGGCACTTTAAAAGAAGATTTTGGGGTAGATAAACCAAGACTGGCAGTATTGGGCTTAAACCCACATGCAGGCGATGAAGGTTTAATTGGTAACGAAGAAGAAACCATTATTAAACCTGCAATTAAAGATGCCAAACAACAGATGATGGTTTTTGGTCCTTATAGTGCCGATGCATTTTTTGCAAGGGCACAACATGAAAAGTTTGATGGGGTATTGGCCATGTATCACGATCAAGGTTTGATTCCTTTTAAATCATTGGCAATTGGCGAAGGCGTAAATTATACAGCAGGATTACCTGTTATTAGAACAAGTCCAGATCATGGAACTGCATTTGATATTGCTGGAAAGGGCAAAGCTGATGAAGCATCCTTCTTAGCAGCATTATACGAAGCAATCGATATTGTAAAAAGAAGACATGGTTTTGGAGAAGCAAGGCAAAACCCATTGAAGAAAATGAGTGCAAGAATGTTTGCGAATGCCGTAGATGAAAGAATTGAAGAATAATTTTTTTGTTTCACACACAGCAACAAAGGTTACGAAGCTCACAAAGTTTATATCCGTGTTATCCGTGCTATCTGTGAGAAAACATTTCTGCGGTATCTACGTTTTCTGCTAGAAAAAAACAGAACCGCCAAAACTCTGTGGTAAAAATCTACACCATTAATCCTTCAATTTGTTTAAAGCCCTCTTCAGCTGATAATTGCTCCCACAAAATTTGATAAATGATTGTTGCAATAGGTATTTCAGCTTGAATAGTTTTATTGGCAATGAAAATACATTTACTAGCATTGTATCCTTCGGCAACCATGTTTAATTCTAGCTGAGCCGATTTAACACTGTACCCTTTACCAATCATATTTCCAAAAGTTCTATTTCTACTAAATAAAGAATAACAGGTTACCAATAAATCGCCTAAATACACCGATGCAGCATAATTGATTTCTTCTTTTTGAGGTGTACAATCATTATCCCAAACCAATTTTTTTAGAAAAGTAACCATCTCATCGGCAGCATTGGCAATATAAACACTTTGAAAATTATCGCCATATTCTAAACCATGAGCAATACCTGCACCTAAGGCATAAATATTTTTTAAAATAGCAGCATACTGCACACCATAAATATCATGATTAACCCTAGTGTTTAAATAGTAGGTATTAAAATGTTGTGCAATGGTATTTGTGGTTGGCTCATCAATACCAGTGAACGTGAGGTACGATAGTTTTTCAGCAGCAACTTCTTCGGCATGGCATGGCCCTAAAACAGTAAAATAATTTTCTAATTCAACATTAAAGTTAGCTAATAAATATTCGTTGAGTAGTTGATTATTGGTAGGCAAAATTCCTTTAATGGCCGATACAATTTTTTTGCCTTCAAATGCATGGGCAGGTAATTGTTGTAAAACTTCTTCTGCATAAGCCGATGGGATACCAATTACTAAAACATCACTTTTTGCAACCACTTCTGCAATATTGCTATCTAAAATTATTTGTCCGGTATTAAAATATGCACTACTTACATAATGAGGATTATGCTTGCGTTTGTGCATGTAATTAATGGTGTCAGTATTTCTAATCCACCAGTGAATGGTGTTGCCATTATCGGTTAAAATTTTAGCCAAAGCTGTACTCCAGCTTCCACTTCCTATCATTCCAAATTGCATAGCAGGCATTGTTAGTGTGTATCAAAGATAATAGTTGCTATATAGTAGCATCAACTATTATGTAAGTAAATTCAATCTTAATTTAATAGTGAAGCATCTTCATCATGTGTATCAGTTGTAGCTGCTGTTACTGCTGCAATCTCATTTACATCAACCCCTTCAGCAATTAATTCAGCTTCTCTATTGTCGTTCCATTCTATAATAAAATTATTTCTGCCTTCGCCAACCAATAATTTCATGAAACGTTGTTGAGAAAGTTCAAGCATTGAAAGAAATAAAAATATAGCATGAATTTTATCTTGACATTGGTCAAACACTTTTTCGAACGATACATTTTTCTCTCTCTGTACAAATCCCAACATAAACTCTCTACTGCCTTCCATGGTATAATTGTAACGTACCACAGTATGTACAGGTTTATTTTGTCTGTCGTGTACTCGTTGCATTACTTTTTCAAAAGCCTTCATTAGCTTAAACATAGTAATGGTTTGAATTTCGGTGCCTTCGCCAGCTTCTTCACCAATTTCCATCAACTCTTTTTGAAGGTTACCTCGTTTAACCATTAACATACGTACAGCTTCCATTTCAGCCATTTTTGCTGAAGCTTCTTTAAAGCGTTTGTACTCTAAAATTTTATCTACTAATTCTTGGCGAGGGTCAATTTCATTGCCTTGAGCATCTATTTCTTTTCTAGGTAATAATAATTTTGCTTTAATACGCATTAAGGTTGAAACGAATAGAATAAACTCACTACTCAATTCAATATTTAATTTTTCGCCATTATGAATAAATGCCAAAAAATCTTTAATAATTTTTGTAATAGGAATATTGTAAATGTCTAATTCATCTCTTTCTATAAAGAATAAGAGCAGGTCAAATGGACCTTCAAACTGATCTAATTTTATTTGATAAGAAGTTGTATTCACGGTAGCTAATAATTTGTTGCAAAGAAAATTGAATGGCTTGAAATACTTGTAGATGTTGAGGTTTAGTTATCCACTTGTTGAAAGTTATGGGTTGAAAGTTATAGGGTATTAATTAGGTATTACGAGTTGAAGACTTACTACTTAAAACTTATCACTCCCCTACTTACAACTCACCACTTACAACTTACCACTTAAAACTTCCAACTCAACCCCATTCCAAAAATAGATTTTAGCTGTGTACCTGTTGAGTTTTTAGTATAACCGAAAATTTTGGTATTATCATCGTACTGTAAATCAAAATTATATACTAGGCCTAAGCAATTGTTTATTTTAAAATACAGCATATTGGTCCAGTAAACATCAGGACTTTTAGAGTTTTTATTGGTATAATCTGCAAAAAAGTCAACCCTAGATCGTATAGAAACATTTTTCATAATTTCACCTGTATAGCCAACTGATAAGTAAGATCCAAATTCATTTTTTACTTGTTGAGCTGCATTAACACCATAATTGGCAGCTAATTCGTACGGACGATTGGGTACTAAAATCCATCTTCCTGCAACGGGTGAAAAATGTACATTCAAACCTTTCACTTCTACATAATCAATACCTGTAGAAGCTACTAAAATACCAGGAGCTAAAAAAGCAGAAATGCGTTTGCGAACATCTCCGTCATAATCGTAACCATCGGCAAATTGGGTTCTAAAATTAGTAGTTAAACCAACCCTAAAACGTGTTATTCCTTTTTTATTGGCTTTAAAGATTGGATGGTTCCATTTATTCAATACTTCAAACTTATCATCATTCTTTATAGCACCCCAAGCTTCTGTTAAAAGCAAACCATAATTGGCATCTAGCATGGTATTGAACTGAAATTTGCCTTTTGTGTGATTGGCGTATAAGTTTAAAAATCCATTTCCTGCTAAAGAAAATCTATCGCCACCAGGAGCCCAATTTCTAGTTCCTCCTTGTGCTAAGGTTAAGCTAATCATTCCACCTTTTTGCCAACTGCCTTTTATTCTTTTCGCAGGTGTTTTTAATTTGCTAGGAGAGGCTACTGTAGAAGATGCTTCTTTTTTAGATTGTTGAGCTATAGCCCCAACTAATGCAAAAAAGAAAATAACCAATATAAATACCTTTCTCATGTTGGTAGTTAGCGTTTTATAAAAAGCCCTTTATAAAAAAGGGCTTAGTTGAAAGTGTAAAATAAGCATTTACTTTTTTAAAGCATCTCTAATTTCCATCAATAATTTTTCGCTAGCTGTAGGTTCTACAGGTGCTGGTGGAGCAGCAGGTGCTTCGGCTTCTTTCTTCTTCATTTTATTGATTGCTTTAATAACAAGAAACATTACAAAAGCAACAATTGCAAAGTCTATTACTACAGTAATAAATGCACCATATTTTAAGGTTACGGCAGCTACCTCAGCGGTTGTTACATTGCCTGCTGCATCTTTTACGGCTTCTACTTTATCTTTTAAAGTATATTCTAATGTAGAAAAATCAGCACCTCCAGTTAGTACCCCTACTAAAGGCATTACCAAACCATCTACAAAAGCCGATACTATTTTACCAAATGCAGCACCCATTACAAATGCAATTGCTGTGTCTACTAAGTTTCCTTTAATGGCAAACTCTTTAAATTCTTTCATCATTCCCATAAAAATTAATTTTGTTGAATAAAAGTAGGTGTTTTAACAAAATAACTACTCACAACTTATTTTTTTATTCCGGGATATTGCATTTTTAAGCTAGTTAGTAATTCATGAAGCTTACTTGCTATTATAAATTCTTTATACCAGTTTTGATCAGATGGAACAATCGTCCATTCGGGTTGATTGCAATTGTTAAAGCAATCTTCATAAACTTTCATATATTCATTCCAAAGCTTGGCTTCGGCAAAATCATTCTCATTGTATTTCCATTGTTTTCTTGGGTCTCGAATTCTTTCATTCAATCTCAATTGTTGTTCTTCAGGTGAAATATGTAAATAAAATTTGAGAATATGTACATTACCATGTTCTTGAATTAAGCTTTCAAAATTGTTTATGGCTTTCATTCTTTTTTTAGCTAATTCGTTGGTACACCATTTATGTACACGAGTAATTAAAATGTCTTCATAATGAGAGCGATTAAAAATTTGAATATTTCCTTTTGCTGGAGTGTGTTGATGAACTCTCCACAAAAAATCTTGTGCTAACTCTCTTTCTGTTGGAGCTTTAAAAGATTTTACTAAAACACCTTGTGGATTTAATTGGCCAAATACATTTCTTATTACACCATCTTTTCCACTTGCATCCATGCCTTGAATAACAACTAGTACAGCATGTTTACTCTCGGCAAATAGTAGATTTTGCAGTTCATCTAATTCTGCAATCAATTTAGCAGTAATGAGTTTTGTTTTTTCTTTTTCAAAGTTTTTAGGAGATCTAGTACTTATTTTTGATAAAATAATTTTTGGCATAGCATTATTTTTTTAAGAATGTTCGTTCAATTGATTTCCTTTGCCACAAAATATACTAATTGAATCATAAATTCATCAACTGGATACTTTTTATTGTATTGTGTTTAATTTGGGGCAGTTCATTTATGCTGATGAAATGGGGCATGTTTGATGCAAATTTGCAACCTACACTCAATGCATTTGAAGTCGCAGCTATTCGTATTGCATCTTCAGGTATTATTATGTTGCCTTTTCTACCAAAGGCGTTAAAAGAAATTCCTAAAAGTTTATTGCCTACTGTTTTGTTGAGCGGATGGCTAGGAAGTTTTTTTGCTGCTTTTTTGTTTTGTATTGCTGAAACAAAAATTGATGGTGCTTTAGCTGGAAGTTTAAATGCATTAACACCCATTTTTGTAATTATTACAGGTGCATTGTTTTTCAAAGCAACCACAAGTAAGCAAAAAGTTAATGGAGTAATTATTGGTTTAATAGGCTGTGCATTGTTAACTTATGCCAATTATTCAAAACCATTTACCTACATTGCTTATAGTGGGTTTGTAATTTTAGCAACCTTCTTTTATGGCTTGAATGTTAATATGGTACAACGTAAATTAAATGGCATTAGTTCTATGTCTATTGCTGCTGTTGCATTTACTGGCTTAATTCCTGTTTCTTTAATCATACTTTTTATTACAGGATTTTTTAAATTGCCACTTGCAGAAAGCAAATATGCTATCAGTACATTATCGAGTTGTGTATTGGGTGTTTTTGGTACTGCAATCGCATCGGTAATGTTTTATATGTTGGTAAAAAGAGCAGGTGGTTTATTTGCCTCCTTGGTTACTTATGGTATTCCTTTTGTTGCAATAGCATGGGGAGTTTTTTATGATGAACAGATTAATTTTATTCATGTAATTGCATTGAGTATTATTTTAATAGGTGTATATATTGCTAATAGACCTAAATAAAATATCCCAAATTCATAATTGAGAATTTGGGATATTGCTAATTCATTTTATTACAAATTAAACCGTCATCATTTCTTTTTCTTTGGCTGCTAAATGTTTTTCAACCAAAACAATATGTTTATCGGTTAACTCTTGAATGGCGGTTTCTGCATCTTTGGCTGCATCTTCACTTAAACCATCTTTTTGTAATTTTTTTATTTGCTCAATAGCATCTCTTCTAATATTACGAATAGCAATTTTTGATTGTTCACCTTCGCCACTTGCTTTTTTGAATAACTCTTTTCTGCGTTCTTCTGTTAATGGAGGTAAAAACAAGCGAATTTGATTGCCATCGCTTTGAGGTGTAATACCAATATTCGCTTGCATAATGGCTCTTTCAATTGGGCTAATCATGTTTTTTTCCCATGGTTGAATACTCACTGTTTTAGCATCTAATACAGTAATATTGGCAACCTGACTAATTGCAGTTGGTGCACCATAATATTCAACATTAATTCCATCTACAATGCTGGTAGTTGCTTTACCTGCTCTAATTTTAGCTATTTCTGTTTCAAGATGAGCAATGGCTTTTTGCATGGTTTCTTTTGCATCATCAATTATTAAATCAACTTCTTCCGTCATATAATTCTAATTTTTAGGTTGGCAAATCTAATAAATGAAGTGAAACAAAAATTAGGCTAGTATAAAAAAAGCCCTGCTTTTGGCGGGCTTTAAGTTTTTATTAATCGTTATCGGCAACTTTTACATTTACATCGGTAATCGATACAAAGTTTTTTACTCTTTTTCCAAAACTTTTGCTTTCGCCAAATTCACCTTTTATTACCCTCATTTCTCCACGTTTTCTTGGTTTAGTAACATTTAATATATAAATGCCTGTAAAGAATAATACAATTTGAGTAAGTATAATCCAAGTGGTTCCAATTGGCAACAATATGTAAGTAAGCACTATAAAAAATATTGCAGTAGCGGCAATGGTTGTGGTTACTTTTATATGGTTGAAACCTCTATCTAATAACATGTGGTGTAAGTGATTTCTGTCTGGAGAAAATGGTGAACGTCCGTGAATCATTCTAATAGAAAATACTCTTAAGGTATCTAGCAAAGGCATTAATAAAATACCAAAGCCCATTGCAGGAGTAGCAATAATGGGTAAAACGGCACCGCCTTTCGCTGTTTCAATAAAACGAATTACTAAAATAACATTTACTGCACCACTGAGCATAGCACCAGTATCGCCCATAAAAATTTTTGCAGGTGAGTAATTATAAATTAAAAAACCAATTACACTTGCAGCAAACGTAAATGCCATGATGCTAAAAAATAAATCTCCATTTACAAAGAAGAAAAACCCAAATATTGAGCTTGTAATTACACTAATTGTTCCTGCCAAACCATCAACACCATCTATTAAGTTATAGGCATTCATTACTACAATAACAGTAAATAGAGTTAATAAACAGCCCAATGTATAATCAATTGCATGGATGCCTAAAAAACCGTGCATACTAGTAATTACTAATCCAGCTTTAAACATTAAAATAGCTGCTACTAAGACTTGACCAATTAGTTTTTTTAATGGAGAGAGTACTAAAATATCATCTTTAATACCAAAGAAAAATATGACCATGAAAGAAGCTATAAAATATTGAAAGCCGTTTATGCCGTTTACAGAGTTAATAGCCAATAATAAGCCAAGCATAAAGCCTACAAAAATGCCTAAGCCACCTAAAGATGAAATAGGGGTAGTATGAATTTTCCTTTCATCGGGAATGTCGTATAATTTCTTTTTGTTGGCAACTGTAATAATTACAGGTATGGCATAAAAGCATACCAAAAAAGAAATAACGCAACCAATAATAAGTTGTTCCATGCAATTAGCTTGGGTTAAGTTTACGAGTTAAGATACTTACACTGGGGGCGGAATATTGGCAAATTAAGCACTTTTTAGAATTTTTTCCAATTCAAAACGAAGTTTACTTTAAAATAACCTGAATGAAAGGTGTAAAAAATGCGATGATTTGACTTTGAAGAGAAACTTAAAAAGTTAACTTCGCTGCCTAAGTAAATAAAAAAATATGACATCGAATTTACAGGCTACCGCCTCACAAGTAAGAAGAGATATAGTAAGAATGGTACATGCAGTACAAAGTGGACATCCTGGAGGATCTTTAGGTTGTGCTGATTTTTTAACAGCATTGTACTTTCATACCATGAACCATCATTCCCAAAATTTTAATATGGATGGTACAAATGAAGATGTTTTCTTTTTATCAAATGGTCATATTTCTCCTTTATTTTATTCAGTTTTAGCCCGATCAGGGTATTTTGAGGTGAAAGAATTGGCAAGTTTTAGAAAAATAAACTCTCGTTTACAAGGTCATCCAACTACTCATGAAGAATTACCAGGTGTAAGAATTGCTAGTGGTTCTTTAGGCCAAGGTTTAAGTGTTGCAATTGGAACCGCTTTAACTAAGAAATTAAATGGAGATAAAGGCATTGTTTTTTCTTTACATGGCGATGGAGAATTACAAGAGGGTCAAATTTGGGAAGCTGCTATGTTTGCTCCACACCATAAAGTAGATAATTTAATTGCTACAGTTGATTATAATGGACAACAAATTGATGGGCCAACTAGTAAAGTAATGAATATTGAAAATCTAAAAGCCAAGTTTGAAGCTTTTAATTGGTTGGTTTTAGACATGAATGGTAATGATATGGATGATGTTATTGCTGTTTTAGACAAAGCAAAGAGTTTAACTGGGCAAGGAAAGCCAATTTGTATTTTAATGAAAACAGCAATGGGTAAAGGGGTAGATTTTATGGAAGGTGGGCACGAATGGCATGGCATTGCACCCAATGATGAGCAATTAACTAATGCATTAAACCAATTACCAGAAACTTTAGGTGATTACTAAAACCCTTTGCTAGTATGGTTTTGAACGAGTTATTAAGTTTGTGTGAATAAAATATGACCAATTCGGGCATTGCTTTATCGTTTCGAACTTTTACCTTAGCATCGGTTTTTCATAGGATATTGGATTTTAAAAACGGGGCTGAATCTTTATTCGGGCCCCTTTTTTTTGAAATGAAGTCTGCAAATCGTTGTTCAAACAACTTAATCAACTACTTCTTTCAAATAAGTAGCTTCGCTAGTTACTCTCAATTCATGCTTAACACCAATTTTTAAAGCTACATTTTCAATTTCGTGACTTACAGGAAAATTAAAGCAAATAGGAATTTTTAAATCTTTTACATGGCTGTGAATAATAGTAAGCACATCTGTTCCAAAAGGGGTAGTGGTATCTTTCATATCGCTAAAACCACCAATAATTAAACCTTTCAAGTGTTTAAAAAATTCGGCTCGTTTTAGTTGTATCATCATTCTATCTATGTTGTAAATGTATTCGCCCACATCTTCTAGAAATAAAATTTTATGTCGGGTTTTATAGCTACTGTGTGAGCCAATTAAATGAGCAATTAATGCTAAATTTCCTCCAATTAAATCACCTTCGGCACTACCAATTTTGTTGAATTTGTTTGATGCACAAGTATAATTACTTTCCAATCCCAATAATGCATTCTTTAAAGAACCAACAAATTCATTTTTATAACATTCGTCATTAAAAGCGGCAGCCATTGGTGCATGTAAGGTGGCAATTTGATAATGTTGAAAAATATGGGCATGCAAAACAGTAATATCGCTAAAACCAATTATCCACTTGGGGTTTTTCTTAAACTTTTGAAAATCTAAATCATCAATCATTCTACTTAAACCATATCCACCTCTTGCACATAAAATAGCTTTAATGCTATTATCGTTCAGCATCTTTTGTAAGTCCTCTATTCTTTGTTTATCGGTTCCGCTGAAGTAATGAAATTGATTGCCCAATGTATTGCCAATTTTTACTTTAAACCCCCAATCTTGCAGAGTTTGAATACAAGTTGCAGCATTTTCGGCAGGCATAAAACCACTAGGGCAAATAATACCAATGGTATCGCCTTTTTTTAAATAAGGAGGAATTGTTATCATACAACAATATTAAAATAATAATGCTGTTTTTAGAAAGGTTTGTTTTCTATGATTATTGGAAGTGTATCCATCAACATTTTTGAAGGAGCATTAGGTACAGGAGCATTGATAGCGAAGTTTTCAAATAGTGTAACATTTTTGGTACTTACATTAAAATCGTACGTTACCCCCATTTTGAGAGCATAATTATATGGCACATGCCCCGATGGGAAATTGAAGCAAACAGGATAATTATATTCACTCACTTTATCCATAATGATTTCTTCTATACTTGCCGGAAAAGGTTCTTCTTCATTTTTTTTAGTAGCCGTAAATTGACCTACAACTAAGCCTGCTAAATTGCTTAATTTGCCACTCCGTTTTAAGTTCATCAACATCCTATCAATGGTGTATTTATATTCACTTACATCTTCAATAAATAAAATTTTGCCATTGGTGTTAATATCACTTGGGCTGCCAGCACAAGCTTGTAACAAACTTAAATTTCCGCCAATCAATTTTCCGCTTGCATAACCTTCTCTATTCATGTAATGTCCGCCAACACTATATTCTACACGATTGCCAAATAAAATATCATGTAAAGTGTTGGCAGAAATGTCTTTTGGATTTTCAGTAAAACCTGTAATCATATCGCCATGAATAGTAGGTATTTCAAAATTATTGTGCACATGTAAATGAACAGTAGTAACATCGCTATAACCAATTAGCCATTTAGGCTTTTCAATAAAATTATCCCACACAATTTTATCAATCATTCTCATAGTGCCATAACCCCCTTTTGCAAAAAAAATGGCTTTAATATTATCATCATCTAACATTGCTTGAAGGTCTGCAGCACGTTCTAAATCAGTTCCAGCAAAACGTTGCCAATGTTTACCAACGGTTTTACCAACTTGTACATTCAATCCCCAATTTTTGACTGCTTTAATACCTATTAGTTTGTTGTATTCTGTGGGGCTAGCAGGACAAGTAATACCCACAGTATCGCCAGATTTTAAAAAAGGAGGAATTAAAGTGGCTTGTTCTACCTTCTTACTAGCAGCATTCACTCTATTGAAAAGTGTTGCTGCAAGTGTTGCAGGAATGATGGTATGTAAAAAGTGTTTTCTATTCATATCTAACTTTGCCGAAGATATTTAACTTATTTGCAATTACCCTACCCATTAAGAGGTATTTTTAATTCAATGGCTAGTTATTTTTTTACTATTATCTAATTGATTGCTTAATACAGGTTTACTTACTTTTGCAGCCCTTTTACTTTTGTAGTAAAAATTAGCGTTTTACTTTTTTGAAGTAATTATGTATTTACTACAGTTGAAATTTAATTTAAAATGAAAGAACCCAAAAGATATTTAGTTACCAGTGCTTTACCTTATGCAAATGGGTTAAAACATATTGGGCATTTGGCAGGTGCTTATATTCCTGCAGATATTTATGTACGTTATTTGAAGGCTCAAAAACGTGATGTGGTTTTTGTTTGTGGTAGCGATGAACATGGCACTGCCATTCCTATTCAGGCAATGAAGGAAGGAACAACTGCACAAGCCATTATTGATAAATATCACCCAATTATTGAACAAAATTTTAAAGATTTAGGAATTGAGTTTGATATTTATCATAGAACATCGTCACCATTGCATCATGAAACTGCACAAGAGTTTTTTACTGTACTGAATAACAATGGCGATTTAGAAATTAAAGAAACCGAACAGTATTATGACGAAGCAGCCAATACTTTTTTAGCTGATCGTTTTATAAAAGGTACTTGCCCAAATTGTGGTTACGACAATGCATTTGGCGATCAATGTGAGAAATGTGGTAAGAGCTTAAGTCCTGAGGAACTGATTAATCCAGTTTCTACTTTAAGTGGAAATGCACCAGTAAAAAAGTCAACCAAACATTGGTATTTGCCTTTAAATAAGCATGAAGATTTTTTACGTGAATGGGTATTGAAAGGCCATAAAGATGATTGGCGACCCAATGTAGTTGGCCAAATTAAAAGTTGGGTTGACGGAGGTCTGCAACCAAGAGCAGTAACCAGAGATTTAGATTGGGGAATACGCCTCCCCAACCCCTCCAAAGGAGGGGCTTTAGAAAGCGATGATGATGAAAGTTCTTTTGCGTACCATACAGCTGACCCAATAACTTACAAATTATTAAAAGAATTTGTAGCTGAGCATAGAAGTAACCCAACAGAAGCTGAAAAAGCTCTTTGGGAAATGTTGAGAGATAAGAAATTGGGCTATAAATTTAGAAGGCAGCATATTATAGGAAACTTTATCGCTGATTTTGTTTGCTTGAAACAAAAATTAATTGTCGAAGTAGATGGTTCAATTCATCATTTGCCAGATAATATAATTAGTGATGAGCTACGCACAAAAAAATTAAACAATCTAGGTTTTGAAGTAATTAGATTTACTAATAATGAAGTGTTATTCGAAACAAATAAGGTATTAACAGTTATATCTGAAAAGTTGAACCAGCTTGCTTTA
Organism: Asaia bogorensis; assembly: GCA_943371535.1. Classification (GTDB taxonomy): domain Bacteria; phylum Bacteroidota; class Bacteroidia; order Chitinophagales; family Chitinophagaceae; genus UBA1930. The sequence goes on along the minus strand of CALRVE020000032.1, from coordinate 19,909 downwards.
AATAAACCTGTTTCTCAGAACCCTCCTTTGGAGGGCAGGGAGGCTGGTAAAGTTCTCTATGTTTGGTTCGATGCTCCCATTGGTTATATAAGTGCAACAAAGCAGTGGGCTTTAAACAATGGTAAAGACTGGAAACCCTATTGGTACGATGCAGATACACAATTAGTACATTTTATTGGCAAGGATAATATTGTGTTTCATGCATTGATATTTCCTATTATGCTGAAATTGCACGGCAATATTTTACCTGATAATGTGCCTAGCAATGAGTTCATGAATTTAGAAGGCGACAAAATGAGTACCAGCCGTGGATGGAGTATTGAAATGGATGATTATATCAATGATTGGATTAAGAAAGACAATGGTGGTGAAAGTATGGCTGATGTATTGCGATATTATTTAACAGCAATTGCTCCTGAAACGAAAGACAGTGAGTTTACATGGAAGGGTTTTCAAGATGCCAATAACAGTGAATTGGTAAGTGTGTTTGGAAATTATGTAAATAGAACTTTTGTGTTGATGCACAAATTATGTGGTGGCAAAGTACCATTTTTTCACAATGAATTGATTGATGAAAACGACAAACAATTAATTATTGATATTGCTTCCGCTAAAACAAAGATTGAGAATTTATTAGAAGGCTATAAGTTTAGAGATGCACAATTTGAAGTGATTGATTTGGCAAGAAAAGCCAATCAGTACATGCAGAAGAAAGAGCCTTGGATTGTTGCTAAACAGTTGGCTGAAAATCCTGAAGCTCAAAAATTAATTGATAATTGTTTACACCTATGTTTACAATTAACCGCCAACTTAGCTATTTTAATCAATCCATTTTTACCATTTACTGCTAAGAAAATGTGTTACATGATGAAAGTGGTAGATAAAATGTTGGATTGGCAAAATGCAGGCACTGTGAATTTATTAAAAGCTGGTTATAGTTTACGTGAACCACAATTGTTGTTTAGAAAGATTGAGAATGAAGAAATTGAAATACAAGTTGAAAAACTAAAACAAAAAGCCTCCCTAAATCCCTCCAAAGGAGGGACTTTAGAATCTTTAAATTCAAAAGTTATTACAAATGCTGAAGCTGTTTCTCATAACCCTCCTTTGGAGGGCAGGGAGGCTATCAAATCAGAAATTCAATTTGATGATTTTGCTAAAATAGATTTGCGTATTGGTACCATACTTTCTGCTGAAAAAGTAGAGAAAGCAGATAAATTATTGAAATTGGAAGTTGATTTAGGCTTCGAAAAAAGAACGATTGTTTCTGGCATTGCTCTCTATTTTAAGCCAGAAGAAATCGTAGGCAAACAAGTTACGGTTGTATGTAATCTTGCACCAAGAAAAATGAGAGGTATTGAGAGTAATGGCATGATATTAATGTCAGAAGATAAAACTGGAAAATTGCACTTTGTAAATCCAGATTCAACCATTGATGCTGGAAGCACGGTGAGCTAACTAAAAAAAGTCAAGACTTTAAACCACCAATGGGTGGTTTTTTCTTTTATAAAAAAATAGTTGCATAGCTAACTATTTTTTCTTTAGTTTTGTTTTCAAAGATTTAATGCTCACAGATAGCACAGATATCTCAGATATTATTTATGGAAATTAATGAGGTTACATACAAAATTCGAGGAGCTATTTTTGAAGTATATAATCAACTAGGCCTGGGTTATTGGAAAGTGTTTATGAAGCTGCTTTGATGAAGGAGTTTGAATTAGTAGGACTCAAAGCAAAGAATCAATTGGCATTACCTGTATCGTATATAAACTATGATATTGAGTTAGGGTTTAGGATTGATATTTTGGTTGAAAATGCAGTTATTATCGAAATCAAATCAGTCAAAGCATTAGAAGATGTTCATAAAAAACAATTACTAACTTATCTCAAACTAAGCCAAATTGAAATTGGGATTCTGGTAAATTTCAATGTAGCTTTTTTGAAAGACAAAGAATCAATTATTAGAATCATAAATAATTAACAATTGCGAATTCCCATCTGTGTTATTCGTGTTATCTGCGAGAAATATGAAAAGAGTCATTAAAAAAGTAGCCGTTCTTGGTAGCGGTGTAATGGGTTCAAGAATTGCATGCCACTTTGCAGGCATTGGTGTACAAGTTTTATTGTTAGATATAGCCACCCCTAACCCCTCCAATGGAGGGGAACAGAAGCTAGCTGCAAAAAATAAAATCGTTAATGACGCATTAACTGCTGCTATCAAGAGTAATCCTAGTCCGGTTTATACAAAAGACGTAGTAAAGAAAATTACCACTGGCAATTTTGATGATAACATTAAAGATATTGCCACTTGTGATTGGATTATTGAAGTAGTTGTTGAAAGATTGGATATTAAACAACAAGTGTATGAAAAAGTAGAACAGTTTAGAAAACCTGGTACATTAATCACCACCAATACTTCTGGTATTCCTATTCACATGTTAAGTGTTGGCAGAAGTGACGATTTCAAGAAACATTTTTGTGGTACACACTTTTTCAATCCTCCACGATATTTAAGATTGTTGGAAATTATTCCTACACCAGATACAGACCAAAGTGTAGTAGATTTTCTCATTCATTATGGCGATTTGTATTTAGGCAAAACAACTGTCTTGTGTAAAGACACACCTGCATTTATTGCTAATAGAATTGGGGTGTTCAGCATTATGAGCATTTTTCATATAATGGAAAAATTGGGCCTAAGTATTGATGAAGTGGATGCTTTAACTGGGCCAATCATTGGTCGTCCTAAATCAGCCACATTTAGAACTGCTGATGTTGTGGGTATTGATACTTTAGTAAAAGTTGCAAAAGGAGTTGCAGATAATTGCCCAACAGATGAAGCAAAAAATATTTTCAATATTCCATCTTGGTTAGAAAAAGTAGTTGCCAATAATTGGTTGGGTGATAAAACAGGACAAGGATTTTTCAAGAAAACAAAATCCGATGCTGGTAAAGAAATTTTGACTTTGAATTTGCAAACCATGGAATATGGTGCAAGAATAAAACCAAAGTTTGCAACACTTGAAACAACAAAACCGATTGATGACTTAAAAACAAGAATCAAAGCTTTATGTGCTGGTACAGATAAAGCTGGAGAATTTTATCGCCAGTTTCATTATTCTTTATTCTCGTATATTTCTTTCAGGATTCCAGAAATAAGTGATGAAGTGTATCTTGTAGATGATGCAATGATGGCAGGTTTTGGTTGGGAAATTGGAGCATTTGAAAGTTGGGATGTTGTTGGAGTTGCAAAAACTGTTGAAGCCATGAAAGCCAATGGATACAAGGTTGCAGCGTGGATTGATGAAATGATTGCAAGTGGTGCAACTAGTTTTTATAAAGTAGAAGCTGGTAAACGCATGTATTATGATGTGCCAACAAAGTCGTATAAAGTTTTACCTGGCGGAGAAGCATTTTTAGTTTTGAATCACAACAGCGATAAAACAGTTTGGAAAAATAGTGCTTGCAGAATGTATGATATTGGTGATGGCGTTGCTGGTTTAGAATGGAGTACTAAAATGAACAGTATTGGTGGAGAAGTTTTAGAAGGCATCAATAAATCTATTGCATTAGCAGAAGAGAAATTTAAAGGGTTAGTAATTGCAAACGAAGGTGCCAATTTTAGTGCTGGTGCTAACGTCGGAATGATTTTTATGTTGGCTATCGAACAGGAATATGATGAGTTAGATATGGCTATTAGAATGTTTCAAAATACCATGATGCGTTTGCGTTATAGCAGTGTGCCTGTTGTTACTGCACCTCATGGATTAACATTAGGTGGTGGTTGCGAAATGAATTTACATGCCGATAAAATTTGTGCTGCTGCCGAAACCTATATTGGTTTGGTAGAATTGGGTGTAGGCTTAATTCCTGGTGGTGGAGGAACTAAGGAATTTGTTCTTCGTGCCAGCGATGAATTGCACAACGATGAACCCGAAACCAATACTTTAAAAGATAGATTCTTTGCCATTGCAACAGCTAAAGTTGCAACAAGTGCTCATGAAGCTTTTGAACTGGGCATTCTCCGTAAAGGGCATGATGAAATTGTCATGAATATTGGTAGAAGAATTGCGGAAGCTAAAAAAAGTGTAATTGAAATTTACGATGCTGGTTATACAATGCCACAGCAACGAAAAGATATTAAAGTACTAGGCCGTTTAGGTTTGGGTGCAATGTTGGCTGGTATCAATGGCATGCAACGTGGCAACTATGCAACTGCACATGATGCTTTAGTTGCTAAAAAATTAGCTTATGTAATGTGTGGAGGCGATTTAAGTGAACCTCAATTAGTAACTGAGCAATATTTGTTAGACTTAGAAAGAGAAGCTTTTTTAAGTCTCTGTGGTGAAAAGAAAACCTTAGAAAGAATTCAAAGTGTATTGAAAAGTGGCAAACCATTGAGAAACTAAATATTTACAAAAAAGAGGCAAAAGCCTCTTTTTTGTTGAACAAAAGCTACACTTATGGTTCAAAAAACTAACAAATTAATCTTATCTTGAATTAATTACAACTTTTAAGAATAAAGTTTTGTGTATTTATTACACATTACCTATTTTTAAAAAATATTTCAATAATTGAATTGATAAAACGATGTACGTATGAAAAAAAGATTTACAAAATTTTGGGCAAAACTCTTATTTGTGTTGCTCATTTTTTCTTTCTCTTTACAAAATTCTTTTGCTCAGCAAAGAGTTAAAAAAGTTGTATTTCAAGCATTTTGGTGGGATTACTGGAACGAAAATTATCGTTTTGGTTGGGCCAATTATTTAACTGAATTGGCTCCGCGTTTAAAAGCTGCAGGTTTCAATGCTATTTGGATTCCACCTGCAATGAAGCAAGCCAATCCTGATTTTGTAGGTTACATGCCATTTGATAATTATGATTTGGGTGACAAACGTCAAAAAGGAAATGGACATCCATTAAACGATCGTATGCGTACTCGTATTGGTACAAAAGATGATTTATTAAGAATGATTGCCGTAATGCATGCCAATGGTATTGAAGTAATACATGATGTGGTATTAAATCATAATGGAGATGCTGGAGGTGGTGTAAATACGCATGGTGCTCCAGCTCCTGTTGGTACTGCTGGTGCTGGTGGTCAAGATCCTGCCTCTAACTCTGTTCCTACAGCAAATGGATTTAAAAATTTTCGTTATGTAAGTTATGGTACTCCTGCAATAGATGAATTTCAAAATGATTATTGGACAAGAAATGGACGTTGGGCAAAAAATGCTGCCAACTTTTTTAATTGTACCAGTAGTTGTAACGATATTAATTCAATGTTTTGGGGCCCAGACATCAACTTCGATGCTGGTGCAATTGGTCAAAGTTCAAACATACCTTCAACTGGCTCAACAGTAATTAATGGTATTACTCGAAATTACTATAATCCAGTTCAAAGCAATAACTACATGCAAAACAATGCAAGAGATTGGCTTCTATGGTTAAAGAAGCAAACAGGTAGCGATGGTTGGCGTTGGGATGCAGTAAAACACTTCTCTCTTTCAACACAAGAAACCAGCATTTGGCATACAAAATATAATGCTACATTAACTGCATTACAAGCTGGTGGTCAAGACATGTTTTGTGTAGGCGAATGGATTGGTGATCAATTTCAACTAGATGCCTATGCCAATAATATTGCTTCACCAACTGCTCCAGGTGGTGTAACCAATGAAAAGCATACTGGTACTTTTGATTTTGGATTACGTGGTTACAATACTTCTGGTAATGGAGGTTTATTTCAATTAGTTCGTGGTAATGGAGGGTTCAATATGCAAAATTTACCAGGAGAACAACAAGGATTTAGATTTTTTGATTACCCCGGTGGATTAAGAGTTCATAGAAGTGTGAATTTTGTAAACAGTCATGATACTTACAGACCAGTGTTACAATCTAACGGAAACTTTGCTCAACCTTTGGGTGTAAATGGTAATACAGGTTGGAATACTGGAAGTGAATTAGGTGGTAATGGTCAACACTTAGATCCTCGTGAACCAAGATTATTTGCTGCTTATGCAGCAGCATTTGCAATGGACGGAAATCCATTGGTGTTTTTTGAGGATTTATTTGATGTTGGAACAACAGGCAAAAGATATTCTCACATGCCTCAAAGCACAACTGATTTACCTGCAAGAGCCGATATTATTAACCTAATGCAAGCTCACCAACGTTTAGATTTTAAAGGTGGAGATTATGGTGTACCAACTGCTAGCAACTCACCTTTTTATCAAACAGGAAGTGCCGGAGATCATTTAGTTTTAGAAAGAGTAGGTAAAGCAATTATTGGAATTACCGATGCATTCAATTCTACATCAAATAACAGTGCCGATCAACAAGTTTTTTGTAAGGTAAACGATGCATGGCCTGCAGGAACTGTGTTATACGATTATTCTGGTGCTCATGGCATTGCAACAGTTACTATTCCAGCAGATAGAAGAGTACTTATACAAACTGCTCCTGTAGGGCATACTATTCCTAATGCATTTGGGCATGGTTATTCAATTTGGGCTCCAGCACCTCCAAGTGTTACTGTAACATCTGTAAACGACTTATTCAATTATTTGGCTACTTACCAACAACCAAGAGCCTTAACTACTCAACAAGAATGGGAAATGGCCGATGATTTAGGCGATAGTCATTGCGAAAGTTTGGGTCAAGGTGGTGCATTGCCAGCCAATAGCACCAATCAGCGTGTAGCAGGTAAAATTTATGTTCAAAGCGGAACACAAATTTCATTAACTATTCGAGGTGAAATTCCTGGTTCAGTCATCAACTATCAACTATTAAATCTGGAGGGAAATGGAAATAGAGGAGAAGCAGCTACGCCATACACGATAAATCTTACAGCAACAACAACAGGTTGGTTAACTATAAAAGTTGCTCAGGGTAATACTACACAAGCTAAGCAAAAAGCATGGGTGAATGTTACTTATACTGCACCTGCAGTTGTAGATACTAGAGCTGTTGCAAATTCTGTAAGTACAAAAGCTGCAATTTGGACAGGTAATAAAGGCACTAATAATATTACCGATTGTGGAAACTGGGAAGAAGGAATTATGCCAAGTGCAACTAGAACATTAATTGTTTCTGGTAAATCCAACCCTCAGCCTATTTTCACTTCTAATGTGTCTGCATTAGCAGTTAGTTTATTAGACAATGCTAACTTGCAAGTTGCAGCAGGTGCAACTTTATCTGTTACAAGTTATATTAGCAGCAATTCTGCTAACAATGCAAACGTTATTAGTGGTGAAGGTTCAGTAAACTTATTAGCTGGCTTTACAGGTTTAGGCGGAACTGCTCCACTTGAAATTGCTAACTTAAATGTTAGTTCTCAATTAACATCTTTAAGCGGAAATGTAAAAATTAATATTGCTTTGAATTTTACTGGTGGTAAGCTAGCGTTGAATAGTGCTAATTTAACTATGGCTAATAGTGCAACCATTACTGGTGCCAATGCTAATAGTTATTTTGTAACTGCTAACATGCCTGCGTCAGGTGGTTCGTTAGTAAGAAATGTAGGAAACGTGGCAACTGATTTTCCTGTTGGAAATACAAGATATTCTCCTGTAACACTCACCAATAATGGTACAGCAACCAATTTTTCTGTACGTTCGTTTGAATCTGTATTAGAAGGTGGAACAAGTGGTGCTGTTATGAATACAACTGGCTTATTAAATAAATCTTGGGTTATTACACCTACATCAACAGTTGGCTTAAATGTAAATGCAACTTTTGGTTGGGATGTAAATGACGAAGGGAATACCTTCAACAGAAATAGTGCAGCCGTTGGTAGAAATCCATTAGATGCAAGTAATACTTGGTTTAGAGTTTCTGCAAATGCTGCTGCTACAGGTAGTAATCCATATTCATTCACTGCTACTGGTATTACTTCATTCTCAGCATTTAGTTTATTTAGTGCAACCAATGTATTACCAGTAACATTCTTAGATTTTTCTGGAGAATTAAAAGGTAAACAAGTTGTATTAAGATGGATTACAGGTGCCGAGATAAACAATATTGGTTTTAATGTGCAACGTTCTTTTGATGGTACTTCATTTGAATCAATTGCATTTGTTGCAGCAACAGCCAATCCGTCTGTTAACAATTCCTATCAGTTTACAGATGATGTAAAGGGCAAACGTGTATTCTATCGTTTACAACAAGTAGATAAAGATGGTAAGTTTACATACACCAAAGTAATTGTAATCAGCAATAACAGTTCAATTCAACTGGTGCAAGTAGTGCCAAATCCAGTAAAAAATATCTTTGACTTAATTCCCGGAAAAGACATACAAGCATCTACGCAAGTACAAGTTGAAATTAGAAATGCTACGGGTGTGCTCATTAAATCTGTAAATGGAAGTTTTGATTTGGTAAGAAATTCTATTAAAGGAGCATTGAATAATCAAGCTGCTGGAATGTATTTCTTTGTTATTCAAGCTGAAGGCGAGGTACAACGAATCAAAATTTTGAAACAATAGTTTTTTTATTGCTAGTAAAAATCAAAGAGCAGTTAACTAAAAGTTGGCTGCTCTTTTTGTTTTGCGAATGTTTGGCTACTTATTTACCGATTATTTTTAAAATTTTTTCAAAAAAGATTTGTTCAATCAAAAAAAGGTTCTAATATTGGCATACCAAAAATTGGTTAACCAATTTTTGGTATGCCAAAAAACGATTGCCAATGGAACCTTCAAACATTATTGAAACCTTTACTGCAATTAAAGTTGAAACGCCTGCTGATAAAATTATTAGGCAACTAAAGCAGCTTATTTCATCTGGACAGTTAAAACCTGGTGATAAACTTCCTCCAGAAAGAATACTAGCCGAACGTTTTGGCGTTGGGCGTAGCTATGTTAGAGAAGCTATTTTAAAGTTAGAATTTTATGGTTTGCTCAAAACATCTCCTCAAAGCGGAACATATGTTGCTGGATTAAGTATTAAGATTTTAGAAAGCTTATTGGGCGATGTCATCAATTTAAACAAAGACGATTTTGGTGCATTGATAGAGGCTAGATATTTTATGGAATTAAACTCTATAAAATTGGCAGCACAAAGAAGAACCGATAACGATTTAGCCGAAATAGAAGCTGCCTTAATAGATCATGAAAGAAAAGCTTCAAAAGGGTTGAATGCTTTTGAAGAAGACATGGTGTTTCACATAAAAATTGCTGCTGCTACAAAGAATCAAGTGATAGAAAGCATGATGCTTATTGTAGTACCCGATTTAATTAGAACCATTGTAGAAAATAATGTTTGTGGTGCTGATAGAAGTGCAAGAGCTATTGCTGAGCACAAAAATATTTTAGATGCAATTGCATTACAAGATGTAGCTGCTGCCGAAGCTGCTATGCATGTGCATTTAGACGAGATTATGCAAATTGCCAAAACTTATAAGTCTTAATAAAAAATAATTTTTAACGATTGCTTTTCACTAATAATTAATTGCCATTATGAAAAAATTTGTATGTCTTTTAGTACTATTTAGTACCATTATTTTCTCTAAATCCTTTGCACAAGCAGGGAAGATTACTATTAAAGGAGTTGTACTTTCCTCCGAAACTAATTTGCCTTTGCCCAATGCTAGTATTTTAATTAAAGGAGAAGGAAAAGGTTTAAGTGCCGACTCTTTAGGAAGCTTTACCATTAAAGTAGATAAAGGTGTTGCCATTGTATTTAGCTATGTTGGGTTTGAGCCTCAAGAAGTAATTTATCAAAAATCTCAAAGTGTTGCCATTCAATTAAAGCCAACAGCTAATGCTGCTGATGAAGTAATTGTAATAGGTTATGGCACCCAGAAAAAAGGAAATGTAACTGGTGCAGTGGCTAAGTATAAGAATGAGAAAATGGATGAAACCTCAGTTGTTCGTTTAGACCAAGCTTTGCAAGGTAGAATTGCAGGTGTACAGGTGCAAAATGTAGATCCAGAAGCAGGTGCCGATCCAAAAATAACCATTAGAGGAACCACTTCTTTAAATGCAAGTGCAGGTCCGTTAGTAGTAATTGATGGTCAACCGGTAGCCGATGGCTTAGCATTTGTAAACATGGCCGATGTAGAGAGTGTAGAAGTATTGAAAGATGCAGCATCAGCAGCAATCTATGGTTCTCGTGGCTCAGGTGGGGTAATTCTTATTACTACAAAAGCTGGTAAAGCTGAGAAAACTAAATATGCATTTAAGTATTCAATGGGGGTGAGAAGTCCATATAAATTATATCCAATCATTACAGTATCAGAATACACCAAACTATTGTTTGATGAAGCTGCACTTCGTTATACCGATTCTGCGGCTTATACAGTTGGTTTTACCAATACACAGCGTACCACGTTTGGAAATAATAGAGGTAATTTAATTACTACGGCAGAAAGAGCTGCTTATGTAATTGAAAATACATTAACAGGTGCAACCAATTGGCAAGAAGAAGCTTTGCACACTGGTGCAAACAGAAATATTCAATTAAATGCAAGCGGTGGAAGCAAAACGGTAAAATATTTTCTTTCAGGAGGATATCAACAAGATGAAGGCATGATGTTGCGTAGTACGTTTGAACGTTTTAATGTTAGAGCTAAAGTAGATGTGCAGTTAAATAAACGAGCAAAGCTAAATTTCAATATTAATCCATCTTATACTAGAAGAGAAAGGCCAAGTGTAAACTTTACCGATTTTGCACGTTTCTTATCTTATTTACCTGCAAGACATACAGAAGCAACTGCTGCTTTTGTAAGCCAAGTACCTCAATGGTCTAGCATTAAAGCAGGCGATTTTGCTCAAGCTCGTCATTTTAATAGTCGTGTTTATTCAGGCTTAATGCCTGATGGAAGTACATGGAATAATGTTGCACCACAAACTCCATTTGCAACTGCGAATAATACACCAAGATCTATTATGGATACTAGAACCAACAATACCGATGAATATCGTTTACAAGGTTCTATAGATTTTAGTTATAACATTTTGCCGGGTTTAGATTTTAAAACACAAGGTAGTGGTTATGTAAATAATTTAAGTGGGTTAGATTATGCTAGAAGAAACTGGAATAACGATGGGGCAATTAACCAAGGAATTTATAGTAATAGAACGATTGTGAGTTTATACAATGAAAATACATTGACTTATAACAAAAAAATTAAGCAACATTCTATCAATGTATTAGCTGGTTTTACTGCTGAAAAAAATAGAGTCATCAACGAAAAAGTTACAGGATTAGATTATCCGAACGATGAAATTACTACACTCAATACAGCCTTACAAGTAAATAAAGACAGTACATATAACTTAAGGTTAAGAGATGCATTATTGTCTTATTTAGGTCGTATTAATTACAATTATGCCAACAAGTATTTATTATCATTAAGTCTTCGTTACGATGGTAGTTCAAAGTTTGCACTTGGTAAAAAATGGGGTTCATTTCCAGCAGCATCAGCAGGTTGGGTAGTAACGCAAGAGAAATTTTTAAGTGGAAAAGCCAAGTGGTTAAATACCTTAAAGCTAAGAGCTAGTTATGGTTTAACTGGTAATAATAGAATTCAAGATTTTGGATTTGTTGATTTATTATATGCAGGAAATTATTCTTTTGGAAGTGGTACAGGAACCCCAACATCTGGTCAGATTGCATTTGCTAATTTATTAGCCAATCCAGATATTACTTGGGAACGTACCAAACAATTGAACTTGGGTATAGATATTACTGCAGTGAAAAATAGACTTAGTTTATCTGTAGATGTCTATCGTTCAACTACAGAAGCATTGTTAATACAACAAACTGCCATGGCTTATAGTGGTGCTTTATTTTATAACAATAACAAAGGAAGTTTTAGAAATAACGGAGTAGAAATTGAATTGAACACAACCAATGTTACCAATAGAAATTTCAGATGGACTACTTCTCTCAACTTTTCTAGAAATGTAAATAATTTACTAGAGTTAGGCTCTGAATCTTTCTTGTTAAATCAAGGAGAAAGAACTGAATTGTATTTGAACAGACCTGGTGGCCCATTGGTACAATATTTTGGATTTAAAACCGATGGAGTTTGGTTATCTCAAGCAGATATCTTAGATGCACAAGCAAAAGGTTTAACTAGTCCATTAGCCAATGTATTTGCACCTGGTGGATTAAAATTGGTTGATTTGAATGGCGATAATATTATTGATAATAATGATAGAACTGTGCTAGGTAATCCATATCCAGATTTTACATGGGGTGTTACCAACGCTCTTACTTATAAATCGTTCGATTTAAGTTTCACCTTTCAAGGTGTACAAGGTGGTTCTTTGTTAAATGGTAATGTAGCTTATAATGAAAATAAGCGTTATAACAAAGCTTATATTGATAATCGTTGGATTAGTCCTGCTAACCCGGGAGATGGTAAAACACCTTATTCAACAGTTGGCTTTGCATGGCATTTAACCGATTATATGGTAGAAGATGCTTCTTACTTTGCTTTGAGAGAAGTTTTATTAGGTTATAAGTTTAATGAAAAAATAGCGAAGAAAGTAGGGTTAAGTTCTTTAAGGGTATATACCTCTGCACAAAATTTATTGTTCGGCTTTGGTAAAAACTATAGAGGCTTAAATCCTGAAGCTAGAACAGCTTCTGCTGCTTATGCTTCTCCATTGATTGAAGGTTATCAACGTGGACCATTTCCAACATCAAGAGCTTTTGTTTTTGGTATAGACATTAATTTCTAAACACTACTCAAACCAAATAAAATGAAAATTAATAAATATATATACATTATAACTTTTATAGCAGTTGCTACAAGTTGTACTAAAATGATTGATTTATATCCCGAATCAAACCTAAATACGGGAACCTTTTATAGAAACCTACAAGAGATTGATGTTGCATTAACTGGTTGTTACAGAGGTATGCAAAAAACCTTAACTGAAGAATGGCAGGTAACAGAATTACGTTCTGACAATTCTATTCAAGGTGTGCCGGCAAGCCAAGCAGTGCCTAATAGAGATTTAAGCGATTTGGACATGTTTATGCCTAACACATCGCATCAAGGTAATTTTTTATATTGGACAAACGTTTATTTTAATATTCGCAATATTAATCTTTTATTAAATGCTTTAAATGTAAATTATTCGCCATCTACAAAAACAATTGCTTACGATAATTTAACCATTAGTATATCCGATGCTGATAGAAAAGCAAGAGCTGCAGAAGCACAATTTATTAGAGCATATCACTATTTTAATTTGGTGCGTTTATATGGTGGTGTGTTTTTAATTCATGAACCTGTAACACCAGAGCAAGCAAAGCTTACCAACAGATCTACTGTTGCTGATATTTATGCGTTAATTGAAGCAGATTTAAACAGTGCAATTGCAAACGGCATTACTGAAAAGTTTACAGCTGGTTCTGCTAATTTAGGCCGTGCAAATATTTGGGCTGCAAAGGCTTTATTAGCCAAAGTGTATTTATCACAAAATAAAAAAACAGAAGCAATTGCTTTACTGCAAGATGTTATTGCTAATAGTGGTTATGGTTTACAACCTAATTACATTAGTATTTTTTCTATTGCCAATGAAATGAGTAATGAAGTGCTTTTTGCAATTCGTTATAAAGCAGGTGGCTTTGGTTTAGGCTCTAATTTGCCCAATTTATTTGCTCCATTGCAAAGTGGTTCAGCAGTAATTAATGGAGATGGTAGAGGATTAAATTATCCATCTACAGATGTTTTGACTAGTTACTTTAATATTCCTATTACCAATGCAATTACAACAGCAGGTAGCAATATTTTAACCTTGCCTGCACCTAATCCTGAAATTAGAGTAGGCATGTATGTAAGTGCAACACAAGTGCCAGCTACAGCCACTATTACAGCTATTAATGGAGTAACAATAACTATGTCTGCTACTGCTACAGCAACATCGGCAACTGCCAATGTGGTAATTGGTGATCCAAGACGTACAGCAAGTATCGCAACTTATAATCCAGGAGCTAAACATTATCCAATAAAATTAATTTCTAATCCAACAGTTGCCAATGATGCAGAAAATGATTGGATAGTTTTACGTTATGCCGATGTGTTGTTAATGATGGCAGAAGCACAGGGAAATTCTACTTCATCGATTGCTTTAATCAATCAAATTCGAACAAGAGCAAGATTAGCACCATTGAATGCTGCTGATATTAATACAACAGCTTTATTTGAAGCAGCTTTAGCTAGAGAACGCAGAAATGAATTTGCATTTGAAAATCAACGTTGGTTCGATTTGTTGCGATACACTGCAACACTCAGCACTATTAATGCTGTGCAAGCTATTAAAGATCATTTTACCATTGAATATCCAACACATTACAATGGTTACCCTGCACCAAGGTTATCATTGTTTGAATTGCAAAACAATGTAACTGCACAAAAATTATTATTGCCTATTCCTCAAAGAGAAATAGATAATAATTCAACAATTGTAATTCCCCAAAATCCGGGGTATTAAAATATATTTTGGCATGCGTTAACTATAAGGGTTGACGCAAAGCCGTAAACGATGTACATAGGTAAGCAAGCATGATAAGGTTGTATTAAAAAAGACCAGTGTTGTAGTTCATTCGGGTATTTCTATAACTGAAGCAATGAGCAACACTGGTTTACAACCACCTTTTGTATACGTAAAAAAAAAATTTATTCATTAACATATTTGATGTTGCTTAAAAATCGACATTTAAAATTTGTACATACGTAAGCAAGCATGATAAAGGTTGAAATTAAAAAATCGGTGTTGTTATTCATTCTGGTTATGTCCATAGCTGAAGCAATGGCAACACTGGTTTACAACCAAACCCAATTGAATGATGCAATAAAACAAGCTAAACCCGGCGATAGTATTTTATTATCTTCAACTTCTAATTGGCAAAATACTACCATCCACTTTGAAGCAACTGGAACTGCAACAAAGCCTATTGTATTAATGGGTTATCCAACAGCAGTGAATCTTTCAGGTAATTCATTTATTAAAATTGGTGGCGAATATTTAGTAGTTGCCAACTTGAATTTTGTAAATGGGTATTCAAAAGATAGAGCTACCATTGAATTTAGAACAAAAAATAAATTTGCGAATCATTGTAGAGTTACCAATTGCCGAATAGAAAAATTTAGTAAGCCGATTCGTTTTGATACAGATAGTTGGATTATTTTCTTTGGTAAAAACAATCGCTTTGATCACAATTTTATTGGCGATAAATTGAATGGAGGTTGTACTTTGATTGTTGAACTAAATGATGAACGAAGCCAAAATAATTTTCATTTAATTGATAGTAATTTTTTTGCAGGTAGAAGTCCTTTAGGCAGCAATAGTGGGGAAACTATTAGAGTGGGCGTTTCTAGATATTCTATGACTGCTTCTCAAACAATTATTAAAGACAATATTTTTTATAGGAATAGTGGAGAAGTAGAAATTGTTTCTATAAAAAGTTGCAATAATCAAATTTTGAACAATACTTTTTTTGAGTGTGAGGGAAGTGTTGTATTACGTCATGGTCAAAGTACAACAGTTGCAAACAATATTTTTGTTGGAAATAATAAACTGTATACGGGCGGTGTAAGAATTATAGATTCGGGTCATGTGGTAAAAAATAATATTTTTTTTGGCTTAGCAGGTAATCGTTTTAGAAGTGCGTTGGCAGTTATGAATGCAGTGCCCAATTCTTTACCTAGCCGTTATTTACATGTAAAAGATGCATTAATAGAACAAAATCTTTTTTTAAATTGTACCAATTTTATTTTTGGTGGAGGTAAAGATGTTGAAAGAACAGTTGCCCCTTCAAACGTACAGTTCAAGAAAAATAGTATTGTATCTAACCAGCCTATTGCATTTGAAGATGCCAATAAAGATGGAGGAATAAAGCTTTTGAATAACGCTACCAATATTACTAGTTTAATACAAAAAGGATTTCATAAAATTGTACCATTACAAGTTCCCAAAACTTTCTCTTTCGAAAATGATTTACAAGAACTTAAAATAATTCTTGAAGAAAAATTCAGTAAACAAATCAATACACAAGATTTGCATTGGTTGAGTTTTCCTAGTGAAATGAGTACTTTTAAAGATGAGCCAATTGAAAATAGAGAGTTTTCTTCAGCCGATTTAAAAGACTTGTACCAATATCTAAAATCTAAGAAAGGAAATATTACCATTACACTAAATGAGGGTAAATATTTAATTACAGAGCCTCTTGTTATAACAACAAATGTATCTATACAAACAAAAGGAGTTGTTGAGTTTGTAAATGGAACCGATAAGTCATTACCATCATTCATTTTTATAGGAGAAGAGGGTCATCTTGCCCTAAGTGGTATAATATTTAATGCCAATTACAAAGATGCAGGAGATGTGCAAGGAGCAGTTTCTACATTACGTGATGGCTTATTAAATCATTATACACTAATAGTAAATAATTGTGTATTTAAAGATTTTAATGAAAGTGGTTATAGTGCAATTAGAGGAACTAAAAATTCTTTTGCTACATCGGTACTTATTCAAAACTCTACATTTACAGGTAATGCAGGTACATCAATCGATTTTTCTACTGAGAAAGATGATAAAGGCATTTACAATGTAGAAAATTTAACTATTGATAATTGTGTTTTTGCCAATAATCTAGGCCCTGCAATTAATGTATATCGTGGTGGTAACGATGAAAGTACAACGGGTCCATCAGTAAACATTACAAATTGTGTTTTCAATAACGTAGATAATCGTCAACAGAGTTTTGTGGTACGTTTATTGGGAGCTCAATATGCCAGAGTTTTCAATTGCAATTTTATAAATAGTGGGGCAGGAGGTAGATCTATTTGGTTTGAAGAATATACTTGGGATGATATTGTGGTAGATTATTGTAACTTCTATAATTCGGGTAGAGTACAAAATTTTCACAATAAGTTATTGGGGAAAAATATTTTCAAATTCAAACCCATATTTACTAAAGGTTATCAAACAGCCAATAATTCTCCGCTCTATAAAAAAGGATTCAATAATCAATCTATTGGACTGAAATAATTCTTTCAAAAGTAGTTGTAGCAGAAAAGAAGCTTATTTAAAATATGAAAAAAATTCTTACATCCATATCAACAATGCTTTGTTTGTTGGCATTTGCTCAAACACATCCTTCAATAATGCTCACCAAAAAAAATATTGAAGCAGTTAGAGCAGGTACACAAAATTTTCCATTATTGAAATCTTCTTTTGAACAAGTGAAAAAAGATGCTGATAAGGCACTTGCGTCAACCATCAATGTTCCAGCACCTGCTGATGGTGGTGGAGGTGTAACACATGAGCAACATAAAAATAATTATAAAGCTGCATTGGCTTGCGGTACAACTTATCAGATTACCAAAGATGTTCGGTATGCTAAGTATGTAAAAGATTTGCTGATGCAATATTCAAAAGTGTACAATACTTGGGGAAGGCATCCAAAGAAAAAACAATCTCCCGGTGGAAAAATGTTTTGGCAAAATTTAAACGATTGTGTTTGGTTGGTGTACATGATTCAAGGCTATGATTGTGTGTACGATTACATAGGTGCAAAAGATCGACAATATTTAACCGATAATTTATGGACAAGCGTTGTAAACGAGTTGTCAGTTGTAAATAAAGACATCTTCAACTTAATTCATAATCATGCCACATGGAGTACAGCAGCAGTTGGAATGGCAGGTTTTGTTTGCAATAAACCCGAGTGGGTTGAAATTGCTTTAAAAGGAAGCAATAAAGATGGTACAACAGGTTTCTTAAAGCAAATTGATGAATTATTTTCTCCTGATGGTTATTATGCTGAAGGACCATACTATTTACGTTATGCCATTCAGCCATTTATCATTTTTGCAAGAGCCATCAATCAATATAAACCTGAGTTAAAGATTTATGAGTATAGAAATCAGTTATTAAAAAAAGCGGTGAATTGCGATTTGCAAAGTACTTATACCAATAAAGTTTTCTTTCCTATTAATGATGCATTGAAAGATAAAACCTATGAAACTGAAGAGTTGGTATATGCAGTAGATATAGCCTATGGCGATATGAATGCTAGTAACGATTTATTAGATATTGCTCAAAACCAAAAACGTGTTATTGTAAGTGATGTAGGTTTAAAAGTTGCTAAAGCCATTGCTGAAGGGAAAACAAAATCTTATGTATACAAGCCAATGTTTATCAATGATGGTAAAGATGGCACACAAGGTGGTGTTGGTATTTTAAGAAGTGGCAACAATGCCAATCAAACTTGTGCAGTTTTTAAAGCAGGTACACAAGGCATGGGGCATGGCCATTTTGATAAACTTAATTTAATTTTCTTTGATAATAATGTTGAAGTTTTAACCGACTACGGTTCGGCACGTTTTTTAAATGTTGAAACAAAAACAGGTGGTGGCTATACTAAACAAAATGATACTTGGGCAAAAGCTACTATTGCCCATAATACAGTTGCGGTAAATGAAACATCACATTTTAATGGCGATTGGCACGAAGGTGAAAAATATGCACCTAAACTTATTTTTTTCGATGTATCTAAAGCCAATAATAAAGAGCATGCTTATCAAATAATGTGTGCCGAAGAAACCAATGCTTACAACAATGTTAAGCTATTGAGAACAGCTATTTTGTTTCAACCAAAAGGTGCAGAAAGTCCTTTGTTATTGGATGTTTTTAAAGTTAAGAGTGATAGTGAAAGTAAATACGATTTGCCATTTTGGTATAACGGACATATTACCAATGTCAATTTTAAATATCAAAACAATGGTAATCAACTCAATACTTTAGGCAGTAAAAATGGCTATCAACATATATGGTTAAATGCAACTGGTATAACAGCTAGCAACGGTGCAATTACATTTTTAAACAATCGTAAATTTTATACAACAACCTTCTTAGCAGATACTTCACTCAACGTTCATTTTGTAACATTAGGAGCTAATGATCCTGAAATGAATTTGCGTAACGAGAAAGCATATATTCTTTCAAAAAAAAATGCTACCAATCACACATTTGTAAATATTACAGAACCTCATGGCGTAAATAATCCTATTGCAGAGTTTACTGTTGGCTTTAAACCTGCTACTAAAACTTTACAATTATTGAAAGATTCTGAAGCCGAAACCATTTTTTCTTTTGAATACAATCAACAAAAATATACCATTCATTTACAATACAACAACAAGCAAAATTTTATAACTATAAAGTAAATCTATCAGCCTGAGCTTGTCGAAGGCGTATAAAATAATAAATCACATCATTCAATAAAACAACTAGTATGATACACAGTACAGCATTTCAGTTTAGTAACGAAACTCCATGGCAAGATGTTGGTGGTGGAATTCAACGCCAATTATTTGGATACGATGATAAAATTATGTTGGTAAAAGTACAATTTGAAGCAGGTGCTGTTGGTGCAATGCATAACCATCATCACAGTCAAGTTACCTATGTTGAAAGTGGTGTTTTTGATATGACTATTGGAGAAGAAACTAAACGAATAACCACTGGCGATGCTTATTATGTTTTACCAAATGTAATACACGGCATTGTATGTATAAAACCTGGGGTTTTGATAGATGTTTTTAGTCCTTTACGAGAAGATTTTTTACCAGCTGCCATTTAAAATTTTTTTAAATGGTTGACGCAAGTGTGTTTACAAATTAATTCTATATTATGAAAAAAATGTTTCTTTCAATTGTTCTACTCTTTTCAATGCAAGTATTTGCTCAGCAAGATACGGCTGTAAAAAAAGTAGTGAAAGTACCTAAAGGCTACGAATCTAAAGTTGATGTTGTGTATAGTGTAATTGGTTCATGGGAAGGTAAACAAGATATTTATTACAACCCCACTGCAACTAAGCCAACACCCATTATTTTCAACATTCATGGTGGTGGTTGGAAAAATGGAACTAAAGATTCTCAAGGTGG
>CALRVE020000031.1:0-40811 GCA_943371535.1 Asaia bogorensis | reverse complement strand
GATTTCTTTTTTAGCTTCTGGTTTTAATACTGCAGTAATTACATTTTTACCGTTAAATAATAATTTAGCAGTGGCTTGTATTTGTGCAGGTGTTAAAGCTGTTACATATTTTTCATAGTTCAAGAAACGGTCTGCATTATCACCATCTACCATTACACTTTGAATTTTTCTTAACCAAGTACCATTTTCTTTGGCTGCTGTTTTAGCTTGCTCAATCCATTGTTGCTTTACTTTGTTTAAAGTAGCAGTATCTGGACCTTTTAATTTGATACTATCAATTTGACTGTTTAAAGCAACAATTAAAGTATCAGCTTTTTCTGGTCCACATGGTAATTGGGCAAAATAGGTATAGTTACCGTATGGATACTTTTCAACGCCACCAAAAATTCCACCACCATAAATACCTTGAATTTTTTCTCTTAAATCTTCAATGATTTTTATATTCAATACTTCACTAATTGCACTAGCTTTTAATTCTAAATCTTCTGAATAAGCAGTTTCACCACTATACATTGCAAGAATTAAAGCTTTTGGTTCTTTACCTTTCAACACAGTAATGTTCTTAACACCTTTTGCCGGACGAAGACCATTGTCTTTATAAGTGTATACTTTTTTACTAGTTGGTAAACTAGCAATGTATTGTAAAATTAATTGCTCTGTTGTGTCTTTAGGTAAGCTACCAACAAACGTAAAGTGCATACCTGTTAAATCGCTGAAACGTTCTTTAAAAATACCAATGGTTCTATCTAAATTAATTTTATCGTAATACTCTGCTTTAGGTATAGCAATTGGAGCTAAAGGATTATTGTTGTACATGGTTTTATACAAAGTATCAATAAACGATACTTGTGGATTAGCCATCATAAATACAGTTTGTGATTTTCCTTTTTGAACAAAGCTTTTAAATAAACTAGTGTCTTTACGTGGCTCATAAACATATAAGTTCAATAACTGAAGCATGGTTTCAAAATCTTTCACCGTACTGCTTCCGTTAAAGCCATCTGTAGTTTCGCTAAATACTGGATTAACGCTTGCAGTTTTTCCAGTTAAAGCTTTACGTAAATCGGTAGGAGAAAAGTTTCCAATACCCATTGCACCAATTACTTGAGTTGCATAACTACTGTTGTACTTATCGGCAACACCATAATTATTAGTACCGCCATATCTTTTAGCACCCATTAAAATTTGGTCGTTTTTAAAATCGGTTTTCTTAATGGTAACTTTTATGCCATTACTTAAAGTATAAGTAGTGGTACCCAATTTTGCATTTTTTGCCGTAGCAATAATTTTACCAGGAGTTAACTTCTTGCTGAAAAGTGTTGTAGCAATCGCTTTTTCTTCGTAAGCTTTAATATCTTTTTTAGCTGCTGTATTGTTTACTAAGGTTACCAATTCTTCATTGTTAGGAAGCTTTGTATCATTTGATTCTGGTCCAGTTATGAAAGTTGTAAAGTTGCTATTGTCTTTTAATTTATTGGCAATTGCATTTACATCTTGTAAAGAAATTTTAGGTAATAATTCTTTATAATAATTGTATTCTACTTCAATACCAGGAATCGGTTCGTTGGTTAAAAAGTTTCTAATATATTCTTCAACAAAACTGCTCGATTCAGTTTTGTCTCTTTCTTTAAAACTTCTCTCCATATTGGTGAGTAAGTTGGTTTTTGCACGATCTACTTCAGCTTGTGTAAAACCAAATCTTTTTACTTTTTCTATTTCTTCAACCACTACAGCTAATGATTTAGCAATATCACCAGAACCAGCAACAGCCTGTGCTTGGAAAGATTCATAGCCTCTAGCATAAGAATCGAAACCAACACCAGCATATAAGAAAGGTGGATTTTCTTTTTGTGTTAATTCTCTTAAACGTTGGTTTAATAGGGTAGTAAACATTCTTTCTACAATATCATTTTTGTATTCGCCAATAGTAGTTGATTCTTTTGTAGCAACTGCACTATAAGCCAACATAGCAGAATAATTGGTGGCTTCTTTATCGGTAGTTACTAAACCTTTGCTTAATGTATATGCAGGAACTGTTGCAACTTCTCTTGGACGTTCATTTGCAGGATTGGTTAATCCAGCAAAATGTTTTTTAATGAGTGCTTCTGCATTGGCTGCATCAATATCGCCAACAACAACAACTGCCATTAAATTTGGACGGTACCAATCTTTATAAAAACGTCTAATTACATCGTACTTATGATTTTTTATGATTTCATCTTTACCAATTGGCAATCTGTTGGCATACTTACTGCCTTCAAATAAAATAGGGTATACTTTTTTAAACATTCTATCTTCTGCACCTTTACCTAAACGGCTTTCTTCTAAAATAATGTTTCTTTCGTTTTCAATATCTTCATCTAAGTAAGTAACATTATGAGCCCAATCTTCTAATATTTGAAATCCTTTTTCAATATTACCTGGCTTATCAGTTGGTATTGGTAGCATGTACACAGTTTCGTCGAAACTTGTATATGCATTTAAATCGTTACCAAAGCCAACACCAATGCTTTGTAAGTAAGAAATGATGTCGTTCTTTTTAAAATTGGTAGTACCATTAAAAGCCATGTGTTCACACATGTGAGCAAGACCTTGTTGATCATCGTCTTCTAAAATTGAACCAGCATTAATCACCAATCTTAATTCAACCTTTTTTTCAGGCTTCTTATTGGTTCTAATGTAATAGGTTAATCCATTGGCAAGCTTACCAATTTTTACTTTTGAATCAACCGGAATTTTGGTGTCTTGTGCAAAACTGAAAGTAGCAGTAATTGCAAAGAAAAACCATAAACATTTTTTGAGTAATTGCATAATGTAATTTTTGATGTTGCGAAGTAAAGAAATTGAATTGAATGAAGCAAAATAATTAAACAGAATAGTTATATAAAATAGAGAGAATAAATGGTTTACATACTAAAAAAAATCCCACTTTAATGGTGGGATTTTTCTGTATTTAAGCAATCGAAGAGGCTGAATGTGCAGTTGTTATAGTTGCACAAGCTCGATAAAACTATTTGGTTTTTGGAGCTGCAGCTAAAATTTCTTCACTTACTCCGCTAGCATATTTCTCAAAGTTTTTTATAAACTGTTGTGCTAAATTTTTTGCTTGTGTATCGTATGCATCTCTATCGGCCCAAGTATATCTTGGTATTAAAATATTCATGGGTACATTAGGACAACGTTTAGGCATTAACATTCCAAATATTGGATGTGCTTCAAATTCTACGTCATCTAAATCGCTATTTAATGCAGCAGTAATCATGTTTCGTGTGTAACTTAATTTCATTCTACTACCAATGCCATAAGGACCACCACTCCAACCAGTGTTAATCATCCAAACATTTACGGCATGTTCTTTCATTTTTTTACCCAACATTTCAGCATATTTTCCCGGATGTAATGGTAAAAATGGGGCACCAAAACATGCACTGAAAGTACTTTTAGGTTCTGTAACACCAGCTTCAGTTCCTGCAACTTTTGCAGTATAGCCACTAATAAATTGATACATCGCTTGGCCTGGAGATAATTTACTTATAGGCGGTAAAACCCCATAAGCATCGCAGGTTAAGAAGAAAATATTTTTAGGTAAACCACCAATACTTGGTTCTAAAGCATTGCTAATAAAATGTAAAGGATAACTTACTCTTGTATTTTCGGTGATGGCTTTGCTGGAAAAATCTATAGTTGTAGTTCCCGGATGAAATACAATATTTTCTAATAATGCACCGGGTTTTATAGCATGAAAAATTTCGGGCTCTTTTTCTTCACTTAAGTCTATTGTTTTTGCATAACATCCACCTTCAAAATTAAATACACTGTTTTCTGTCCAACCATGTTCATCATCTCCAATTAATTTTCTATTGGGGTCGGCACTTAAAGTTGTTTTTCCAGTTCCGCTTAAGCCAAAGAAGATAGCTACATCACCATCAGCACCCATATTGGCACTACAATGCATACTTAATACATCGCTGTTTTGTGGCAGTATATAATTTAATACAGTGAAAATGCCTTTTTTCATTTCTCCTGTATAACCTGTTCCGCCAATTAAAATGGTTTTTTCAGTAAAAGAAACGATAGCAAAATTGTGTTGTCTTGTTCCATCAACTGCTGGATCTGCTTTAAAACCTGGAGCTTGTATAACGTGCCAATCAATTGGAAAATGTTCTAGTTCTTCATCGTGTGGACGAAGAAACATATTGTATGCAAATAAATTGCTCCAAGGATTTTCGTTAATTACCCGAATGTTTATTCTGTGTTCGGCACTTGCACATGCATAAGCATCACGTACCCAAAGTTCGTCTTGTTGACCAAGATAGTTCAACACTTTTTTCTTCAGTTGCTGATAATATTCATCGGCAATGGGAATGTTGAAATTATTCCAATGAACAGTAGATTCAGTTAAATCATCTTTTACAATAAACTTGTCTTGCGGACTTCTACCAGTAAATTCACCTGTTTTTATACAAAGAGCACCTTTGTCATTTAATACACCTTGTCCTCTAAGTACAGTTTGATCAGTAAGTTCTTCAGGCGAAAGTTGATAATGAATGTTGGTAGCTTCTGAAATACCCAACTGAAGTAATTTTTCTGATGGGATTGATAAAGTTGTTGGTAATGACATAGTAAACAATCGTTTGTTAGTTTTACAAAAATAAGGGGGTAACTGATTCAAATTTTCACTTTGTGTATTAATTACCACTTAATGTGGATTTATAAACAATTGGATTTAATTGAAATTTACTTTTTAGACGATTTGAAAAGCACAAAAAAGCAGTTGTTCATTCAACAACTGCTTAAGAAAACAAATGAAATGTTTTAATACTCAATAACATCAACTGTGGTAGAATTATTTTTCATAGTAACAATATACATTTTATTGTACACCGATTCGTCTAATGCTTTATATTCTTCTTTACCAATTAATAAATTTACTAAACTTGGTGTTGTATTGCTATGACCAGCAATAACAATGGTTTTATTTTTTGCCTGTAATAATTTTTCTGTAAAAGTTTTTAACTCTCTCGGATTGTATAATTGAATTTCTACACTTGCTTTTTGAGCTAAAGGACTTACTGTATTTTTTGTACGAATATAATTGGTAGAATAAATTTCATCTATTGTGTACTTTTTTAATTCATTAACTAATTTTTGAGCTCTTGCTTCGCCTTGTTTGGTTAATGGAGGATCGGCCTGCATCATTGTTGAACCTTGCACCGTAGTATCTTTTTCAGCATGACGAACCAAAATATAAGTGGTGGTTTGTGCCAACAAATTGGTGGTAATAAATAAGGCTGCGAATAAAAATATTTTTTTCATGATAGATGATTATAGAATGAAGTTAAAGATTGAATAGTATTTGGATATACTATTTATAAAAAAATCATCCATACAAGATGAATGATTTTTTATTTGGGGGATATTTCAGATTAGTTTAAAACTCTACAATAAATCCAATTGTAGGCGTTATTTGTGCTTCATTATCTCGTAAAATAAACGGTATTGCATTACTTCCATTTTGCCTAATGGGTTGTCCATCGGTTGTTAAAAAGGCACTATTGTCATCGGTTCTTTTAAATGTGTATTGTGTAGCACCTGATGCTTTTGCAGCATACCAATTGGTTACATCTAAATATAAATCAAGCGTAACTTTCTTGTAATTCCATTTTTTATCAATACGAATATCGCTAGCGTTAAAACTATTTAAACGTTGTGTATTCACTAGATTATAATTCAATGTTCCTTGACCTAAGGTTAAATAATTTTCTCTACTTGCAGCTTCATCAAATGGTGTAAAAGGTACACCACCTTGATAGCGAAACTTTAAACCCAGTTCCCAATTTCTTTTAAACTTATACCCCCAAGTAATACTTAACAAGTGTTGATTATCCCAACTACTAGCAGCAAACTGTTGATTGGCATTAGTATATTCACTTTTAAAGAAGGTATAACTTAATACACCAAAAAAACGTTTGGTTAGTTTTTGTTGTGCAAAAAATTCTATCCCATAACTTCTGCCTTTACCATTGGTAACAACAGCTTCGTTACCCAATACATTAAAATCGGCTCCCAAATTGCTTAAACTAATACCATCTTTTATACTTACTGGTACATTGCTGTATTGTTTGTAAAATGCTTCAACCGTAAATCTTGTTGCATCACTTTTTAAATGTTCTACACCCAATACATAATGGTTGCTAATGGTATAATCTGAATTTTTGTTAACCATTTGGTTATTGCTTTGAAAACCTAAAATGGTATAAGGCTGAATTTTGCTGTATCTACCAACTGTAGCATTTAAATTCCACTTATCTGCCAATACATAACTTAAGCTTAAACGAGGACTAATGGTTTGCAATAAATCCCAACCATCTGTAGTAAAACTATTACCATCAGTTCTTAAACCAGCACTTACAGCCAAACGATTGTTGAATAAACGTTTGCCAACTTGCACAAATGCTCCAGCTTTAATAAAATTAATGTTGCTATTAAAATTTATACTCACTGCACTGCTAACTACATTACCATTATTGTCTCTGATCTCTGGTTTAATTAATTGAAAAGTATTGCTACTGAAATCTACTAATTGAAAAGAAGTTCCGTAACTAATTTTCCAATCATTGATATTTTTGGTAACATCAAATCTAATTTTATTTTCTGCTTCTGAAGATGTTGAAGCCAATGTTTGTAAGCCTTTTACGGGACCTAAATTGTTTTCAAACTTAGCTAGCCTATTGTCAAAATAGTTTCTACTAATAGCTAAATTCCAATAACCATTGGGTATTAATTTTCTAATACTTGCACCAATGGTATAATTATTTTGTTCAATAGATGGGTTACTATTCAACGTATATAATTTCTCGGGTGTAGCTTCTCTTGGTGCAGCAAAACTAAATTCATCTATTGCACCAACGCCTAAAAAAGTAAGTGTGGTTTTACTGTTTAATTGATGCGTTGTTTTAAACTGCATGTCCCAAAAATTAGGACGAATAGGCAAATCAATGGCTTGAAATAAAAACTGTAAATAACTTCTTCTTACCGATGCTAAGAAGGTATTTTTTTTGTTTTTAGATAAAGGACCATCAAAGGTTGCTGCCAATTCTGTTCCACTTAAACGTACATTACCTTGAACTTTATTGGTGTTGCCTTTCTTTTGTTTGAATTCAAAAACCGATGATAAAGCATTATCTACTCTTGCATCAAATGCACTGCTGCTTAGTTTAACATCTTCAATAAAACTCACGTTTAAAATACCTGTTGGCCCGCCTGCACTTCCTTGAGTTGCAAAGTGATTAATTACAGGAATTTCAATTCCATCTAAATAAAAAACATTTTCGTTTGGAGCACCACCACGTATAATAATATCGTTTCTAAAACCAGCTGTAGCAGCTGTTCCACCAACACCAGGCAAAGCTTGTATTACTCTACTGATATCAAAGTTTCCACCAGGATTGGCTTTTATTTCTTCTGTTGTTAAACGTTGAACACTTAATGGTGTTTCTAAAGAAGCTGCTTTTACATTTAAGCGTTTTGTTTTTACCGTAACATCAGCTAAGTTTTTTGCTTCAGGTTCTAATTCAATGGTGAAAACAGTTTCGTTACCCGAACTAACAATTACATTGAATTTTGTTTGCGTAATATAACCAATATACGAGAAGGTAATTGTATGTGCAGTTGTACTAAGATTACCAACAGAAAATTTGCCATTGGCATCCGATACAATGCCTTTAGTGCTATTGTCAATCACCACAGAAACACCACTCAAAGGTTTTTGTGAGTTTTTATCAATAATAGTTCCTGAAATAACCCCAACATTTTGAGCAAAAATGGCGTTGAATAAAAAAGTGCCGAACAATAAAAAATAAATCCCTTTCATACTTCTTACTTATTTTCATTTCCTAACAAAAGTTGAATAGTTTTGTTTAGCTATTAGCAAAAAAATTAAATAAAAACTTATGCAAAAGAATTTTCTTTTAGTATGCTCTATGTTGTGCATGTATATTTTGCAAGCACAAAAAAGTACTAAAGTACCATTAGACCACAGTGTGTACGATAGTTGGCAAAGTATTGGCGAAAAATTAATTAGCAACAATGGAAAGTATGTTGCATACACCATTAATGTTCAAGAAGGTGATGGTAATTTAGTAGTTACTGCACCTTATAACGATAAAAGAATAACCATTGAACGTGGTTACAATGCCAGCTTTAGCAGCAACAGTCAATTTCTAATTTGCAAAATAAAGCCCACTTATCAACAAACAAGAGAGGCAAGAATTAAGAAAAAGAAACCCGATGAAATGCCAAAAGACAGTTTGGCAATTGTATCACTAGACAATATGAGCATTCAAAAAATTGCTAGAGTAAAGTCGTATAAAATGCCTCAAGAGGGCGAATGGTTGGCTTGGTTACATGAAAAAAATGAAAATGATAAAAAGGCCGAAGCTGAAGAAGGTACATTATTATGCTTAAGAAACTTAAATATTAGCATGTATGATAGTTTTCCTAAAATAAATAATTATGTCTTTGATAAAAAAGGAAAAAGTATAGCGTTTGATAGAAGAGGAGCTAAGAAAGATTCTGTATTAAAGAATGCTATTATATGGATTCATTTGAATGAAATTAAATTTGATACGGTATTGAAAAATTATGCCGATGCAAAAGCTTTGACTTTAAACGAGGATGGAACTCAGCTAGCATTTGTAAATACTTTTGATACCACTAAGGCCGAACAAAAGAATTATACTTTATTGTATTTTAATCAAGAATTGCAGAAGAAAGAATTGAACAATGAATCGAAAGGATTACCCACTAATTGGCGAATCAACGAAAATGCAGTTTTAAGCTTTAGTAAAACAGGTGAACGATTATTCTTTGGAACCTCACCAAAACTTCCTGTAAAAGATACCAGCTTACCAGAGTTTGAAAGAGTGAATGTAGATGTTTGGCATTACAATGATGATGAATTACAAACGGTACAACTTAAAAATAATGATGCCAATTTAAGAAGAAGCTATACTGCAGTAGTTGATTTAACTGCTCAAACTATTACTCAATTGGGCAATGAGAAATTTGTACGAGTGCAAGTTCCTTTAGAAGGAGATGCTGCAATGGCTTATACTTCAAGCAATGATGGCAAAAGAGTTGCTGCTCAATGGCAAGGATTTACTTTCAACGATGTATATAGCATTGATATAAAAACTGAAAAACGAAAACTGATTAAGGCTAATCACAAAGGGAATGTAATTCCATCTTATACGGGTAAATATTTGTTGTTGTACGATGAAATAAAAAAGCAATATGAAATATATAATCATGCAACACAACAATTAAAACCATTTGCAAAAGACATTCCATTTG
Organism: Asaia bogorensis; assembly: GCA_943371535.1. Lineage (GTDB taxonomy): Bacteria > Bacteroidota > Bacteroidia > Chitinophagales > Chitinophagaceae > UBA1930. The sequence goes on along the minus strand of CALRVE020000031.1, from coordinate 31,457 downwards.
CATTGTACGATGAAGAAAATGATGTGCCAGATGATGCCAATGCTTATGGTATTGCTAAGTGGATGGAAGATGATCAATATGTTTTACTATACGATAGATATGATGTTTGGAAAGTAGATCCAACAGGTAAAGAAAAATCTATTGTATTAACCAATGGAAGAAAAGAAAGAGTGCAGCATAGATATATTGCTTTTGATGAAGATGAAAAATACATCACTCCAAATCAGGATATGTATTTTAGGCTGTATCATGAAGTTTCTAAAGCAAGTGGATTAATGATTAGCAGCAGAAACGAAACGATGCCAAACAAACAGCTCAATTCTATTCTCTTAATGAAACCTGGAATTATAAGAGAGCCTAATAAAATTTCAACTACACAAACTAAAGCCAATAAGAAACAAACGAGTAGCAAACCCATTTTAAAACTGTCTAACATTTATGGTAATTTCTCCAATTTTATTAAGGCTAAAGAGGCGTTTAACTTTATTTATACAATGGAAGATTATCAAAATAGTGCCAACTTATATTTAGGAAATGGGCTTGATACAAGTTTCACTGAAAATGTGAATGCAGCAAATGTTTACGATACTTTGGTTACACCAATTAGGCAGTTGAGCAATATTAATCCTCAACAAGAAAAATACAATTGGGGTACAGCTGAATTGTTTCAATGGAAAGCTTACACAGGCAAACTAACAGAAGGTGTTTTATATAAACCTGAAGATTTTGATAGTAAGAAAAAATATCCCATGATTGTATATTTCTATGAAAGAAGCAATCAAACATTACACAATTATATTGCACCTTCGCCAACGCCTTCTCGTTTAAATATTTCTTTTTTTGTAAGCAGAGGTTACATTGTTTTTGTACCAGATATTTGGTATGTAAATGGTAAACCAGGACAAGGTGCATTTGATTATATTGTAAGTGGTACAAGGGCTGTAGTAAAATTGGGTTTTGTAGATAGTACTAAAATTGGCTTACAAGGTCAAAGTTGGGGAGGTTATCAAATTGCCCATTTAATTACAAGAACCAATTTATACGCAGCAGCTTGGGCTGGTGCTCCTGTTGCTAATATGACTAGTGCTTATGGTGGTATAAGATGGGGTTCTGGTTTAAACAGACAATTTCAATATGAAAAATCACAGAGCCGAATCGGTGCAACTCTTTGGGAAAGACAGGATTTGTACATAGAAAATTCTCCATTATTTCATTTGCCAAAAGTAAAAACACCTTTGGTAATTATGCATAATGATAAAGATGACGCAGTGCCTTGGTATCAAGGAATTGAGTTGTTCACGGGTTTACGTCGTCTTGGAAAAAAAGTTTGGATGCTCAATTATAACGATGAAGTACACAACTTAATGGAAAGAAAAAACAGAAAAGATATTCAAATTAGAGAACAACAATTTTTTGATTGGTTATTGAAAGGAGAAAAACCTGCACCTTGGTTAGAGAAAGGAGTGCCTTCCATTATGAAAGGCAGAACAATGGGTTTGTAATGAATAAAACAGATAGAAAGAAATATTTATTGCATAAAAAAGTTCCGCCAAATAGCGGAACTTTTTTTATGCTTTCTCTAAATTAGTTATTCTATCGGTTGGTGAGGACACCAACCGATAGAAATTATCCTAACTTTTTCCAAATAGTTGTTTAATTGATGATTTTGTATTCTCAAATTCATCCAAAGAATTATTGTCACATAAATACCAATCAACAAATAGTTTCTTAATCAACTTATAACTTTTTTCTATCGGTTGGTGTCTCACCAACCGAAACTATTATCTTCTAAAATGAGATAAAAAATTAAATTCATCATTACCTGAGGTATAAAAGCTAGCACTACTAAATCTATAATCTTCAGGATTAATGGCTAGTTTCCATTTTTCTTTTACCGGATTATTATGCGTATAATCTAGTTTATCAATTAAAATATTTTCATTGGACAATGGTATAGCCAAAGGATCTCTTTTCCAGAATTGAAACTTTCTATCAGTTTTGTCACTACTATATTCCATTAACAAATTAGGGTTATGGATTTGCAAATATTTTTTGAATTCATGAGCCGTAAATTTTGAAAAACTTCCTGCCACACTTTCTTTTCTGCTATGATTTAATAGGTTCCAAATTAAATGGATGTGATTTGGCATAATCACATATCCAAAAATTTCAGCAAGTTTTTGATCTACTAGATACTTTAAAGAGTTAATGATAATCAACTTCAAATTATCATCTGCTAGAAGGTGTTTAAACTGAAAAATGGTATCAGTATAAAAATATGCTTGGTGAGTAAGCATTTGACCTTGTCTCTTATGAAATGTGTTTAACTCCATTTGATTGAGTTTTACTTTTTTCGCTTGGTGAAGATACCAACCGATAGAGAAATATTGAAACTTACAGATCTAAAGGTTGGTGTCTCACCAACCTTAGAATAAATGTATTTAAGTCCATTTGATTAAGCTTTCTTTTTTCGGTTGGTGAGGACACCAACCGATAGAGAAAATGAATAAAACAGATAGAAAGAAATATTTATTACATAAAAAAAGTTCCGCTAAATAGCGGAACTTTTTTTATGCTTTCTCTAAATTAATCTTTAACTTCTTTTACATATTTCTTCAACCACTCATTTTGTTCCCACAGCATGTGTAATAAATTTTCTTTTCCTCTATAACTATGAGCTTCATAAGGTAAAAACACAAAACGAACAGTTCCTCCATGTCCTTTTACAGCATTAAACATTCTTTCGCTGTTAATAGGAAAAGTTCCTGGGTTATCGTCACTATCGCCATGGATGAGTAGTAATGGTGTTTTAATTTTATCGGCATAACTAAAAGGACTCATGGTATAATACAATTGCGGTGCTTGCCAATAAGTTCTGTCTTCTGCCTGAAAGCCAAATGGAGTAAGCGTTCTATTGTATGCACCACTTCTTGCAATACCTGCTTTAAACAAATTGGTGTGGCTTAATAAATGAGCAGTCATGAATGCACCATAACTATGTCCACCTACAGCAACTCTATTTCTATCGCCAACACCTAATTCTGATAAATGATTAATGGCAGCTTCAGCATTTAGTTTTAATTGGTCTATAAAATTATCATTTGGTTTTGTGTCTCCGCCACTACTTACAATGGGCATTTCGGCATTGTCTAACACTGCAAATCCTTGTGTTACATAAAAAATAGGACTGCCCCAACTGATGGTTGTAAATTTATTTTCACTACCTCTAATTTGAGCAGCATCGGCAGCATTATTAAATTCTCTTGGATAAGCCCACATGTAAACAGGTAAAGGACCATCTTTATCTTTATTATAACCATTTGGCAAGTATAAATCTCCCGTAAGTTCAATACCATCTGCACGGGTATATTTTACTTTTTGTTTTGCCACACCTTGTAATGCAGGATAGGGATTGCCAAAATTGGTAATAGCAACATCTGTATTTTTTGCTTTCAAATCTTTTATAAAATAATTCGGCACTTCTCTTTGCGATTCTTTTCTGGTAATAAATGAAAACCCTCTTGCGTCAAGTACATCAACTACATATTCAAAACTACCTTCTGCACAACGCCATAATAATTCACTTTTCTTAGTGGTTAAATCAAACGATGCTAAAAATGGCAAATCACCTTTGGGCGATGAACCTGCAGTATTGTTCAATAAAATAGTATTCCCATTTACCAAAATCACGTCTTTATCAAAACTGTTTTTTGTAGTGATTGGCGAACCAGGATTGCCATAGGCATCGGTGGTGTTTCTTTCAAACAAGGTTTCTAAAGTTTTTGTGGTTGAATTATATCTACTCACTTTTATGGTTTGCTTACCAGCTAATCCTTCGTTTACCCAAGCAAAACTTGCATCGCCCCAAGCAATACCTCTAAAACGTGTTTTGGTTTTAAAGAGCTCTTTCATTTCTGTGTTAAAAGGAGCAGCATAGGCATAAATTACATCATGATATTCAACTTTATTTTTTATCAAACCACTATCTAAAGGCATGCACCAAACAAGGGTAGAAGGTTCATCATCTCTCCATTGAAAAGCTCTAGGAATATTTTGAACATTATCGTTACCCGATGGTCTTGTTTCGGCACTTGGTAAATCGGCAATAGATTTTATTAATTTTCCATTTAAATCAACTACTAAAACTTCAGTTGGAAATCCGTTTGCAGGTACTAAATACGAAAATGGTTTTTTCAATTGCTCCACCAAAAAATACTTTTTATCTGGCGATATTTCGTACGATGCATAAATAGCAGGTTTGCCAATAGTTGTTTCAATGCCATTTTTATTCATTACCAATTGGCAGGTAGCCATAAATTCAAACAACTGTTCATCGTAAGGAGTTTTAATTAAATCTTGATACGTTCTTCCGGGTGCTGCTTTGCCAATGTTTTGTTGCACTGCTGGTCCTTTGGGTGTAATAGGTTTTTTAGGTGCAGCAGTAGCTGGTTTAATGGCAACTTTATACATAATACTATTATCATCTAACCAAGTAATATCGGCACCTAATACCACATTTAATGCTTGTTTGTTTACTTTGGTAGCTACTTTAGTAGTAACATCAATAATATATACATCTACTCTGTTAGCAGTAGTATTGGTGAAAACAATTTTCTTTTCGTTAGGGCTCCAACGCACATTACTTGCCAACATATTTAAGGGTAATCCGCTTACCTTAAATTCTTTATTGCCTTTAATATTTTTTAAGCTGAAATTGTTGATGTACACCTGTCTGCTGGGCGAAAAATTATTAGGGTTTAAACGTAAACCTGCAATTCTAATTTCAGGCTGTCCTAATTCATCTACTGTTGGGTAAGAATTTCTTTCACTCAATAACATCCATTCACCTTTACTGTCAATACTTACACTTGGTGTAGGTTTAGCCAACAATAAATCTGCAATTTCTTTGGGCGGTAGTTGATAATTCACAGCATCTTGTGCCAATGCAACAATAGACATTGACATGGCCAATATCAATAGCCAAGCTTTACTCATTATTTTCATACTCTAGCGTTTATTTAAGAAGGTGAAGATAAGCATTGAATGATTTTACAAAAACAGTTTGTATGAATGGATGTTTGATTGCTTATTTTTGGAATAAAATGCCCACCAATATAGAATTTAAAGCCCACTATAGTAACATAGATAGTGCAGAAGAAAAACTTAAAACATTAAATCCAGCCTTTATTGGTTTAGACCATCAAGTGGATACCTATTTTAATGTTAATGCAGGTAGATTAAAGTTGAGAGAAGGCACTATTGAAAATGCATTGATTTATTACGAACGTGCCAATACCAATGATGCTAAACAATCCAATGTTTTGTTATACAATCATGCACCAAGCAAAGAATTGAAAGAACTATTAACCAAAGTACATGGTATTAAAGTAGTGGTAGATAAGTATAGAAAAATTTACTTTATCAACAATGTAAAATTTCATTTTGATAGGGTAGAAGGTTTAGGAACATTTATAGAAGTTGAAGCTATAGATACCGATGGTTCTATTACTGTTGAACAATTGCAAGAACAATGTAACTATTATGCACAATTTTTAGGCGTTCAATCTGTCGATTATATTGCTGAATCGTATAGTGATTTATTGTTAAATAATATTGGTGATTGATCTTTAAGTTTAGCAAAATGTTGCCAAAAGAAAATGAAAATGTCAGGTTGAGCTTGTCGAAACCTTTGAACAAAAGGGAACTAAATGGATTAGCCTTCGACAGTCTGCCAATGACAGATATTGTAAATCATTGAAAATATTTGTAAACAAATGATTTTTTTATTGCCACGGATGCACGGATTAGTACGGAATATATAATATTCAATATCAACGAATCCGTGATTTTCCGCACATCCGTGGCAACAATGTCATTTTGAAAATGCTTTTCTGCGAAGCAGAAATTGTTTACTCAGGCTGACATCAAATATGTAAATGGTATTGGGAAAATCTCAACTTCTAAACAACCATTATAACTACTCACTTCAATTATTTAATCACTTGTTGATTATTATTCTTCAATATTAATCGTAAAGAGGTGTCTTTACTAATATAAGCCCAAGCCCAGTTAATAAAAATAATCAGCTTATTTTTTACACTTAAAATAAGCATTAAATGTAAAAACATCCATATTAACCAAGCAAAATAACCTTTCAATTTTATTGAACCAACATCAACCACAGCTTTGTTTCTACCAATAGTAGCCATAGAACCTAAATCTTTGTATTCGTATGGTTTAGTTTCTTTTCCTTGAACAATTGCCTTTAAGTTTTTACCTAATAATTTAGCCTGATTAATTGCCACGTTGGCTACTTGAGGATGACCTTTTGCATACAAAGGAGTTTCCATATAACAAATGTCTCCAATGGCATAAATATGTTGGCAGCTCTCTACCTTATTGGTTCTATCAACTTTAATTCTATTACCATACGCAATGGCTTCTTTAGGCAATCCTTTAATGGTATTGGCTGTAACACCAGCAGCCCAAATAACGGTTTTACTTTTAATGGTTTCGTTATTACTTAAGGTTAAAGTTTCTCCATCATAGTTTTGTACAAACACTTCTTTTTTTACATGAACACCCATTTTTAAAAGATATTCTTCTGAAGCTTTTCTGGCATTGTCACTCATATTGCTTAGGGTGTATTTGCTGCCTTCAACTAAGGTAATGTTAAACTGACTGAAATCTATTCTAGGGTAATCCTTAGGTAATATAAATGCTTTTATTTCGGCAAACGAACCTGCTAACTCAACGCCTGTGGGGCCTGCACCAACAATTACTAAATTCATTAAAGCATCTTTTTCTTTTGCTGAAGCTGAAATAATATCTTCAAAAGTTTGCAGAATATGATTTCTTATTTGAATAGCATCGTAAGTAGATTTCAACGTGAATGCATTGCTTTCAATGTTTTTATTGCCAAAGAAATTGGTTGTACAACCCATAGCAATGACTAAAATATCGTAGTTGAATTTTCCTATAGATGTTTCAATATTTTTTTCTTCTTGGTTAATCGATTCTACTTCTGCAAGTCGGATTTCTACATTTTTTTTTCGTTTAAAAAGATTACGCAACGGAAATGAAATACTAGAAGGTTCTATCTGAGAAGTGGCTACCTGATAAAACAAAGGCTGAAATTGGTGATGATTAATTTTATCAATTAATAAAACATCAAAATATTGTTCATCTAAATTTTTAGCCAATTGTATTCCTGCAAAACCGCCTCCAATAATCACTACTTTCTGTTGCATATTCTACTATTTAAGTTCATTGAATAAAGTATTAAAGCGTTTCAAAACTTGATTAGTATTGGTTCAATCAATTATGTTTTTGAAATTACTTAAGATGAAGGTAACCAATACATCATTAGTTAACTTATTAACTATTATTTTAAATTCCTCAATTCACCCACTCTCCACTCATGTTTCACCACTCACTACTTCGGATTCTCCATTTCCGTTTTTTTTAGCATCAAAATCTATCAAACAATTATCTTCGCTACCTATGGCAAAAGAGGTTGTATTAAGTGGCATTCGCCCAACAGGATTTTTACATTTAGGCAATTATTTTGGTGCAATGCGTAATTATGTACGTATGCAAGATGAGTTTGAATGCTATTTTTTTGTAGCCAATTGGCATTCGTTAACCACTCATCCCGATACCAAAGAACTAAAAATTGCAGTGAATAGGGTAGTTGCAGAAAACATTGCTTGTGGTTTAGACCCTAACAAAGTTTCTTTATATGTACAGAGCGATGTTCCTGAAATTGCAGAACTGTATTTGTTTTTAAACATGATGGCTTATAAAGGCGAATTAGAAAAAACGGTGACTTTTAAAGAAAAAGTTCGACTAAATCCCGATAATGTAAATGCAGGATTATTAACGTATCCGGTTTTACAAGCTGCCGATATTTTAATTCACAGAGCAGTGAAAGTGCCTGTTGGTAAAGATCAGGAGCAACACATGGAAATGGCAAGAAATTTTGCCGAACGTTTCAACTATCGTTATGGCGAAGTTTTTCCTTTACCTTATGGCTTTAATTATGGTGGTGAACTTACCAAAATTTTAAGTTTAGATGGCAATGGTAAAATGAGTAAAAGTGAAAATCAATTGGCCACACTTTACTTGGCCGATGAAGATGATATTGTTCGTAAAAAAATAATGAAAGCCAAAACCGATAGTGGTCCTGCAGAACCCAATAGCATTAAGCCCGATTATATTGAAAACCTCTTTACGCTAATGAAAATAGTAAGTGGGGCAGATGTGGTACAAAAATTTGAACATGACTTTAATAACAGCAGTGCTGGAAATTGCATTATTCGTTATGGCGATATGAAGAAACAATTGGCAGAAGATATGGTGAACTTTATTCAGCCAATTAGAGAAAAAGCGGCCGATTTGCAAAATAATCAGGAGTTATTGAATACAATTATTCAACAAGGAGCCGAAAAAGCTAGAGAAAGTGCACAAAAAACCATTCAATTGGTAAGAAAAGCGGTGTTGGGCTAAGGTGAAAAATTACCCAAAATGTTTTGTGGCTTTTTTGCCAATAAACCCTACTTTCACCGCTCAAAAATAGTTTGTTCATGCAAATTATTGTTGAAAATTTATTATTTTTTTTGAATATACTCATCCCCATGGCCAAAGCTAAAAAACCAAAACATGTTGCTGTTGCAGGTAATATTGGAGCAGGAAAAACAACCCTAACCGAAATGTTGAGCAAGCATTATCGTTGGATTCCTCAGTTTGAAGATGTAGATCATAATCCATATTTAATGGATTTTTATGAAGATATGCCTCGTTGGAGTTTCAACTTGCAAATCTATTTTTTAAACAGCCGTTTAAATCAATTATTAGATATTCATAGAGGTACTGAAACCATTATTCAAGATAGAACCATTTACGAAGATGCCAACATTTTTGCTCCCAATCTACACGACATGGGTTTAATGAGTAAACGTGATTTTGAAAACTACTACAAGTTTTTTCAAACCTTAAAAACAATGGTTCAACCTCCCGATTTATTAATTTACCTAAAAGCTAGTGTACCAACATTGGTAGGGCAAATTCAAAAAAGAGGTAGAGAATACGAAGAAAATATTCGTTTAGATTACTTAAAAAAGTTAAACGAATTGTATAATAAATGGATTGATAATTATAAAGAAGGTCCGTTGTTAATTATAGATTGCGACAAAAACAAATTTGGTGAAAGCGAAGAAGATTTAGGAGAAATTATTAGTAAAGTAGATGGTACTTTATTTGGTTTGTTCTAAAATATTTTCAGCACAAAATACCTTTAACCGCTGCATTGTTAGCGGTTTTTTTGTGCTATTTAGTGAACAAGAATGTTAAAGACTTCATAACTCATTACAGTTATTTTGTTTATCCACAAATGAGTGATAATGGGTACAAAAGCTTGTAGTAATTGTAGTTTTATCTAACGATTTTGCGTTTTCTTAAGAAAAGAAACTAACACCTTAGTTCCTAAATTTAGATACCTCTTATGCAACAACTGAAAAAAATAATGCTGGTATGTATTGCAATTACTATTGCAATATTTACAACAGCACAATCTACCAAGAACAATAACGACCCCGATGAGGCTTTTAAAATTGCTAAAGAATATTGGCAAAAAGAACAATACAGTTTGGCATTTCCAATTTTTAAGAGTTTGTATACCAATGCCAATGGTTTAAGCAATTTGCCTGTTCATATTCAAGTAGAAAGTAAATATTATACATTGGTATGTGGCTTATGGTTAAACGATGTAACTATAGAACCTTTAGCAGTTGAATTTATTGCGTTAGAAGCCAATGCACACAAAGTAGGCATGATGAGTTATCATTTGGCAGAATATTATTATCGCAAAAGAAAATTTAGCGATGCTAGCAATTATTACGCTAAAACTACCATCGATAATTTAACCAATCGTGAAATTGCCGATATGAAGTTTCATCAAGCGTATGGTTATTTTACGATTCAACAATTTGATAAAGCAAAACCGTTGTTCAACGCTATCCGTCAGCTTACAACAGACCCAAATTATACCGATGCAAATTATTATTACGGCTTTATTATGTTTTATGAGAAAAAATATAAAGAAGCGTTGAGTTCATTTCAAATAGTAGAAAAAAGTCCGGCTTACCAAAACATTGTTCCTTTTTATATTGCTGAAATTTATTATTTTGGTGGAGAACGTGATAAAGCAATTGATTATGCAAAAAATGCTATAGCAAAAGGTGGACAGTATTACGATATTCAGTTAAAGCAACTCTTGGGTCATGCTTTATTTGAGAAAAGAAAATATGCAGAAGCCCTACCTTATTTGGAAGAATATGTAAATAAAAATGAAAAAGTACGAAGAGAAGATTTATACGAATTAAGTTACTGCTATTATGAGGCTAGCAATTGGAATAAAGCTATCGTTGGCTTTAAACAATTGGGTGGCAAAGAAGATTCATTGGCACAAAACAGCATGTATTTGTTGGCCGATGCATACTTGAAAGTAAAAGATAAATCGAGTGCAAGAAATGCATTTTTATTTTGTGCAAGTAATAATAGCAATGCCAAACAAAAAGAAGTATCAGTATTTAGTTATGCAAAGTTGAGTTATGAATTGGGCTACATGGATATTGCTATAAAAGAACTTAAAGATTTTATTGTCAATTATAGTTCATCTACTTTTATTCAAGAAGCAAAAGAATTACAAATTGCAGTTTTATCAAATACCAGTAATTATAAAGAAGCCTTAGAATTGTTTGATGGACTTGCACAAAAAAGTGAAAATGCTAAAAAAGTATATCCTAAAATTTTATACGGTAGAGCAGTAGAGTATATTAACGATCAACAGCTAGATAAAGCCGATGAATTGCTTACAAGAATTTTACAAGTGCCCTACAATTCACAGCAAATACAATTTGTATATTTCTGGAAAGGAGAAATTGCTTACAGAAAAGGACAAACTGAAGATGCACTTAGCTTTTTTACGAGCTATTTAAAAGATCCTATAACAAATGGCGAAGCCAATGCTGCTAATGCACGTTATAATGCAGGTTATTGTTTTATGAAGAAGGAAAACTACAAAGCTGCGTTAGAATTATTTGAAAAAGTAGTCGTAAATGTAGCTTACTCTTCTCCAATTTTACAACAAGATGCTTTTATACGAGCAGCAGATTGTTATTATATGATGAAGAACTTTAAGCAAGCCTTAAAGATGTATGAAGAAGTAATGAATTTAAATTTAGCACAAGCCGACTATGCTTTGTATCAAAGAGCTATTATTGCTGGAGCAACCAATAAAACTGCCGATAAAATAAGTTTGTTGCAAACGCTTCCATTAAAATTTCCTAGCTCACCTTTAATTGTTGAAGCCAATATGGAAATTGCCAACACTTATTTAGCCGATGAAAAATGGAGTGAATCTATTCCTTATCTAGAAAAAATATTGAACGATAAAAGAGCCAATAGTTGGCATCCGCAAGCTTATTTAAAAATTGGTATTGCTTATTTCAACTTGCAAAAAAATAGCGAATCGTTAGGCTTCTTTAAAACATTGGTAGTAAAATACCCTAACTCTCCTGAGAGTGATGATGCAGTAGAATACATAAGAAAGATATTTGTTGAAGATCAAAAACCAGGTGAGTTTATTACGTTTATGAAAGAGAATGGTAAAACTGTAACGTATAGTGAAGCCGATTCTTTAACCTATCGTTCAGCTATGATTCGTTACGAGCAAAGAGATTTTCCTGCTGCAAAAAAAGGATTTGCCGAATACTTGTCTAAATTCTCTGATGGTCGTTACTCAATAGAAGCCAATTACTTTTCGGCCGAAATAAATATTGTTAGTAAAGATTTTAATGCTGCTTTACCTTTTTATGAAGCAGTTGCAGCAAAAGCACCCAATGTATATGCCGAAAGAAGTGCATTGCAAAGTGCAAGAATTTATTACTTTGATAATAAAGATTATGCCAATGCTGAGAAATATTTTGCTCAAGTAAAATCACTCACCAATCAACAAGAAACCAAGTTAGAAGCCATGAGAGGTTTATTGCGGTGCCAATATAAATTGCAAAAATGGATAGAAGCTTCTGCCAATGCACAAGAGTTGTTGAAAGAAAAAGGAATTGCTGCAGATGATAAAATGATGGCAAGTATGATTGTAGCTAAAAGCTATCAAATAGAAAATAAGTTAGACGAAGCCACTACTTTTTACAAAGCAGTAATTGCAATTGGCAAATCAGAATTTAGTGCAGAAGCTCAATACCGAATTGCAGAAATTTTACTCATCAAATTAAAGTACACTGATGCCGAAAAAGCAGCATTTGATGTAATTAAAAAATATGGATCATACGAATATTGGGTAACCAAAAGTTATATTCTCTTAGGCGATATTTATTTTGCCCAAAAAGATTATTTCAATGCCGAAGCTACTTTTAAAAGTATTGCTGAAAATGCAACTATACCAGAATTAAAAAAAGAGGCAGAAGAAAAATTAGCCAAAGTAATTGAAGAAAAAAACAAAGCCAATAAAGTTGAACCACAATAAATCATTCATCATGCAACAATTATTGAAAATATCTTTTTTATTGGTGGCAATAGTTTTTTTTGCCAATAACAGTTTTGCACAACAAAGAAGAAAAACTGCTAATAAAAAAACTACAGTAAAAAAGAGCAGCACTAAAAAAGTAACTTCTAATAAAACGGTTACTACAACACCCAAGAATACAACAACTACCAACAGTACCGAAACAGATGTACCTGCTACAACTGCCAAACTTTCTAGCGATACAAGTAAACCCGATGTGGTTGTGTTATATGCAGCTTTTAAACCTACTTTACGCAATGCAGCTAAAATTAATTTTTCGGCAGCAACGCCCTTTTTAGATACTGCTAAAATGCCTTTAACTTATGTTGTGCCTGCACAAAATTTATTTTTCTCTTATCAACCCGTACCAATTAAACCTTTGGCATTAGTGGTAGATAGTGGTTATATGTGGACCAATAATGGTTACGTAAAAGCAGGTTATGGAAGTTTCAGTTCTCCATATATAGAAACTGGCTGGAGTTTTGGCAATGGTAAAACAAGTAGAACTTCAGTTTATGCGATGCATAATTCTGCAAAAGGTAATTTAGCTTTTCAAGAATTTTCAAAAACAGCAGTTGCAGTAAGTGGCAATTATCAAACAAAAAATAATCATGAGTGGATAGGTAAATTGTTTTTCAACAATAGTACTCAGTATCAATATGGATTTTTACCAACTACACTCACCTTTAATAAAAATCAGTTGTTACAACAGTTCAATACTATTGGTGCACAAGCCATGTTTAAAAGAAAAGAACCCAATACATTTGGATTGAGCTATCAACCAAGTTTACAATTCAATTATTTTTTTGATGCCAATAGTGCCAATGAAGTAAATGTTGTTACAAAAGTTCCTGTAACAAAAGCATTCTCAAAAGAACTTTCTTTATTGGTTGATTTAACTGCCGATATTACTTCTTTACAAACCAAAACCAATAAAATAGATAACAATTTATTTTACTTAAATACTTCTTTAATTTATAAGGGAAAGAATCTAAAATTAAATGTAGGTATTCAACCAACATGGGATAATAGTGTAACCAAATTGCTTCCCAATGTAACTGCTGAGGTTAAAGTAAATGGCGAAAAATTTATTGTTGAAGCAGGTTCATTAGGTTATTTCCAAAAGAACAGTTATCAAACATTGGCTGCTACTAACCCTTGGTTACAGCAACCTACTAGTAGTTTGTTCAATACCAATATTAGTGAGCAATTTGCAGGATTTAAGGGTTCAGCAGGTAGTCATTTTACTTACAATGCAAGGGTATCTTTTATGAGTATGAAAAATATGCCTTTGTTTGTAAATGATTTGAATGATGGCAAATCTTTTCTTATTGTAAATGACGCTAATTTGCAAGCTGTAAAAATTCATGGTGAATTAGGGTATAGTATTCAAGAGAAATTTTCTTTAGTAGCAGGTATTAATATTTTTCAATTCACCAAAAGCGATTTTGATAAACCTTATGGCTTAATTCCATTTGAAATTACAGGTTCTTTAAAATGGAAAATATTAAAAGATGTTCATTTTAAAACCGATGTATTTATTTGGGATGGGGCTAGATACAGAACCAAAACTTTGCAAGCCGAAAAATTAAGTGCAGCGGTTGATTTAAATGCTGCAATAGAATATACCATTATGCCTAAACTAAATTTATGGTTGCAATTCAATAATTTATTGAACAGTAAATATCAAAGATGGAATCAATATGAAGTTTTAGGATTGAATGTAATTGGAGGTGTTGTATATTCGTTTAGATAATCTAATGCTATGTATCCAATTATTCATAAGTATTTATTGCAACATAAAAAAGTTAGTGTACCGGGTGTAGGTAATTTTTGCGTAGAAACAAAGCCAGCTTTGTTTGCTAACGATTATACTGTTTTGCAAGCACCTCAAAATACCATTGTTTATAAATCTGAAACTGCACTAGCCGATAGAGTGTTTTATAATTTTTTGGCGAAAGAATTACATATAGATGAAGTACAAGCCATTAAAAATTTTCATGAATTTACTTATCAGTTAAAGCATGATATGAGCCATGCCGAAGGTGCAGTATTGCCAGGCATTGGTACATTATCTAAACAAGTAGATGGTAGTTTTTTGTTTGAACAGGAACCTGTTTTAGCCGATTATTTTGCTGAACTACAACTAGAAAATTCTATCAACACCCATGCAGATGCTACTGCTAGTAAAGTTGTTAGAGAACAAAATTTTAATAATATTGAACTTACTCCTGTAGCCGATGAAGAAGAAACTCCAAAAGATTATTGGTGGATTTATGCTATTGTTTTAGCTATAGTGGGTATAGTAGCAATTGTTTATAAAAACTAAAGGGTGAAAAAATAAAGAGAGAAAAACTAAAAAATAAAGAGAGAAAAACTAAAAACTAAAGGGTGAAAAACTAAAAACTAAAGAGAGAAAAACTAAAAACTAAAAACTAAAAGTAAAAAGTCAAAACCTTAAACCTTAAACCTTAAACCTTAAACCTTAAACCTTCAACCTTATACCTTATACCTTAAACCTTAAACCTTAAACCTTAAACCTTAAACCTTTCTCCCTCCACCTTTCTCCTTAAGCCTTCTTTGCTGCACAAACCCTGCATCTTGGTTCATAAATATCTTTTTCACCCAATAAAACTTGCCCCTCTGTTTCAGTTAATCTGTACGAAATGTTGGCAATATTTCCACAACGTACACAAATAGCATGAAGCTTGGTAATATAATCGGCTTTGGCTAATAAGTGGGGCATTTGTCCAAACGGATTACCTAAATAATCCATATCCAAACCAGCAACAATTACTCTAATTCCCTTACCTGCTAAGGTTTCACAAACATTGGCTATTTCATCATCAAAAAATTGAGCTTCATCAATTCCAACTACATCAACTCCTTCGGTAAGTAAAAGAATTTCTTGTGAATTAGAAAGTGGGGTTGATTGTATAGTATTGGCATCATGACTAACCACTTTGGTTTCATCATAGCGTACATCAATGCCGGGTTTAAAAATTTCTACTTTTAAATTGGCAATTTTTGCTCTTTTTAATCGTCTAATTAATTCCTCGGTTTTGCCGCTAAACATGCTGCCACACACTACTTCAATCCATCCTCTTCGTTCACCACTAATATTAGGTTCTATAAACATTGTATTAAACTTACGTTTGTTTGCAAAAGCTCATTAACTTTAAGCGTTGAAAATATTTTATAACGCTCCAAATGTAAATTATCCAATGGAAAGAGTGGGTACACTTATTCACAAATTACAAGAACAATTTGCAAATCAGCAAAATGCTCAACATTTATTGTTTACAGCACAAATGTTATTGGCCGAATTACAGCAACAAACCACCAATCAACCTGTTGGTAAAGTAGCTGTAACAATGCCTTTTACTATAAACCATGCACCTGTTCAATTAGAAGAAACAACTCCAATTGCTTCAGCTCAACCAATTACTTCTTTTTCGTCTAGTATTCATTTTGTTGAAGACCCTGTTGCAGAACCTACATCAACTGTTGTTGAACCTATGCTTCAAGCTGCACCAATTGAAGTAACAATTGCTACAGCACCCACTCAAGCAGTTGAAGAACCAGCTGTAACTAATAACGTTACTACAAGTTGGTTATTTGATCCAATTAGCACAACAATACCAACTTTGGCTCAACACGATGAACCTACAAAACAAGAAAATTCACTGAATACTTCAACCAAAGAAGTATTTGAGCTGAAAGATGTATTGGCTTTGGAAGAAGAAAAGGAAAACTTGAACGATAAGTTGAAAGAAAATAAAACCGAAGTTGCTGCTCTTTTACAAGGAACGCCTATAAAAGATTTGCGTAAAGCAATTGGTATTAACGATAGGTATTTATTTATTAATGAATTGTTTAGAGGCGATGAAAATATGTACGAAAGAAGTATTAAAACCATCAACTCATTCAATATTTATCCCGAAGCCGAATATTGGATACAACGAGAATTAAAAGTAAAGTTGGGTTGGCTAGAAGATGTTGAAGCAGTAAAAATTTTCGATCAATTGGTTAAAAGACGATTTTCATAAATATACTTAAGAACTTTTTTTGTAGCCCCCGATTTTGATTGTACGTAATTGCCTGCACTTGTGCAGGCTTTTTCATATTCAATTGGGTTATCTAATAATGTTGCTAAATTTTCTTCTAATGTTATTGCACTATCAATACTCCAAGCTGCACCCACTTCAATTAATTCAATGGCTTCAATATACTTTTCGTATTCAGGTCCAAAAATTACAGGTTTGCTATACACTGCAGCTTCTAAAACATTGTGTACTCCATCGTTACCAAAACCTCCACCTACATAAGCAATAGTGGCATATTTGTAGAGTTTACTCAATAATCCAATATTATCAATAATAATACATTGAAAGTGGGTATTCGGCGAAGCAACTTTAATCCATTCACTCCATAAAATAGCATTTTTATACAATTCTAAACATTGTTTAATTCGTTCATTACCAATATCATGTGGGGCTATAATGCATTTTATACTTTCATGTGAACGAATAAAATGACTTAGCTCTAAATCATCTTCGGCCCAGGTACTTCCTGCAATTAAAACAGTGTGGTTTTGTATAAAAAGGTCAATGGGTAAAAGTTCAATTGTTTGTTGGGCAATTTCAATAACTCTATCAAATCTAGTATCTCCAGCAACCGTTATATTTTGTTCAAAACCAATGCTTTGTAATAATTTTTTACTTGCCTCTGTTTGTACAAAAAAATGTGTAAAGCATGGTAACATGCTTCTATAAAAATTGCCATACCATTTAAAAAACGGTTGATCTTTTCTAAAAATTCCAGCAATTAATAGCAAAGGAATATTGCGTTTTTTGGCTTCTTGCAAATAATAAAACCAGTATTCATATTTAACAAAAAGTATAAGTTGTGGACGAACGACATCAAAAAATTGTAGAGCATTTTTGGTACTATCCATTGGTAAATAAAATACCCAATCGGCTCCACGATAGTTTTGGTGAATTTCATACCCTGATGGGGAGAAGAAAGTAACCAATATTTTATGTTGTTGATATTGTTGTTTTAGCTGTTCTATCACCGGTCGGCCTTGTTCAAATTCTCCTAAGCTAGAACAGTGCATCCAAATAACGGGTTGTGTATTCGCTTCAAATGCTTTTTGTAAACGAATGAAAATATTTTTTCTTCCATTCACCCAATGTTTTGCTTTAGGGTTTTTACTACTCAATAATTGAGCAGCAATTGGGTAAAGCTTTATAAAAAGGTTATAAAATATTTTCAAAACTGTTGTATTATTGCCGCAAATTAACGGATAAAACCTATTGTGTTTTACTTTATTGATTCCCCCCCTCAATTAAGCAATCCTATTCTTTTTTGCAGTAATTTCGCCGCCACTTAAATTAGATTATGAAGCCAATTCAAATGGTAGATACTAAAACCCAGTATCTTAAAATTAAAACAGCAGTAGATCAAGCAATTTTAGAGGTATTAGATAGTGCAATGTATATTGGAGGAAAAGTGGTTCAAGACTTTGCAACTGCTTTAAACACTTATCATGGAAGTGGTTTTACCATTCCTTGTGCCAACGGTACCGATGCATTACAAATAGCCATGATGGCATTGGATTTACAACCTGGTGACGAAGTAATTACTCCATCTTTTACTTATATTGCTACCACAGAAGTTGTGGCATTATTGAAGTTGAAACCCATTTTTGTGGAAGTTAATCCACAAACATTTTGTATAGATCCCGAATCTGTTCGTAATGCAATTACTCCAAAAACTAAAGCCATTGTGCCAGTTCATTTATATGGTCATGCTGCTCCAATGGAAGAAATTTTAGAAATTGCTAGAGAACACAACTTACATGTAATTGAAGACAATGCTCAAGGCATTGGATGTGATTATACATTTAGTGATGGCAGAACCAAGAAAACAGGTACTATGGGTCATATTGGTTGTACCTCTTTCTATCCAAGTAAAAACTTAGGAGCTTATGGCGATGGTGGTGCAATGTTTACCAACGATGCTGCTTTAGCTGAAAAGTTGAGAATGATTGCCAATCATGGTCAGCAGAAAAAATATTACCATGAAATGGTAGGTTGCAACTCAAGATTAGATGCTTTACAAGCTGCCATCTTGAATATTAAGCTGAAAGATTTAGACAATTACATTGCAGCAAGAAGAACGGCTGCCGATTATTATAATCAAGCATTTGCCAATCATCCAAAAATTACCACACCTTTTGTTGCTAGTTATTGCAACCATGTATATCATCAATATACATTAATTATTGAAGGAGGTGATAATCCCGATACCTATCGTGATGGCTTAAGTGCTTATTTAGCAGAGAAAAAAATCCCTTCCATGATTTATTATCCTGTACCAGGACATAAGCAAAAAGTGTTTGAGGCTTTTGGTCAGGCTGATTTTGATTTAGCAACCACCGATTGGTTAACAAAAAGAGTAATCTCTTTACCCATGCATACGGAGTTAGAGGAAGAACAATTAAACTATATCACAACCGAAGTTTTAAATTACATCAATCAATAATAAAATATTTTACACATGAAAATTGCAGTTGTAGGCACTGGCTATGTTGGTTTGGTTTCAGGAACTTGTTTTGCGGAAACCGGTAATACTGTTACTTGTATAGACATTGATAAAAATAAAGTTGATAAATTAAGTAATGGAGAAATCACCATTTACGAACCGGGCTTAGAAAAAATATTTTTGAGAAATTTAAAAGAAGGTCGTTTAAAGTTTACTACTAACTTGGCTGAAGGTGTGCAAGATGCTAAAATTATTTTCTTAGCATTACCAACACCTCCCGGTGAAGATGGAAGTGCTGATCTAAAATATGTACTAGGCGTTGCTAAAGACTTAGGTAATATTTTAACCGATTATAAAGTAATTGTAGATAAGAGCACTGTACCAGTTGGAACAGCAGATAAAGTGCATGCTGCTATTGCTGCCAATGCAAAAGTAGAATTTGATGTAGTAAGCAATCCTGAATTTTTGCGTGAAGGTGTTGCGGTAGATGATTTTATGAAGCCTGATAGAGTGGTAATTGGAACATCATCTGAAAAAGCTAAAAAACTAATGGGCGAATTGTATGCACCTTATGTTCGTCAAGGTAATCCAGTAATTTTCATGGATGAGAAAAGTGCAGAATTAACCAAGTATGCAGCCAACTCTTTCTTAGCAACTAAGATTTCTTTCATGAACGAAATTGCTCAATTATGTGAGCGTTTAGGTGCCGATGTGGATATGGTTAGAAAAGGAATTGGTAGTGATGATAGAATTGGAAAAAGATTTTTATTCCCTGGTATTGGATATGGTGGAAGTTGTTTTCCTAAAGATGTACAAGCATTGATTAAATCTTCTGAAGAAGTGAATTACGATTTCCAAATTTTAAAAGCAGTAGAAGAGGTTAATGAAGCTCAGAAATTGCATTTGATGCCTAAGATTAATGCTTACTTCAACAACGATTTAAAAGGTAAACATTTTGCATTGTGGGGATTGGCATTTAAACCCAATACAGATGATATTAGAGAAGCTCCAGCTTTATATTTAATTGATGCATTAACTGCTGCAGGTGCTACTGTTACTGCATTTGACCCAGAAGGTATGCCAAATGTAAAAAAACAAATTGGCGACAAAATTGGTTATGTAGAAAGCCAATACGATGCTTTAACCAATGCCGATGCATTGATTATTGCAACAGAATGGGCCGAATTTAGAACACCTGATTTTGATAAAATAGGCAACACTTTAAAAAATAAAGCCATCTTCGATGGTAGAAATTTATTTGAAGTAGCACAGGTAAGAGATATGGGCTATCATTATGAAAGTGTTGGTAGACCTTGATAATTGACAATTAGCAATTGATAATTAACAACTATTAATTGCTAATCAACAATTTTAAATTGATGAATAAATTTTCTTTACTCAATAAAGTTTCATTAGTTGAAGAGTGCGACTCAACAAAAGTTCAATTCTTATTCTTCAGCTGATAACATTAAAAATAAATTAACTCAATGTCTAACTCATCAATAAATAGCACCCCTTCAGGGGTTGGGGGCAAACGAATATTAATCACAGGTGCAGCTGGTTTTCTTGGCTCACATTTATGTGATAGATTTATTAAAGAAGGGTACCATGTAATTGGTATGGATAACCTAATTACAGGCGATTTGAAAAATATTGAACATTTGTTTCCTTTGCCTGAATTTGAGTTTCATCATCATGATGTTACCAAGTTTATTCATATTCCCGGTAAGCTAGATTATATATTACATTTTGCTTCTCCTGCAAGTCCAATTGACTACCTTAAAATTCCTATTCAAACCTTAAAAGTGGGTGCTCATGGTACACACAATTGTTTGGGTTTGGCAAAAGATAAAGGTGCAAGAATATTGGTAGCTAGCACCAGTGAAATTTATGGCGATCCATTGGTACATCCTCAAACTGAAGAATATTGGGGTAATGTAAATCCTATTGGTCCTCGTGGTGTGTACGACGAAGCTAAACGTTTTCAAGAAGCTATCACCATGGCTTATCATACTTTCCATAATGTAGAAACAAGAATCATCAGAATTTTCAATACCTATGGACCAAGAATGCGACTTAACGACGGACGTGCATTACCAGCTTTTATTGGACAAGCTTTACGTGGAGAAGATTTAACTGTTTTTGGTGATGGTAGCCAAACAAGAAGTTTCTGCTTTGTAAGCGATTTAGTAGAAGGTATTTACAGATTGTTATTAAGCGATTATGCTATGCCTGTAAACATTGGTAATCCAAACGAAATTTCGTTAAAAGACTTTGCCGAGGAAGTACTAAAACTAACAGGTTCATCGGTAAAAATTGTTTACAAACCTTTACCAACCGACGATCCAAAGCAACGTAAACCCGATATTACAAAAGCCAGAGAAATATTGGGTTGGGAGCCCAAGGTAGATAGAGCAGAAGGGCTAAAATTAACCTACGATTATTTTAAATCTTTACCTAAAGAAGAATTGGTAAAGCTGCCTAAAGAGTTTGAAAGTAGAAAATAATTACTCGAATATTTTTGATTACCACAAAGGCACAAATTACACAAAGCAAAAACGTAGTTTTTCTTTCTTAGTGTCCTTAGAGCCTTAGTGTTTAAAACTAATACTTATAGAGTGCATTGCTTTTTTATTGTTTGGTAGATTTAAGGTGATTGTCTAAAAAGCATAAATTGGTTACTCAATTTCAATTTTATGTATTGTTTGCAATTATTTTGACTAAGAAAAGAATAAATATTTTCAGTACGAGATAGTTTATAAATAAGCTATTTCGTATTTTTTTTCATCGAAACCTAGTGTAATTATTTTGCCATTTTTTTCAATGAGTGGTCGTTTAATGGTACTTGTTCTTTCTTTCATTATTTCAATAGCAGCTTGTTGTGTAGTAGCATTTTTTTGCACAGCAGCATGCAAGGCTTTAAATGCTGTGCCTCTTTTGTTCAGCAGCTTTTCCCAACCCACTTGCCCACACCAATTTTTCAATTGTTCTTCACTAATTACATCGGTTTTATTATTACTAAAACTAAAAGCTACATTGTTGGCTTTTAACCATTGAATAGCTTTTTTTGTAACATCGCAATTGGTTAATCCGTATAAAATATAACTCATAAAATATTAAAATTTAAGCTAAGGTACTTTTTCAGTTTAACGTAAAAGAGACACTAATTGTTGGGTTTGTTTTTGTAGTAATTCTTGGTTGTTTACAGAGAACTTTTGTACATAACTTAACCTAGCTTGTTGTGAAAATTGAGACCAGTTATTTACAATCAATTCAATTTTTTCCAATAAATCTTGGGCATTTGCTGGGTTAAAAAAATAGCCATTCACTCCATCTTCAATAATTTCTTTTATACCACCTGTTTTAGGTGCAATAATAGGTGTTGCAAGGCTTAGTGCCTCAACATTTACTAAGCCAAAAGCTTCTTCAATACTAGCGTTAATATTAATTAAACTGCTACCCATAATGTCAAAAACTTCTTGTGCATTTTTTCTGCCTACAAATTGTACATTGTTGGTAATGTTTAGTTGTATACACAATGCTTCTAATTTATTTTTTTCAATTCCATCGCCTACAAAAACAAATAGTAATTGTGGAAATTTTTTTATAATGCTAGGTATTGCTTCAATAACAAATGATTGTCCTTTACTTTTATCTATTCTACCTACAAACGAAATTTGTTGCTTTCTTGCTGTAAGTGGTTGAATGGTATGATTGGTGGTTGCATCTGGAATTAATAAATGCAAAACACCCAGTTTTTGTTCGGCTATTGCATAGTGTTGTATAAGATCTTTTTTAGTTTCAATGGAATTGGTAAAAACATGCGTAGCACAAATATGTAAGATATTTCTTTTTAAAAAATGTTCAATTTTTGCTTTAAATGTTGAAACCCTCACATCAACCTGTAACTGTTTAAACATGGTATGCCAATAGTTAATTCTATTAGGAATATTTAACCACCAACTTACCAATAAACTAATATTGGTTGATCCAAACTGACCTAACACAGCCGTAGGTTTGTATGCTGTACATAGTTTATAAAAAAATACTACATCTGCCCATTTAGTGGGGCGTTTAGACGGCCAACTCAACACAGGAATTCCATTAAATTCAGTATTATTTTTTTGTGCACGGTCTACTACAATAAGTACAGTATGTCCATCTTTTTTTAATTGATGAGCCAATGAAAAAAAATAGTTCGATACTGAGTTGCCCAAAGGGCTAGTACATATAATAAAACTGTGCATTTTCAACATCTGTATTTACGTTTGCTAAAGATAGAAACTAAATTATTCTTCTAACTCTTTATCTATATTTCTAGTAGAAAAAATAGTAGCCAATCTTCTACTACTATAAATAGCACGATTGTATTTATTGCCCAAAGTAATAATGGTAGCAGTATCTTTTATAAATCTTGTAAATACACTATTGTTACCATGCCACCAACCATTGTGATAAATGGTGGTATCTCTATTATCTATATACAATCTAAACCCTAAGCCATAATTTTTTTTACCTGGTCTTTCGTTGCTATAAGGCGTAAAAGCTTTTTGTAAAAGGGTTTTACTAATAAAGTTGGTATCGTATAAAGCTTTATCCCACAAAAACATATCTTGTACAGTGCTGTACACGTTTTTATCGCCATACACAGCATCAAATTTATCCATGTTAAAAGGCTGATTGTTGTAGTTGAACGATGGAGTGTATTTCAATGTATCGGCAATACTAAACACAAAACTGTGTTTCATTTGCAATGGTTCAAAAATATTGTGTAGAATGTATTCAGGAAAACTTTGTTGTGTAATTTTTTCTACTATCAATGCCAATACAACAAAGTTGGTATTGCAGTAATGAAATACTTTGTTGGGATAAGCATATATAGCAGGTTGATGTGTGATTAAATAGTTTAACACATCTTGGTTTTGAATCAAATTATTTTGCTTCCAAGCGGTATCTAAAAAGTATAAATAATTGGGTAATCCACTTCTATGATTGAGCAATTGTTGCACTGTAATGCCTTTGTAAGGAAATGTTGGAAAAAACTTTTGTATACTATCTTCTAGTTGTAATTTTTTTTGTTCTACCAATTGCAAAATAGCAACACCCGTAAATGTTTTAGATACCGATGCAATGTGCAAAGGTGTTGTGGCTGTTAAAGGTTCTTTGGTATTCCAATTGCTGTAACCATTGTAGGCTTCAAAAATAATTTCTCCGTTTTTGGCTACTAAAAATCCTCCGCTAAAACTGTTTTTTAGGGTTGTACTAAAAAACACATCGGCTTTATAATGTAATTCTTTTTTTTCATTTTTAGTAAGTGCTCTAAATTGAACAGAGTGTGATTGTTGTTTATTTTTTTTTGCTGAACTATTGCAACTCGAAATCAGTACCATCACCACCATGCAATAGAAAATGATTTTCTTATAGAACATGTATATTCTTCAATTTGTCTTAAGTGGTAAAAGAAATAGTTTATTGTTAGAATACAAAATTTATGTTGCCAGGAAGAGGGTTGAAGGTAGAAGGGAGAAGGGAAAAGGCAGAAGGTAGAAGGCAGAAGGTAAAAGGGAGAAGGTAAAAGGGAAAAGGCAAAAGGCAAAAGGCAAAAGGTAAAAGGCAAAACTTCATTTAACATGTCATTTCGACGATAGGAGAAATCTGCTGATTAAAAGATTGGGTTGGAGGAATTGGGAATTAGGGTTGAAGGCAGAAGGGAGAAGGGAAAAGGCAAAAGGCAAAAGGTAGAAGATAGAAGATAGAAGGCAAAACTTCATTTAACATGTCATTTCGACGATAGGAGAAATCTGTTGATTAAAAGATTGGATTGGAGGAATTAGGAATTTGGGGAGAAGGCAGAAGGTAAAAGGTAGAAGGTAGAAGGTGGAAGACGGAAGACAGAAGTCAGAAGATGAAAAAAACTAAAAACTAAAAACTAAAGAACTAGAAACTAAAAAACTAAAAACTAAATAACTAAAGAACTAGAAACTAAAAAACTAAAAACTAAATAACTAAAAACTAAAAAACTAGAAACTAAAAAACTAAATTAAAGCTTTGGGTTACCAGTTACCAGCAACTATCAACTTGTAATCAGCAATTTAAAACTTCAACCTGCTTTAGTAGACTAAAATCAATAACAATCAACTTGTACTCATAAAAATATACGTTCAAGCTTACCTCAGTAATTCGGATTCTCATTTTCAAAAGGAATGGCTTAACCTTAAAATAAACTTAAAAAAATGCTCAAGTACGGTAAAATGCCAACGTTTGCGTAAATAGTTTAAACAAAGCGTTTCATTGAATTAACAAAACAATTATTTTGGACAACAATTGAACATTTTTACTGTTAATAAATTACTGTGTTTATTTTACACATTAATTTGTAAATTGCACTTCACTTTATCCAATATCTATTTCATAAGCTAAGCTGTAACTTATGAACTTAATCTCTGCAGATGCCATATTCATGAGAACTGTTTTTATTGAATTATAAAGCCAAATATGAATTGCTTATGAAACGGTTTGCTTTGCCACTGCCATTGTTGGAGTATTATCTTCTTGCCTTTTTGCAACCATTAATACCTGAATTAAAATATCCCAAGTTTATTAATTATTACATCATTTACCAATAATTACATTTATTTCTTGTACCATAAATGCACATTTCAAACAATTGAACTTATGAAAAAGTATTCTCTTCTCATAATTGGTTTTTTAATTGCGGCGTCAAACAGTTTTGCACAAAATTCTCTAAACTCTGGTGATTTTGTAGGAGGTTCTTGGGGAGCTGGACAGGCTATGAGTGCTTCTGCTGGAGGGTCTCTTATTATTACTAAGGCAGTGAGTTCCTCTGGAGATAAATTTTTTAGGTTTTATGGCGATGGTAGTCCTTGTGGTGAATATCAGCCAAATACAAATGGAGATGCTTTTGTTCATAGTACTACAGTTACCACACCTAATGGAAACTGTGGAAGTAGTAATGCATGGAAAATTAATGTGCCAACTTCTTCTTCAAATGTTGTTTTCAAAACAGATGGCGGTAACGACGGTATTGATGCAAGTGTTGCTTTTGTAATACAAGGAACACCAATAACGGTAAGTAGTGTAAGTTCCGGCAATATTGCTCAAGGTAAGCCTACAACTATAACTGCAACACTCTCAGGTAGTTTGCCAACTGGTCAAGCAGTTTATTTACGTTGTACGAATAATGCTTTCTCAACTTCTACAGTTGTACAATTGACTGGTAGTGGTACTACTTACACGGGTAACATACCTGCAAGTATAAATACTGCTGCTGCAAGCGTAAGATATTATTTGTTTACTTCTGGAACTGCAAATGTTGCATCTGATGGATCAAATGCAGATTTATATACCATCAATCTAAATAACAATGGTGGAAGTAATTATACATATACAGTACCAACAACCTATTATTGGGTAGGAGGTACAGCTTCTGCATTTGAATTTAGAGATAGATCTAATTGGAGTACTGCTGGTGTTGGTGGTGCAGCAGTTGGAGCAAGTGGTACAAACCTTACATTTACAACTGCTCAAGTTTTAGTTATAGATGGTAGTGATGTGAGTTCCACTGGTGGTTTGCAAACGGGAGCAATCACAGTTATAGCAACTGGAGCTAGTGTTGTAATGGGGCAATTAATTTTAACAAATTCTGCTACATTCCAAATTCAAGGATTGGGCTCTACAAGAAGTTACACTGTAGGTAATTCAACTAGTTTATCTGGAACTGACTTGGATGTGCAAGCTGGCTCAACTTTAGTAATAGGTTTTTCAAGTGGCACATCAGTTCAAACATTGGCTTTACTTGCCAATAATACCGCATCTATTGCTGGAATTCTAGATATTGGAAATGTAGTTGGATCTGCATCAGTTTTTACCATTAATACTGCAAATAGTGCAACTGTAACTAGTACTGGTAGATATAGGCATGGATCTACTTCGGGTACATTTCCAGTTTTTGTTTGGAATACAGGTTCAACTTGTGAGGTTACTGGTTTAAGAGGGACTGGTCCTGGTACGACTTTTACTCAAAATTTTCATCATCTAATTTGGAATTGTACCGCACAAACACAAAACCTCGGTTTAGCTGGTAACCTAACTACTGTACAAGGGGATTTCACAGTTACTAGTACCAATGGATTTAATATAAGATTAAGTAGTGGCAATATAACAACCACTGTAAGTGGTAAACTAAGAATAAACGGAGGTGCATTGAGTGTCAATGGTGCTACAGCGTCATCTGGTGTGTTAACGGTTGGGGACAGTACTATCATTTCAGCTGGTACCTTGATGCACAATGCACATGGAAATAATACAGGAACACCTGTAATGAACTTAAATGGGAATTTATTAATTTCTGGCACAGGAATTTTAGATATGCAACTTTCAGGTACTACGGCTGGAAGTAACAACGGTGTTGTAAACTTAGCGGGCAATTTTAATATGACCGGCGGGTCACTTGTTAAAACAGGTACAGCTGTTGGAGCCAATTTTAATTTTACAAAATCTGGTACTCAAACCTTTGTAAAATCAGGAGGAACAATTTCTGGTAATACTGCTTTTAATATTAAATCGGGAGCAACTGTTGATTTTGGTGAAAACATTTTAGATGGTGCTACCGGTGGCTTTAATTTAGAGAGTGGCGGAGGAATAATCACAGCCAATACAAATTCAACTGGTGCTTTAACTACTAGTGGTACAAATGGTACAATTCAAGTAACAGGTACACGTACTTATAGCACTTCTGCCAACTACACCTTCAACAATAGTACTACTGCACAAGTTGCAGGTAATGGTTTTACAGGGGCTAATAATTTAACCATTAGCAATAGTGGCGGAGTTAGCCTTTCAGCAGCAGCAGCTGTTACTGGCACTTTAACCTTTACCAGTGGTAAATTAGATTTAGGTGCTAATAATTTAACTTTAACGGGTGCAACAATAAGTGGTGCATCTTCGTCAAATTATATAGTTACAAGTGGTGCAGGTAGAGTATTGCGTTCAATTGCAAATACTCCAGCTTCATTTACTTTCCCAATAGGTCGTAATAGCATTACATATAACCCTGTAACTATAACCAATACAGGTGCATCAACATCTATATATACTGTTGGTGCAGCTGCAACCACTTACACAACTGCTGCAGATGGAGCCAATGCTCAGTGGAGCATTGCAAGTGGCACTTCAACTACATCAACTTTTGCATTTACTTGGACAACTGCCGATGCTGGTTCAAATTTAACAGCATCTCCAGCCAGTGGTAAAGCTTATTCTTACAATGGAAGTACATGGGGGTCTACAGGTGGTACTACAACAGGTACGCCTAATGTTACTACAGAATCTGGTATTACTAGTTCTAATACTATATGGACAGTTGCTATGCCACCTGCTGTACCAGATATTGCTTTAGCAGACAATAGTGGAGGTCAAGTAGCTTCAGGTAACATAACTAGAAATACAACAAACAATATTATTTATAATTTTCAATTAGGTGTTACAACAGCTAATACTACATTAAATAGTGTTGCATTTACAACTACCAATAATGCTAGCGATGTAAGCAACTTTAAATTATATTATTCTACATCTAATAGTTTTGGAAGTGCTTCTCAAATTGGTAGCACCATTACTTCAGGATTAGGAACTGGCTCAAAAACTTTTAGCTCGTTATCTCAAGTT
The DNA here is from genome assembly GCA_943371535.1 of Asaia bogorensis. Taxonomy (GTDB): domain Bacteria; phylum Bacteroidota; class Bacteroidia; order Chitinophagales; family Chitinophagaceae; genus UBA1930. The sequence continues at coordinate 2,638 of CALRVE020000031.1, read as the reverse complement.
ATTAATAGTGGAACAACTGGTTATTTTTGGATAACTACAGATGTACCAAGTGGTGCTACAGCTGGCAATACAGTTGTTGTTAGTGCTATTACCACAAGTGATATCACTTTTGCAAGTGGTAATAAAACAGGTAGCACAACAGCAGGAGGTACTCAAACCTTTATAGATGCCCCTACTGTAACTACTAATGCAGCTTCTAGTATTGCAACAACAAGTGTTGTATTCAATGGAAATGTAAATGCAAACGCCAATAGTACTGTTGCAAGTTTTGATTATAGTAGTGATATGAGTTTTGGTACGAATACAGTAGCAGACCAAAGTCCTGTTTCAGGAACATCAAACACTAGTATTTCAAAAACAGTTACAGGTTTAAATACCAATACCCTGTATAACTACAGAGCAAAAGGAGTAAATGATGCTGGCACCACCAATGGTAGTAATGCTACACTTACAACTTTAAGTAATGCACCAACTGTTGGTACTGGCGACAATGCAACAGCAGTAGGCTTTAGAGCCAATTGGACTGCTCCAACCAACGATGGAAGTGAAGCAATTACTTATACTGTAGAAGTAGATAATGATAACACATTTGCGTCAGTTGATGCAACACAAACTAGTATTTCAGCACTTAATTATACGTTTACTACATTGAATCCCGGTGTTACTTATTATTATAGAGTACGTGCAGTGAATGCTGGAGGTAATAGTGCATGGAGTGCGGTAAGTGCAGGCATTGCAACAACGTCTTCAACTATTGCTACAGTTACAACTGCTGCTATAAGTAGCATTACAATAAACAGTGCAAGTGGTGGTGGTGAAGTAGTAATTGATGGTGGAGATCCTGTAACAGAAAGAGGTATTGTATTTAACACAACAGGTACACCAACTACTGCCGATACTAAAGTAACAAGTGGTACAGGAGTAGGAAGTTTTACAGCCAACTTAACATCGTTAAGCAGTAATACAACATATTATGTAAGGGCTTATGCCATTAATGGTGTGGGCACTGCTTATGGTAATGAAGTGAATTTTACCACTTTAGTAGCAGAACCAACTACACCAAGTACAGTAAGTTTTGGTACAAGAACAAATGCCTCTTTGGTGGTGAATTTTAATGGAGGGAATGGGGCAAGAAGAGTGGTGTTTGTTAAGCAAGGTAGTGCAGTAGATTATACACCAACTGATGCAGTTACACCAAGTGGCATTGATGCTGTTTTTGGAGCTGGAACGCAATTTGGAACAGGTAATTATGCAGTATATGATGGTAATGGAACAAGTGTAACAGTAACTGGTTTAACAAAAAATACTACTTATCATATTGCTGTTTACGAATACAATAACAATAGTGCATCGTTGCCTAATTACTTTGCAACAGCAGGTACAGATAATGCAACTACTTATAATCCAACTATTGCAGTAGGTTCGGTAACAGCTTTTGGTAATGTGGTTACAGGTACAAATTCAAGTAGTCAAACATATAATGTTTCTGGAACAGAATTAGCAGCAAGTATTAGCATTACTGCACCAACAGGATTTGCCATTAGCTTAGATGATGTAGACTTTTCGGTAAACCCAATTGTATTGGCAAAAAATGGTAGCGATGCAGTTCCTTCAACCCCAATTTATATTCGTTTTTCACCTGCTTCTGCTAATGGAGCAACAGGATCAGTAAACATCACACATGCGTCAACCGATGCAACCACACAAAATGTAGCTGTAAGTGGCAATGCAATTGCAAGTGAACCTTCAAGTAATGGTTCAATCAGTTTTGGAGCAACCACTGCAAATAGCATTGTGGTTGATTTGCCTTCAGTTGGAAATGGAAGTAATAGAATTATTGTGGCTAAAGCAGGCAGTGCTGTTGATGCAACACCTGCTGATGGGATAAGTTATACTGCTAATGCAACATTTACCAGTGGCTCTCAGTTAGGTACTGGAAATTATGTTGTATATAATGGTACAGGAAGTGGTTCAGGTGTATTAACAGTTACAGGTTTAACAAGTGGTACAACTTATCATTTTGCTGTATTTGAATACAATGATGGAACAGGTACCTCTCACAATTATTTCTTAACTGGTGCAGCAACTGGTAGCCAAGCTGCCAGCTCTGCTAGTAATGCAACAGACTCATTTAGAACAGTTTCAAATGGTAATTGGAATAGTATAAGTACCTGGGAAAGTAAAACGAATGGAAATTGGATGGCTGCAACATTAAGCCCTGATAGTAGTGCTGCTGGAATAGCTATTTTAAATGGCCATACTGTTACAGTAAGTGCAGCAGCTAATGGTAAATTAGTTACAGTAAATACAACAGGGCAAATAACTATTAGCTCTGGCCAAACTTTAACTATTGGTGCTGATGGCACTGGAACATCTGATTTAAACATTAATGGCTACTTATTGAACAGTGGTACTTTAACATTAACAACAAATGTAACAGGGACAGTTGGGGCGACTGGAACATACGAACATAATTTAGGCAACTTAACTATTCCAACATTAACTTGGATAAGTGGCTCAACTTTAAATTTAACGGGAACTTGGGCAGCTTCAAGTGCTGGAACCACAATAGCTACTTTAGCTCCAAGTAATACTTATCAAAATGTTACTGTAAATATTGGTAACCCAACGGCAGATT
>CALRVE020000030.1:0-42257 GCA_943371535.1 Asaia bogorensis | reverse complement strand
ATTTAGCGATCATATTGGTAATTATCCATGTGTAATGATTGCTCCAGACGATGTTGAACTAATTACAGGCAGCAGTGAATTAAGAAGAAAATTTTTAGATACCATTCTATCGCAAATTGATAGTTCTTACCTACAAGCATTAATTGCATACAATAAAATTATACAACAAAGAAATAGCTTATTAAAGCAGGCGAATGAAATTGGTTCAATAGATAATGCATTATTAAATATTTATAATGATCAATTAATAGAAAAAGGCAATTATATATTTGAAGCAAGAGTAGGTTTTACAAAAGAATTATTACCACTTATTATATATTACTATACAAAAATTGCCACCCAAAGTGATGATGTAGAACTAGCATATAATAGTCAACTAATTAACCATTCATTGAATAATTTATTGAATGAAAATCTATCAAAAGATATTGCCCTACAACGTACAACCGTTGGCATACATAAAGACGATATTGGAATAACGATGAGTGCCAATAGTTTTAAAAATCAAGCATCACAAGGGCAAAGAAAAAGTTTATTATTTGCATTCAAATTAGCCGAATGGCAGCTACTAAAACAAAAAAAAGGCTTTGCTCCAATTTTATTATTAGACGATGTTTTTGAAAAGCTTGACGCAACTCGTATGTTTAACTTATTAACCTGGGTTTGTAAGGAAGACGATGGTCAAGTGTTTATAACAGATACGCATAAAGAAAGACTTTCACTTGCATTAACCGATGCAAATATTGCTTTTCAGTTAATTGAATTATAAGCATAAAAAAAGGAGATAATTAATCTCCTTCAAAACTCATATTAATTACAATTTCGCAATTGGGTAATAATTCTTTTATTTTCAAATATTCTTCAGCTGGATATTGATTGGGCAAATTTAAACGCCTTAAACTTTTAAGTTTGGTTAAACACCTTAAAGATTTTTCTGTTAATACACCAAGCTGACGTAAGCTCATTCTCAATTCTAAAGCTTCTAACTGAACTACTTTAGTAAGATTACAAAAAAATGTTTCTTGCTTAAAATTTACAGGAGTTCCATTTAAGCGAATGGTTCTAAGATTGTTTAACTCTGCAAGTTTCTCAAAAGGTGCATCTGGCCTAGGTTTTCCTTCTTCCACATCAAAAATCATTCCTCTAGTGTAATACACACTAATGGTAGAGATTGAGGCAGGATCCATCAATGCACCTCGTAAAGAGGTAGCATACCCAGTAGGATTAAAACTATTTTGGCTATTAGCCACTAACACAGTTAAAAGGAACATCCATAGAAAATGGATGTAAAGTTTTACGGACTTCATAGATAAACGGATTAGTAAGCATTGTAAAAATAACTTCTTGTTTTCAACGGAATAAGAAAAAAGCATATTTGTGCATAAAGAAAAAACAAACTTTCAGTTATTCACAAAAAGATTCTTATGGAATTTTATTAGTTGTATTTATTCTTTTTCGTATAAAGAAACAACTACATTTTATTAAGAGTTGTGAGTCGGAAAATTCTTTTCTGCATTTGCTGGGAGAAAAATATTGCAAATAAAAAACCCATCGAATTCGATGGGTTTTATTCACTAGTTCAAGTTCCATTTTCTGGTATAACCTACGGCTGTTTTTCTGTTCTTTTCAATTTGCCATAAATCAACAGAAGTAAATTTTTTAACTATTGTTTCAGTTACAACTGTTTCTTTTACTTCTTCTAATAGTTCATTCAACTCGTTTGCTCTCATGTTTACACGAGTTTGCGTTACATTACTGTTCATAAATCTTACCTTTTTAAAATCGTTTAGATAAATCCCCCCCAAGTGTGGCAAACAAAATGTTATAGTGCAGATACGTTATAAAAAACCTACTGGATTTTTTTGTGACTGCAAATGTATAAGCAATTATATTGGTAGAAACATGTAAATAGGTAATAAGTTGTTAAATCATGTTATAATTCCTCATAACGATATGCATCACTCGGTAAAATTTCAATTATACTTGTTCTTCTTCCTTCATCTGATTGTTGTACAATTCGGTATATAAGCCATTTAATGCAATTAATTGAGCATGTGTGCCTTGCTCGGCAATTGTGCCATTATCTAACACAATAATTTTATCGAAGTTGAATTTAGAAAAAATTCGGTGGGTAATGATTAAGGCTGTTTTATCGTGTAAGTATTCATACAAATGCCCAATAATTTCATTTTCAGTTTTTGCATCTACTGCACTTAAGCAATCATCAAACACAACAATTTCTGGTTGTTTTATTAATGCTCTAGCAATAGAAATACGTTGTTTTTGCCCACCACTTAAGGTTACGCCTCTTTCACCAATTAATGTATTGTATTGTTTTTCAAACCCCATTATTTCGTTATGAATATTGGCAAACTTTGCAGCTTGCTCCACTTTTATTTGAGTAGCTTTTTCGGCCAAACCAAAACTAATATTATTGGTTACTGTATCGCTGAACAAAAAAACGTCTTGTGGTACATAACTAATTTGTTCTCTTAAATGGTGTAAGGAAATTGATTGAACACTATTTCCTCCAATAGTTATTGAACCATGGGTTGGATTATAAAAATGTAATAGCAATTGAGTTATGGTACTTTTTCCACTCCCTGTTTTTCCTAATATTAAAACTTTGTTGCCTTTATTGATTTTTACAGAAAAGTTTTTTAATGCAGTTATGCCTGTATGTGGATAGATAAATGATACTTCATTAAATTCAATATCTCCAGTTACTGTTTGAATATTGCCTGTAGTGGTTTGTTGAATTTCGGGTACTGTTTGCAAAAACTCATTTAATCTCTTTTGAGAAGCAGCAGCACGTTGAATCATGCTTGCCGTCCACCCAATTGCACTTACAGGAAATGTGAGCATATTAATGTAAATAACAAACTCTGTAATTGTACCTGCTGTTACATTATTGGCTCCTTCTACTACATACCAACATCCTATAGCTATAGTTAATAATGTACTAATACCAATCATTAATGCCATTGATGGAAAATAAATAGCTTCTACTTTAGCTAAGCCAATAGCATTTTTTTTGTATTCTTCACTATCATTATTGAAAAAATTAAAAATGGCTTTTTCTTGCACAAATGATTTAATTACTCGAATACCAGAATACGATTCTTGTGCTGTAGTAGTTAAATTAGATAATAAGCCTTGAATTTTTTCACTTTTTTTATTAATAACGGTATTTACAAAATAAATAGTAACCGCTAAAATGGGTAATGGTGCTAACACATACATGGTAAGTTGCCAGTTTTCTCTCAACATAAAATAAACACAAAAACCAATGGTAGCTGCAAGGTTAATTAAATACATTAATGCAGGTCCAGTGTACATTCGAACCCTACTTACATCTTCTGAAATTCTATTCATTAAATCGCCTGTACTGTTTACTTTATAAAAACTGGTATTGAGTTGTTGATAATGTTTAAATATTTCATTTTTTTGTTCAAACTCAATATGCCTACTCATTACAATAATGGTTTGCCTCATTAAAAACATGAACAAACCGCCTAAAATGGCTAAAACCAATAAGGTTAAGGAACAAATGACTACTACATTTTTCAAATTCATTTCATGCAGTTCCATGTAATTAAGTAATTGTTTTACCAAAATATCGTAATTACTTCTTGAATGGTTTTGGGCTGCCGATGTATTGGCACTTGCAATTTTTTGCTGTACTTGATCTACCACGAAGCCAGCAATTTGTGGACTTAAAATTCTAAAATAGTTAGATAGAATAATAAAAACGATGCCTAGAAAAAAGTGTTTTTTATACTCCCAGAAATATTTATTTAAAACCGATAGGTGCTTCAATGGGTGAAAATTTTAGCGAAGTTAACTGTTGAAAAATTATTTTTTTGGCAGTTACATTCTCAACCTATTATTTTGCACTCGGAGAGATGGCAGAGTGGTCGATTGCGGCAGTCTTGAAAACTGTTGACTGTTACAGGTCCGGGGGTTCGAATCCCTCTCTCTCCGCCAAAAACCTCAAAAAATATTTTTTGAGGTTTTTTTATTAGAGCTATGTTTTACGTATGCAGAATGTGGATTGGATAGTGTTTTTTATAAAGGGTTATTGAAAACACATTAAACTGATTGTTGCATTAACTGTTTTATGATTCGAGTTTTTTTGAACACCCCCCAACCAAATAATATAATCTGCTTCATTTCGTTTTATACAAAAAAATGATACCTTTAATTTAAATAGAATACCCAATTAGGGGTATTCTATTTAAAAAATATTTTTATAACATTGCAACATGCTATCTAAGAAAACTCAATATGCACTAAAGGCTTTAATTTATTTAGCTGAAAAAAAATCTTCAGGGCCAATACTCATTGCTGAAATTTCGAAGAAGAAAAAAATTCCTTTAAAGTTTTTGGAAAGTATTTTGTTAGAACTTAAAAAATCGGAAATATTAGATAGTAAAAAAGGAAAAGGCGGTGGTTATTTTTTTGCTCAAGACCCCAAAAAAGTTCCTCTTGCTAAAATCATGCGATTAATAGATGGACCTATAGCTTTATTACCTTGTGTAAGTTTGAATTTTTATGAAAAATGTAAAAACTGCGATGAAAAAAAATGTGGCTTAAGTAATGTAATGACAAGAGTAAGAGATGCCAGTTTAAAAATTTTAGAAAATAAAACCGTTGCCGATATTGCCAATTTATAACCTTTACCTTTAAACTATAAGTATGAAAAAAATAATCATTTTATTAGCAGTAATTCCTGCTTTTGCACAAGCTCAGTTACTGGGCGGGAAAAATATTATTAAAGCTAATCTTAGTTCTTTAGCATTTGGTAATTATCACGCTACTTTCGAAAGAGCCATTTTAAAAAAAATGTCTATCTCAGTGTCTTATAGATATGGCGAAAAGAAAGCTTTGCCTTTAGAAAAACTAACTAGAGATTTTATTGACGACCCAAACTTAAACTTTGGTAGATTTATGTTGGGCAATTCTGCTATTACACCTGAACTACGTTTATATTTAGGTATGGGTAAAATGAAAGGCTTTTATGTTGCACCTTATGCTAGATTTGCAAATTTCGATTTTACCATTCCCGTTAAATACCAAACAGTTTTGAATGCTACACCAGAAGCAGACTTTGTGGGAACAATAAAATCTACCAGCTATGGAGTGATGTTTGGTACCCAATACCAAATTTTAAAGAAATTGGTTTTAGATATTTGGATTGTAGGTGGACACTATGGAACTAGTAGTGGAGAACTGATAGCTGATATTTCTAAAAATCCTGCACCAATAGGCTCTAGCGAAAGAACAAGCCTTCAAAATGCAATTAACGGATTAGATTTATCTCCCTTTAAAGTAACTGGTACAATTGCTGCTGATGGAAGAAGTGCTACATTGCTTTCTGATGGGCCTTGGGCTGGTGTAAGAGGTTTAGGTTTAAGTCTTGGATTTAGATTTTAAAATATATTAGAACATACTGCAAAAGCCTGTAACACCTATCGTTACAGGCTTTTGTTTGCTTAAACTATTTATATATTAGTCTTCCATTTTATTTTTTAGCTTTCCTAAAAGTGAATAAGCATTTTTAATAACTACTTGTTTATCCTCGGGCAAATCTTTGTTTTTAATTTCTACAAATCCACTTTGTTTAATACCAGTTTCTATTGCTAACATTTCAAATGTGGCAGTATCTTTTGTTACAAAAATATATTCCTTGCCTTCGTAACGTATAACTGCATCTTGAGGCAGTGCTTTTACTTGGGCATTACTTATTTTAAATTCTCCTGTTAAAAACATACCCGGTAGTAAATCATGATTGTTGTTTTCAAAATGACAATGCACCAATCCTGCTCTATTTTCATTGATGTTTTTGGTGGCTAATATAACATCTACTTCATATTTTTTTTCTGGCTGATCAGCTAATGTTACAGTTCCTTTCATACCTTTTTTGATGAACCCAAAATCTTTTTCAAACACCGTCATTGCCGCATGAATATCATCGGGATTAACCAACTCAAATAACACATCACTTGGATTTACATATTTACCAATATTTACATTTACATGGGTAACATAACCAGCTATTGGACTTTTTATACTTACTGTTCTAGAAATATTTGCCACAGTTAAATTAGTTGGATTAATACCAATAATTTTTAATTTTTCTTCCAATGCTTTAATCATTATTTGTTGGGTTTTAAATTCACTCAACACCAACTGATAATTTTTTTTACTTGCAGCATCAGCATCGCTTAACTCTTTTTGTCGTTGAACATCTACCTGCAAGTATTCCATTTTTGCTTTGGCTACTAAAAAATCTTGTTGTAATTGCACATAACTCTGATCTTCCATTACTGCTAACACTTCTCCTTTTCTAACACTTGTACCAGGCAATAAATGAGAATTTTTCAAATAACCACCTAAAGGAAAACTAATACTTACTAAGCTTTGAGGTGGCACATCTACCACCCCATTAACTTGAATAACAGCTTGCATATTTTGGGTAGAAATATTCCCCATAACCAATGCTGCATTTTTCAATTGTTCTTTATTTAAGCTAACCACAGTTTCTTCAATTGGCTTTTCAGTAGCTTCTTTTACTGGTTCTTTTGTGCTACAACTCAACAATAGCAACACCGTTAATGCCATTAAATTAAAGTACTTGAAGCGATGATTGCTATATTGATGATTCATTGATTGATATATTGTATTCATAATAATTTATTTGTGATTGATACGATTGATTTGAGCCAATAACTATTGTTTTAATAAATAATTTAATTCAACAGCATTTAATTGTTTGTTCTTTAATGCTTCTATATAATCGAACTGAATGTTAAATGCATCTTGCAATAAACTACTCCACTCAAAATAATTTATTTGTCCTGCTTTATAATTTAATCCAGCAGTTGCTATCATTAAATTACTTTGAACAACGCCTTTTGTAGCAAAGTATTGAACTGCTTTTTCAAATTGAACATAAGTAATAAAATACTTTTGCACTTGCATATTTAATTGTTGTTTGGTGAGTTCCGTCATGGCAGCTTGAGTTTGTTCATTTACTTTGGCAGCTTCAACTTTTGCTTTTTGTGGTTTTGCAAAAAGAGGAACATGCACACCCATTACAATAGAAGAAAATCTTCTACCATTGTTATAAAATACTTCAGATGCATCTTTTCTTTGTTGCCAACCCATTAGCGATTGATTGTTGTAACCTACAAACCAATCTGGCTTTAACATCGACTTTTCGACATTGGTTTGTGACATTGCCACTTGTTGCTGTTGTAATTGAAATTTTAAATACGGATGATTAGCCACTAAACTTGTATCGAACAATTGATGTTGATGCATTAAGCTTTCAGCAGCTACAATTTTAATATTTGTTTGCAATACAATACCTAATTGTTGTTGTATGGATGATACATCATCTTCAATTAACTGCAAGGCTAGTTTACTTTGATTTGCTTTATTTTCTAAAGTTGTTTTCTCTAATAAGCTAGTTTCTCCTTTTTCAAATCTTAATTTAGCAATTTGATAATAATTATTGTACATGCTATCTATTCTTAACAACAATAATTGTTTAGCTTGTAGTGTTTGCAATTCAACATACAATTGTTCTACCATTTTTTTAAGCTCAGCTTTTTGTACTAAAGTTTGTGCTTTAGCTACTTCTAAATAAGTACCTAATAAATTCTTTTGTTGCTTATAAAATCCTCCAGATGAAAATGTTTGCGTAGCAGAAAATTTACTATCAAAAAAAATACTGTTGTAGTTGCCCAATTCTGTATTGAACTGTGTTTTAGGTAACTCACCAGCAGTTTTTAACATCAACAGATGATATTGTTCTTGCAGCTTACTTACTTTTAAAGTTTGAGCATTGTTGAATGCTGCATTCCTTACTTCTTGCAAAGTCATTTTTTGAGTGGTTGGTTGTGCAAATACAACTGCACCACTCATCAAAAAACACAATAGAACACTTGCTTTAACAACAGTAGATTTTTTCACGATTTTCTTTTTTTCTTCTATCAATAAATACAAACAAGGCAATACAATTAAGGTTAATAAAGTAGCTGAGAGTAATCCACCAATAACAACTGTTGCTAATGGACGTTGCACTTCGGCACCAGCTCCATTACTAATGGCCATTGGTAAAAACCCTAGTGAAGCAACAGCAGCAGTCATTAATACTGGTCTTAAACGTATAACAGTGGCTTGTACTATAATTGCTCTTATGCCATGCACATGCTCAGTTTTTAATCTATTCATTTCAGCAATTAATACTATACCATTTAATACTGCTACACCAAATAATGCAATAAAACCTACGCCTGCACTAATGCTAAAAGGCATATCTCTCAATGTTAAAGCAAAAACACCACCAATTGCCGATAATGGTATTGCTGAGAAAATGAGTAAACTATATTTCAGTTGATTGAAAGCAAAATACAACATCACCAAAATAAGCAGCAAAGCCAATGGCAGTGCAATACTTAAGCGTTTGGTTGCATGTTGTAAATTTTCATAAGCTCCACCATAAGTTATATAATATCCACTTGGAAATTTTATTTGTGAACTTACTTTTTCTTGTAATTCTTTTACAATACTTTGTACATCTCTTCCTCTAATATTAAAACCAATAGTAATTCGTCTTCTTGCATCTTCTCGTTGTATTTGATAAGGTCCATCTTGCAAGGCTACTTTTGCTAAAACATTTAATGGCACTTGATTTCCATTGGGCAAACCAATCATTAAATTTTCTATCCCATCTACATTTTGTTTTTGTTCATTATTCAATCTTACAACTAAATCGTATCTCTTGTCTCCTTCAAAAATCAAACCTGCAGTGGCTCCTGCATAGGCCGATTCAATGGTGGTATTAATATCATTAATGCTTGCACCAAATCTTGCAATAGCTTCTCTGTTGTAAGTAACCACCATTTGTGGTACACCTGTAACCGTTTCTATAAACAAATCTTTTGCTCCTTCAACTCCATTGATAATTTTACCCAATTCATTTGCATGTATGGCTAAACTGTCTAAATCGTCTCCAAATATTTTACATACAACATCCTGACGAGCCCCTGTCATCAATTCATTAAAACGCATTTGTACCGGAAACTGAAAACCTGTTGCAATACCCGGAATATCTTCTAAAGCGGTACTCATTTTTTCGGCTAATTCATCAAAAGTTTTGGCCGATGTCCATTCTTTTTTAGGTTTTAAAATAATCATTAAATCTGCTGCTTCCATAGGCATGGGGTCGGTCGGAATTTCTCCTGAACCAATTTTCACCACTACTTTTTCTACCTCAGGAAATTGTTCTTTCACCAATTTGGCAGCTTTTGTACAACCATCAATGGTTCCTTTTAATGAAGTGCCAGTAAGCATTCTAACTTCTGCTGCAAAATCACCTTCTTCTAATTTAGGAATAAACTCACCTCCCATATTCGAAGCAATCAATAAAGCAATACCAAATAACACAATAGAAGAGCTAATAATAAGTTTAGGATAATTGAGTAATTTCAATAATATTGGTTTGTACCAATTTTGTAATCGTTCCATTACTCTTTCCGAAATATTGGGTTTATGACTTACTTTTTTACTCAAGCAAAGTGCAGTCATCATAGGTACATAAGTAAGCGATAAAATAAATGCACCAATAATGGCAAACGATACTGTTTGTGCCATTGGCTTAAACATTTTACCTTCTATTCCTTGTAAAGAAAGAATGGGTAAATACACAATTAAAATAATGATTTGTCCAAATACTGCCGAACTCATCATTTTTCCTGCCGAACCTTCTACCTCAACATCCATTTGATGTTGGTTCATTTTCGAGGCTTCTTTAAACCCTGTATGATGCTTCAGTTTATGTATTACAGCTTCCACAATAATTACAGCCCCATCTACCAATAAACCAAAATCCAATGCTCCTAAACTCATTAAGTTGCCACTTACACCAAACGCATTCATGAGTATAATAGCAAACAACATGCTTAATGGAATTACAGATGCTACCACAAATCCTGCTCTTAAATTACCTAAGAAAAGCACCAACACAAAAACCACAATCAATGCTCCTTCTAACAAATTCGTTTCAACAGTACTTATAGCATTGTTCACCATTTTTGTTCTATCTAAAAAAGGTTCAATCACAACACCTTCAGGTAAGCTTTTTTCAATGTTTTTAATTTTAAGTTTAATGCTTTCAATTACTTTACTACTGTTTTCTCCTTTCAACATCATTACTACAGCTCCAGCCACTTCACCTGTTTCATTGTATAAAGTTGCACCATAGCGTATGGCTTTACCATACTGCACGGTTGCTACATCTTTAATTAAAACAGGCACAGTTCCGTTTACACGTTTTACAACTATGCTATTAATATCATCCATGTTCTTCACCAAACCTTCACTTCGTATAAATAATACATTAGGACCACGTTCTATATATGCACCTCCTGTATTTTGATTATTTTCTTGTAAAGCTTTAAAAACATCGGTAATAGTGAGTTGAAAACTGCTGAGCTTTTGAGTGTTTACGGCAACTTCAAATTGCTTTACATCGCCACCAAAACTGCTTACATCTGCCACACCTTCTGTACCTAATAATTGTCTTCTTACAATCCAATCTTGTATATCTCTTAATGCAGCTAAATTGTATTTGCCCTCATAACCAGGTTTGGCTCTTACTACATATTGAAAAATTTCTCCTAAACCTGTAGTTAAAGGTCCTAATGACGGAACCCCTAAACCAGCAGGAATTTGTTCTTGCACTTGTACCAACCTTTCACTTACTTGCTGCCTTGCCCAATAAACATCTACATCATCATTAAACACAATGGTAACAAGGCTTAAGCCAAAACGACTGAAGCTTCTTTGTTCAATAATTCCAGGCACATTTCGTGTGGCTTGTTCAATAGGTACAGTAATAAAACGTTCTACATCTGGAGCACCTAAACTAGGTACAGATGTAATTACCAACACCTGATTATTGGTAATATCTGGCACTGCATCAATGGGCAATTTAGTAATGGCAAATACACCACCTATTATTAAGCCCAATGTAAGCAAGCCTATAATCAATTTATTTTTTATAGAAAATTTGATAATGCTATGTAGCATAAGTATAATTTATAGATAAGAAAATGATGAGCCAAGCAGAGAGCAAAGATCATCGTTCTCGGAGTCACACTAGTTGAGGTTCGGTTCTTCTATCATCTATAGAAGTAATATTGCAATTGTACTATCAATCAATATAGATATGCAAATAAATAACTTAAAAATGCATCAAGAAACCAACCCATAATGAAAAGAAAAATTCTTTGAATAAGAATAGTTTATTACACAGATTTGGGAGGCTGAAAAATATCTTGGGTAGATAAAAAAGAATAACTAGGGTCGTTTATAATTGGAATAGTTTGTTTAACAACAGGTGTTACAACTATATTCATTTCAAATTTTGGAGCAGGTAAAGATGGTACTGCAATTACACAAAAATTTTCGGCATGTGTTTTAAATGGCAATTGCATGTCTTGAGCATAATCATCATCATACACAACCGTCTCGGCATAGTGCATATTTAAAAAACTCAATAAAGTTAGATTATTGTTTTCGGCTTTGTGTTGAAAATAATGCTGCACCAATGAAGGCAATTTGAGTAGCTGATGAGCTTCGGTAGTACTTAACAAGTACAAACTCAATAAAAGTATGGCTACACATTTTTTCATTGTATCAAAAGTAAAGCAATATAGCACAAGAGATTTTATTTTTTATTTGAAAAAGTTAAAAAGATTGTATTCTAACTTCAAAATAAATCCATTGGGTGCTGTTCTTACCATATTACTATAGAGTTGATAACGATAACCAAAATCAATCCTAGCTTGGCTTTTAATAATAAATTGAATCGATGGCGCAGCATCTAAAAATGATTTTCCATTACTTAAACTTTGCCCTAACATTTCTACCATAAGGTTTACATTGGTTTGATTGTATGAAGTATATTCTTTGGGCAACATTAACTTTCCAACAGATAAAGTGTAGTTAATTGCATTATTGGATTGTGTTGATGGAAATTTATAAACACTGCCATTATCCATTGCCTTTTCATAGCTCACCGTTGCACTAATGGCCACTTTATGCAACAGTTGGGTAGCAATTAAACCTAGTTCATAACCACTATTATGCCCCATTGTTTCAATTTCATCTTGATGAATATCGCTGTTATTCATACTCAACCTTGCGTAAGTAGCCATACGAAAATGGCTGTGCACTTCATCGTTACTTAAAAAGCGATACTTAGCATACAAGCTTCCTCCTTCGGTAACCAAACGATTATTTCTGTTGCTAAAAAATCCTTGTGCATGTACCATCCATTTATTATTAATACCCCACATAATTTCGGGCATTAAATGGTAATTAATTCCACTGCCATCTAACTCGTTCATAAATGAGTTCATAGCTCTAAACCCTAAAGATTTAGCTGCCATATTACTAGCTGGCTCGGTTAATACAAATAACTCTTGAGCATGTATATCAGTATTTAACATTAACAGCAATACAAGCATATATTTTTTTATCATAATAATTTTTTGATTGCTTTTTCTAAATCTTTTGCTTCTAAATCGGCATCTATTATTTTACCACGTTTATCTACTACGAAGGTGAACGGTAAATAACCAATACGCCATTTAGTAGCAGTAATCATTTCTTCATCAAAAACATTTATCCAAGTCATACCATCGGCTTTTATTGCACGTTTCCAAGCAGTTTGATTTCTATCGGCCGATATACTATAAATTTCTAAGCCTTGATCTTTATACTTAGCATATAAATTCTTTAATGTTTTATTGGCTATTCTACATGGGCCACACCAACTTGCCCAAAAATCTATAATCACTACTTTGCCTTTAAATGATGAAAGTGATACTGGACTTCCGTCAACATTTTTTAATGTTATTTCTGGAGCTTGACTACCAATTGCAGGCTGTGCTTGAACTGTTACAATAATTGCAATAAATAACAAGCAGAATAAAATTTGTTTTTGCATGTACAATAAATAAATATTTTATAAAATAGTTACGTGATATACCCTTGTGCTAGCTGTATTGGTTTTGGTACAGCAACTTTCCATAACACCAGTTTCATAACATTTCATGGTAGTTAATTTACTATACTTTTTTTGATCTTTAGCGGTAACAAAATTCTTATCTACAACAAGTACTGTTTTTTCTCCTTCCAAATTTTGAGGTTGTACATTTAAAAAATGTAGTATTTTATTATCAAAAATTACATGAGCATCATTTATAATATCTTGTTTGTTGAAATTGGCTACTATTTTAAACGATGCTACAGAAAAACCTGCATTGGTTACCGCTTTTTTAAGAGGATCGAAATCTACAGCTTCATTTTCTTTGAACGTAACAATAAAAGCCGAGTTTTTAATATCGCTTTTTACATCTTGCACAAAAGGCACTGCTACCAATGCTTTGTAAATAGATTTACTGCACATACTACAGGTTAATCCACTTGCTTGAAGTGTTACTTTTTTAATTTGTGCAGTTGCTTGAAACGATACAAAAATGAGGATGATTAAATAGATTTTTTTCATATCAATAGATATTATTTCTTAATTGTAGGAGTAAGTTTTCTATGAGTAATTAAGAGGCTAAGGTTAAAGAAAGAATAATGAATGATTCATATTAAACACTAACATGAACCACTCATTACTCATTGTTAATTGTACATTATTTACTACAACAAGATTTGCCATCTTTACAACAATCGTGTGTAGCATCTTTACCAGTGCAACAACTCATATCGGCTTTAGTACAGCAATCTTTTTTGCAAGATGCTTTGTCTTTGCAGCAACTCATGCTTGTTGATTCTTTTACTTCAGTTGATTTTCTATCGTATTGGCAGCAACCATGTAAATTATTATACACTTCTTCTGGTGCTGTTTCGTTTTGAGTATCATAACCCACAGATGCTACTTTCTTTTCAATTTTTGCTACCGATGTTTTTGAAGCAGCATATTTAACGGTTAAAATTTTAGCATCTTCATTCCATAATGCATAAGATGCACCTGCATTTTTTGCTGCTTTTTCAATAGTGGTTTTACACATGCCACAGTTGCCCCAAACTTTAATTTTATCGGTTTTTAAAGTTGCTTTTGGCTGAGCAAAAGAAAATATAGTAATAAATAAACAGCTAAATAGTAAGGTGATTTGCGTTTTCATTGTAAATGTATTTTGAACAATCTTAGAAGCATTGAAATGTATTAATCAACACATCTAAAGATGTTTGTTTTAAATTAATTTGTTTTTAAAAGAGAGAATGTTGAGTGTGTAGTAAAGTAAGAAATTAGTGCTATGTATGAGTTGAGTAACTATATTACATAAGCAAACACACTGCTAAGTAGTGGGTATTAAATTCTGAAAACACAATGAAGAATACACTTATCTGCTGATAAAATATCAGGTGGTGAATGATTGTTATAAGCTAAATCATTCTTTAAATCTACAAAAGAGGTATTTTGAATATTATAAGATGAAGTAACAATTGCAACAGGAGCTTCAACAATAAACTGTGTAACAGCAGCTTTATGTGTATCTTCTAATTTTACCAATTTGTTATCGGTTTTGCAACAACCTTTGTCCTTTTTTTTCTTACAAGCACAAAGGTCTTTTGCCAATACATCTACTTTTACCGAACTTATTTTGCCACGACAATAATGGATATTCAATACAATACCACTCGTCATGGTAAAGTATAAAATTGCTAATATGCCAATGGTAAATTTTTTCATTACAAAGCGAAAGTAAGGCAATAAAAGTATAAATCTATGATACGCATCATAAGATAGTGCTAAAACTAGTTTACAAAATTCCACCAAATGCCCAATCTAAACCACAATGCATTGTTAGCATAATGTTGTGCCGAGAAATTATACTTGCCACTACCCGGAATTAATGTGTTGATATTTTCTAAACGTACAAATGCTTTGAAACTCTTAATTCGTAAATGTAAAAAAGCATTTATTTCTGGTCTATTGGCTACACTAAATGTGTTTTGAAAAAAGAACTGACCTGTAAATGGTGAATAATTGGCTGCTTTATAATTCGTGTAATATCTTAATTCTACACCTGTAGATAAAAATAAATTGGTATAAAAATTTCCTTCAAAAGCTAGTCTTTGTCTAGTTAAAATCAATGGCAAGTTTATAGGTGCATTAGCTGTAGTTTGTTGCACATGCACTTCTGCATACCAATTCCAATGTTTACTAATTTTAAATTTCTTCTCGGCACTCACATGTAAAACATTTATGACTGTACTTTCTTGTTTGGCCACAAAAAAACTATCGAAGTAGGCAAAATTATTCACTAAAAAATATTCGCCTGCCAGTTTAAAGTGCTTAGCAGGATTATCATATTGAGCAAATAAACGAACGGTATTTTCTTTTTTGTTTACACCAATTGCACTAACAAAAAAATTGTTTTGAGTATTAAAAATGGTTGACGGAGTTCGGTTTACATTCTGAAAACCCAATTCTAAAAACCCAACACGTTTGCTCAACAATCTTTTTAAACTCACCAATGCATGATAATCGCCACCATTTAATCCATTTAGGTATAAATTACCTGATGCTTCAATATCCCAAATTTTATTTTTTGTTCTATTTCTATACTCACCTGTTATAAAAATATTATAATCGGTGGTTCTAATTGTTCCCAATGAGCCTTTCATATTTTGCAAAGCTGCACCTAGTTTTAAAAATTGAGCTTGATTATTTTTATCGGGGAAAGTAATAGCATTGAATTCGTTGGTTACAATATTCCATTTATTTTGAAAAGCCAATGGATTATTATTGAATAAATTCAATCCAAAATAAGTTGCATAGTTAGCCACGTTTACATTGTTATCAATAAATTCATAATTAAAACTGCTAATATTTAAATTATGTTGTAGCCTTACTCTTGAGTAAAATATTTTATTGTATACAGAATCTTCTTCATTAAATATTGAATCTACCTTACCTAAATCATAATGCTGACGCAAATAGAAAGTAGAGTTATTATATCGATTACCCGTTGAAATATTGGTGTTGAAAGGATTTTGAGAAAATGCTCCCGAGGCTCCCATTCTGGTATCTAACTGAAACGGATTACTAAATGCCAAACTATCTAATAAAGTTGAATTGATTAGTCCACCATTTTCCGATGAAACATGTTTATTAGAAACCAATATAAAGGTTGCTCCATATTTTCTATTATTCGATTGATAAGCTGCATTTAAACGAATATTATTGTGGTTATTGTTTTGATTTTTAAAACTACCAGGAGCATTGATAAATCGATATTCAAAAGCAAAATTAAAGTTGGTCTTTTTGTTTTGGGTGTGCACTAAATGAATGGTTTGTTCAGATTTTGAACCCAATACATAAGCCAATTCAGTAAATGGTCTTGTAGTTTGATAAAATTTAGAGTTTTCAACTGTAAAAGCATACACATCGTATTGATGAAAACCTGCATCCCAACCGGGTTTCATTAAAGGTGAAAACAATAAAGATCTTGCAGCAGTGCCATAATTGCCTAAATTAATATAATCGTAAGGTTGCTGAAAACGTTTGGCAAAATCGTTGATAGAAGAGTCTAAATAACGAATATTAGTAGAATCGAAGTAGCGATAATAAATGGTAATTGAATCGGCAAACTGATCTCTTTTTTGTAATGAATCGTTTCCTTTATTTCTGTTGGGCAATCTTCTTCCTTGCCTATCATACACTACATCGGGATTATTGGCATCCCCAGTACTTTCAGTATTGCTTCTTGTAACACGACCTTGACCATTAGAAAAAAAATGCAACACAACAATGCATGTACATAATAATGCGATGTGTTTGAATGCAATAAATTTCATGGCTGCAAAATAACTGTAAAGCGTTGAATGAAATGTAAAAGAATGTGAAAACCTGAATGAGGGGTAGTGAGTGGTGAATGGTGATTGGTAAGTGGGGGAATTTATTGTAAAGAAGAGGCTGTACTAATAGGGATCAAATTTGTCAAATTGAACTTGTCGAAATGTATACAAATTTGATTCTCTTTGGTTGTCATATTTCGATAAACCGCCAATGACAGATATTGTAAATCATTAAAACCATTTGTAAACAAATGATTTTTTTATTGCCACGGATGCACGGATTAGCACGGAATATATAATAATCAATATCAACGAATCCGTAATTTTCCGTGCATCCGTGGCAATAGTGTCATTTTCAAAATGCTTTTCTGGGAAGCAAAAATTGATTACTCATCCGATAGCTATCGGATATGACAACCAAAGAGACTTTTAAAACAGCCATTAATCATCAGTTCTACCTATAAAGCGTTCACCAATTCTTTAAATATTAAAGTTAGCTTAGGCTCGGCTTCTTTAGCAGCTTGTAAAACTTCTTCGTGTGTAATAACATTATTGTCTTCTCTAATGCCTAAATCGGTTACTACACTTACAGCAAACACTTTTAAGCCACAATGTACGGCTGCAATAGTTTCTTGTACAGTACTCATACCTACCACATCACTTCCTACTACTTTAATTAAACGGTATTCGGCATGGGTTTCAAAAGTTGGTCCTGTAACTGCTGTATAAACACCTTCATGCACATGAATATTGTTTGCAACAGCAATTGCTTTTGCTTTAGCAATAATTGCTTTGCTATAAGGCTCACTCATATCTGGGAAACGAGTGCCTAATGCTTCTTCGTTTTTACCCATCAAAGGATTCTCTGTGAAAAAACTTATATGATCGTTGATGATCATTAAATCGCCTACTTTATAATCTGGATTTACAGCACCCGCTGCATTACTTAGTAATAAAGTTTCTACACCCAACATTTTCATGACTCTAACAGGAAAAATAACTTGTTGTGCTGAATAGCCCTCATAAAAATGGAAACGACCACTCATTACAATTACTTTTTTCCCACCTAACTCACCAAAAATTAATTTTCCACCATGACCTTTTACAGTACTCACAGGAAAATTTGGAATTTCTGCATAAGGCAATGCTACATCGGTTTTTATTTCTTCAGCTAAATTACCTAAACCACTTCCTAAAATAATACCTGTAGTAGCTTCAACGTTTACTTTGCTTTTAATGTAAGCAACCGTTTCGTTTAATTGATGCAATAAATCACTCATAAAAAAAAGATTAAGAGGGCAAATATAAAGTGAACCTTAAACAAAAATGGCAAATGTGAACATGTTTAATAGTCTACCCTATCGGTTTTGGCTGACCAAGTTTCAAATACTTTAATGGCTTCTGTTCTGCCCAAAGCTTGCATAGCAATTTTTCGTTGTTCAAAAGGCAGGGTTAACTCTTCATAAATTAAAGAATCATCAAATCCAATATTGGCAGCATCTACCCTAGTATTGGCATAAAAAACTTTTGCTGGTCGAGCCCAATAAATGGCACCCATGCACATTGGGCAAGGTTCACAAGAAGTGTAAATTTCACAATCGTAAAGCTGAAAAGTACCTAATGTAGTACAAGCATCTCTAATGGCTGTAACTTCTGCATGAGCTGTTGGGTCGTTAGTACTGGTAACTTTGTTCCAACCTTTACCCACAATTACTCCATCTTTTACCACCACACAACCAAAAGGACCACCATCGTTATTGATTAAACCATTTTTAGACAATTCAATTGCCGCTAACATAAATTTCATTCTATCTTCCATCGTTAAAACTTTATAGAGCCTTCAAAAATATAGAATAGTTATTGGGATGTAGCTAGTCAATGATGTATTATTTTTTTGCTTTAAAACCATCGGCATTATGAAATGCATGTTGGTTGAAATGTTCAACGGCAAAACAGCTTAACAATCATCGTTTTTTATTAAGAAAAGGATTGCCAGTATTCTGTAATTATATCCATTTGAAAGAAAATGAGCTATCTACAATATATAGAAATACTTATAAAAGGTTATTTAAAATATTTTTTGGTATTATCAGAACAATTCAATTAAATTCGCTTTGTGTTATATTGACACATAGCCATTTTAATTATTTAAATTAAATTTATGAAAAAAATTCTAGCTTTTGCGACTGCCTATTGCTGTTTTGTATTAAACAGCTTTGCACAACCTATTACAAATCCTGCTGCATTAACTCCAAGAACTGCAGCTCAAGTAACTTCAATTTACACAGATAATTTTTATGCCGATTTAACTGGCGTAAATTTTAATCCTAATTGGGGTCAATCAGGTTTTGGCTCAGCAACCACATTTACGCTTAGCGGTAATAATATGCGTCATTACCCAAATATGAATTACCAAGGCATTGCAATTGGTAGCAACAGAAATGTAAGTTCTTTAGATACTTTGCATTTAGATGTATGGTCGGCAAACTGTAGTTCTCTTGATATATATTTAGTAACTGAAGGCTCTGGTGAAAGATTGATTAATAGGTCATTAACATTAGAATCTTGGAATAGATTAAAGATTCCTCTTTCTGCTTATGCAGCTTTAGGAATTCCTCTTACTGCAATTAAAGAATTTAAATTTGTAACTGTTACACCTGGTTCAAATGCTAGTATTTATGTAGATAACATATTCTTTTATACAAATAGTGTATTGCCTACATTGTCTAATTTTTCTATCCCTGCAAAAATGCTTGGCGATGCTCCATTTACCATTACTGATCCAACATCTAACAGTACAGGTGCATTTAGCTACATTAGTAGTAATACAGCTGTTGCAACTGTTAGTGGCAATACAATAACAATTCTAAAAGCTGGATCAAGTATAATTACAGCAAATCAAGCAGCAGCAGGTCCTTATGCTGCTGGTAGCATTACTGCAACGTTATCAGTTACGGTTACTCCTTTAAGTTCTAATGCACCAAACCCAACTAAACCAGCTGCTAACGTAAGATCAATATTTAGCAATACTTATTCAAATTTAGAAGGTACTACTTTTAGAACTAGTTGGAGTGGTGCTGGACCATTAGTGGATACTGCTATTGCTGGAAACGATATTAAAAAATATAGTGGAGTAGATTTTGTGGGTATTGAATTAGCAAGTCCTACTGATTTGACTTTAGCAGATAGTGTTCATATACATATGTGGACACCAACCGCAGCTACATTTGGTCTAAAATTAGTAAATGCAGGTGGCGGTCCAGCAAATGAAAATTTAGTTTGGTTTGATGGTTTACCAGGTACGTTTAATAGACCTGCACCACTTCAAGGTCAATGGAATACATTTAGCCTTCCTTTATCTCTTTTTGCAACTTTAAATGGAGCATTACGATTAACAAACAGAAATGCAATAATCCAAATTTTATTTGTTGGAATGCCACCATTTACAGATAATACTTATTATGTAGATAATATTTATTTTTCAAGTACAAATAATGTGTTAAACCCTTTACCAGTAGATTTTCAATCATTTAGCATTACAAAATCTAGCAATGCAGCACAATTATCTTGGATAGTTGCTAATGAAATCAACTTAAATTCTTATGAAGTAGAAAGAAGTATAGATGGTAGAAATTTTAAAAACATTGCTACTGTTAATGCTGTTGGTACAGAAAAGTATAATTATACTGATAAAGAATTAGCTAATGGAATTAATTACTACAGAGTTAAGGCCATTGATAAAGATGGTAGTTTTAAATATTCAGTAATTAAAAACATTGCACACAATGCTAACGGTAAAATTGAATATAGCATTTACCCTAACCCAGCTAAAAACGAATTAGTTATTAAAAACTTAGTTGGAACAAATGATATTAGTTTAGTTGATGCATCAGGTAAAGTTGTTTTAAGAAAGAGCAACGTTACTAGTGGCTTAATTGAATTAAATATTGCTAGTTTACAAAATGGTTTTTATACTGTATTAATTAATGATGGTACAGAAATTAAATCATTAAGAGTTGTTGTTGGTAAATAAACAACATTGAATAATAGTTTTAATGGGCTGCTATATGGCAGCCCATTTTATTTGCTTCAATAATTACCTAAAAGAAAAAGTCTGTTGGTATAAACTCAACTAACTTTAACAGAATTATTCTAATAAACATTTACGATAGAAATTAGCTTTATCTGAAAACTAAGATCCTTAATTACTTAGTCTTGCAACGTAACCAATTCTTTCATTACCAATTTTGGTGTTCTATCAATTTTAAATAAACCCCAATGTTTTTCAGGTTCGTTCGGTTCAGGAGAACCTTTCCAATCTTCGTCAAATGCTTCGAATACAAAGGTTAGAATGTTTTCTTGAGTAGTCCACTCTACCAAATCTTCATAATACACTTTTTGATTTTCTTCATTGACCATTTCAGGGTTGATGCCTCTACCATTTGAATTGGTACTCCATCCAGCCTCAGTAATTATTACTGGTACATTAGGATATTTATTGGCAATAGCATAGTAATTGTCTTTGGTATAACCTAACGACTCATGAATATGCTTATACTCCCAAACAGGATAAGTGTGTATAGAAATAAAATCTACTACTTGAACAAGTGGTTCTAGCTTATGCAACCAGGGTACATAGTTTTCACAAAAACTTACAGGTTGTTTTGCTGCTGCTTTTACCATTTTTACATATTCTATTACCCTATTTACTGGCACATAATGATCTGTCCAATCTACACATGCTTCATTACCTACAGCTAAGCAAAATACAACATCACTATACTGATTGGCTAATCGAATTAGCTTCTCAATTTTTTTGATATTTTTTGCTCTATTTTCTTGAAGTTGATCTTCATCGTATACTCCTCCTCCCCAAGGGCAACCAAAATTATTCATCTCAGCCTCAATATAAGCTCCCAACATTACTTTGATATTGAGCTGTTCTTTTTCTATTACTTCTAAAACTAAAACACCATGCTTATCTACATCGTACAGCCTAATATATTTCCAATTTTGTTCTAGTAATTCTAAATCTTCTTTTATTTCATGGTAGGAAGGATAAGTACCACCTGGTCTTTGTCCTTGTCTAAAACCTGAATAACAAATTGCATTGCCCGGTTCTATGTTTAAAGCCTTAAAACTGTTCATATTAAAATTTTAGTTGTTCATTTTTATCCCAAATACCCCAATAAGCACCTACAATTCCTTCTGCACCAACTTTCCAAGACTCGTCGAAAGATGAAAAGTAAAACACAGGAATATCAGAATCTTTACTCCACATTTGAGTATTGATAAAATAATCTCTTGAACTATTATGTGATGGTATTGCACCTTTTAAACTTTCTCCAAGACTTGGCCATCCGGTTTCTGTAATAATCACTTGTTTGCCATTTGCAGCATCTTTTGCTTGATGATACATTTGTTGCATGTGGCTTAATGAATATTCAAAAGAACAACCTTCCCAAAAAGGATAGCAATTACACAAAATTACATCACAGATTTCTGTAATTGCGGGTCTGTGTGAAAATTCATAATAAGCATCTACATAACCAACTAGAATATTGGGAATTTCGTTTTTTACTCTTTTAATAAATACTAATAATTCTTCTTCAGTTAAATCTTTTCTATACATAACTTCATTGCCAACAGCTGCAATATCTACTACACCTTCATTAGCAAGTTGAATTAAACCTGCAATTTCTCTTTCGTTTATCTCAGGATCGTTACCTAACCAAGCTCCTACTAAAGTATTTATACCATATTCTTTAGCAACTCGTGGTATCCATTCATTACCTTCAGTACATGAAAAAGAACGAACCCATTTGGTATGTGGTTTCAATATTTCCATTCTTCTTCTTACTTGTTCTTCACTAATAATATCACCTGGCTTTTGCCCTTCTTCGTACAAGCTAAAACAAAAGCCATGTACACCTTCTTTTAAAATATTGGTAAATAAATCATTTACCTCAGCTTCGGTTTTATTGACTGTGTAAGAACTTTCAACTGTTGTTTCTATAGAAATTTTATGATCAATTCTAAATGACATATTGCTTAATTTTAAATGTTTTCAATTTCTAATTCTTTTCTTCTTTTGGTTAATTCTTCTTTGATTTGTTTGGCTATTGCTTCAGTTAAATCGTAATTCCACATTACATAAATTGCTAGGCCAGCAGTTAATGAAGGAATAATAATATCCCAAATTCTTAAATTATTCATGGTTTCTAAACTTTGGCTTTCTTTACCAGCATCGAAACCAACTAATGATAAAACTAATCCACCTAATGCTAATGCAATTGATTGACCTATTTTAACCATCCACCAATAAATTGCTCCAAATGTGCCTTCACGTCTTGGTAATCCATTTCTAAGTTCATCTAAATCGCAAACGTCGGCAGTCATACTCATCATCAATGTAAATAAACCTCCTAAACCAAAAGCCATTAAAGGCACAGGTAACAGTAATATTAATGGAACTTGTAATGAAAATTTCACAACACCTACTTGCACTACAGCATCTTTAAATAACATGATTGTATTGGCATCTACCTCAACAAACCCTATCCATTTTAACATGTAGCCGAGTATTGAAATAATGGTAGAAATAATAAAAGCGTTTCTTTTTCCGAATTTATTGGCTAAAAAAGTAACTATCGGAATTACTAAAACCGATGTAATTACTGCTCCAATGATTGAAAATAAAGCTGGCACGGTTCCAGCAGCTTCATAGCTTCCTTTATACATATAAAAGACGATAATAAAATAGCTAAATGATGCTACCATTTGAAATCCATTAAATACTAAAAAGGTTGCACCACACAATCTCATGAACGGATTATTTTTGGTAATATTTTTAATATCTCGCCATAAAATTTTCATATTTAGAGCTAGGCTTTTTAAATTCAGATTGGCTTTATTTTCTTTTTTCGACACATCGATTTCTCTACAAAAAATGGCTGGCATAATGCCAAAGATTAAGCAAGCAAACCCAACATAAATTGATAAGGTTCTTACCCCATCGGCTTGTGTAGCAAACAAATCTTTATTAGCAATTAAAACCCAAAATAATGGAACAATCATCCAAGAAACTTGACCAATAATATTGGCAAAAGCCATTAGTCTAGTTCTTTCTTTATTATCGGTTGTCATTTCATAACCTAAACCAATTAATGGCGTAGAAAAAACGGTATTGGCAAAAATGAATAAAATTGAAAAGCATAGAAAATACCAGAAATTATAATTAGACCCATTACTCTCAAAAAGTTGCCATTGAACAATAAATAAAATGGAACATAAAATTGCACCAACAAAAATGTAAGGTCTTCGTCTTCCCCATTTAGAGGAAGTATTATCTGTAATGAAACCCATAATAGGATCGGATAGTGCATCAAAAAAACGAGGAATTGCAGAAAGTAATCCTGCTATGGCAGGATCTATTCCAAAGGCTGTAATTAAGAAAAATGAAAAAACGCCTAAAGCTCCGGGTAGTAAATTATTTATTAAATGACCCGAACCAAATGCCATTTTTTGAATGATAGGCACTTTATCTGTTATTGTGTTTTGAGATGTTGACATAGCAATCGTTAATTTATTTTTTTATAAGGGTTGAATTATTTCAATATTGTTACCGAACCGCTTTTTCTATCACTTATTCCTGTAGTTGTTTCATAGTTTATTACAAAATAATACACACCAACAGGCACTGGTTTATTGTTAACTGTTCCGTTCCAACCTTTTGATGCATCGGTATTTTCAAATATTTTTTGTCCACCTCTATTAAATATAATTATATTATATTTTTTCAAACAACCGCTATTTGCAAAAGGTATAAACACATCATTGATACCATCTCCATTAGGTGAAAAAGCATTAATGGAAGAAGCTTCAAATCTGCCATAATAAATTACATCTAAAGTATCTCTTCCTTTACAGCCATTGCTACTAGTAACTTCTACCCAATATCTAGTTAATCCGTTTAAACTAATATTCGATGTAGTGTCGCCAGTGTTCCATAAATAATTGGAAAATCCAGTTAATCCAAATCTTTCTCCCAAACAAATGGTAACAGAGGCTCCACTAATAAAATTGTTTGGTCTAGGTAATACTACAATTCTATCTTCACTAATAATACTATCGCAACCTAATTGATTTTTAATGGTTGTGGTAACAACTTGTGTACTCTTATAAGTAATACTGTTATGTACTACAGAACCACAACCAGTAATGGTATCTCTTATAGTTATTGTTGCAGGTAAAACAATTAAGTTTAAATTAATGGTACTATCGCATCCCCCAATATTGGTGTATTTATCTTGATATGTTCCAGAAGTAGTATGACCATTATAGCTTTGACCAAAGCAAATAGTTTTATTAATAGTTTCTGTTGTACTTGCATTTACAAATACTCTAGCAGAATCTTGTTTGATGAATACTTCATTCAGTGAAATATCATCAATTGCAAAATCATTGCCCTGAACCAATAAATTGGAATCTTCAAGAGCAACAGTAACCATGGATGCATTGCCAGAGAACCAAAGCGTAGAATAATTTTTCCATGAACATGAAGCAAAATCTGCTGTGATAGAATTACTATAATACTTTCCATCTATTTTTAATTTAACAACAGCCGGATTTTGTGCAACAATGGATTGCAACCAAAATGAAAAATTATAAGTGGTATTCGGTTTTACAATAATTGTTTGTTTCCAAAAATCTACTCCTGGTCTTGGACTACCATCAATCATCATCATTTTATCATTCGTTGCTCCTGTGGTATGATCGTTACAAGGTGCAAATGCACTTAACCAAACATTTGGATTGTTTGCAATATTATAAATTGCTTGAAGGGCTCCTGCGGTGCCAGGAAAAAAAGTGTAATCAGATTCAAAGCCTGTATTACCAAGTTCAAAATCTCCATTCACAATTAAATTATTGCCCAATGATTTTGTAGTTAAATAATAAGTTGTAGTGCTAGAAGGAGTTACAGTTGGATTAACTACATTTCCACTTAAACTGTTATTAGAGGATGACCAACAAAAGTCGGCTACTGCATTGTTATAAATCAATGGCACAAAACCTCCTGTACAAATAGATGTATCCTTTTTATTGATCAAAATTGATGTGTCTGCACTAGCTAATACAGGTATTGTTTTTTGTATGGTATCAAAACAACCAAAATTGTTAAGTGTAACTAATTGAATATTGTAATCATTCAAACTTGCATAAGTATGTGGCAGTTGTATTTTATTACTATCAATTTGGCTATTGCCAAAACTCCAATAAGTTTTATTGATGTTTTGTGTTTCGGTTTTTAAATTAATTTGTTTGGGGTTACAAGCATCTTGTGTAAATGTAAAATCGGCTGCAACATTTTCTAATTGATACAAAGCTGCTACTTCTACTTTGTTAAGATTGCGGTTGTAAATTCTTACTTCATCTAGTTTGCCTTTGTAATACTCTCCATTTGAACCGCCTTTTTTGCCAAATGCTATAACGCTTGTTACACTTGCATCTTGTGTAATCAATTTTGTTTGAGTTAATTCTTGAGCTTCAACTTTTCCATTTATGTATAAGTACCAAAAACCATTTTTATAAGTAACCACAATATGGTACCAACAACTATTTAATTGCAAACTAGTAGTGCTATTTAAAAAATTGTTTGCGGTATAACCACTCATGGCTTTATCGAGCAGCATATACAAACCATAATTCCAGTTTGCATTTTGTGGGTTGCTGTTAAATGTTGCTTTTACCACTAATGCTTGAGTTGTGGTGAGCAAGTTGGTATATGGTTGAATCCAACAAGCAATAGTGAATGAATCGGTTGGGGCAAAATTAAATCTTGGGCTATAGGGCAACAATATATTAGCATTCGTACCATTGAACTCATAAGCCCTATTAGGCATATTTTTAGCATCGCTAGTTAATGATGCTCCAAAATTGGTTGCGTTTAAATTATTTCCACTAACGTCAAATGTGTTTCCAGAAAAAGGATAATAAGCTACTAAACCTTTAGAAAGGTTTACTTGTGCAAAAAGTGAAACTACTTGCAGAGTAATTAATATAATAAAAAATAATCTTTTAATCATTCTGCAATTGAATTTTATGTGTACTCACCATTTGCATGTCTATTTATTTTTTCTGACTTTTTATTATAATTGTTTGAATTGCTTTTGCAGAAATCTGAATATTGGTAACTTGACTGTTTAATGTAAGAGATATTTTTTTAGCTGTTTCAGTTTGATTAAATACTACAACAGCTATGCTTCCATCTGTATTTTGTGCAGCTGTAATCATTAACGTTGTATCAGGATTTGTAAAACCAATTCTTGTTGCACCCGGACGAATAAACTTGCTAAAATGAGCCATTGTATAATACAAAGGCGTAAAGTATACTTCATCTTTTTCTTCATCTACCAGTACTGGAGCAGCACACCAATTTTTAAACCAGTTAGGCCCACCTTGTTTGTTAAGTACCATGTTCCAATCAATCCAACCATCTACATAATTATTTAAGCATCCAATAATATCTGTTGCATACCTAAATACTGGAGCATATTTTGGGTGCAAATGCTTTTCTTTTTCGCTAGCCCAATCCCAACCCCAATCTGTAGCTTCTTTACTCCAATACCATTGATCATCTTTCCATTTGGGCACATCACTATCTATACATGCTTCGGTATTAATTAAATGCTTAGAAGTATTTTTTTTATGTGCATATTGTAAAGCTTCCCCAAAATAATCGTATGTACTTTCGTACCAATGCACTGCAGTACCTGCATAATATTTGGTAGAATTTTTTGAACGATACATTTCATCTACCCATTCTTGAAGACCTGCACGATTTTGATCGTAACCTAGAATTTTAATTTTACCATATCCACTTTTTTCAAGTTTGGGCCCAAGATGAAACTCAACAAAATCTGTCATTTCTTTTGGACTAAATAACATGCTTTCCCAGTTATTGCCATTTCCATGAGGTTCATTTTCTACGGTAATGCCCCAAAAGTTGATGCCCAATTTTTTATACGCATCGAAATATTTTGAAAAATACAAAGCCCAGGTATCGTAGTATTTTGGTAAGAGTTTTCCACCAACCCATTTATTATTATCTTTCATCCAAGGTGGTGCAGTCCAAGGCGATGCAATGATTTTAAAACCCTCTTTCGAAGTTTTTTGAGCTTCTTGAATCATTGGAATAATGCCTTTTAAATCTTCGCTAATATCAAACTGTTGTAAGCTTGTATCACCATCTGTAGTATTATATGCATATTGATGTGTACTGAAGTCGCAAGAGTTAATATGTGTTCTTGTTAAAGAATAATTAGCACCTTTTTCACTAAAATATGCATCAATAATTTTTTTGCGATTGGCTTTGCTTAACTTGTTCATTAAGTAAGCTGTTGATTGTGTAAAAGAACCGCCAAAGCCTGTAATTTTTTGAAATTTTTCTTGAGGATTGATGGTTATTTCAATTGAATTTGTAGTTGCAGTTAACGGTGCTATTGCAGTTAATGAATTGCCCTTAGCCGATGTTTCGAAAATTTGCACTTGTGTATTTTGTGCCTGACTATTGAAAATCATAATAATACCAATGTTGAGTATAGTGAAGTATTTTTTTTTATAAATATGATTTAATTTCATGACTCTTATTGAATTGTTTGAGTAGGTAGTTGAACATCTTTAAATATTAAGGAATCTTTTCCTTGATAGCTTTTAACTATTGGTTTTCCATTTCTAGTTAATCCTTTAAATTTCTGTTCATCAACCAATTTCCAAATAGCATACTTGGCTTCATTGTTTAAATTGATTAAACCAAAATGATTTTCACTGTGTAAAGGATTCGAACTATTCTTCCAGCATTCATCAAATGCTTCGAAATAAAAACAACTAATTTTTTGTTGGTTGGTCCATGTTCTAATTAAGTTATAGTAAACAGCACTTTTATATTCATCGGTTGCTTTAGAACCATTATTGCCATACAATTCATTGCAAACAGTTGCCCAACCTGTTTCTCCAATATGTATAGGTTTATTAACCCCTAATGATTGCATGTATTGAACTACACTTTTGTATTGATTGATAGCATAATCTCTTGCACGTAACATGGCTGCATCAATTTGCTGTTTACTCGTTAAGTTTTGTTCTTCTTTTTTTACACCCCAAAAAGTTGGATTGTAATGTGTATCGTGCATGGGATAAGTATGCACCGAAATATAATCTATAGCTTTAATTAGTTCATTTAAATCGCTGGTATGATAACTAGAATCTCCACCACCCCAAGAAGCAAAATTGTCTGAGCTGGTTATCCAAACATTCTTGTTTAATTTATTTTGCTGCTTTAAGTTTTGTAAATGCTTCACCCACTTTAAAATAATATTAGGTGTTACATAATAACTTGTTGCCCAATGTACCATTGCTTCATTTCCAACTGCAATAATTTTAATAATATCAGGGTAAGCGTTTGCCAACTGTACAGCCGTATTTATTTCTGTAGTATTACGTTCACTTTCTTCTGTATGTATGGGTGTATTATTGGTCCATGCATTTTTGCAATCTATCCATGCACCCAACATGATATACATTTCAAAACCTTTTTCCTCTTGTTTTAACTCAGTAATTGCTTGTAAAAGATGATTAATTTCTTTGTAGTGAACATTATAAGTTCTCAGAACTTTAATATTCATAGCAGATAAAATTTTTAAATCGTCTTTTATTTCATTTACAGTTGCAACAGTATCTCTACTACAATTTCTATAACTTCCATAGCAAATTGCTGGATAGTTAGGATTGCCTAAAATGTTTTCAGCAGTAATTGTATTGCTATTATTTACAGCAGAACAACCATGTAGTACAAAACATGCAATACAAAATAGTATGGTTGTTAAACGCTTCATTATAGCACTACAGCTTCATTTATAGTTACAGTTAAGCATACAATTGCTCCAGTTCTATCAAATACTTTATAGCTAATGGTTTCATTTAAAGTAGTTCCATCAAAAGTTTCTTTTGTTTCATCTGTATAAGTTACTTGTATGGTTTCTTGATTACCTAATTGATAGATTACAGGTACTTGACAAACTGTAAATGCCAATGAATTTTTAGGCAACTGAATGGTATGAATTGAACCATCTACCAAAACAAAACTTGCTGCTTTCTCTTCTTGCAGAAACTCTTGCTTTAACAAAATTTGTGGTTTAAAGCCGAGTTGACCATCTTTCATTTGAATACCTAGTTCAGCTAGTCTAGTAAGAATATCTTCCTTAACTTGACCAGTCATTCCTGGTTGTTGAGCTCCTTTATGTAAAGGTGTGTGTGAGTAAGGAGTAATTGGAAATGCACCATACACTCTTGGAGATTTGTGTATACCAATTCCATCGCTTATATTGTAATAATGCTCAACAAGTTTTTGAACAGTTTCTGTAGTTGCATTACTTGCAATTGCACGTAAACTAGTTTCTTCTACTGCTACAGCAAGCTTGCTCACCATATGCCAATAAATAGAACCTAAACCTTCAAAAGCAAAGAAGGTTCCAGATCGTCCGGTAAATTCTTTGTGGTTAAATACTTCTTCAAAAATAGCTAGTATAAAAGCTTTTTCGTTTTGAACCAATGCTTGATAATCGGCTGATAATTTATCTAACGCAATTGCAAGATCATCTGCATTTTTAAAGTTTCCATTAAAATGATAATCACCTAAAATATCTTTTTCAATAATGGTTGAATTATTATCGGCAAATAATTTTTTAAATAAACTTGATTTACTAACAGAACTAGACGGAACATTATTTTTTTTCTAAGAACTTAGGCAATTGTTTGTTAGGATATAAGATATAACTGTTTTGATCTAGTCGGTATAAAGTACTTACTTTCAATGCATCTAAAACTTCTACACTTTCTTCTGCACTTAAATAGCCTGCACTTAAAACACCAACTTGCCCCTCTAACATTTCACTTAAGTAAGTTATTTTAAGTTCGTTTCCCTCGAAGCTTAATAGGTTGTATGCATGATATAAATAATCACTACGTTTATTAGCTTTAATAGAATGTTCAGCAAATTGTAAGGCTATGTTTACAAAATCATTTAATTGATTTACTTGAATTGCAACTTTATTACCACTAAAAGAGTGTTGGTAAATTTGATTTCTAAAATTACTTCCAGCAGTGCCTAATGCATCGGCGATTTCTTTTCTTTTTGTGTTAGAAATGGAACTATTTAAAAGAGAATTGTTGGCTGTAAATGTTTCCTGGATTGCTTGTAAAAAATGAGCTTGTTCTTCAGAAATTTCTACTTGTTGAACAGTAGTTTTTGCTAATGCATCGTGAAGGAAATGTAAAAATCTTCTTAAATAATAGAGCGTAACCATTGATACTCCATTACCTACTAATGCATTATTTGCATCGTTCCATTCTGGTCGTTGTGTATTCATCCAAATACCACCTTCAGGAATAAAATTCGATAGTTTTGAAAGTGTGGTTGCCAATATTTTTTCTATAAAACTTACTCTATAAATCTCTCCATTATTGGTTGCTATCAAAGCACCATCGGCACCCATTGTTGCTACCCTTGTATGAATATTTTTTTCATTATCATGATCGTAAACAATGGTGTCTTTGGGATTATTTACAATGTCTTGGTAAGACTTAATTTTATAAGGAACATTTGCATAAACAAAGGCATCGTTTTGTAGTTTGGATGCAAAAAAGCCAGCTTCATGTTGTTCTGCAAATTCTAAAAATTTCAACAAATAAATAATTTGATGGTCGCCCCAATAACCAATATAACTCCATGGATTATCAGGTTCAATCGTTTCCCAATCAAATCCATCTTTTGTTACACGATATGGATTGTAACCATCAAAAGTTGAAGCGTTTAGAAACTTAGTAATCATGCCTTCAATAAAAGCAGGATATGCATGTGCCAATGCTTCCCAGTTCTGAAAAATATCTCGCCAATTGCCTTGGTAATCTAATATTTTAGAACCATCAACTTCACTTCTTGTATTAATTGAAAATTGATTCCATGGTCTGCTAGGATCTCCATGTCTTCTACTAAATTTTAGGGGTAAATATTCAGTAGCTAAACGTATAAAATCTTTATTACTACTTTCTGTAGCAATGTGCTTTAATTGGAATAATGAAAACTCATTAGGCAAAGTTTCCATTGAGTTTTTTACCGAATCAAAAACTTGCTGATTGGCTTTTTTTAGATAAAGTTCAAAGTCCCATTTTTCTATTTGATAATTGTTATCAAAAATTCCTCCACGCATTATATTGAATAAAACGTTGCTGTAATGACGACTATCTTTTAATCCATCGGCACTGTATTGCAATCCATCGGCAGATGCGGTTAATTGTTTTAAATTCAATGTGCCTTGTTCAATATTATGTGCTATTTTATTGGCAAGAGAATCATCGGTTTTAATTTGTTCAGTTAATGCAATAACTTTTGATTGTGATTGATTCACGTTAGCAACAAAAAACCAAGATTGATGGCTGTTTGCTTCTACAATCATTGATGTGCTGATAAAGTATGCACCCTTTTCTCCTTTTACATCTTCTTCTTGTTCAAGTTTAATATTTCTTTTAAAATTATTGAGTTGAAATGAGGATAATAAATAGGTTATATTCTTTAAGCCATAACTCCATACAATATTTGCTTTTAATGCTTCTGCTGGTTCTGCTTTATCTACAATAATGGCACTTAAAGCGTAAACACCTATTCCAGAGCTTTTTACAAGTTCAGCTCGTTTGTAAGCATCTACTAAATTACTAGTTGAGTTTTGAACATCTGATGGTACACCATAAGGTAAAATATTCTGTAATCCATCTACTAAACTAATTGCTACAGCTGTATCTGAAAGATTATGTAAGGTAGATTGTTTTACAAATCCAAACTCGTTGCTATTACACCATTCGTATGTAAAGCTCAGTTGCAGATCGTGGTTTATTTCTTCAAATATTATTTTATTGCCCCACTTACTTTGGTATAAATTATTGGTTGTATTGTATTTGCCTTCATCTTTAATTGAGAAGGGTTCCCAAATAAAAATGCTACCATTTTTATCAACTTTAAAAATAGTTTTGCTACCAGTTATTTCTGCCGATTCGGTAATCTTATCATCGGTATAATATGGAAATAATGCAAACTGTGCATTTTTTCTTCCAGCACTAATTCCTCCATTGCTTGCAACAAAAAGCCAATGATTACTATCGCTTACAATGCTCATAAAAAATGGACGCATTGTATTTACATCGGAAATTTTATAATAAATTTCATTATTAATTAGAACAGAATTTAATTGGCTATCGTTTGAAAAATTTGGATTCATTACCTAAAAATTTAAAATAGATTAGCAATGCATGAATTAGTTACATGCATACATAAAGCAATTAGCAATTAAAAATAGAGCTTTAAAAGATAATTATTTTTGTTTATACACTCTTACATAGTCTACATACATTGTTTGTGGAAATGGCGTACCTGAAGTAGGAAAACCAACATAATTACCACCAACTGCTACGTTTAACAAAAGGAAAAATGGTTGATTGAAAACCCACTGACCCTTTGCTTCAACTTGATCTTTTGTTATTCTATGAAATAAAAAGTCGTTTACAAAAAAGTCAATTTGATTTTCAGTCCACTCTACTGCATAAGTATAATAGTCTAAATTAAATCTACCTTTTGCTAATGCATAAGATTTTCCAATTGAGTTTCCACCTGCATAATTAGGTCCATGGATAGTAGCATATGTAATATGTGATTCTTGACCTTTTTGTTCAAGAATATCAATTTCACCACATTGTGGCCAAGAAACAGAAGTGATATTTTCGCCCATCATCCAAAATGCTGGCCAAATACCTGGACCGGTTGGGGTTTTAATTCTTGCTTCAAATCGGCCATATTTATGAGCAAATTTTCCTTGCGTGGTAATTCTGCCTGATGTGTAAGCAGAACCTGAAAAAGCTTCTTGACGTGCAGTAATTTCTAGTACACCATTGCCATCTAATCTTACATTGTTGGTTCTATTGGTATAAAACTGATACTCACCATTGCCCCAGCCACCAACACCATTACCAATATTAAAATTCCACTTTGCATTATCTGGCGATGTATTTGCTGCACCTGTAAATTCATCGCTCCAAACAAGCTCCCAGCTTCTTTCTGGTAAACTTTGAATAGCATCTTTTCTACAACTAGAAAAAAGGAATGTTAGCGTAGCTAACAAACATATATTTTTAAAGAATAGATTGTTTATTTGAATATTTTGTGTTTGCATAAACTTATAATTAAAATATATTTAAATAGTTTAAAATATGAAATAGATGAATACAATTTTATCTCCAGAAATAAATATTATCTACATATAGAGATGTTCCATCACCTCCTTCTAAAATAATTTGAGCCAGATTAGTTCTACTAGATAAACCAGGCATTGCAGAGAAAGGAATATCGATTGATTTCCAACTTTGCGATACTAGGAAAGGTGTAGTAAAAGTGGTAGAATGCCTTGTATCATCTCCACCAAATACACCATTTGGGCCAAAGTCAACCACAATTACCCTCAATTGTCTTCCTGCTGTTACAGCATTTGGAAAAAATACATCTAAATGAAGATTAGTCATTGTTGATGCATTTACTGTAGGTGCACTAAACTCTATACCCACAAAATTGAAGTTGGTATAATGCAATACATTATTGCCAGCAACTGAGAAATCACTTGATAATGTTGTTTGCCATGGAGCCCAGTATCCATTATAGTAATTTACTGGAACATTGGTATATGCATTAGAGAACAAAGAAATAACATCTGTTTGTGCTCTTGTTGGTGTAGGAGCTTGTACAAAGTTTCCAGCACAATTAATGGTTAAACTACCCGATGCAGCAACACCACCTAAAGTTGCTGTAATAATTGCTGTACCTGCACTTAAAGATGAAACATTGCCGTTTGTATTTACAGTTGCAACAGCTGCATTAGATGATTTAAATTCAAAATAAGCCCTGCTTAAATTAACAGCTTGGTTAGTACCAGTAGGCATATTAAATGTTGAAATTAATCCATTTACATCTGTATTCACACCTACAAATGTGTTTACAGAAACATTGTTTCCATTCATGATTGCAGCTTGTCCTTTGCCAATTGTACCCAATTTTTCAAACTTTACCTCATCTACCCAAAAGGTATATCCTCTATTGGCAATTGGGCCTGCAGCATAATACATTAATCCTCTTTCTTTTACCAATTTGGCTGCATCAGGAATTGGAATGATCACTTTTTTCCAACCACTTGTAACCGGTAAATTGGTGATAGAAACTACAAATTTATTTTCGCCTAAATCGTTACCAAAACCAATCTCATTCACTGTAATGGCTTCACTAGATTTGATATAAAATGTTAATGCATCAAAATCGGTTAGATTTCTTCCAGATTGACTAAGAAATACGCCACCTGCAAATGAACCATTTGGCGTATTTGCATCAGGTACATCAAAACGCATCGACTGTCTAGAACCATTATAGGTATCTTTGGTATCTACTTGAAAAGCGGTTAATGCAGAGCCTGCAAAAGCAGCATAATCCATATCACCCTCAAAATCGTCGATAAACACATTGCCATTTTTAGGAAAATTAATTTCTTGTAATCCAACAAGATCTCTTTTTTTACAAGCAACTGTTAGAAGTATTACTAAACCTACTAGGTTGAGTAAAATGGTTTTAGTTGTTCTATTTTTCATATATAAATATATTTGTTACTTTAAATGAATTACTGTCCAAGATTAATTTGAATGTAGGTTCTAAATTCCCACTCGTTTCCATTTCCAAAGCCAATTGCATTAGGATCTGGCACCCAGTTGCCAGCACCATCTAACATTTTTGTAGGAGAATAACGAGGAGAATATTGATCTAACGTTCTGTATGTAGCTCTTAAGCCAATTTTTGTTCCTGGTAATAAAAACCAATCTGGTTTTCCTACTTCTGTAGATAGATCAGCCATTAAT
This sequence comes from Asaia bogorensis, assembly GCA_943371535.1. Classification (GTDB taxonomy): domain Bacteria; phylum Bacteroidota; class Bacteroidia; order Chitinophagales; family Chitinophagaceae; genus UBA1930. The sequence continues at coordinate 6,368 of CALRVE020000030.1, read as the reverse complement.
TGTACTGGAAAAGTTAAGTTAAAATCTCTATGATAGTCAAATGGACCCCAATCGTTGAACTTAGCCATTGTAGAAAGTTTTATTTTCTTATAAATAGCTCTTACATCGGCACCAAAACGATCAATTGTTCTTGCATCGCTACCATTTGCTTGGCCATTACCTACATATAAGTTAGCAATAATTCCAAAGTCAGGATTTAATTTAGATACAATTCTTGTATGAGCTTCCCATAAATCTTGTGCAGGTGCAGATCCTGGAAAAACAAAGGTTGTTCTACCATTTCCAAGAATACCAATTGCAGCATCTTGTAATGTAGGTAAATGACGAAACACAAAACCAGCACTTATTGCAAACTTTGCATCTTCCGCTCTATCATTATCCCACTCATACATCCAAGTAGCAGGTGTTGGATCATAGGTTAATAATAGCTCACCACCAACAGTTTCTCTATTTGCACGAACAGAGAAAGGATCATCTAAAATGTTTCTAGGACGAGCAGGAGTTCCTACAATTCCTGGAACTGGGCCTTCTATTGGTTTTTGGTATAAGAAGTTTGGAGCTATTTGAAACTTGCCTGCACTAACTGTAAAGCCACTTAATACATTAAACATATTTCCACTTCCAACATCTTTCAACTTCCATCCTGTAAAGGTTTTTGTTTGATCGAATCCGCCATTGGCAACCAATCCCATGTAAGAAGTTAATCCATACCATTGTATAGCTCCACTTGCATAAGTAAGTTTAATTTTTCCACCAAAATTGTCTTCATTTCTAATTACATCTTGGTAAACTTTACCATCTCTTTCTAATTGGAATACTCTTCCATTTAAAGGCTGACCAGCCCATAAACCTCCAATTTCAATGCCGAATTTATCAAATTTTCTAGCTATCGCCAAGGCCACTCTCCTTGTTTTAGGCACTGGCACAGCAAATGAACTTTGTAAGCCACTACGCTGTGTAATATCTTCATGTACAATTGCACTTACAGTAAATTTTGCAATTTGTGTATTGTATTTTGCTAAGAAAGCTGGGTTAGCTCCCCACCAAAGTTCTGGACCAAAAGCAACTTTTAAACCTTTCAATGCTTTTTTACCTTCAACCTCAAAACCAAAAGGAGCTTCGCCATTGTATATATCTATGTTTGGACCATAATTGGCTTCTTGATATAGATTAAAGAAATCTCCTTCGTAAGCCCAATGGTAATGACCCGTTCTGTAGAAACCAGTTAATTTAAAATCTTTTGCATCCCATTTATAACTTGCCCTGTATAGTTGAACCCTGTTATTTGAATTCATTACAACAGGACCATTATCTGTATTTACTGTTATTCTTCTACCTCTATTTTCATAGAAAACTTCATCAATAGGATTTTCTGCTACGTTACCCAAAACATTAAACTGAACATTTGCTGTAACATTAGGTGCAGGCTTTGCAGTAATTCCAATATTGAACGATTGCATTTGATCAAATCCTAATCTATTGGGGTAACCATTTCTTAATGGAGCTTCACTAGCTTGTGGTGTAGTAATTAAACTACCACCTGTATTGAAGGTATAAAAATTTGCTTGTAAATCGCTTAAGTATAAATTACCTTTTGATTCTGCTTGTAAAGCTGCTTTATCGCCTCTTGCTAAAAGCATGGCATCGGTAATTTGAATATTATCAATGTAATTGATGTTTACGTAACTTCCATTATAAGGGTTAAACTGATGTACTTGTTTTAAAGCATAATAAGCGGCTCTTGGATATAAATCGTAAGTACCATTTTCACTTGTTTTGCCTTTTGCACAAATACCAAACCACTCTTCGTTCATGTTATTTTCGCCTCTTACAAAATCGTTTGTATAACCTCCATTTGCCCAAGATGCAGTTACATCATGTTCATCTAAACTTACAGTTTGACCGGTTTTCCACCAACCATCACTAAATTGAAAAGTAAAACCACCTAAGCTGTTCTTGTTTTTGCCCATACCAGCTGCATTGGCATAAATTTCTTTCCAATTACTAAGTAAGATTTTAGCTTGATATTCTTGATCTTCTTTATTGGCTTGTGTATTATAGGCATCGCTACCAAATTCTGTAAGAATAATAGGTTTGCCATATTCCTTAGCAACTCTATCGTATAAATCGGTAAATGTTGCACCTCTGTAAACGTTAATACCAAGAATATCAATATCCTTACACTCTTTAGCTATAATATCTAAAAACAATAAATCTCCATTACAAATTGCCATTGGATGAGTAGCATCTATGGCTTTCATTTCTTTTACAGCATCATTAAATAACTTGTACATATAGGTTGCATCTTGGGTAGATTTTCTATCTTGTACAGGAATATTCTCAGTTTCAGCACCACGCCAAAAAAGGCCATAGTTATTTTCATTTCCTAAAAGAAACAATAATAACCCAGGTGTGTTTTTATACTGGTTGACCATTTCTTTGGTTTCTTTTAATAGTAATTCTCTAACAGCAGGGTTTGAGTAATCTGTATTTGCTTCCCAACGCCCTTTAACAGAAAGTCCATATCTACCAAAAGAATGATTCAACATGGTGTAAATACCATGGTTCTCATAAATATATTTTATCCACTTAGCAGGTACACCAGTATATTGGCGAATGGTATTAACACCCATGTTTTTTAACATGCCCATTTCTTTATCTAATGCTCTTTTAATTAAATCATCAGATTGATTCCATAAACTGTAATTGTAATTGGTACCAATAGGAAAATAATCCCAGTTCATACCATTAATGAAGAAATCTTTACCATTAACCGATAACTTCATTCCAGCATTGTCATTTTTAACTAAAACCTGAGCTGAAAGCCCTGAGACAAAAACAAATAGTGCAATAGCACTAAATAACTTTTTCATAAAGCATTTTTTGGTTAAACAATCGTTTTTTGTTTGTATTTGCTAGAGAGATGAACACAATTATTGTTTGGCTAAAAACGTTTCATTGTGTCAATATGACGCAATATATTGAATTATATTTCACAGAACCAAAAAAAAATTATTTTTTTGGAAATTATTTACAAAATGATTGAAACAAAAATACCCAAGAACGAAAGTTTAGATGCTCTAATTAAGGTTGGAGAGCATGGTTTTTTACCCTCTGTATCGGTAGACTGTGTAATATTTGGTTTTCATGAAGGAGAGTTAAAAGTTTTATTAATTAAACACCGGTATAGAGATATGTGGTCTTTACCAGGTGGTTTTGTTAGTAAAGATGAACCTTGCGATGATGCAGCTTATAGGGTGCTGAAAGATAGAACTGGACTTAATGATGTTTTCTTAAAACAGTTTCATGTTTTTGGTGACACAGAACGTTATTCGAAAGAATTTCATATAGAAGATTTACAAAACGATGGTTTAACGATAGATGATAATCATTGGCTCATTCAACGATTTGTTACAATAGGCTATTACGCTTTGGTTGATTTTTTAGAAGTTCAACAAAATACTGAAAAACTCACAGAAAATTATGCTTGGATAGATTTAAGTAATTTACCAGATTTGATTTTAGATCATAGACAAATCTTAGACAAAGCCTTAGATGTATTGCGTTTACAATTACGTTATCAGCCCATTGGTTACAATTTGCTACCTGCAAAATTTACCATGCCCGAATTACAAAAATTATACGAAACCATTTTAGGTGTTAAGTTGGATAGAAGAAATTTTCAGCGAAAAATATTGGGTTATGATATTTTAGATAAACTAGATGAAACTAAAAAAGGCGTTCCACATAAATCGCCCAATTTTTATCAGTTTAATTTGAAAAAGTATAAAAGAGCTTTAGCTGAAGGTTTGAGTACTGGATGGTAGTTGTGTAGATGCTAGATACTAGATGCTAGTTGACAGATGACAGATATTAGAGGTTTAGATTTTAGTTTTTAGTTTTTAGTTTTTTAGTTTATAGTTTTTTAGTTTTTTAGTTTTTTAGTTTTTTAGTTTTTAAATCGCTATTGGGGAATTTATTATACTGTCATATCGAGGAAGGAGGGATTTCATTTTATTCAAAAGGTAAATACGGCATTCTGTGATTTTCTTTACCAACAACTATAATATCCTACATAAAATTATTGTTGGTAGGCTTTGCCATACCAACAAAGGCAAGAAAGAGAATGCTGTAAATTCTTCGGTTTGAAAATTTTTGAAGACATTGCTTGGAAGAAGAAAATAATTTACGCCGATTTAATGAATACTTTATTTTTTTAGTCTTATTTCTGTCAAAATTGTAGGATGTCCAATCATTCTTTCATCCCCTGCAATATTATATGCATTACCAGATATTAAAACAGTATCTCCTATTTTACATTTCGAAATTTGTTTCGGCATATTACAAACCCATAGTTTCATATTCCCCATTTTAAGATATCTATCAGTATGATATTTTAAAACTACAGCTTTCGCATTTTTAAAAATGCCTACTATACCTCGTCTAAAATGATATGATAAACAGTCGCTTGTATCAACTATAATCTTCTTATTAAACTTTTTGTCCAAAACAGATGAATACATATATGGCTGCTGATCTTGGGCTTTGCATACCAAAAATGAACAGACTAATGCAATTACTAGTATAATCTTCATTTGTTTTAGTTTAATGTGCTGGATTAAATTGCTTTTTATTATCAATGCTATTTTCTTTCCCAGCAATGTCTCCTACATTACCCTGTGCAAAGCTAGGGACATTGCGTTTTCAATTAACGCATCTTCCTTTGCCCAACACCCAAAGCTCTGTAAAGAGAAGATGCTTAGAAATTTTTAAGATTGAAGATTTCGTGAAGACAAACTAATTGATGCTAGATGCTGGATACTAGATTTTTAGATATTTAGTTTTTATACTTTTAGTTTCTAGTTTTTAATTTCATCCTGTCAAACTAACCTTCTGTCATCTGTCTTCTACCTTCTGTCTTCCGTCCTGCGTCTTCTGTCATCTATCTTCTTTCTCCTTAACTTCAACCTAAAAAAACATGATCACTTGGAATGATTTTGAGAAAGTTGAAATTCGTACAGGCACAATTATTACAGCAGTGAATTTTCCCACAGCTAAAAAGCCTGCTTACCAATTAACCATTGATTTTGGTGAAATGGGCATTAAAAAATCATCGGCACAAATTACCCATCACTATTCTGTAGATGATTTAGTAGGCAAACAAATTGTTGCTGTGGTGAATTTTCCACCCAAACAAATTGCCAACTTCATCAGTGAATGTTTGGTTTTAGGAGTGTATGATGAACAGAAAGAAGTAATTTTATTGCAACCCGATAAAAAAACATCGAATGGTTGGTTAATTGGATAATTTTACGCAACTAACACAACTTCATGCAAGAACTGTATTACACATATTACGAAAGCCCCGTTGGTTTATTGAAAATTGGTGGAACCGACAATTTTATTGCTGAAATTAGTTTCATAGACAATAGAGAACAAATTGCACATGGCGAACCTGGCGTAAGTGACATGATTCATTATTGTACCGAACAATTGATTGAATATTTTACCGGCCGACGTAAAGTGTTCGATATTCCTGTACATCAAGAAGGAACAGATTTTCAGCAAAGAGTTTGGAGTCAATTACTATCAGTTCCATTTGGTAAAACTGCTAGCTACTTAGATATGGCTAAAAAACTAGGCGATCCAAAATGTATAAGAGCAGCGGCGGCAGCTAACGGGAAAAATCAAATTGCCATTATTGTGCCTTGCCATAGAATTATTGGCAGCGATAAAAGTTTAGTGGGTTATTCAGGTGGTATGTGGCGAAAAAAATGGTTACTACAACATGAATTTAGGGTAAACAATGGTATTCAAACTTTATTTTAACCTTAGTTTGTGATACCGAAAAATAGTCACTAATTCTATCTAATTGAATCAGTCATTCTCATAGCCCAATCGAACAAGGTTTAAACCTGCATACTAAAAAAACTACATTATGCGTTTATACCTAAAACCAATATACTATGAAATGGCAAATTAACGTACCTACTGGTACAAGCAACCTCCAATTAGATGCTGAGCTCACTTGCCGTACGCATCAAATGGAGCAAATTAAAATTACCGGCAAAAATTTTTCAGTTATTCTAGTTGGCAACCGTCCATTAATTGAAGGGATTGAAAGACCTTACCCCATTAAAATTTCTTGGCGTTTATTTTATGGCGAATTAAAAGATGAAAAATTATTTGCCAATATTACTGCTGCTGTTGAAAAACATGTAACGCAAAAAAATCAGAAAAATGTAGAGTTGTTTACACAAATGCGTAAAACAGCTTAATAATTATAACATTTAGGTTTAGATTAAGGATAAAGGTAAAACTGTTCTGCATTTTGCAGAACAGTTTTTTATTGCCCTTTATTCAATAAA
>CALRVE020000029.1:0-45770 GCA_943371535.1 Asaia bogorensis | reverse complement strand
TTAAATTGAACTCCTAAACTTTCTTCTTCCCCTTTAGGGGAAAGGGACACAACTAAATAACTAGAAATTATGAAAATCAACATAAAAACAATTGTAACGCTCTGCTTCATCGCAGCCTTAATCATCCCAAGTTTAACACATGCCCAACCAGTGTTTGATGATGATGTAAACGATGTACCAGTAGATGGAGGCTTAAGTCTTTTAGTAGCTGCAGGTGTAGGCTATGGAGCAAAGAAACTGAAAAATAGAAAAAAAGCATAATCCCCTTTAGGGGCTAGCAGCAGGTGTAGGTTATGGAGCTAAGAAGTTAAAAGAAAAAAGAAGCAAATAATTACGATTTTGAAAAGGGTTCCAATTAGTGGACCCCTTTTTTGGTTTTATTAAATCTGTTGTTTTTTGTGTAGTTTTTTTCTACACAAATTTGTGTAGAAATTTAATTTTTTAAAAAATCTACACAAAATGAATACTATATAACAATTAAAAGAAGAACTCGGTTGTAGCAATGTACAATTTGCCAATTATTTGGGAGTAACAGTTAACCATTTATCTATGGCACAATCGGGGGGAAGTGATTTTTCCGCCCATAATCTTCGCTTCCCTCTTCGCCGATGTTGTGTGTTGTAACACCAACATCGTAATACATAAAACGTTGTTGGTAGGCTTTGCCATACCAACAACGGCTAAAATATTGTTACTAATGATTAATTGATAATCTCTATAACTTAAACTACTTATGTTAGATGAATAAGAATTGTTGTTACCATCACTATTTGCAGTTTTGAGTATGAACTTCTTGAGTAAGTTGTTTAGCCCCCAAAAAATTATTAGTATCAAGTTCTAGTAATGGAAATCAAAAAAAGTAGTTGAAAGTGTTTTTAATAAAAGGGTTAGTTTTTATTAAAAAGAACTAGCAAGAAAATCTTACAATTACAAAATGGATTTACAGCTATCATTTGGCATACAGTTCAAAGCTTTTCCATAGTATTATCTTACTTAAAATGATTTTTATTGAGATAAAACTTGAAATACAAAAGAGCAGCCATTTAAAAAGATGACTGCTCTATTATAATAATACAAAAATTTAATATTCAACTACATTCCAACACCACCCATATCTCCTGAATCGCCACCTTCGGCTTTGTTATTTTTTCTTTTAAATAAAGAAATATCAAACTTGCCAAAACGGTAACTAAAGTTAATTCTTAATACTTGTGGATCTCTTAATCTAAAGGTTTCTTGTGTAAAGAAAATAGCTTCTGTATAGGTTTCTGTGGCAGTTCTAAATATATTATTCATGCTAAATGTAAGTGAAGCTGTTCTTCCTTTTTTCCAGGTAAAATCTTTTCTTAAAGCTATATCAACATCGAAATATCTGGGCAATGTATAACCTTGAGCAAGTGTTTGATTTCCACCACCCCACATCATTCCACCACCACCACGTCCACCACGACCACCACCACCACCTTGTGGTAATAAAGTTCTAGAACGTGCATCTCCTGAAACTTGTAATGATAAACTCTTCGTTAACTTAAAATTATTATTTACTTTACCAAACCAGCTTACAATAGAATTGTCAATGTTTTGTCCTGGAATATTTGCATTAATTTGAGAGTTGTATAAGTTTAAATTCAAGGTTAAATCCCACCACTTATTTACAGGAAATTTATTGGTTAATTCTAAACCATAGGTGTAGCTATTATTTGCATTAATATTACTAGTATAGAATAAACTATCATCGGCAACTACACCAGGTTGTACATTTTTATTTACATCTTGATATATATACCTAGTAATTAAATTAGTGCTATACTTAAAATAAGCGGTAGCTAAAAAGTTAGCATTTCTTTTATAACTATTGTTGTACGAAATCTCGAATGAGCTAGTAAACTCTGGCTTTAAAGCAGGATTACCTACTGAAGGATTCTGTGGATCGGTAAAGTCGTACACAGGTAATAATTGAAAAAAGCTTGGTCTATTTACTCTTCTAGAATAATTCAATTGTAAATCTTGCTTATCGGTTAACTTATAAGTAATAAATGCACTAGGAAATAAACTCAGAGGGAAGTTTACTTTAAAAGTGCTAGAATCTCCTCCATTTAAGGTTAATAGATTGCCTGTGTAATTAGAACTTTCGGCTCTTAAACCCAATTGGTAACTAAACTTTTTATACTTAAAGCTATAAGTAGCATAAGCAGCATGTACTTGATCGTTGAACTTGTAACGGCTACTAGATCTTGGGCTCAATACAAAATTACTACCCGAAATATTATTATTCAAGTATTGTAGATTATCAGTTTTAAAATCTCTAATGGCTGTTCTTAAACCAGCTTCAAATTTGGTGTTTTCCGATAATTGATTTTCGTAATCTAATTGTAGCGTTAAAAAATCATTGGTTCCTTCTCCTACACTTCTTTGTTGGAATAAAGGATATTTTTGGGTTCCACTAGCATTGAAAATGGTGTTATTAATGTCTGTTTCATTAGAGTTAGTACTAGAATTATAATTAATATCGGCCGCAATACTATGACCATTTTTAGTAAAGTTGTGTTTGTAACTTAATTGCCCACCAAAGTTTTGAAAATTAAATTGAGACAATGTGTTTCTATCGGTCATAGAAACCAAATTGGTAGAGTTGGTATCTATTCTTTGTAAACCTTCGTTATCAAAGTTTCCTTTGGTAATATTGGCAGTAAACGAAATGGTATTTCTGTTATCAACAAAATAATCTAAACCACCTCTAAAAAAGGCAAAGTATCCATTACTAGTATTATCACTGCTAGATAACACACTCATGGTTGTTGGGGTTGTAAACTTTGTAGATGCATCTGAAACTGAGATTGATTTTCTTTGGTTGTAGTTAGCACTTGCAAAAAAGTTAACTTTATTTTGACGTAGATTAAAATCGCCGCCTAAATTCATTCTTGCACGGCTATCTACACCAACTCTCAAACCCCCATTGTAGCCATTCTTTTTATTCTTTTTTAATACAATGTTTATTATACCTGCATTACCACCACTAGCATCAAACTTGGCTGACGGGTTGGTAATTATTTCTACTTTTTCAATTATATCTGCAGGTATTTGATCTAAAGTTAACGTTGTTGGGCGACCATCTACAAATATCTGAGGAGCAGCATTTCTTAATTCAACATTGCCATCTACATCAACACTTAATGATGGAATGGTTTTCATAATTTCTGTTGCAGTTTGTCCAGTACTCACTAAATTTTTATCTACATTAAACACTTTTCTGTCAATGCCCATTTCAAACAATTGCTTGCTAGCGGTTACAGTTACATTAGCTAAATCGTTTGGGTTTGTTTGCATTTTTATGTTGCCTAAATCAACATCGGTCATGCCAATCATTTTTTCCATCTGATTGCCACCTGCATCTCCACCACCCATCTTAATATCAAACTTCAGTGTTTTATCGTAATTTTTATAGCCAATACTCATGGCTTTAAGTTTGTAAGTACCCATTATAGCCAAACCATCAAAACTAAAATCTCCATTACCAGCAGTAATTACAGTTTTTAAAACAACTTCTTTTCTAGTTTTGGTAACACTATCAAACTTATTACCATACAATAATACACTCACACCATCAATAGGCTTATTAGTAGTTGCATCTACAAATTTTCCATAGAAATGTCCAACATTCATATTGGCACTTCCACGAGCACCACCTCCTCTGTTTCCTGCCCCTGGATATTGAGCAAGTAATTGTGTAATACTTAGCAATGTTGTAGCAAATAGGAATAAATATTTCATGAGTTTATATTGATATAAAAGCAAAAATCTTATGAATTTGCTTTTGAAGGGTTTTATAAATGTACAAGTGGTAATATGACAATTGTAAAAGGATAAAGTTGCAAAGGTATAACGGCGAAACCGTGTTGTTTACCGATTAATTAGCTTGAAAGTACATAATGGCAACTTGAATGAGACCTAATAAGAAACCCAATATACCACCGAGAATTTCGATAAACCTAAATTCACTACTCATAATGCTCTTTAAAATTTCTTCTAATTTATCGGTAGAAAAGTTGCTTACTTTTTCAATAACAATTTTTTCAAGATTAAGCTCTTCTTTTAAATGACCCATATAATTGCTCATAATTACTGGAAAAAGTTCTTCAAGCTCTGTAATAAATACTTGTTTTAATTGATTAATGGTTTTATCGCCAATAAACATACTAATTACAGGCATTTGGTCAGATAACTTCACTCTTAAAAAATGATCAATATGCCCTTCTACAAGTGGCATAAGTTTTTTTACATTATTGGGATTGGCAATTTTTTGTTCAATTTCTTGAAATGATAATAACTCTGCACTCACCAATTTACCTAACTTTTCGGCAAATTGTTTTTGTCGTTTAGGAAAAATTCCTTGAAAAGTGATACCTAAAATTTTAATTAGATTTTTTGGATGAAATAGCATTTTAATAGCAATCCAGTTAGTAAACCAACCAATAAACGCCGAAATAATAGGTACTAAAATTATCCAATAACTCATAATAAGTATTTAATAAAAAACCTTGTAAACAATGTTGCAGTTTACAAGGTTTAAAAGGGGAGAGTAATGGGTCTCGAACCCACGACCTACAGTGCCACAAACTGTCGCTCTAACCTACTGAGCTATACCCTCCGTTTTTTTAAGAGTGCAAAAATAGCCGTTTTATTCGTTCTGCAAAATACAATAATCACTTTTTTTAAAATCCTTGTACTTTTCGCACAACAAAAACCTTTGTTAATAGGTTTTTACAAATTTATATTGATACTAAAAAACTATACATTTGATAATTCGTATGCAAAATTTTATACAATTTATGAAGACTAGAAAAGGAATATTACTGCTTATTGCTATTGCATTTGGTGGGTTATTTATTGCATTTACCCATACCGGATTTTCAAATAATGATGATACTAAGCAAGAACAAAGAAAAAAGTTGTTGGCAGCTGTAGGCATGTTATTAGAAAAACAACATTACAGTCCTAAAGCAATCAACGATGATTTCTCAAAGCAAGTATTTTCAAAATTTTTAGAAGAATTAGATGGGGAGAAGAACATTTTTCTTCAATCCGATATACAGTCATTCAAAAAACATGAAGCTACAATTGATGATGAAATTCATGGTAGCGAAATAAAGTTTACACAAGTTGTTGGAGCAGTATACGATAAACGGTTACCTGAAGTTGTGGAATTGTACAAAGAAATTTTAGCAAAGCCATTCAATTTTACCCAAGAAGAAGAATATGATACTAATACCGAGAAACAAAACTTTTGCACGAATGAATTAGAAAGAAAAGAACGTTGGAGAAAGAAGTTAAAATACCTTGCTTTAGAACGTTATGTTGAACTAACAGAACAAAGAGAAAAATTAGTCAATAAAGATTCGGCAAAGTCTGATGCAGCATTAGAAGCAGAAGCTAGAGACAGGGTATTAAAAGTAATGAACAGATCATTTGATAAAATTAAAATAGCAGCAACAGATGATAAAAGGTTTAGTATTTTCATTAATAATATTACTAATTTAATGGATCCACATACCGATTATTTTCCCCCTGTAGAAAAAAGAGCATTTGACGAACAAATGAGTGGTAGGTTTTATGGTATTGGAGCTCAACTACAAGAAACTGAAGGTGTAATTAAAATTGCAAGCGTTGTAGCAGGTTATCCGGCTTGGAGAAGTGGAGAAATTGAAGCCAACGATATTATTGTTAAAGTAGCACAAGGTAGAACTGGTGAACCCGTTGATATTACAGGTTATGAAGTAACCGAAGCTGTAAAATTAATTAGGGGAAATAAAGGAACAGAAGTAACACTAACCATTAAAAAACAAAATGGTACAACCAAAGTAGTAACCTTAATGAGAGATGAAATTGTGCAAGATGAATCGTATGTAAGAAGTGCTGTAATTACAGAGAATAACAAGAAAATTGGTTACATCTACTTGCCCGATTTTTATGCAGATTTTGAACGTCCCGATGGTGCAAGATGTAGTGAAGATGTTGCCAATGAAATTAGAAAATTACAAGCCGAAAATATAGAAGGTATTGTAATGGATTTAAGGAGTAATGGGGGAGGATCTCTATATGAAGTAGTACAAATGGTTGGCTTATTTATTAAAACTGGTCCAATTGTACAGGTAAGAGATAAGGAAGGTAAAATTTCTGTACTTAGCGATAATAACCCTGCTGTATTATATGAAGGCCCATTGGCTGTAATGGTAAATGGTTTTAGTGCATCGGCATCCGAAATTTTTGCAGCAGCTATACAAGATTACAAACGTGGAATTGTAATAGGTACCACTACATCTACTTATGGTAAAGGCACGGTACAACGTAATATTCCATTAGGCAATGTATTAGATTATAATAGTGGAAGAACAGAATTAGGAGCAGTGAAATTAACTTTTCAAAAGTTTTATAGAATTAATGGAGGATCAACACAGTTAAAAGGAGTAGAGCCCGATATTTTATTGCCCGATTCTTACGAATATTTAAAGTTTAGAGAAAAAGACAATACACTTTCTTTGCCTTGGGATGAAATTAAAAAAGCCGATTATCAAGTATCGGCAACTGAAAGTATATTAAATGCTACAATTGCAACTTCAAAAACTACACTAATTAATAATGAAGTAGTTTCTATTATTAATTCAAATGCAAAATGGTTAGCAAATAACTCAGAACAACCAAGTAGTATAAATATAATAAAATATAAAGAGCAACAAAAACAGGTAAAAGCTACAGTAGCACAAATTAATACCTTAGCTAAGTTGCAAAAAGAAATGGATGTAACAGTTTCAAAAGCCGATAAAGCAAAATTTTATAATAATCCCGATAAATCAAAGGGTGAAAGATACCAAGCTTGGTTAAAAAATTTATCAACCGATTTTTATATAAACACTACTACAAAAATTGTAGGAGATATGAGTGGTGCAAAAGCAAATACAGCTAATAAACAATAGCAGTAAGGGTTTTAAACTTAAGATAGATATATTGTAAATCATTACATTATTAAAAAGGGCAGCTACAATTTATGTAGTTGCCCTTTTTAATATTTGTTTATTCAGGTATATCCACATAGTGTGGATTATTACACACAAACTGCTGAAATGCTAGAAGCTAACTTTGATTTACTACTAACCCATTGGTTTCTATGCATAAATTAATTAATAGAAACTACACACCATTGTTGTGTGTAGTTATACTGCTGCATGTGCTTATTTTAAGTACATCTTGCGGCAGTAATAAGCACCTAATGGTACTTAGCGATTTGCCCGATTCGCCACGTATTGCATTGCCTCAAATGCAAGCACCATTATCTGTTATACAACCCGATGATATATTGGAAATAAAAATATCAGGCAAAAACACTCAAACTGTAAGTGATTTTAATACAAGAGGCGGTGGATTTTTAACTACATTAAATAGTCCACCTAGCTACCTTGTAGATCAAGATGGGAATATAGAAATGTATACTATTGGTAAAGTGAAACTTTCCGGATATACTATAGATTCTGCAAAACAGCTTCTCAAAGATTTAATACAACCATATTTATTAGATGCAACTGTTATATTAAGATTTACCAATTTTCGCTTTACAGTTCTTGGTGAAGTCCGATTACAAGGTTCTTTTAATATTCCTAATGAGAGAATTACTTTATTTGAAGCCTTAGGATATGCAGGAGATATGACACAGTTTGCAATTAAAAATAAAGTGAGGGTTATAAGAGACAGTAGTGGTTTTAGAGAAGTTGGCTTAGTGAATTTTAATGAAAAAACTTTGTTCACTTCTCCATATTATTATTTAAGAAGAAATGATGTAATAATTGTAGCAAGCGATACTAATGCCAAGAAAATTAATGATCGTTTTGCAAGAACAAGTGGAATAATAGGTATTGTAAGTAGTTTAATTACTGTAATTTATCTATTGACCCGAAACTAAACAAAAGAATGAGTTATCCAATAATTGGTGCCGAACAAGAAAATATGAAGCCAGCTTCATCGAATAATCCATTCGATTTGAAGAAGCTTATATTTAAACTGATAGGTATACTACCTTGGGTAATTATTTGGTTAGCCATAACCATATTCTCTGCTAATTTATATTTACGGTATACTCCAAAACTATACACAGTAAAAGGTAAAATGCTTATTAAAGATGAAGATCAATCGAATTATCAAGCATTAAAAGAGTTGGGTATTGTACCAGGAAATTTAGATGTAGAAAATCAAGTAGAAATATTAGAGTCATTTACACTTTCTAAACGAGTAGTAGACTCGTTGAATTTAAATATCAAAATTAAACAAGAAGGTAGGGTAACTACATCTGAGATGTATGGCTTACAACAACCTTTTTTTATAAAAGTAGTTAAAGAAGATTCCCTTGCTAAAGCCGTGTCTTATCATGTTGATTTACTGCAAGAAAATTTCTATATCTCAGGCATTGGCGGAAAAAGAAAGTTTACTTACGGCGATACGCTAGATTTGGAATATGGTAAAATAATTATTGAACGTAATAGATTAGTTAAAGCAAATTCAAATGGATATCAACTAATTTTTACTGAAAAACTAACAGAAGCAGCTGCCTTAAAATCAAAATTAACAATTGTAAAAGTAACTGAACAGGGTGGGGTATTAGAATTGGCTATGTTAGATGAAATTCCGGAAAGAGCTATTAATATTATTAATACATTGATGGATGTATATAATACCGCAGGATTAAATGATAAAAATATTGTTGCCAATAAAACAATCGATTTTTTAAATGATAAACTCAATAAAATAACTGCTGACTTAGATAGTTTAGAAATCTTGGCTGAGCGTTTTCAAGTAGAAAACAAAGTGCCCTCTTTTCAAGAAGCAGGATCAGTTTTCTTTACAGAGTATACTGATGTAGCAAAGAATAAAGACTTGTTGTTAATTCAATCAAGGATGCTTGAAATTTTAGAATCTTACATCACTAACTTCAGAAATACAAGTGATATTATACCGCCTGCATTTGGACAAACTGATGTAATGCTTTTGTCTATAATAGAAAATCATAATAAAACTGTTTTAGAAAAACAAAAATTAGAAATTATTTCTGCCCCAAATGACTCTCATGTTTTAGACATGGTTGAAAGTATAAAAGCAATTCGTCAAAATATTTTACGTACTATTCGTAATATTAAGATAGCCAATCAAGCACAGTTAGAAGGTTTTGAAACTACATCAAGTTTATTAGAAACAAAATTGCAAAGTATTCCTTCAAAAAGAAGAATTGAAATGCGTTTGCAAAGAGATATTATTGTTAAGCAAGAAATTTATAAAGATTTATTAAAGAAAAAGGAAGAGACAGAGTTATCATTAGCATCAAATATTAATAATACAAGGGTGGTAGATTTAGCACAAAATGCAGGTTTAAGCACTCCAAAGGCTGCCCAAGTAAGATTAATGGCAATTGTAATTGGTATTATTATTCCAGTATTAATTATTTTACTAAAAGACTTTTTCAACACAAAAATTCAAGATAGGCTCGAAATAGAAACAGGTACTCAAATACCTATTTTAGGTGAACTGTCGTATGAAAAAAATAATAAAAGTATCGTAATTGAAAATAAAAGCAGAAGTCCTATTGCTGAGCAATTTAGACTTATAAGAACCAACTTACAATACATGCTACCCGATAAACCTTTAAAATGTATGTTGGTTTCTTCTTTTATGAGTGGTGAGGGAAAAAGTTTTGTATCATTAAACTTAGCAAGTAGTTTATCTATTACAGGTTCTAGAACTGTTATATTAGAGTTCGATTTGCGTAAACCTAAACTCAGTAAATATTTGAATTTAACCAATGAACTTGGATTATCAAACTATATCATTAAAGACATGGATATAGCCGATATTATTCAGGAAGTTCCAGATAGAGAAAATTTATTTGTAATTAGCTCTGGACCTATACCCCCTAATCCAGCAGAGTTATTGTTAAGCCAAAAAACTGTTCGTTTATTTGAATACTTACGACAAAATTTTGATTACATTATTATTGATACAGCACCTGTAGGTTTAGTTACTGATGCTTTGTTATTAGAGAAGTTTGTTGATTTAAGTGTGTTTATTATCCGTCATAAATATTCTTTTAAAGCGGTAATACCTTTTATAGATAAGTTACATAGAGAAAAGAAGTTTAGAAATATGGGTGTAATAGTAAACGGTATTAAAAGTGAAGGTGGTGGCTATGGATATGGTTATGGCTATGGATATGGATATGGTTATGGATATGGCTATGGTTATTATGTGCAGGAAAAAAAGAAAACGTTTTTCGAAAGATTACTTGGAAAATCTAAGAGTTAATTGATTACTTTGATTTAATTGTGAATATAACTAGATACTAACTTTCAAACATGTGAGTTAGGTGGCGGAGCTATGTATAAAGACTAATTTTACGGTATGGAAACAAAGAAAAAATGGTATGCCATTTATACCAAGCCTCGTTGGGAGAAGAAGGTAGATCGGCTTTTAAAAGAAAGAGGTATAGAAAGTTGGTGCCCAACTCAAAAGTTAGAAAGGCAATGGACCGATAGAAAAAAAATTATTGAAGATCCTTTATTTCGTTCCTATGTATTTGTACATATAGATATTGTTAATAAGCTAGATGTGTTAATAATAGATGGTGTTTTAAATTTGGTTCATTATTTAGGAAAACCAGCTGTAATTAAAGATGATGAAATACAGTTAATTAAAAAGTACCTTGATGAAGAAGATGCAAAAATTTCAATCATTTCATCCGAAGGATTTAAAGAAAAAATGAAGGTTACTGTAAATCATGGGGTATTTATGAACAATACAGGTACAGTAATTCGAGGAGGTAAAAAGAAAGTATATGTTCAACTTGAAAGTCTTGGGCAAGTAATGATTGTAGAGTTTCCTGCCGAGTATTTAATTCCTGGTGAAAATACTAATTAAACTATTTCGGTATTTCCATCTAATCCTTTAAGCAATATTTCTATGTTTCAATCACATTTACATACTATTATTGAACCTGCTAATCAAAGGCAGTTCATTAATTTCAAAGAGCTCATTCGATACAAAGATTTACTCTACTATATGGTATTAAGAGATGTTACTGTATTGTATAAACAATCTGTTTTAGGTTTTTTATGGGCTATCTTAAACCCACTATTCCAAATTGTAGTATTTAGCTTAATATTTGGTAAAGTAGCAGGTATTTCTACAGGTAATCCTAATTTGCCTTATCCTGTATTTTCTTGTTTGGCTGTTATTCCTTGGACTTATTTTTCATCAACATTCACCGCATCATCTAATAGTTTAATTACTACTTCTGCCATATTTACTAAAGTGTATTTTCCTAGAATGATTATACCAATGGTACCCATTTTTTCTAAATTGGTCGATTTTTTTATATCATTAATTATTCTATTGGGTGTAATGCTTTTTTATCAATATGTACCTGGAGAAAATGTTTGGTTATTTCCTATTCCATTATTCATTATTATCATCACATCAACAGGATTAGGTTTTTGGCTTTCGTCATTGGCATTACAATACCGAGATTTTAGATTTGCAATAGGCTTTATTTTGCCACTCTTAATGTATGTTGCTCCAGTTGCATATCCTGCTGCTAAAGTGCAACAACAGTTAGGCGATACTGCTTATCACTTATATGCTTTATATCCTATGGTTGGTGGTATTGAAGGGTTTAGAAGCAGCTTTTTGCAAAGTCAACCATTTCCCTGGACTTTAGTTGCCACTAGTGGAGCTGTAGCTGTTTTCTTATTTATAACAGGAGCATTGTATTTTAAAAAAATGGAAAAACACTTTGCCGATGTCGCATAATCAACAACATATTGCTGTTGCAGTAAGCAATTTAGGCAAAGCATATAGAATTGGCATTGCGGAACAGAAAGAAGAAAATCTAATTTCGGCAATGATTAAATCTATCGCTGCTCCATTTAAAAATTTTATTAAAATAAAGTCGCTTAAAAATATTCAGTCTAACACACCGGGTAAAGATGTTTTTTGGGCAAATAGAAATATTTCTTTTGAAGTACAACAAGGAGAAGTTTTAGGCATTATTGGAAAAAACGGAGCTGGTAAAAGCACCTTACTTAAAATGTTGTCTCGTATTACCGAACCCACAGAAGGTAGAATTGAATTGTATGGAAGAGTAGCTAGTTTGTTAGAAGTGGGTACAGGCTTTAATCCTGAATTAACGGGCAGAGAAAATATTTTTTTGAATGGTACTATATTAGGATTAACACGTAAAGAAATTGAAGAACGTTACAACAGTATTGTAGAATTTTCAGGCATTGAAAAATTTATTGAAACGCCAGTAAAGCGTTACAGTAGTGGCATGAAAGTACGTTTGGCTTTTGCTGTTGCTGCTCATTTAGATCCTGAAATTTTAATTATAGATGAGGTGTTAGCTGTGGGAGATGCGGAGTTTCAAAAAAAATGTTTGGGTAAAATGCAAGAAGTTGCAGGCAAACAAGGGCGTACTGTTTTATTTGTAAGTCATGATATGGCTGCTGTAAAAAAGTTATGTACCAGAGCCATTTTATTGCAACACGGCACCATTATTCAAGAAGGTACACCTAACGATGTAGTGAATTATTATTTACTCAATGCTGCCTCTATTGCTAATAGTAATGAGGTTACTTTCGAGCATGCAAAAGGCAATAAAAAATTTGTTATTCAACAAGTAGAGTTACTTAATGAACATGGTGAAGTAACACAAATTGCTGAAAGTGGAAAAGATGTACAAATAAAATTATATTATCAAGTACTTGAAAAAGGTCCAGATCCTGTAATTATTCTTCGAATAAGAAATAATTTGGAACAAGTTTTATTTACTTGCCTTTCAAGAAATTCGTATCATGGTATTATGCAACTCAATCAAAAAGGAAGTATAAGTTGTGTCATTCCAAAATTACCTTTACTGCAAGGTGTATATTCAATTGATGTTGTTTTAAAGTTTGGACAAGATATTACTTTTGACATAGAATCTGCGTTTAATATAGAAGTTGAAAAAGGCGATTTCTTTGGCACTGGTAAACTCAATAACGATATGCAAAATGGAATGATTATCTATCATTCTTGGAGTATGGAGTAATTAAATTATTAATCCATTTATTTTTAGTAAAATATATTTCTACAATTTTCGTTTTCAACAAATAAAATTATAAACAATGGCTACACTAAGTTTTTCTACACCCAAAGTAATTTCAGAAATTGGCTGTAATCACATGGGCGATTTTGAAATTGCAAAAGAATTAATAGCACTTTCAAAAAGCTGTGGTGCCGATTATGCCAAGTTTCAAAAAAGAAATAACAAAGAATTATTAACTCCTGAGCAATACAGTACACCACATCCTGTTCCTTACAATTCATATGGAGCAACTTATGGTGCACACAGAGAATACTTGGAATTTACACCAGAGCAACATGCCGATTTAAAAGTATATGCCGAGTCTATTGGCATTGGTTACTCAACCTCAGTTTGGGATGTAACTTCAGCAAAAGAAATTATTCCTTTAAATCCAGATTTAATAAAAGTACCATCAGCTTGCAACAATCACTACGATATGTTGAAAGTTTTGAGAGATGAATATAAAGGCGAAGTACACATTTCTTTTGGTATGACTACACAAGAAGAAGAAGATAAAATTGTAGCATTTTTCGAAGAAACTGGCGATGCAAAAGATAGAGTTGTTTTATATAGTTGCACCTCTGGTTATCCTGTGCCATTCAAAGATGTTTGCTTGTTAGAAATTGTTCGTATTAAAGATAAGTTTGCTGGCAGGGTTAAAGACATTGGTTTCTCAGGTCATCATTTAGGTATCTCAATAGATATAGCTGCTTACACTTTAGGTGGCAATTGGATTGAAAGACATTTTACGAAAGACAGAACTTGGAAAGGTACCGATCATGCAGCTTCTTTAGAAATGCCAGGCTTGCATAAATTGGTAAGAGATTTACATAACACACATGCAGCTTTAAATTATAAGGAATCCGAAATTTTGGAAATAGAATCTGTACAAAGAGATAAACTGAAATACAGAAAATAATTTATGTAACCAGCTGTAGTACATAATTCAACTGTAGTGGCGTCGCACACTTGTACTACATATTTTTTTCAGCTTTTTAAATACTTGTAAATTCAATTGAACATTTTAGCAATTATTCCTGCTCGTGGTGGTAGCAAAGGTTTACCAGGTAAAAATATTCGACCTCTACTCAATCATCCATTAATTGCTTACAGCATATTGGCAGCACAACAATCTTCTTTAATCACAAGAACAATTGTTACTACCGATGATGATGCAATTGCTGCAGTAGCAAAACAATATGGTGCTGAAGTTCCATTTAAACGTCCTGCTGAATTTGCTCAAGATTTAACTACCGATTTTGAAACATTCACCCATGCACTTAATTGGCTAAAAGAAAATGAAAATTATGTACCAGATTATGTTGTTCAATTAAGACCAACATCACCTGTTAGAATGGTGGGTATGATTGATGAATGCATTGAAAAAATGTTGCAAAACATGGAAGCCGATTCATTACGTGTAATTACACCATCGCCAATTACACCCTATAAAATGTGGACTGTTGAAAACGAACATGCACCCATGCAACCTTTAATGCCTTCTCCAGGTATTGATGAGTTTTACAATCAACCACGACAAATATTGCCTAAAACGTATTGGCAAATTGGGGCATTAGATGTAATAAAAACAACTGTAATTACTCAACAAAAAAGAATGTCAGGTAATCTAATTTTACCTCATACCATAGATAATATTTTTGCAGTAGATATTGATGATATTTCAAGTTTTGATAAAGCTGCAGAAGTAATTACTAAATACAATTGTATAAAGTTCAATGACTAATCATCAACCAATATTGCTAATTGGTGCAGGTTCAATTGGCGAAAGGCATATAAGAAATTTGTGGTCATTGGGTTATAACAATATCATTGTTTACCGACAAAGAAATCTTCCTTTTAGAGATATTGCAAATGCACAAGTTGAAATTAGTACCAATTGGAACGATGCATTAGCAAAAAAACCATTGGCTGCAATTGTTTGTACACCCACTGCACAACATTTACAACAAACGTTAGAT
The DNA here is from genome assembly GCA_943371535.1 of Asaia bogorensis. GTDB lineage: Bacteria > Bacteroidota > Bacteroidia > Chitinophagales > Chitinophagaceae > UBA1930. The sequence goes on along the minus strand of CALRVE020000029.1, from coordinate 30,638 downwards.
TGCATAAATAATGGTATTCATGTTTTAGTAGAAAAACCTTTGGCTCATGAAAACATTGATGCAGTAACTATTATTGATGCAATACAAAAAAATAAGGTATTGGTGCAAGTAGCTTACATGATGCGTTATCATCCACTATTACAACAAGTAAAAAATTTTGCACAAAGTAAGCAATATGGTAATCTCGTTAACATACAAACCTTTTGGGGCGAATATTTACCAGCATGGCATCCTTGGGAAGACTATAGAACTTCTTATGCAGCACAAAAAGAAAGCGGTGGTGGTGCAGCATTAACTTTAAGTCATGATATTGATGTTGCTAATTGGATTGCAGGAGCCGACGTAAATCGATTTGCATCTTTCCCAAATCATCATACAGCCTTAGAAGTTAATACAAATGCAGCTTTTGATTTAAATATTGCTTATACCAATAACGTAACTGCTCATGTGCATGTAAATTATTGTCAACCTATTGCACAGCGTTGGTATAAATTTATTTTTGATCAAGCCGTAATGGATGTTGACTTTTTTAAAAATTCTTTATGTATTTCAACAAAAGAAAGTGTAGAAGAAGTTGTACTTCCATCGTTCGATAGAAATGATTTATTTATTGCACAAGCAAAAGATTTTTTTCAAAGAATTGCAAGTGGAAACTTTACGCAATTTTCAATAGACCAAATACAGCAATCGGCATCCATCATTCAAATGTGTACCAATGAATAATAATCCAGTAGATATTCAAGATAAAGTAGTTTTTATAACAGGTGCTTTTGGCTTAATTGGTAAGCAAATTAGCAAAGCATTCTTACAGCAAAATGCTAAAGTTATACTAGCTGATATTAATGAACATCTGGCTACAGAATTAGAACAAGAATTGAGTGCCGAATTTGATGCTGCCAATTTTCTGTTTCAAATAGTAGATATTACCAATGAAGAAAGTGTTGCAAATGCAGTAGCTGCAACAGTTGAAAAGTTTGGAGCTTTAGATGTATTAATAAACAATGCAGCGATAGATGCAAAGTTCGATAAAGACAATATTGGAGGTGTAAATCAAAGCCGTTTCGAAAACTATCCAATTGATTTACTAAGAAAATCGGTTGAAGTAAATTTAACTGGAACCGTTATAATGACGCAGGCTGCTTGTAAACAAATGCTTTTACAAGGAAGTGGAAATATTATTAATGTTGCTTCAACTTATTCTGTTGTAGCTCCCAATCAAAATTTATATGATTTTGGTGAAGGTATTGCTAATTTTAAACCAGTAGATTATATTGCTTCTAAATCGTTTATACCCAATTTTACAAGATACATTGCTACGTTTTATTCCAATGATAATATTCGTTGTAACGCCATTGTTCCTCATGGTGTTTTAAATAATCATCCTGAACCTTTTTTACATAATTTTTCTAAAATGAGTCCACTAGGCAGAATGTGCAATAGAGAAGAATTAGATGGCCCTTTTATTTTCTTGGCATCTAATGCAAGTAGTTATATGACAGGTTCTGTTTTAATGGTAGATGGAGGGTGGACAGCATGGTAAAAATAAAATTATTTCTCAGCGATGTAGATGGTGTAATGACAGATGCGGGTATGTATTATACTGAAAGTGGGGATGAGTTTAAAAAATTCGATACACACGATGGTATGGGCTTTCAAATGTTGAGAGAGGCAGGAATTAAAACAGGTATCATCACTACAGAAAATACAAAAATAGTTGCCAATAGAGCAGCTAAGTTAAAAATTGATTATTTGTATCAGGGCAAAGGCTTTGGTAATAAATTACAAGCTGCAAAAGAAATTTGTGCAAAAGAAAATATCAGTTTACATGAGGTTGCGTATATAGGAGATGATATTAATTGTTTAGAACTTTTATCAGCTGTTGGTATTGCAGCATGCCCTTCAAATGCTGTTAAAAAAGTGAAAAATATTCCTAATATAATTCAAATAGAAGTCAAAGGTGGCGAAGGGGCTGTAAGAGCTTTTGTAGAATATTTAATTGAAAAAGAATTGGTATAAGTTTTCCTTGTATGAAAAAAAGAATTTTAGTTACCATTAGTTTTAGTTTTTCTATTCGTTATTTAGTACGAACTGGACTACTAAAACAATTACAAGAATTTTCCGAACCAGTAATTGGTATATTTTGGGATCAAAAAGATTTAATTGAGGAACTAAAAAGTCAAGGTTTTGAAGTACATATTTTGCCCAATTCTGAAAGAGGCATTGCATATACTAACATTAGAGCAAAGCTAGATTATTGGTTCAAATACTTTAAATTAAAAAGCCCAACAAGAGATATTGAGCCAAGATATTTAGAACAATTTCATAAAACAAAAAGTGTAATTATACGTAGATTAAGAGAGTATTATAATTATATGCTTTGTTTAATTCCTGGCCACATTAATAAGCTGCATCAACAAGAGCAAGCCTTATTAAAAACCGATACCAATTATTTAGCAATGCTTCAATTGGTAGAAAATTTAAATATTGATGGGGTATTTGTGGTTACTCCTTTTCATGCACAAGAAGATGTTTTTTTAAGGGCTTGCGAAGCAGCAGGTAAGCAAATGATTACTTCAATTTTATCGTTTGATAATATTGTAAAACGTGGTTGGATTCCTGTGAATTACAGCACTTATATGGTTTGGAATCAAAAAATGAAAGAGGAGTTACTGAGAATTTATGCTCCTAATGCTACAGAAAGCAATATTCATATAGTTGGGGCTGCTCAGTTTGACTTTTATAAAAAACCAGAATTTGTTTTGCCAAGAGAAGAATGGTTGAAAATTGTTGGATTACCTGATACAGATAGAAAAATTATTTTGTTTGCTGGCGGGCCACTATCTCTATTTCCTCAAGAACATCAATTTTTACAACATATTGACGAAGCAATTACAAACGGTACAATAAAAGGCAATCCAATTATATTATTTAGATGCCACCCTATTGATAAAATTGAACGCTGGAAGAATGCTGTTAAAGGCAGTGAAAACGTATTTTTCGATACTTCATGGACTGGAGCTGCAAAACTCACTTTGACCAATGTTACCAATTACGACATTAAAAAATTGTGTTCTACATTGCTGTATACCGATGTACATGTAAATACTTGTAGTACTATGACGGTTGATGGTAGTGCATTTAAAAAACCACAAATTGGACCAGCTTACGATGAGTTTGTACAACCAAGAAAGTACGATTTAAAAAGTATGTACTATCAGGAGTACTTTTTACCCATTATGAAAACCAATGGGGTGCTACATGCAAATAATAGAAAGGAGCTCATACAATTTGTAAACGATGCATTGGCTAATCCTAAGAATTATATTTCTAAAAGTGAAGATATTTTAAAAGCCATTATTACTTATACTGATGGAAAATGTACTGATAGAGTTGTTGAAGTTTTAAAAAAATCTTTATAAAAAACATGAAGATTGCTCATGTACTTGTTAATTATCATCCATCTATAGGTGGCACACAATTATTATTTAAGGGTATTTCAGAAAAATGCGTACAACAATACAACGATGAGGTAGAAGTACTAACAATAGATTCTTATAATGGCTCACATTCTAACAATTATAAACCAATTGTTCCATTACAAGAAACGGTGAATGGTGTACATATTAAACGATTCTCATTTCTAAGAGCACATAAATTTTGGTTTTCTTTTTTAGCTAAATTTTGGATAAAATGTACTGGTACAAACAATACTTGGCTACAATTACGATCTATAGGACCATGGTCTTCTAGTTTAAAAAAAGCAATAGATAATACCAATGCCGATGTTATTGTAGCATCTTCTTCGGGTTATTTGTTTATGCAATATCCACTTTATCGTCATACATTAAAAAATCCAAAACCCTTTGTTTACCAAGGGGCCATACATTTTGCCACCAACGAAAATCATCAAGTAATCTCAACGAATACACTCAATGCCATCAAAGCATCTGAATATTATTTGGCCAATACTCAATTTGAAAAAGATAGACTTGTTCAATTAGGGGTTGATGAAAATATGATTGTTATTACAGGTGTTGCAACCAACGTTGATTTTTTTGCAAACGGTAATAGACAATTATATAGAAGTAAGTTGGAAATTCAAGATGATGAGGTTGTAGTAGGCTATGTTGGTCGTATTGAGAAAACAAAAAGTGTAGATGTTTTAATACAAGCTTTTCTCCTTGCTAAAACAACCAATAAAAAATTAAAATTAATTATTGCAGGTTTTGAAACAAGCTATGTACAACAATTAAAACAAATTATTAAAGATGAAGCTAGTTTAAATAAAAATGATATTATTTTTATACATGATTTAAAGGAAGAAGATAAAGCTCATCTATTTCATGCTTTCGATGTGTTTGTTTTACCATCAGTTAACGAGTCTTTTGGAATAGTGTTTTTAGAAGCTTGGGCTTGTAAAAAACCAGTGATTGGTACTGCTATTGGTGCAATACAATCAGTTATAACCAATGGTGTAGATGGGCTTTTAATGAAGCCAGAAAGTAAAGAAAGTTTAGCCGAAAAAATTTTAGTATTAGCTCAAAATGAGCAAATGCGTTTACAGTTGGGCAACAATGGTTATCAAAAAACTATTACTCATTATACATGGGATGCAGTTACAAAAAAGTATAGAGATACCTATTTATTAGCCATCAATAAATTTAACAATGTTCAGAGAAGAAGCCATTTGGGTTAAGCAAGCTTTAAGTAAAATAAAGCCACTAACTAATAATAATTTAGTAGCAAATTTGGGGTCGTCTACTGCTTACTTTAGAGAAGTAATTCAACCGCATATTCAAGAACATATAATTACTACTTTACAAAATAATGGATGGCAAATAGTAAACATTGATTTAAAAAAAGAAGATGGAGTTGATATTATTGCAGATGTAACAAAAAACAATTTTGCAACTCTTGTTCAACCATCGGCACTCACCATTTGTACCAATATGTTAGAACATGTTGAAGATATAAATGGCGTAGTAGAAAACTTAAAAAAAGTAACTATTCAAGGTGGCTATATTTTAATTACTGTTCCTTATAAATACAAAAAACATCTCGATCCAATAGATAATATGTTCAGGCCAACGCCTCAACAAATTGCCAACCTATTTAAAAAAGATGAAATTGAAATTATTGACGAAGCAGTTATAGTGATTTACGATAAAGACTATTACAAGATTAAAAAATCTAAAATTCCTTTTTGGGGGTATCGTCATTTGTTAGGCTATTATTTAGGCAATAAACATGCAGTATCAGGCATATTAATTAAAATGAAATAGTTGTAATTGTGTGTGGAATTGTAGGCATATATAGTTTTAAAGAAAATACTCAAAGTAAAACACCATATATAAATTGGTGTTTAAAAACCATGCAACATCGTGGTCCAGATAGTAATGGTATTTGGCAACATAATAATTATATAACGGGATTTGTACGTTTAGCAATTAGAGATGTTTCAGAAAGTGGGAGCCAACCAATGGTTTCTTCATGTGGTAAATACTGTATTACATTTAATGGAGAAATTTATAATGCAGATGATTTTAAAAATGAATTGTTACAAAAAGGAATAAGTTTTAAATCTACCACCGATACCGAAATATTGCTTTATGCACTTATACATTTTGGACTAGATTTTGTACTTCAACATTTCGATGGTATGTATGCTTTTGCTTTTTATAATAGCATAAGTAAAGAAGTAATAATTGCAAGAGATAGATTAGGGATTAAACCTTTGTATATTGGATTTAATGGCAAAAACGATGTGATTTTTAGTTCTCAATATGATCACATAATTAATTACGAAGCAATTTCTAAAGAGCCTCTTGACGCAAGTGTGATAGCAAATTATTTACAATTAGGTTATGTTGCTGGAGGACTAGGTGTTATTAACAATACACAAATGTTGCCCCATGGACATTATGTGAAAATTAATCAACTTGGTTATGCCATTCAACAATACTATCATGTTGTACATTCAAATGAAAAAAACGATACGCAACTTACTGAACAGGCAATACTAAGTTCTGTGGAAAGTCAGCTAATAAGCGATGTACCCGTTGCTACATTTATGAGTGGTGGTGTAGATAGTAGTTTAATAACATTACTAGCCAATCAAATTAAACCCCTTACTGCTTTTACAATTAGCACAGGTGAAGTAACAACAGATGAAAAGGGAAAAGCAGAATGGTTTACTCAAAAGTTTAACATACCCCATGTTGTAAAAAGTATTGATACTAAAGAGTTTGAACAAATTGTTCATGAACATACCAAAGCATATACTGAACCGTTTGCAGACTTTTCTTCAATTCCTTCTCTACTCATTTCTAAAGTAGCACATCAGCAAGTTAAAGTAGTACTAAGTGGTGATGGTCCAGATGAATTGTTTTGGGGTTATTCACGAAATGTAAAAATGATAGCTTTAATTAAAAAGTTCTATCGTTCTAAAGCAGTAAACATTATAGACTATCTTTTATCTAAACTTTCAATTACACAAAAACATATTTCTAAACATTTTTTAAAGGCATCGTCATTTGCCGAATTCTATTATAACTCTATGTTTATGTTTGGTAGTGCAGTATGGCAACATAAAATATTGCCTGTAAGGCCTAAAGCAGTTTATTTTAATGAACAAATTAAGGAAAACGCAAAAGATGTTACTTCTTTAGATGATGCAATGAATACTATCTGGAATTATGAAATGAATATTCATTTGCAAAGAATATTACTAAAAATGGATAGGGCAAGCATGTACCATAGTTTAGAATCAAGAGTGCCTTATTTATCAAATAGTCTATTAACTCTAGCCTCATCTACTCATTGGCAACAATGTATTGTAAGTAGTAATGGAAAGAATAATATAAAACAGCTTTTAGCAAAATTTACTGGAGATGATTTTGTATATGGAAAAAAGAAAGGATTTGATATTCCTATTCACTCATGGATAAATACATCATTGAAATCAACTATACAACATGCTTTTGATAATATGCCTACAGAGCTCAAAATGCATTTTAATATACGTCAATTAAGTAAAATGTTGCACAATCATTTTGATGAAAAAGAAGAAAATGGAAATATGATTTGGGCTGTTTTTGTATTAATTAATTGGTATATAGAACACAGAAATAGTTATCAAAAAACACTTGCATGAAAATAGCTATTGTAGTTAATGGGTTTCCTGAAAATAGTGAAACATTTATTATCAATAAAGTACTGGCGTTGGCTAATGCAAATAATCATATAGTGGTTGTTCGATTAAATAATACTGGCAATAATGCATTAATGAATGTATATAATTTTAATGCACATGAAAATATTCAAATTGTAAATCCTAGTTTACCAACAACACTCGTACAATTAATATTCTATTTCTTTAAACATCCAATTCGTACAATTCAATCATTTAGTTTTCAAGCAAAGAAATTCAATCAACAACTTCGAAAAAACTATTTTCTTCATTTCTTCAATCATCAACAATTTGATATTATACATTTTGAATTTTCAGGTGTTGCAGTTAGTTTTTTAGATATTTTAAAAGAGATAAAACCTGCTACTGTGTTAAGCTGTAGAGGGTCGGCCGAAAAAGTAAAAGTGATAACCGAACCCCAACGAGCCCAAAAACTAACTCAAGCTATTGATGTAATTACTGCTGTACATTGCGTAAGTAGCGATATGCAAAATACCATTGCACCTTACTGTGCAAACAAAGAAAAAGTTTTTGTTAATCGTCCTGCTATTGACGCTAGTTTTTTTTCACCCAACAAAAAGCCATCCGAATTTAATGGCGTTACAGTATTATCTATTGGAAGGTTTACCTTTCAAAAAGGGTATTTAATGGGTATTTTAGCAATAAAGAAGTTAATAGATAAAGGCATTTCAATTCAATGGAATATCATTGGCGATGGACCACAAGTTGAAGAAATGCTATTTCATATACATGAACTAAAATTACAAGAACACATTATTTTGCATGGTAAGAAAAATAAAAATGAAGTAAGCGATTGGATGAATAAAAGTGATTTGTTTTTATTAACTAGTGTGTACGAGGGTATACCAAATGTTGTGCTTGAAGCAATGGCAATGGAGTTGCCTGTGGTTACTACAAAGAGTGGTGGGGTAGATGAAGTAATTGATCATGGCATTGATGGTTTTATAGCACCATTATATGATATTGATGGCATTTGTAATTTATTGGAACAGTTTATTCATAATAAAGATTTGGCTCAAGCAATGGGCAAAGCTGCAAGAAAAAAAATATTGGCAAGTTATACTTTAGAAAGGCAGCTCAATGTTTTTCAAACAGCCTATCAAAAAATTATTCAGTCAGCTAAATAAATATTACACGTTGAATTTTTCATTCATTCAATATACACAACCCGGTTGGAAGTTTAATATTCTGCCTAAAGCAAATATCTTTTCTGCTTGTTTATATCATCCAACAATATTGCCTTTACCCAACAATATTCAATTAGCTATAGATGAACGTTACCAAACAGAGGCTGCTAAAAATGCAGATATTGCTTATCGTGCATTTAATATGGGTTGTTTAGTAAAAGCTACTCAACAACAGCATTCTAGTACAAATGCTTTGGGTAAACCATCTATAAAAGATGAATATATTTTTGTTAGAAAATATTGGGGAAGTACTTGGGCTACATTTTCGTTGGTACGAAGATTATTGGCATTCAATAATCCTTTTGTAGAGTTAAAAGCATATTTAGCAACAAAACAAATTACCAAATTTCCTTTGCATGCTCATCCGTTAGACTATTCAAGTTACCATACCTATCAATCAAGCTTAATTCAACAACAGCCATTGGTTTCGGTAATTATTCCAACTTTAAATAGGTATGTGTATTTAAAAGATGTATTAGCCGATTTAGAAAAACAAAACTATACCAACTTTGATGTAATTGTAGTTGATCAAAGTGACCCATTTGACGAGAATTTTTATAAGCAATTCAATTTAAAATTGAATGTGATACATCAAAAAGAAAAACTATTGTGGACAGCAAGAAATAGAGCAGTTAAAGCATCTAAAGCGGATTATTTTCTTTTTTTTGATGACGATTCAAGAGTAGAACCCGATTGGATTGAGCATCACATTAAAACACTTGATTTTTTTAATGCCGATATTTCAGCAGGTGTTTCATTGGCTGTTATTGGCGGTAAAGTACCAGATAGTTATAATTTTTTTAGATGGGCCGATCAGTTTGATAGTGGAAATGCATTGGTGAAAAAATCGGTATTTCAGAAAATTGGCCTGTTCGATTTGCAGTTTAATAAACAAAGTATGGGCGATGGTGAATTTGGTACAAGAGCATATATCAATGGTTTATCTAGTATTTCAAATCCTTATGCAAAAAGAATTCACTTAAAAGTATCTGATGGTGGGTTAAGAGAAATTGGTCATTGGGATGGGTTTCGCCCCAAAAAATTATTTGCACCCAAACCAATTCCAAGTGTAGTGTATTTATTTAAAAAATATTATCCTAAAAAATTATATAGAAATGCTATTATTTTAGGCATTATGCTTTCTAATGTATCGTATAAAAAAAAGCGAGCCAATAATATGATGGCTACAAGTGTATTGCTTACAATTTTTAAATCTCCGCTATTAGCAATTCAATTCTATAGATCATTAAAACGTGCCAATGCAATGTTGCAAGAAGGTGCAAAAATTGAACAGTTATAATGCGTTTAGCAATTATAAGCGATTGTGTGCATGTACAAACTCCACAAGGTTTAGCAGGTAGTGATGTACATATTTTTGTAAGGCAAATGGATGCCTTGTCTAAATACTTTTCCGAAGTGCATATTTGTTGCCCTTTTGTAAGTTATAATGCTACTACTCCAATCACAACTTACACCAATACACACATTTCATTTATACCACTAAAAAAGGTTGGGGGAAATGGTTGGAAAGATAAAATACAATTACTCTTACAAATACCACATTGGTTCAAAGCATTTAAAAAAGCTCATCAATTATCAGATATAGTATATCAACGATTTCCTAATAACTTAAATATTCCGGGTTTTTTTTATTTCTATTTTTTAAGAAAAAAAGTTTTTGCAACTTATACAGGTACATGGGAAAGAAATAATCAAGAATCCACAACTTATACCTTTCAAAAGTGGTTGCTACAACAATTTTTTAAAGGCCCTATTGGAGTTTATAGCACTAATACAAATTTGGGTAAGTCTATTTTTAATAGCTTTAGTCCATCGTACAGCGAAGCTGAGTGGAATGAAGAAACCACACAAGTAGAGCATAAAATTCAGCAATTACAAAACCAGAAAAATGTACCATTAACCATGGTAACTGTAGGTAGTTTTATTGGTTATAAAAATCAGCAATATATTTTAGATACCTGTTTAGCATTGTATCAACAAAATATTTATTTTCATTTGTACATGGTTGGCGATGGTGAATTAATGCAACAGTATAAAAATTTTGTGCATCAAAATAATTTGCAACAACACATCACTTTTACTGGCAAATTAAATTATAACGATGTTAGAAATATTTACCGAAAAGTAAATTTTGTGGTACAAGCACCTACTGTGGAAGGTTTTGGAAAAGTACCTATTGAAGGATATTTTCATGGGGCATTACCCATCATTAATAACATATCTATGTCGGCCTATATAACGCAACAAAATACATTGGGTTATTTGTTTTCAGTAAATGAAAAAGATGCATTACTAACTGTATTAAAAGCAGTTACAACAAAGCCCAATGAAGTAAAACAAAGAATACAACAATCAAGATTGTTTGTACAACAATTTACGTTAGAGGCATGGGCAGCTCAATATTATCAACAAATTCAACAATACTATCCTAATTTTTTTTAATGAGAATTGCTTTAATAAATGATCGTTTAAATGCAGGAGGTGCTGAAAAAATGTTGGTGTACATTGCTAACCTTTTGCATAAGAATGGTATTGATGTACAAGTAATTATATTATTAGATAAAGCAGCACTAGATCATCAAATTCATCCTAATATTCCTGTTCATTATTTGAATCGTACTTCACGTTTTAGTTGTAAAGCTTTTTTTGGTTTAAAGAAATTATTACAACAGGTAGATATTGTGCATGTACATTCAAGATACAACTTACGCTACTATATGGTAGCTAAATATTTTGTGAATATTGCTAAGCCTAAAATATTTTTTCATGAACATGTACCTAGTTATTCAATTGATGCTTTTACCAAGTTTTTATTTAGTAAAGTAGATGCTTATGTAGCAGTACAAAACGATATGCGTAAATGGGCAGTAACAAATAAAATGGTAACTAATCAGCATGCATTTTATTTAGCCAATACTGTAGATGCTCCAAAGAATCCTATTCAATATAAAAATAATCAATATAAAATTTTGATGGTGGGTAATTATCGCCCACAAAAAAACCATTTATTTGCTGTAAGCTTATTAGCTAAATTGCCCAATCAATATACCATAGATATTTATGGAATGATTGATGATGAAGTGTATTATAACAATTTGCAAAATCATATTCATACATTAGGATTAACCAGTAGAGTTGCATTAGTGCAAGGCATTAGTAATTTATATGAACAAATGGGTAATTATAGTTTTGCTTTACATACTTCAATTGCCGAAACTGGTCCGTTAGTATTGGTAGAATATTTATATGCTGGTTTGCCATTCATCACCTACAATACTGGAGATGTAGTTACGATTATTAAAAAACAATTACCCAACTTTATAGTACATAGCTTCAATGAAGCAGAGTGGCTTAAAGCAATAGAACAGTTGCAGCAAAAAATGCCCGAACACAACTTTAATAATGTAATGAGTGAAATTGTACAAGAAAATTTTTCGGAAGCAAATTATTTTATCCAATTGTTGCATATTTATAACAAGATAATGTTGAGTAAGTAATATGAAGCAAGAAGGAATGATATTTAAATATTTAATTGCAGCCTCATTGGGTGTGTTCTTGGGCTACAAAATATTACCTCCACTGATTACGGCAATCATATTTGGTGGTTTAATGGTTATTTTTTTTTATTATGCGATTAGTAAAAATATAGAGAGAGCACTACTTTTACTTCCTTTTATTGTGTTTGGGGAAATTTTTTTTAGGGGTCATGCAAGAGATTACTTACCCTATTTAAGTGTACAATATCTATTTATTTTTGGCTTTGGAATATTAATGCTTAAAACCGATTTTTCAAGAAAAAATTTCCATTTTAAACCTATAATACTATTAGCCATCTTTTTTTTATTAGAAATTTTTAATGGCTTCTTGGCCGAGAAAGAAATTTTTACTCGTAGTATACAAATAAACACTTTAGCAGTATTAATACCAGCAATTTGGGCATCTTTTTATAAATTCTCTCCAGTGTTTATTAATAAAATGATGGATAACATTCGTATTGCTACTGTTTATCTTGCGGGTGTAGTTTTGGTAGCTCATTTACAAGGTAAAATTGATTACGATAATGCATCAAATTCAGATGCAAGTAGTAATATGGCTCCGGTACAATTGAGTGGTTATTTGGCTTTGGGTTCCATTCTTTTTTTAATTTCCATTTTAAATCAAACTGATCAGCGTTCTAAAATAATTCAAAGTGTTTCGTTTATTACTATTACAACATTAATGGTATTAACTTTTTCAAGAGGTGGCTTGTATTTTTTGGCAATTATTGCTGCTATTTATATGTTTTTTAATAGAACTAATTTAGGTAGCTACTTTAAGTTTTTGATTTTTTTACCTATTGGTTTATTCATCTACAATTTTGTGGTTGAACAAACGGAGGGTAAAATTATAGATCGCTACGAAGCCAAAGGAGCTTCTAATAGAGAAAAGCTAGTAGCAATAGGTTTTATTATTTATGCAGATCATCCAATTATAGGTATAGGTACGGGTAATTATAATACTTATATCAAAAAATATAAATTGTTTAGTATGGAGTCTGGGGCTCATAATGAGTTTGTAAGAGCAGCAGCAGAGCATGGAACTTTTGGAATTATTTTTTATTGGGGATTTTTTATAGCATTATTGTATACTATTTTTAAACGACCTCGCCCTGCAAGAGATTTTGGGACTTACTTTGTTGTTTTATTTATTTTAATTACCATTCATAATGGATTAAAAATATCGGTTCAGCCATTTCTGTTAATGATGGCTATTTCAATTACACCTCTTTCTTATTCATCTAAAAGATTGATGCATGTACCAGCTAGTTTGCAGCGAGCCTAAGCACCTTAATGCAATTGCAGCCTGTCAAATGGAGTGTTTTCCTAACTCTTACAATACTAAATTGGGTAAATCTTTTACTGCAAAAACATTAAGTTGGTTTTTGCAAAATGATAAACGATTTCTCTATCATATCATTCATAACAATCAAGTGGTAGGTTATTGTGGAGGATTTGCACCACAATATTATGGCGATGGTAGTAGCAGTGGAATGTTACAATGTGCATTTAAAGAAGCTATAATAGGTGTTCTAAAAAAGCCTTGGTTAATTTTTAATAAAGAATTGAGAGCGTATTACCCTTTTATTATTAGGAATATAAAAAAAAAATTAGGATTAACTAAAACGCTTGCAGCAAAACCTAAGCCACAAGATTATGTGTTTAAGCCAAGTGTTGGGTTGGTAGTCATTGGTGTGCATCCAACTATGAGGGGTAAAGGTGTGTTTGAAATAATAATGAAGGAATTTGAACAAAGAGCATTACAATTAAATATCACCAATTGTAGTTTATCTGTACGCTCAAGTAATGCAAGAGCAATTGCAGCATACAAAAAAATGGGTTGGCAAATAAAATCCGATAAAGATGGTGCCGTTATAATGTTTAAACAATTATAGTGTAGTTTTTTAATCATGTCTTTTTACAATAATATCTATGATCATAGTCCTCTAATTATTCAAAACCTAATGGTTTCGGCTTATGGTTTTGCATGGAAAAAAAGAAGGTTTGGTGGCGTTTTTGAAGCTGAACTTTTTAAAGCTAAAGACAGAGAAAATTTTTCGTTTGAGCAATGGAATGCATATCAGCAGCAGCAATTACAAGCATTATTGAAACATGCATACAATAAAGTGCCATTTTATAAAGAGCATTTTGAGAAAGCCGGTTTACAAGAAAATCAACTAACTCAAATTGATTTAGCTTCAATTAATAAACTGCCTGTTTTAACTAAATCTATGCTCAGAGAATTTGGCACTACAAGCTTATTGGCTAATCAAAGAGAACCCAATGGTAGTTTTTTTTCAAGTAGTGGCAGTACAGGAACGCCTACTAAAATTTTATTTTCTTATGGTATGCACCAAAGATGGAGTGCATTATTTGAAGCAAGAATAAGGCATTGGGCTGGTGTGAACAGATTTACGTCAAGAGGCATGATTGGTGGCAGAAGAGTATTACCGAATGCTTCTAATAAACCACCATTTTATAGGTACAATTATTTTGAAAAGCAATTATATTTTTCTGCTTATCACATTAGCAAATCCACTGCAAAGAATTATGTAGATGGAATTAATAAATATGGTATTGAATATATGACAGGCTATGCCATGAGCAACTTTTTTTTAGCACGGTTTATTGTTGAAAATAATTTACAAGTACATCCTTTAAAAGCGGTGATTACAAGTAGCGAAAAGCTAACTTATGAAATGAGGGAAATGTTTGCAAAAGCCTATCAATGTAAAACATTTGATGGATGGAGTGGTGTAGAAGCTTGTGCATTGGTGAGCGAATGTGAACAGGGTAGTTTGCACATTAGTCCAGATGCTGGTATTATTGAATTATTGGATGACGACTTACGTCCTGTTGGGTTTAATCAACCTGGTAATGTATATTGTACAGGCTTTTTAAATTATGATCAACCATTAATTCGTTATGCCATTGGCGATAGTATGGTATTAAGCGATGAAACATGTGCTTGTAAAAGATCTATGCCAGTAATTAAAGAAATTATGGGTAGGGTAGAAGATGTAGTAATTGGTTATGATGGAAGAGAAATGGTACGTTTTCATGCCGTTTTTAATGGGTTAAGCTCTGTTGCACAAGCTCAAGTTATTCAACATAAAATTGGAGAAATCATTATCAAAGTAGTACCAGTTCAGTCATCAATTCATGAACAGGAAAAGCAATTGATTAAAGATAGAATCTTTAGCCAGTTAGGAGAGGTGAAAATTAGTATTGAAGAAGTCAATGAAATTCCACTTACCTCTAACGGAAAGTTCAAGGCAGTCATTTCTACTGTAAAAAGAAAATAATTTATATTTCATATTTATAAAATATGTATAAAATAAAATTTGCAATAGTTGGTTGTGGAAGAATAGCCCAACGTCATGCAGAGCATATCCATAATTATGGAGAATTGATGGCAGTATGCGATATTGATGCAAGCAAAGCAAACGAATTAGCAAAAAAATATGCTGTAAAAGCTTACTATTCATTAGATGAAATGTTGTTGCATGAAAAGCAATTAGACGTTGTTGCAGTTTGTACACCCAATGGTTTACATGCTAAACATGGTATAGCAATCTTGAAAGCAGGTTTGCATGCATTAATTGAGAAACCAATGGCTATATCGGTATATGATTGTGGCGAAATGATTAAAGCAGCAGAGAAATGCAACAAACGTTTATTTGCAATTAAACAAAATAGATTTAATCCGCCCGTTGCAGCTGTAAAGCAAGCCATTGAAAATAATGTGTTGGGTAAAATTTATAGTATTCAGTTGAGTTGTTTTTGGAACAGAAATAAAGATTATTACGAAAACTCATGGAAAGGTACTAAAGATTTAGATGGAGGAACATTATTTACACAGTTCAGCCATTTTATAGATTTGTTATATTGGCTTATTGGCGATGTGAAAAGAGTATATGCATTAACAGGTAACTTTGCTCACCAAGATAGTGTAGAGTTTGAAGATACAGGTGTAGTTGCTTTAGAGTTTTATACAGGAGCCCTCGGTACTATTAATTATACTGTAAATAGTTATCAAAAAAATATGGAAGGTTCTCTCACTATTTTTGCTGAAAAAGGAACCGTAAAAATTGGTGGTCAGTATTTAAATGAGTTAGAATATCAAAACATAGAAGGTTTTGTTTTTGAAAACTTACCCGAAGGAAACGGTCCTAATAATTACAGCAACTATGTTGGTTCAATGAGCAATCACGATAAAATTTACCAAAATTTAATTGACGTTTTACAAAAAGGGGATGCCATTTCAACCAACTCATTCGAAGCTTTGAAAACAGTAGAAATTATCGATAAAATTTATCAATCGGCAAAACAACTTTCTTCTTAAAATCCGTTCTTCATAAATTTCTATATACAGTTTACAATTTAATGCATTTATTCTTTTACCTAAATGTACTACTCATCCAATTTCAGCGTTTAAGGTTAAGTAATACAAAACAAACATTTATTTAATTCCCATTATTCCCATTAAGTTTTTTTTAAATGAAAATAGTTACAATCATTGGTGCAAGACCTCAATTTGTAAAAGCAGCTGTTGTTTCAAGGGCTTTACAACAAATACCCAATACAACCGAAATTATTGTTCATACTGGTCAACATTACGATGCCAATATGAGTGATATTTTTTTTGAAGAAATGAATATTCCTAAGCCAACACATCATTTAAATATTCAAGAAAGTTTGCATGGTGCAATGACTGGAAAAATGATGCAGGGAATTGAAACTATTTTAATGAATGAAAAGCCTCATTATGTATTGGTTTATGGCGATACCAACAGCACTTTAGCTGGTGCTGTGGCGGCTGCTAAACTACATATTCCCATTGCTCATGTAGAAGCTGGATTAAGAAGCTTTAATATGAAAATGCCCGAAGAAGTAAATAGAATTTTAACTGATAGAATTAGTACACATTTATTTTGCCCTACCAACCAAGCTATTCAAAATTTGAAAGATGAGGGATACGAAAATATAGCTTGCAACATACATTTAACTGGAGATGTAATGTTAGATGCTGCATTGTATTATCATTCGAAAAATACATCTACTATTTTAGAGCAGCAGAATTTAACTGCTGAAAATTATTTTTTGTGTACTATTCATAGAGCTGAAAATACCAATGATATCAATAGGTTAAAAGATATTGTTGCTGCATTAAATCAGCTAAATGCAACTACAAAAGTGATAGTTCCATTGCATCCACGTACGGTAAAATATATTCAGGAATATAATATTGAAACACATTTTACAATTTTAGAGCCAATAGGTTATTTTGATATGCTGCAATTAATTGCTCATGCAAAAATGATTTTAACAGATAGTGGTGGATTACAAAAAGAAGCCTTCTTTTTCAAAAAGTTTTGCGTTACACTAAGAGACGAAACAGAATGGGTTGAATTGGTAAATAATCAATGCAATATTTTAACAGGGGCAAATAAATTGAAAATACTGAATGCTGTAAAGCATTTTGAGCAAAGTAGTTTTCCAGCACATTTATCGTTATATGGCAATGGAAAAGCTGGCGATGCAATTGCATCAATTTTAAAACAATCTATACAATAATTGTGAGAATAGTTATTATCACCCAATATTATCCTCCCGAAACAGGAGCTCCTCAAAACAGATTACATAGTTTAGCTAGTAATTTGTTATTATTAGGTGCCGATGTTGAAGTAATTACTGCCATGCCCAATTATCCTAAATATGAAATATTTGAAGGATATAAAGGCAAGTGGTTTATGAGAGATAAGGTAGACGATGTTGCTGTAACTCGTTCTTATATTTATACCACCAAAAAGTTTGGCATAGTACCCCGACTCATTAATTATTTTTCTTTTACTATCAGTGCTTTTTTTGCAGCTATTTTTAAAGTAAAAAAAGCTGATATTGTTATCTGCGAATCTCCACCATTGTTTTTAGGAATTACAGCCGTTTTTATTAAGTGGATTTGGCGTTGCAAACTTGTTTTCAATGTATCTGATTTATGGCCTGAAAGTGCCGAAAAATTAGATATCATCAAGAATAAATTTTTATTAAAATTATCTTACGGATTAGCTAATTGGATTTATAGAAATTCAAACTTTATTAGCGGACAAACACAAGGCATTTGTACTGCTATTGAAGCACTACAGCCAGGCAGAAAAGTGTATTGGTTACCTAATGGTTTTGATTTTAAAAAGTTAGGATCTTTTTTAAAGTATACACCCGAGCCAAGCAACGACTTTATGATTATGTATGCAGGAATTATTGGTCATGCTCAAGGATTAGAAACCATTTTATTTGCTGCTGAAAAGTTGAAGGCGTATAACAATATAAAATTTGTAATCATTGGTGATGGTCCTGTTAAAGCAGAACTCATTGAAATAAGTAAAGAAAAAGATTTGAGCAATGTAACTTTTTTACCCAATCAATCTCCTGCCGATGTAGCATTATGGTTACAGAAATGTTCAACTTATATTGTACCTCTTAGAAAATTAGATTTGTTTTTAGGAGCTATTCCTTCCAAACTGTTTGAGCCATTGGCTTTTGGAAAGCCCATTTTATTGGGTGTTGATGGTGAAGCAAGGGAGTTATTTATTCATCAAGGTAAAGCAGGATTATATTTTGAACCTGAAAATTATCACGAACTTTCCGATGCAATTTTACAACTTCATGCTAACCCAATATTGGTAAAAGAATTAGGCAAAAATGGGGAGCAGTTTGTACTTAATAATTTTACAAGAGATAAAATTGCAGCCAACTATTGGTTACAATTGCAGCAATTAATGCACAATAAATAGCGGCTTGTTTAAATGAGGAAAAATGCTACAATATTGATGACGGGTTTATTTGTTTCTCCCAAAAACAAAGACTTAATTTATCGTACTGCATCCGATCAATTGGCAGAGGTTTTAGCCCAACATCAATACAAACTCATAAAAACTTCTACTCAAGTAAATAAATATTTTAGGGCTTTAGATATTTTATCAACCATCTTTTTAAAAACCTTTTCTTATAAAATAGCTATTGTTCCTTATTATGGCAGTAGCAATGCTTTCATTATAGAAAACTGGAGTACCAGGTTACTGAAATTATTGGGTAAGAAAATTATCCTGGTAGTTCATGGTGGTGGACTTCCGTCAAGGTTGGCATTAAATGCCAATAAATATTTATCAGTATTAGATAGAGCAACTGAAGTAGTTTGTCCTTCACCTTATTTACAACACGAGCTTAAACAATATGGTATAATCAGTAGTGTTGTTGAAAATGTGGTAAAACTTAGCGATTATACTTTTACAGCTAAAGATTCTTTTGCTCCACGATTATTATGGATGAGGGCTTTCAGCGATATTTATAATCCTGAAATGGCAGTTAGAGTTTTTGCAGAAGTGAAAAAAAAATTACCTAATGCTACCATGATTATGGCTGGTAAAGATTTAGGTACTTTACCAAATGTAAAAGCATTGGCAACTGAACTGAATGTTATTGAAAGTATTCAGTTTCCGGGGTATATTCATACAGAACAAAAAAATGAATTAGCAACTCAAACAGATATTTATTTATGCACGAACAGAATTGATAATGCCCCTGTAACTTTTATAGAAATGATGGCTTTAGGATTACCAATTGTTTCTGTAAATATTGGTGGAATTCCATTTATTGTTACACACGAACACAATGGTTTATTGGTAAACTTGGATGATGATATTGCCATGGCAAATGCAATTATTTCACTTACCCAAAATGCAGCTTTTGCAAAAAAAATAGTTGCCAACGGGTTACAAACTGCAGCAAAATACGATGAAGCTGTAGTAGTTAAAAAATGGCAACAATTGCTCATTAATTAATGCTTTAATTCAAACAAAAATGACCATACCTTTTTCCCCTCCATTTATAGATGCCGATGTTGAAGCTGAAGTATTAGATGCTTTAAGAAGTGGATGGATTACCACAGGGCCTAAGGTAAAAGCTTTAGAACAAGAAGTATGTAAATATGCCAATGTTCCAGCTTGTTTAGGGGTAAACTCTGCTACTTCTGGAATGATGTTGGCTCTGCATTGGTTTGGTGTTACAAGAGGCGATGAGGTTATTGTTCCTGCATACACCTATTGTGCAACTGCATTGGCTGTTATGCATTTAGGGGCAACACCTGTAATGGTAGATGTGGAAGACGATTTTAATATTTCGGTAGAAAAAATAAAAGCTGCAATCACATCAAAAACCAAAGTAATTATTCCTGTAGATTTTGCAGGTTGGCCATGCAACTATGATGCTATTAATACATTGGTTAAAGAGCCCTCTATTCAGTCTTTATTTATACCAAAAGGAGAGCAACAACTACAACTCAACAGAATATTAATTTTAAGTGATGCAGCCCATTCGTTTGGTGCTATTTATAACAATCAACCTGTTGGCCCTAATGCAGATATCACTATTTTTTCTTTTCATGCAGTAAAAAATTTAACTACTTCCGAAGGTGGAGCAATATGTTTTAACATGCCAACTCCATTTGACAACGAAAAAGTATATGCTACTTTTCGTTTATGGAGTTTAAATGGTCAAACCAAAGATGCATTTTCAAAAAGTAAAGCAGGTGGTTGGCGTTACGATATTGTATATCCTGGTTTTAAAATGAATTTGCCCGATGTTTTGGCTGCTATTGGTTTAGCACAAGTGAGAAAATATAACGATGTAATGTTGGCCGAACGTGAACGTGTTTTCAATTATTACGATACTGCATTTAAACAATACAATTGGGCAAAATTGCCACCATACCACCAACAAGGCTTAGTTTCAAGTTTTCATTTATATCCTCTCCGCATTCATAACATTACCGAAGCACAACGAGATGCAATTATCGATTTAATTGCAGCAACTGGTGTAGCTGTAAATGTACATTTTCAACCTCTACCATTGCTCACCGTTTTCAAAGAAAAAGGCTATCAAATTGAGCATTATCCATTGGCATTCAATAACTACGCCACCGAAATTTCTCTCCCAATTTATCCTCAATTAAACAATAATCAATGTAAATACATCGTTGATAGTGTTGTACAGGCTGTACACACAATTATTAACAATGGATAGTATAAGATGCCTTGATATTGTATTTGCATTTATTGGCTCTATTATATTGTTTCCACTGTTTTTAGTTATAGCTCTTTTAGTAAAAATTACATCAGCTGGTCCTGTTTTTTTTAAGCAAACTCGTGTAGGCAAAAACAATCAAGATTTTAAACTTTTTAAGTTTAGAACCATGCAAGTAAATGCTGAATCCAAAGGACAATTAACTGTTGGAGGAAAAGACAATAGAATTACTACAATTGGCTATTACTTACGAAAGTTTAAGCTAGATGAATTGCCTCAACTGTTAAACGTTTTATTAGGCAAGATGAGTTTAGTTGGTCCAAGACCCGAAGTAAGAAAATATGTGAATTTTTACACAACAGAGCAAATGAATGTGTTACAGGTTTTACCAGGAATAACTGATTATGCTTCAATTGTGTTTAGAAACGAAAATGAATTGTTGGAAAAGGCTGAAAATCCAGAGCAGTTTTATATTCAGGTAATTATGCCTAAAAAAATAGAATTAAATCAACGATTTATTAACGAACGAACAGTAAAAAACTATTTTTCTATTCTTTTTGCCACAATAATTACAAGCATAAAGGGTAAATAAATAAAATATTTTTTGTAGCACAAAAACCAAATACACTGATTATCAGTATATATTAATTGAAATGAAGCAACCTAATGATGTAATTGGACGTCAATATTAAAAATAGATGATTTGTAGGCATTGAATTAAAAATCAAACTTATATTTCGTTACATTTGCAACCAATCCATCATTCTTGGCATTTGCTTTCCTGAAAAACACCAACCAGTCCAATTTTTTTTGAAGAACTTATCTTAAATCAGGAAATGTGAAACAGTTAAGAAAATTTTTATTACGTAACCGAATAGCACCCAAATGGGCCGTTTTTGGTTTAGATATGCTGATAGCATGTTTTGCCATTATCTACGCCAATTATCTGCGATTCAACTTCGATTTCGAATTAATTAAAACAGCCGATTTAGTAGACGATTTAATTATTGTTACTATTACCAACTCTGTTTTATTCTATATTTTCAAAACCTATCATGGTATTATTCGTTTTTCTGGCTTTCAAGAAGCATTTAGAAGTGTAGCAGCAATATTTTACTCTTTCTTTTTAATGTTGGTACTAAATGTGGTAATGAGCACATTTAAATTAACGCAGTTTACTCCAATTTCAGTTTTATTCATTTACTTCTTCATTTCATCTTTTCTTTTATTTGGATATCGTTTATTAGTAAAACATCTATACAACATTAGCATTAATCATGAAGATAATACGCATGTTGTAATTTATGGTGCTGGTCAAAATGGTTCGGTTTTAAAGAAAACCATCGAACAAACCTCCAATAATCGTTTTAAAATTGTTGCTTTTATCGATGGCGACGAAAACTTAGTAGGCAAAACAATTGATACCGTTAAAATTTTTCCTTTCAACCAAATTAAACATGTTTTTAAAAGTTGGCAGATAAAAACTTTATTTTTTGCAAAACAAGATTTTGATTTAGACGAAAAAAATAAAATAGTTGACTATTGTTTAGAACACAATGTAAAAGTGATGAACATTCCTCCTATGAGAGAATGGATTCAAGGTCAGCTAAACGTAAATCAATTACGTGAAGTGAAAATTGAAGAATTACTAGGTCGTAAACAAATTAGTTTAAAAAACGAACATGTAATTAATCATTTAAGAGATAAAAAAGTATTAATTACAGGAGCAGCCGGTTCTATAGGAAGTGAAATAGCTCGTCAAATTGCCAGTGTTTATCCAACTTCATTAATCATTTGCGATCAAACCGAAACGGGCTTATATGAATTAGAATACGAACTGCAACAAAAATTTAGTTTGGGTAGTGCCTTAAAAGTGTATTTGGGCGATGTGAAAGATGAAAGTTCAATGAACACACTTTTTAAAACTTATTTACCCGAAGTAGTGTTTCATGCAGCAGCTTACAAACATGTGCCAATGATGGAAAATCACCCATCTGAAGCCATTCGAAACAATGTTTTGGGAACAAAAATGTTGGCCGATTTATGTGAGTTTTATGAAGTAGACAAAATGGTACTTATCTCTACAGATAAAGCCATTAACCCAACCAATGTAATGGGAGCATCTAAACGTATTGCCGAAATTTATTGTCAGGCTTTACAAAATAGAATTGAGTTGCCAATAGTAGATAATGGCATTGTACAAATGGCAGGAGCCAAAAAAAGAACCAAATTTATTACCACTCGTTTTGGTAATGTATTAGGTTCAAACGGTTCTGTAATTCCACGTTTTCAGGAACAAATTACCAATGGAGGCCCCGTTACTGTTACACATCCAGATATTATTCGTTTTTTCATGACCATACCCGAAGCATGTTCTTTGGTATTAGAAGCAGGTACAATGGGTAATGGTGGCGAAGTATTTTTATTTGATATGGGCGAACCCATTAAAATTTTAGATTTAGCCAAAAAAATGATTCGTTTGGCTGGTTTAACTCCTGGAAAAGATATTGAACTCAGGTTCACAGGCTTGCGTCCGGGTGAAAAATTATTTGAAGAATTATTGAATAAAGAAGAAGAAGTTATTCCTACACATAATAAAAAAATATTGATTGCAAAAGTGATGGAATACGATTTTGAAAGAGTATCAGAAAGTATCAATACATTAATAGATTTGGCTAAAGTGAACAATGATGAAGATGTTGTAAAACAAATGAAACGCATTGTACCAGAGTATATTAGTAACAATTCTATTTACGAAAGTATAGATGCTCAAATGTTTAAGCCTTTATATTCTGCAATTAGGTAATTTTACCACATGTTTGGTTTATTCAAGTCGTCTAAAGTAAATCCCGATTTATCCTTTCTTGGTGTAGATATGCACTCTCATTTATTGCCTGCATTAGATGATGGTTTGCAAACTATGGAAGAAACCATTTTTTTTATTGATGAACTCAATAAAATGGGGTACGAAAAATTAATTTGTAC
This sequence comes from Asaia bogorensis, assembly GCA_943371535.1. Lineage (GTDB taxonomy): Bacteria > Bacteroidota > Bacteroidia > Chitinophagales > Chitinophagaceae > UBA1930. Next base: position 6,618 of record CALRVE020000029.1, on the reverse strand, counting down.
ACCGCATATTTTGTCTGATGTTCATCCCAATTCTCCACAAACTATTTTACCACGATTAGCCGAAGTTCAGCAGGCTTTAAAAGAAAAAAACATAAAAGTAAAAGTAGAAGCCGCTGCAGAGTATATGGTAGATCATGAGTTTGAGCAATTGATAAAAAGAGGGGAGCAGTTACTTACGTTTGGAAAGAATTTCATATTAATTGAAATGTCGTATTTAGCACCATCGCCTAATTTAGATCAGGTGATATTCGACTTGCGTCTTGCAGGGTTACAACCCATTATTGCACATCCTGAAAGATACAATTACTACCACCACAATTTTGAAGCCTATAAAAAAATGAAAGATAGTGGTTGCTGGTTTCAGGTAAACTTACTATCGCTAGCAGGTTATTATGGAAAGCATATTAAAAAAGCTGGAGAAAAATTAATTGCAGAGGGAATGATAGATTTAGTGGGTACCGATATGCACCATATGAATCATATGAATGCCACTAAAGCTTTTGCTTCACATAAAGATTTATACAAAATTTTAAAAGATGTACCATTGAAAAATAGAATATTTTTGGATTAAATCTGTTAATCCAATGAAATAAAAAAAATCCTGCAATATTACTTGCAGGATTTTTTTATGCTCTTATTTTAAACAATATTAATAACCAGAATTTTGAGCTATGTTACTGTTAATTCTAATTTCAGCTTCTGGTATTGGCCAATTCCATTTAATGCTTGAACTTGCTAAGGTTGATTTTACATTACCATTAGCATTAACTGTGCCATTTGCACCACTAATAAGTGGTCTTGCAATAGTTCTATTGGTACGTTTTAAATCAAACCAACGATGACCTTCAATGGCTAATTCTCTTCTTCTTTCGTTTTCAATTTCAGTTAAAAGAGGTGCACCAGTCCAGCTTCCATTGGTATAACCAGTAATTCTGTTGGTTCTTAAAGTATTAATATCGGCTGTTGCTAATGCTTCATTTGCTCCACCTAATCTTGCATAGGCTTCAGCTCTGATTAAGTACATTTCTGATGTTCTAAACACTTTAAAATTTACTAAATTGTCAGAAGCTGAACCTTTTCCTTTAAACTTCTGAATTGCAAGTGTATTGCCGTTTGAAGTAGGTCTGTCAAAATAAAATGTAGTGAACCTAACATCTGAAGTAGCACTATATAAACTAGTTAAAGATGGGTGAGCAGCAAAAGTGCTTCTACTAAATCTAAAACTCATTACATCTGCACTAGGAAATGGACTTCCTGGATCACCAGAGTTATTTTGTATAGCCCAAATTACTTCATTATTATTTGCATCATTCCAAATACCAGGATAATTTGCAATTGTTGCAATAGGAATGGCACTAATTGCAGCACTTGCATTTGATACTGCTACTGCATAATCTTTGGCATATAAAGCAACTCTTGCCATAGCAGCTCTTGCACCATTAATGTCAATTTGTGCTCTAGTAGATCCATTTACTGCAGCATCAACAGTACCTAATAAAGTAATGGCTTTGTTCAAGTCTGCATAAATGGCATCATATACTTCTTTTACTGTATTACGTGCAGGAGATAAAATTTCGTTATTAACTCTTACTGGCACTCCTGGTTCTGTTGCATTTCTATCAAGGTTATTTGCAAAACCTCTTAACAAATCGAAATGTGCTATTGCTCTTGCAGCAAGTGCTTGCCCTAAAATTCGATTATATTTTGGTTCACTTTCAGTTTTAAATTTATCAATACCAGTAATAATAATATTTGCTTGATAAATTACTTGATAAGGTTGCAACCAAAGATCTCTAAAATAACCTTCGTTACTTAAATAATCCCAATTGGCTACTCTTTGAAAGTTTACTAAAGATTCTAAAGTTTCATAAGTGTTATCACTTAAAACTTCTGTTGTAGGTCCCCAATAACCATTGTAATAAAAAGGAGAGGCAAACCCACTATACACACCATTTAATTGTGCTGCATACGCATCTAGATTTTGGTAGGCACTTGCAACAGTTAAGTTATATGGGTCTACTAAATCCAAATTTTTCTTACAAGAGGTAAATAACATACCTGCTGTAAAAGTGCAAATTGAAAATTTTATTAGTTTATTCATCTTTTTAATTTTTTTATTATAAATCTTGAATTTAAATAACTCGAAATTGGAAAAATTAAATTCAATTATTTAAGAGTTACAGATTTACTCGGATACCAGCTTGAACGGTTTTTAAAGCAGGGTATTGTGCTCCTTGAGTTGCAATTTGTGTTGCACTTTCTGGATCACGACCACGGTATTTAGTAGATGTAAACAAGTTTGTACCGCTTACATATACCATTACATTGCTCATTTTTAAACGCTCGGTAACCTTCTTAGGTAATGAATAAGATAACATTACATTTCTTAATCTTAAGAAAGAATTGTTTTCAATAAATCTGGTTGTTTCAGATTGATACAAATTTCCAGGGCTTGGTATAGAAACTATATCACCTGCCTTTTGCCATTCGCCTCTTAATAAATCTTGATTCATATTATCATAGAAGTAATCAGGATTTTCAAGATTATTACGCTCATTATTATAAATATTCATTCCTAGCATATAACTAAACTGTGTAGTAAGTGCAAAGCCTTTATAGTCTGCAGTAAAACCAAAACCACCAAAATATTTAGGGTCTGTTGTGCCTTGTGCACGTCTATCATTTGGGCTAAAAGTTTCGGTAACGCTACCATCCAATTTGCGATATTGTGCTGCTCCGTTTGCAGGGTTAACACCAACATAATCAACCAAAAACAATTGGTTCATTGGTTGGCCAACTATACGAGCCATAGGTATACCGCCTATTAAAGAAATTAAGGTATCCTTACCATCAGCTAATGACAATATTTGGTTTTTATTATACGTAAAGTTTGCATTTAGTGAAAGGCTAAAATCTTTGTTTGATATTGCTTTGTAATTAAAGATTAATTCAATACCAGAATTTCTAACACTTGCAACATTTGAGTTAACTGTTGCAAAACCATTGGTTAACGAAATTTCTTTTTGAGATAACAAATCTTTTGAAGTTTCATTGTAGTAATCAATGCTACCTACTAATTTGTTTTTCAACATTGTAAATTCAATACCCGTATTAAATTTTTGTCTTACTTCCCATTGTAAATCTGGGTTTGCTAAAACAGTTACTAAATTTCCAGCAGTTGAATTGTAAGTTCTATTAGCAACTACAGTTCCTTGAGAAGCATAAGGGCCAAGTACAAATGAGTTACCTACAGTACCATAGCTTACTTTATATTTAAAGTTGCCAAAAGTTGATTTTAATCCACTAAAGAAAGACTCATCACTAATAATCCAGCTTAGTGAGCCCGAAACAAAGTCAGAATTTCTGTTGTTGGCTCCAAAAGCAGAAGAGGCATCATTTCTGTAGTTTGCAGAAACAAAATACCTGTTCTTAAATCCATAAGATGCAGTTGCAAAATAGGATTGTAATGTTTGTTTAAAACCACCACCTCTTACACGTGGTAAAAGATCTGCATTGGTAGTAGCACCAGCTTCATTTTGAAACGGAGTGATGATTGAAAATGTTGTATTTCCAGTATTACTTCCACTTACATCAATGGTTTCATAATTACCGCTGACATCTAAGGAATGCATGCCAAACTTTTTGTTATAATTTAAACTCCAAGTATTCGTTACACGTTGGCGATAAGTGAAATCTCTTGCAAACGAATTAGTTCTAAAGTTGGAAAATGCACCTGATGTTGGGCGAGGATTAGAACCTGCTGTATTTGTTCTACGATCCACAAATCTTTGGTCTTCATATTGTCTATAATCAATACCATACACCATTCTTGCTGTTAACCCTTTAATAAATGGAACTCTATAATCAGCATTTGCACCTGCCAAAATCCTCGTTTGTAATGCTGCATAGTTGTTCCAATTTAAATCTGTGCTTGGTATTGGCTGAAAAGTTTCTGTTACTCTTGGTCTTGTAATGTCTGTAGGTAATAATCCTGCTGTTGTAAAATTACCTGCTGTAGTATATCTTCCTCTCACAAATTCTTGTTCATAAGGATTTGCCCATTGTAATCCATTTAAAGGGCTTTGAATACTTGTGTTTTGCTCAGCAGTATTTGAAAAATTCGAATAAGTACCCGTAGCATTTAACCCAAAAGAAAAATCACCTGCATCTTGGTTAAGGTTAATACGAGCTGTAATACGATCAAATAAAGTTCTTTTGATGGTTCCCTCTTGTTTAAAATAGTTTATAGATGTATAATATCTAAATTTATCAGAACCGCCACTTGCAGAAGCAGATACATTGTACGTTTTACCAGTTTGCGATAGTACATCCTCCCAATTGGTATTAATTTTACGCAAAGAATCTAATTCAGCAACACTGTAAAATGACATACTACTTCTACTAGCAGCAGGTAATAAAGCATTTCTTCTTAATTCGTACTCAATTTTTTCTTCCGTATTCATTAATCTAAAATCTCTAAAAGTTGGTAAGGTACTCCAACCCATAAAACCCTCAACTTCAAACTTTGGTTTGCCAGATTTACCTTTTTTTGTAGTTATAACAATTACTCCATTGGCACCTTCACTACCATAAATACCAGCAGAAGCTGCATCTTTTAATATGTTGAAGGTTTCAATATCATTTGGGTTAATCAAAGCAAAGTCTGTAGCAGCAACCCTTATACCATCAATTACGTATAAAGGCTCAGTAGCACCTTGTACCAATGTTCCTCTACCTCTAATTTGAATAGAACCACTAGCTCCGGGTTGCCCAGATGTTGCTTTAGAAACTACCCCAGGAGCTTGCCCTTGAAGCATTTGGTCGAAAGATGCGATCGGAATGCTTTTCACATTCTCAGCATTAATAACTGTTGCAGCACCACCAAATTCTCTTTTTGATACTGTTTTGTAACCCGTAATTACCACTTCACTTAAATCTTTATCACTTTCTTTAATTACTACAATAATTGGACCTGATCCAATTTCGGCAGTAACTTCATTATAGCCAACATAACTTACAATAATACTTTTAGCACTATTGGGTACTGTTAACTTAAATGATCCATCTTTTTGAGAAATGATTACTGTTTTGTCATTGGCAACTCTAACTGTTGCCCCTTCAATGCCATTACCTTTGGCATCTACAACACGACCGCTAACCTGCTTAGTTTGTGCAATAGATTGGTAGCTTATGCCTACACAAATTGCACTCATCAGAAAGATTTTCTTCATGCGTTAATTTTTTGTTAAAGGAATATTTTATGCAAAGTGCATTTTGAAACGGAAAATGCTGCATTTAGGGCCAATTTTTTTTAAAATTTGTTAGTTTTATTTCTTTTATCGGAAATTTTGGAGCGTTTTTCTTTAAAAACTACCTATAACTTGTAAATTGGTTAAAGTTTTAGGTAAGAGTTATAAAATCATATTCAGGAATTTTTCCAAAAAATAATCCGTTATTCGTTGTATAATTTTTGAAATTTTATGAATAAGAAAATAGGAATGTTATTATTGGTTTTGGGCTGTATTTTTTTACAAATAAATGCCCAACCCGAAAGATGGCAACAAGCCATTAAATACCAGATTGATGTAAAAATGGATGTTGAAAAGCACCAATTTGCTGGTACAGAACGAATTGAATACATCAACAATTCGCCCGATACACTTAAAAAAATATTCATGCATTTATATTGGAATGCATTTCAGCCTAATAGCAGCATGGATGTAAGAAGTAGGGAGTTGGGTAAAACCGTAATTAGGCAAGATCGAAATGGTAATAATGTGTTGGATTGGGATGGTAGAGTTACCAACAGAATTAGTACTTTAAAACCTAACGAAATTGGTTATCAAAACGTAACTAGTGTTATTATTGGTGGTAAAAAACAAACCATCAAAGAACATGAAACTATTTTAGAAATTATTTTAGATAAACCTGTTTTGCCAAAATCTAAAGTAGTAATGAATATTGCTTTTAATGCACAAGTACCCAAACAAATTAGAAGAAGTGGAAGAGATAATGCCGAAGGTGTGAAATATAGCATGAGTCAATGGTATCCAAAAGTGGTAGAATATGATTACCAAGGCTGGAACGCTAATCCTTATATTGCTAGAGAGTTTTATGGCGTTTGGGGTAGTTACGATGTTAAAATAACGATCGATAAATCGTATTCAATTGCTGCAACCGGAGTATTGCAAAATCCCAATACTATTGGTTTTGGGTATTCAACTCCTGGTTTAAGGGTGTTACCACCTAAAGGCAACACACTCACTTGGAATTTTAAAGGCGATAGCATTCACGATTTTGTTTGGGCTGCCGATCCAGATTATACACATATTTCCAAAAGAGTTAGAAAAGATTTAGAGTTACATGTTTTTTATAAATCTAAAAATCCGCAAAGCGATAGTGCTTGGAACAATGTTTTATGGGCTGCCGAAAAAGTATTGCCATACATAGAAAAACGTTTTGGTAAATATCCTTATCCTCAATATTCCTTTATTCAAGGTGGCGATGGAGGTATGGAATATGCAATGGCTACTTTATTAAAAGGCCCTGGTTTAGGTACTGTTTTTCATGAGTGGATGCATAGTTGGTATCAACAAATATTGGGTACCAATGAAAGTT
>CALRVE020000028.1:0-47465 GCA_943371535.1 Asaia bogorensis | reverse complement strand
AATTACATTTAAATTGTTTTTTGCTGCACAATGGAAAATGAAAGTAAAAGAATACCAAAGTGAAATTGCTAAAAGCCATTCTAGAATATTAAAACTCGAAGTTCAAAACGAAAAACTTCAGCAAAAAATTAACGATTTAGAGGGGCATCAAAGCAACAAAATTAGAATCGCATAAAAGTATTGCCCACAATCAATTTACTTGTTGAATTGATTTTTTTGTTTTTAATAGATTTCAACTCTAGCTTTTTCTTCTCTTGCTATTAATCTTCATGTTCACATGCAACATATTTTATTGTTTTTCATTAGGTTTGCGGCATTATGAGCATTCAACAAGACAATAAGTTTCAACAAATTATTTCTCACGCCAAAGAATATGGCTTTGTATTTCCATCAAGTGAAATTTACGATGGCTTAAGTGCTGTGTACGATTATGGTCCTTATGGTAGCGAATTGAAAAAAAACATTCGTGATTATTGGTGGAAAAGTATGACCCAAATGCATGAAAACATTGTGGGTATAGATGCTGCCATCTTCATGCATCCTACAACTTGGAAAGCTAGTGGTCATGTTGATAATTTTAGTGATCCAATGATTGACAATAAGGATAGCAACAAACGATATAGAGTAGATCATTTAATTGAAGCTAAGGCAGATCAATTAGCAACCGAAGGCAAGAAAGAAGAGGAATTTGCTTTGCTTAAAACAATGGATGAATTATTAGCAGCAGAAGATTTCGCTGGCCTAAAAAATTTAATAGATGAAAATAACATTACTTGTAGTGTAAGTGGAACAAGCAATTGGACAGATATTCGTCAATTTAATTTGATGTTTTCTACTGAGTTTGGTGCAATTAGCAGCGATAATCCAGATGATAATAAAGTGTACTTACGTCCCGAAACTGCACAAGGTATTTTTGTAAACTTTTTAAATGTACAAAAAACAGCTAGAATGAAAATACCTTTTGGTATTGCACAAACTGGTAAGGCATTTAGAAATGAAATTGTTGCCCGTCAGTTCATTTTTAGAATGAGAGAATTTGAACAAATGGAGATGCAGTTCTTTGTTCGCCCTGGTACTGAAGGAGAGTGGTATCAATACTGGAAAGAAGAAAGATTAAAATGGCATTTGAGTTTGGGTTTGCCTGCTGAAAAATATCGCTATCATGATCATGTTAAACTAGCACATTACGCTAAAGAAGCTTGTGATATTGAATTTGAATTTCCTATAGGGTTTAAAGAAGTAGAAGGTATACATAGCAGAAGTGATTTTGATTTAACCCAACATCAAACCTTTAGCAAAAAGAAGCAACAATATTTTGACAACGACGTAAACCCTGAAACAGGAAAACCTTATGGTAACTATGTACCTTATGTGGTAGAAACTTCTATTGGGTTAGATAGAATGTTTTTGTTGGTGTTATCTCATGCTTACGATGAAGAAACAATCAATAAAGAAGATGGAACTACCGATAGTAGAACAGTGTTAAGAATTCCTACAAAACTTGCTCCCATTAAACTGGCTATTTTACCATTGTTAAAAAAAGATGGATTGCCAGAAATTGCTAAACAATTATTAGATGATTGTAAGCCACATTTTAAATGCTATTACGAAGAAAAAGATGCTATTGGCAAACGTTATAGAAGGCAAGATGCCATTGGTACACCTTTTTGTGTAACAATAGATCACCAAACAAAAGAAGATAATATGGTTACTGTGCGTTATAGAGATACCATGTTACAAGAGCGTATTGCAATTAGTGCAGTAAAACAATTGGTGCTAAGCAGTTTATAAATTTTATAGAAAAGTTTGAATACAAAAAAGAGGTAACTATTGGGTTACCTCTTTTGTTATATCGTTGTCATCAGAATGTTTATGATGCTTTCGATGACTGCCATGTGAATGATGATGACGATGATGTTTGTGCCGATGGCGTTTGCTTTTTTCTTTACCATATAAATAGTATATGAAAATTAAAAAGTATACAACGCCTGCAAAGCCGTAAGCTATTGTAGCTGTTTTTTTACCTGCATCTAGTTGTAAAAAAGTAGTAAAAAACAAAACCAAACTTTCTAATAAAAAACCTAGCTTGGCAACATTGCCAATAGATTTTTCAATCCAATCAAATGCAGCGGCAAAAAGCATAAATGTTAAACCTGCAGCCATAAGAATTAAGCAGAAAATAAATTTCTTCTGTTCAAACAACTTAAAGGCAATAGGTAATAAAATTACTCCTGCAAAAAAGTGACAAATTTTTTTAAAGTTATCGTTCTTCATTTATGGCAATAAACTTATCCATACAATTCAAGGTGTATGTCCTTTTTATCGTAGCCTAAAGCTAATATTCTTTCTTTAGCTTCATCAATCATATTTTTCCATCCACACAAAAAGAAACGTGCATTTGGTTTATTTTGTTGTAAAAGCTGTTCATACACTGTATGCACATACCCTTTATAAGCACCAGTAGGTACTTCTTCTTCTCTAGAAAATACAGGATGATAAAAAAAGCCAGAATGCTGCTTTTGCAATGCTTCTAATTCATCTTGATACAATGCATCGGCAAATTTCCTACATCCAAAAATAAAATGAATATGCTTATGTGGTATATTATTTTCTAAAACAAATTTAGCCATACTTCTAAAGGGTGCAATGCCTGTACCTGTAGAAATGAGGTAAATATTTGTATCAATAGTATCAGGTAAAGTAAATTTACCTACAGGTCCACGTAAGGTTAACAGGCTACCTTCATTCACTTCGTTAAATAAATAAGTGGTACCTGCACCGCCTTCAAGTAAAACAATAATTAGTTCAAAAACATTGGTATTATCTGGTGCCGAAGCAATAGAATAACTACGCCAACGCCTATTTTTTTGTTCGTGAATGGGTAAATCTAAGGTTACAAATTGCCCAGGCTTAAAATTGAAAGTTGGTGTATCTTGTACTTCAATCCAAAATCTTCTAATAGTAGTATTTACATGTTCAATTTTAATTACTTTACCAGTTTTCCAGGGTTCTAACATATGGCTTTGTATTATTTTGCACAATTTACTGCTTGAAAATAATAACATTTTGAAAATTTACGGAAACGTTATTCATAAACTGTAGGATCCAATTCTTCTAACTGCTTTACCACCATTTCTTTTTTTGAACGGAAACTTACTACAAGCTCATTTTTAAATACATTTTCAGAAGTAGATTCTTGGGTATTGGTTGCTATTTCATCAACAATCAACAATTGCCAAACTTTTTGTTTTGTGTTTTTTACCAATACTTTTTTACCATTGTTTTGAACCCTAATAATGGGTAAAGAGGTAACTTTTTCAAGCTTAAATCTGTATGCTTTTTGGTTGATATAAATACATTGAATATTGGGTTGAACGGTTGAATTTGTGCTGAGGTATACAAAGTATGTTGTATTAGTAGAATTTACCGATTGCCCATTTTCATTTAACATGGGTGCACCACCGCTACTTATGGTTTTATATGCAATAAGTTTGTTATTAGTAGATGGTTGAGCAAAAGCAGTACCTAATAAAAAAACAATCAAACAACTGAAAACTAACTTGTGGAGCATTTCGTTTATTTTATTGCATCAATAAATCAACAACCCTGCCATTTTAAATGTTGAGTGCATGGCAAAACCAAATTTATTGCTTAAAGTGTACAGATATTAACTGTATTGCAATAAATTTACCCTCTACAGTTTCAACTTTTTTTATACGCTTGCATAGTATATGCTAAAGAATAATAAATCAATTGCTGTAAAATACGTTAATTAATTTCATAACATCAATCTGGTTTTTGATTATACAAAATTGAATCAATGAAAAAAGGATTATACACTATTTGGATAGCTTGCTTGCTTTTTGTTGTTTCTTGTAAAGAAGAAAAAGACCCACTCAAAAGAGATAAAAGTTTCATGCCTAAAGGTATGAGCAAGCAAGAATATGGAATGGATAAATGGATGGAACAAAATACTATGATGACTCAAGATCCAAAATTAGGAATTGTTCCTTACGAAAGATTGGCAGTGGCTCAAGCATATACAAAATCGCTTATGAGTAACCCTTTGACAAGAACCAATGCTTTAGCATGGACAGAACGAGGACCAAGAAATGTTGCTGGTAGAACAAGAGCTTTTTTTGTTGATAGAAGAGATGCAACTGGCAATACCATTTTTGCTGGTGGCGTTGGTGGTGGTATTTGGAAGTGTACCAATTTTAAATCATCTAATTTTTCATGGACACCTATTAACGATAATTTACCCAACTTGGCAATTAGTGCAATGGCTCAAGATCCCAATAATCCTAATATCATGTATGCAGGTACTGGAGAAGGTTGGTATAATTCAGATGCAATTAGAGGTAACGGAATTTATAAAACTTTAGATGGTGGTAATACATGGTTTTTATTGGCAGAAACAGCAAATGGCGGAACCAATGGCGATTTTGATTTTGTACAAGATATTGTAGTTACTAGTACAGGAATTGTATTTGCAAGTGCAAGAAGTGCAAGATTTTGTAATGCAGGCGGCGTTTTTAGAAGTATTGACAATGGCTTAGGATGGAGTAGAGTTATTGGAAACGGAAGTACTTGTTCTGCTGCATTTAATTACAGAGGAGCCGATTTAGAAATTGCTGCAAATGACGATGTTTATGCAACAACAGGTTTACAAAGTGATGCAGATATTAATAGAGGACGAATATTTAAATCATTAGCTAGCAATGGTACAAACATTGGTGCAAGTGGTACTTGGACAGAAATTACACCTCCAGGAATTACTACAAGTTCTTCATGGAGAAGAATTGAATTAGCCATGTCATCAACCAATGCAAATGTGTTATATGCATTGTGTCAGAGAAGAGCAAGTAATGCAATAGGTGCTATTTTTAGATCTGATAATGGAGGTACGTCATGGGGTACAACATTAACATTACCTACTTGGTGTAATCAAGGTACGAATAGTGCCGATTTTACAAACGGTCAATCTTGGTACGATTTAATTGGAGCAGTAAGTGCAGCAGATGATAATACTATAATTGTTGGTGGAGTAGATATGCTAAGAACAAATAATGCTGGTATATCGTGGACTCAAATTTCACAATGGTCAAGTGGTTGTGGAGCATCTATCAATAATGTACATGCCGATATGCACAATGTAATGTATTATTCAGGTTCTGGTACCGAACTTATTAGTACCAATGATGGTGGAATTTATTATTCTGCCGATGGTGGTGGTACTTGGCAAGCAAGAAATACCAATTATAATATCACTCAATTTTATGCTGCCGATTTTCATCCAACTAGCACAAATTATTTTTTAGCTGGTGCACAAGATAATGGTTCACATCGTTTTAATCAGGCTGGAATGAATACTACTACAAGAGTAACTGGTGGCGATGGTGCTTTTTGCCATATTGATCAAACCAATGGGCAAGTACAAATAACCTCTTATGTGTTTAATAACTATTATTTTTCTCGTAATGGCGGTACTTCATTTTCTACAGTTGCAGGTGGTACAAATAGTAGTGGTTATTTTATTAATCCTACAGAATACGACGATGAAAAAGATGTATTGTATACAAGTACACGTATCAGTGAATATGGATTAATTACAGGTTTAGCTGGTTCAACTGCACCAGTGTATCAAACAGTAAGTTTACCCGATTTAATACAACAAGCTAGTGCATTTAAGGTAGATCCTAATGTTGCTGGTGGTGGAACTTTATGGATTGCAGGAAGTGGAAGTGGTAATCCTGTTTTTGTAAAAATTTCTAATGCACATACCACTACACCAACATTAATTAAAAGTGTTGTGCCTTTTGGTTTTCAATCGGGTAGTTATATTTCTAGTATCGATGTTAAACCAGGTAACTCAAATCATTTATTAGCAACTGTAAGCAATTATGGTGTTGAAAGTGTTTTTGAAAGTACCAATGGAGGTGATACTTGGACTTCAATAGAAGGTAATTTACCCGATATGCCTATACGTTGGGGCATTTTTGCACCTGCCGATGGTTCATTAACTAGTAGTACAACACCCGGAGGAATTATTTTAGCAACAGAAACTGGAGTTTGGTGTACCAGTACTGTGAGTGGTTCTAACACCAATTGGGTTCCTCAAAATACAGGATTAGCTAATGTAAGTTGTTATATGGTAAAATACCGACCAAGCGATAGAACATTGGTGGTAGCTACACATGGAAGAGGTTTATATACTAGCGTTGTACCATCTGTACCAACAACGGTAAATACTGTTTTAAATACCAAAGGATTTATTACTTATGTATCTGCAAATCAAAACAACTTATTTGTAAAAACAGGAACACTTACTGGTATAAAAAATATGCAGGTAAATATTGTTGATATGAAAGGAAGGTTATTAATTTCTAATAAATTAAATTTTGGTAGCCAATCAATGCCTATACAGCAATTGCCAAGAGGAGCTTATGTTGTAAAAGTTATAGGCGATAGAAAAGAACAATATACACAGCAGTTTGTGAAATAATTATTGGCACTTTAAATCTAATGGTTTGTCAAGTTGAGCCGATAGTTATCGGCTTGTCGAAACCGAGTATTTTATATTTAAATTTGATTATTATGCTTCGATAAACTGCCAATGACATGTTAGTTAAATTATTGAAAATCATTTGTAAACAAATGATTTTTGATTTGACGACAAAGGCACAAAGAAAATAAAGGGAAAACTTCGTTTTCCTTCTTAGTGACCTTAGAGTCTTCGTGGTTAACATGTATTCCTTTCTGCTGTCAGGCAGGTTCAAAATGCTTTATGCTAAGCAGAAATTTTTTACTCAGTATTACAGCTAAATAACTAAAAGCCAACACTAATCTTGTGTTGGCTTTTTTATGGTTCTTGCTTTTTGTAAAGAAGCTTTACCAAATTTATTCTTCACATCGTCAATGGCTTTGTAAAGGTTGGTTTTCTTCTCTACATCGTCAAACAAACTATGCTGTAGTGCATGATTGGTTAACTCACTTACTTTAACGCCTAATAAACGAACTGGCTTATTTTTTCTCCAAAGTTTATGAAATAAATCAATTGCTGCAGGTATTAGTTCATCATCTCTAAATGTATAATCAATGGTGGTTTGTTTTTGGGTGGTTTCAAAATTGGGATAACGAATTTTTATAGAAATACAACCACACCATTTTTTATCTTGACGTAATTCGAATGCCACTTTTTCTGTCATTTTTACCAATTCTTGCAACAAATCAGCTACATCGGCTATGTTTTCATGAAAAGTATGTTCATTACTAATGCTTTTGGCTTCTCTATAAGGAGCAACAATGCTGGTAGAAATGCCTTGAGCTTTTAAATACAAATCAACACCCCATTTGCCCAATTCTTTTTCTAAAAACTTACTATCATGTTGTAGAATATCGCCAATTAAATGAATGCCCATTGATTTTAATTTCAAAAAAGTTTGCTCACCCACACCACTAAATTTATTTACAGGTAATGGAGCTAAAAATTCTTTCTCTTTTCCTGGCGGAATGTATAAATAGCCATTAGGCTTGGCTTCATCGGTAGCAATTTTACTAATCATTTTATTACTCGATAAACCAAATGAAATAGGCAGTTTTGTTTCGTTAATAATCTGCTGACGCAAGTCTATTGTCCACTGTAATGGATTAAAAAATTTCTCCATTCCTGTTAAGTCAATAAAAAATTCATCAATACTGGCTTTCTCAAATAATGGAGCTTTTGCTGCAATAATTTCGGTAACCCAACGGCTGTAACGGCTATATTCTCCTCTTGTTCCTTGTACTAAAATTGCCTGAGGACAAAGCTGCATGGCTTGCTTCATTGGCATGGCACTACGTAAACCAAATTTTCTGGCTTCATAGCTGCAAGTAGTAACAACACCACGGTCTTTTGTACCACCAACAATTACTGCTTTGCCAAATAAGCTTGGGTTATTCAGCATTTCAACACTTACAAAAAAAGAGTCTAAATCTAAGTGAGCAATATAGCGTTGAGGTTCATTCATTCGTTTGCTAAGGTAGAAAAGATTTACGGTACAAACTGTATTACTACTATCTGCCTTAATGACAAGCTTATCCTGAGTTAAGTCGAAGGACTCCCTTCAAGGTTCTGTTCTATTTTCAACAAATAAAAAACTATTTTTGAAGTATATGCAAATAGAAACAGCTATTGAACGTTTAAAAGAATTCATTTTTCCCATTCATTTATTGAGCAATGATGAGTGGAACGATTTTGCTTCTATTTGGCAAATACAGGAAGCCAAAAGAAAAACTATTTTAACAGCAGCAGGCGAAACTGAAAAATATTTGTACTTTATTGTAGAAGGTGTACAACGAGCTTTTTATGTAGGAGAAAATAATCAGGAAGCAACCATTGTATTTACGTATCCATTTTCATTTTCGGGTGTGGCAGATTCTTTCTTAACGCAAACTCCATCCTTGTATCATTTTGAAACATTAACCAAATCAACTTTTTTAAAAACAAGCTATCAGCAAATAGCCCAATTAATGAACAAATACCACAATTTTGAACGAATGATTCGTGTTGCAACTAGCTATTCTTTAAAAGGCGTTTTGGAACGTCAAATAGAATTACAATGCTTTTCTGCCGAAGAAAGATTTAAATCTTTGTTGCATAGGAGTCCGCATGTGTTAAGATTAATTCCACATAAATATTTAGCTTCTTATTTAGGAATGGATGCAACAAATTTTAGTAAGCTGTTGGGTAGTGTTCGAATTTAAAAATCTTGGTATTTACCAACATTTATTTTTGAAAGCAAGTACAGTTTTGCAGTATAAAAAATAAGGAATGTCAACACATCAAACAACACAACTACTCAACAAACTGTATCAACAAGCCGATGAATTTATTCACTTAGCAGTAAGCAATTGGCAAATGTTACCCCATAAACATTTTGCTTATAAAGTAGCTTCTGAGAAATGGAGTGCCAATCAATGTTTACAGCATTTAAATAGTTATGGTAATTATTATTTACCTGCAATCAAAGTAGCAATAGCAAACACAAAAAATAAACAGGCAAATGCAACATTTAAAAGTGGTTGGTTGGGTAATTATTTTACTAACGTAATGCAGTTAAAAGCAGATGGTAGTTTGCCTAAAAAAATGCAATCGCCCAAAAATCATCAGCCACAAAGTAATGCAGAAAGTCATTTTGTAATTGCTGAGTTTATTGAGCAGCAAGAACAATTATTGCAACTGTTTGAAGAAGCCAAGCAATTAGATTTAAATGCCATTAAAGTGCCCATTTCAATAGCACCATTTATCAAATTAAAATTGGGAGATGTGTTTATGTTTTTGGTGGCACACAATCAAAGGCATGTATTGCAAGCAGAAAAAGTAATAAAACAATATAGAAATTAATGGAAACAAAGTTATGCTATCAATAAGAGTTATAAGTTGTGTGAATCCTATATCACTCAACTTATAACTTATCACTCATAACCTAAAACTCATACAACCTAACTGTACAACTCTAATAATCCTTCAGGCAAAATCACATGAATTTCTTTCTTTTTATGGTCAATTTTTTGCAAAGATTCTTCATGTAAAGGAATGTAAGCTTCGTTGCCTTTATAATCTATGGTAAGTAAAATTTGATGTGGTTGTTCAATTACTTCAGTAACTGCACCAATATTTTCTTTTTCCTTGATAATGCTATAACCCAACATGGCAATGGCCGATTGTTTGCCTGCTAGTTTTCTAAAATCTTCTTCTGTTAACCAAATAGGTTTGCCAATAAAACGATGGGCAGCTTCTTTGCTATGAATACCTTCTAATTGAACATAAATTTCATCGGTACTTTTGGCTTTACTTTCTGTAACAAAATAAGGTAACTGACTGCCTTTAGTCATTTCAATAAACACAGCTTCAATACCTTTTAATTGCACTTTTTTACCCAAAGCATGGGTTAAAATAATGGTTCCATCAACTCCAAAAGTGGCTACAATTTTGCCAATATGTATGTAATTATTCATAAATGTTGAGCAAAGCTATGCTGTTGAAGAGTGTCCTTCAACTTTTTCAGGATAAACTTGCAACTAAAGATGTCATGAAATACAAAAGCTGGTAACAAAATCGGAATTTTTTGTTTAAAAAAACTCCTATAAAATGGGGAAAACTAAGCCTTAATTAACACGGTTTAGCAGTTGCTTTTCCTTATTTTCGCAGGCATTCAAAATTTCAATCAAATTCAAGCGTAGCAAGTATTATGAGCGACGAACAACAATTAAGCAACGATGCCCAAAATAAGAATTATGGGGCCGATAGTATTCAGGTGTTAGAAGGGTTGGAAGCTGTAAGGAAAAGACCTGCCATGTATATTGGAGATATTGGTGTAAAAGGATTACATCATTTGGTGTACGAGGTGGTTGATAACTCCATAGATGAGGCTTTAGCTGGCTATTGTAAAAATATCACCGTAAACATTCATGAAGACAATAGCATTAGTGTACAAGATGATGGGCGTGGTATTCCTACAGCCATGCATACCAAGGAAAAACGAAGTGCATTAGAAGTAGTAATGACTGTATTACATGCAGGTGGTAAGTTTGATAAAGGTTCTTATAAAGTATCTGGTGGTTTGCATGGTGTGGGTGTAAGTTGTGTGAACGCATTAAGTACAAAATTGATTGTAACCGTACACAGAGAAGGAAAAATATTTGAGCAAGAATATAAAATTGGGGTTCCTCAATATGCTGTAAGAGAAGCTGGAACAAGCGATATTACCGGTACAAAAGTTCATTTTTGGCCAGATGCAACTATTTTTCAAGAAACAGTGTATAAAAGAGAAATTTTAGAAGGAAGATTAAGAGAATTGGCTTTCTTGAACAGAAAAATCAATATCACATTAAACGATTTAAGAGAGTTGAATGATGATGGAACTACTTACACTAAAAATTTTTATAGCGAAGGTGGAATTGTTGAGTTTGTTGAAATGTTAGATAAAGCTAGCAATAGAACTCCGTTGATTGGTACTACATTGTATTTTGAAGGTCATGACGAAACAAGTAATGTAGCTGTAGAAGTTGCTATGACTTATAATGATGATTTTAAAGAACATATTTTTAGTTATGTAAATAATATTAATACCATTGAAGGTGGTACACACGTAACTGGTTTTAGACAAGCACTAACCCGTGTGTTTAAAAGCTATGGCGATAAAGAAGGCTTATTTGAAAAAGCAAAAGTTGAAGTGGAGGGAGATGATTTTAGAGAAGGATTGAGTGCCATTATATCTGTAAAAGTTCCTGAACCGCAATTTGAAGGACAAACAAAAACCAAATTGGGTAATAGCGATGTTGCAGGAACAGTACAAACAACAGTTGGTAAAGCATTGCAAGCTTATTTAGAAGAAAATCCAAAAGAAGCCAAGAATGTAATTAGTAAAATTATTTTGGCCGCACAAGCAAGGGTTGCTGCTAAAAAAGCTAGAGAATTAGTGCAACGTAAAACTGTAATGAGTGGCGGTGGATTGCCAGGAAAATTGGCCGATTGTAGTGAACGTGATCCAGAAAAATGTGAGTTATATTTAGTAGAAGGAGACTCGGCTGGAGGTACAGCAAAACAAGGACGAGATAGAAGCTATCAAGCAATTTTACCATTGCGTGGTAAAATTTTGAACGTAGAAAAAGCAATGGAACATAAGATTTATGAGAACGAGGAAATTAGAAATATGTACACGGCTTTAGGCGTTACAGTTGGTACGCCTGAAGATCCTAAAGCATTGAACTTGGTAAAACTTCGTTATCACAAGTTAATCATCATGACAGATGCCGATGTTGACGGAAGTCATATTGCAACATTAATTCTAACTTTTATTTTCCGTTATATGAAGGAAATGGTAGAACAAGGTTATGTATACTTGGCACAACCTCCATTGTACTTGGTTAAAAGAGGTAAAGAAGCAGAATATGCTTACAACGAAGAGCAACGTAAAGCACTAATACTAAAATTAGGTGCTGGTGGAAAAGAAGATAGTGTTACTATGCAGCGATACAAAGGTTTGGGTGAAATGAATGCTGAACAATTATGGGAAACCACCATGGATCCGGCTCGTAGAATTTTAAAACGTGTAACTATAGAAAGTGCAGCAGAAGCCGATAGAGTATTTAGTATGCTCATGGGTGATGAAGTTGCACCAAGAAGAGAGTTTATTGAAAGCCATGCTAAGTATGCAAGAATAGATGTGTAAATATCAAGAGTTTAATTAAAAAAAAGCTAAAACCAAATGTTTTAGCTTTTTTTATTTTGGGATTGTAAAAAATAGTGAGTTGTGTATGGTGAAATTAAATTATACCTTATATTTGAAAAAACTAAATCTTTAATTAAAAAAAAAGTTATGAAAAAAAGTTTATGGTCAGTAATCACTTTCTTGTTTTTAAGTTTAAGTATCAGTACTTATGCAGCTTATCCTTTAGACGAAGCAACAGCAACTACAGTTACAACTACAAATGGGACAACTACTAGCACATCTGTTGCAAGTGTAAGTGCTAAAAAGGCATTAAAAAAAGAATTAGCTACAGCAGCAAAAGCAAATAATGCAGGTGGAAAAAGTAAGATTGCTGCAGCTTTATTAGCTTTTTTCTTGGGTAGTTTTGGTGTTCATAGTTTTTACATGGGACAAAAGAAAAAGGGATTTATTCAATTAGGGTTAACAATATTAGGAATTGTATTAATGGTTGTTGGAATAGGAGCAGCTGTTACAGATGTTGCTACAGGTGGTACAACTACAGCCACAACTGCAATTATTGGTTACTTATTAGTACTTGGTGTTAGTATTTGGGCTTTTGTTGATTTTATTAGAATCTTAATTGGTGGATTAGCCCCTGAGGAAGGGTTTAATGATTAATATTAATAATAAATTATATTATAAGAGAGGCTTATTTTAGCCTCTTTTTTTTAAATAGAATTTTATGGGAAAGGTGCTTATAAACAATAATAGCTTAGTTATTAAAGTAGTCGCAGTATTTTGCATTTTACTTATTAGCTTATCTGCGTTTTCTACTGCAAAAGATACTTTATACTATGTTGGGAATATTAAAGTTTCAAAAAAAACAACTTACTCGTATAAGCTTAGGTTCGTTATACATGATAATAACTCAATCACTGGTTACAGTCTTACAGATGCTGGAGGCATATATGAAACGAAAACCAGAATAACAGGCAAATTTGATAGTATTGCCAATACAATATATTTTGAAGAACAAAAAGTTTTAAGATCTAGAGTTGATACCGTTAAAAGTGGATTATGTTTTATTCAAGCTACTTTGAAGTTTACAAAAGATAAATTATTTGAAAAACTTTCAGGAAAATTTGTTGGTAAAGAACCTAACAAAGCCTCCATTTGTGGCAAAGGAGAAATAAAATTGGTAAACACTAAAAAGATTAAAAAAATAATTGATGATGGTGATAAAATTACAAATAAAAAAGAAACAGAAGTTATTGATAGTAAAACTCAAAATGCCAGCGAATCAATAAAGATTTTTGATGATA
The DNA here is from genome assembly GCA_943371535.1 of Asaia bogorensis. GTDB lineage: Bacteria > Bacteroidota > Bacteroidia > Chitinophagales > Chitinophagaceae > UBA1930. The sequence continues at coordinate 33,949 of CALRVE020000028.1, read as the reverse complement.
AGCCTAAATCATTTTTATTTAAAGAATCTGAGATTATAGTAACAGTATGGGACAATGGTATAATAGATAATGATAAGATTTCAATTATTGCTGATAACAGATATTTATTGAAAGAATATACACTCGAAGCAGCTAAAAAAACAATAAGTGTAAAAATACCCGATAATGTCGATGATATTAAACTTGTGATTATTGCTTTAAATGAAGGTAATGAACCTCCTAATACTGCTATGGTAATAATTGAATCCTTATCTGATAAGTATGTAGTAGAAATTCGAGCAAAGAAAAACGAAACACGTGTTATCTATTTATCAAGAAGGAGAGAAACAAAATAGCTAGCTGAATATTTTTTAAATGCTATTAATTATGTTTATTTGAATTTTAATAAAGGTTTTAATATAAAAATAAGTATGAGAAAGCTTTTTTTTCTTTTTTTAATAACTTTTGTATCACTGATTGCAGCTGCACAAAGTAAAGAAAATTACGATTTATTTAAAGTTGAAATTAGCTTAGGCTATGCAATGCCAAGTGGTTCTGGGGCAAAAGGTGGGGCTTTATTTGTTGTAGAGCCTAAGTATGCAATAACAAGCAATTTACTTTTAGGATTGAGACTAGAAACTGCAATTATGGCTCGTGGCGTAGAATCATCAAATGGGTTTAACAATAATAATTTAGAAATAAAGGGATCTGGCTCTTATTTGGTTACTGGTGATTATTTTCTTTCTGACAATCGATCATTTAAACCGTTTGTGGGAACAGGGTTTGGTATTTATCGACTTGCTGCTGCAACAACTGCAACTGCTGGTGCAGATGTATCTGATGCAAGCACTAAATTAGGAAGCATGTTTAGAACTGGATTTGAAACAGGATTATTTAGATTGGGGATAGAATATAACTGGATTCCCGATACAGAGTTTACCTCAACTAATGGTGCATCTACAAAATTTACTTACAAGAATAGCTATATTGGTATAAAATTGGGCGTATGTTTTGGAGGGAAAAAGAAAAAAGTATAGCTTATTTGTTATTTTTTTTTATTAATTCTATGCGGTGGAATACTTGTATTTAGAGATTTCCCAAAAAATCCTTAGATTGTGCAACTTACTAACCAAAAATTTATTACTAATCCCAAAAATTCAACAATTATGGACACAAGTAAAATGATTAAAGCATATTGCCTTAAAACAAAAGAAAAGAATGTACCAATGCAAGATGCAGTAATTACTAAAACTGCTAGAGGTGGTTATATGGCTGCTGGGCATGATGGTAAAGGCAATAAGATGGCTGCTATTTTAGGCGAAGCAAAAGCTTTACAAGCAATTGCCGATGGTGTTGCTAAAAAAGGATTTTAAGAAAGCCTTTTATAATAAAAAATCCTGCTAATTTTTGTTAGCAGGATTTTTTGTGTGTATGAATGATGAGTTACTATTCCATATTACTACTTAACCATTTTTCAGCCAATTCTATGCTCATGCCTTTTCGTTTGGCATAATGTTCTAACTGATCTTTCTGAATTTTTCCTACCCCAAAATATTGGCTTTGTGGATGTGCAAAATACCAACCACTTACCGATGATGCAGGATACATGGCTAACGATTCTGTTAAACCAACTCCAATAGTTTCGGTAGCATTTAGCAAATCGAATAATTTGTATTTTTCTGTATGGTCTGGACAAGCAGGATAACCTGGTGCCGGACGAATACCTAAATATTTTTCTTTAATTAATTCTTCGTTGCTTAAATGTTCATTGGTTGCATAACCCCAAAATTCTTTTCTAGTTTGTTCATGTAAAGCTTCAGCAAAAGCTTCTGCTAATCTATCGGCTAATGCTTGTAGCATAATTTTATTGTAATCATCGTAGTTGGCTTCAAAGTTTTTAATGTGTGGTTCAATACCATGAATGGTAACTACAAAAGCTCCAATAAAATCTGAGGTTGAAGGTGTAGGGTTTAAGGTATAAGGTTGAATAAAATCGGCTAAAGATAAATTAGGTTGCCCCGGAGCTTTTTGTATTTGCTGACGTAAGAACTGCAATTTAGTTTTTTCAGTTCCTGCATCATCAAACACTGTTACTTCATCGGGTTGTGTTGTATTGGCTTTCCAAAAACCAATGGTACCTTTGGGCGTTAACCAATTTTCGGCAATAATTTTATCTAACAACAGATTTGCGTCATTATATAATTTAGTAGCTTCTTTACCTACAATATCATCAGTTAAAATTTCAGGAAAATTGCCATGCATTTCCCATGCAATAAAGAAGGGCTTCCAATCAATGTACTTTCTTAGTACACTCACATCAAAATTATCAAACACTTTTGTGCCAGTGAATGTTGGTTGTACAGGAGTGAAATTATTCCAATCAATTTCTACTTTTTGTTGAGTAGCAGCTTCATAACTCAAATAGTTTTTCACCACTTTTTTGTTATCGAAGCTTTCTTTAAGTTTTGTATATTCTGAATTAATTCCTTTTAAAAAATCTTCTTTTTGATCTTTGCTTAACAAAGAACCAGCAACAGTAACACTTCTACTTGCATCTAATACATGTATTACACCATTGCCATATTCAGGAGCAATTTTTACAGATGTATGCATACGACTGGTTGTTGCACCACCAATTAATAAGGGTTGCTTCATACCACGGCGTTTCATTTCTTTAGCTATGTGCACCATCTCATCTAATGAAGGAGTAATTAGTCCACTTAAACCAATAATGTCTGCATTTTCTTTTTGTGCAGCATCTAATATTTTATCTGCTGGCACCATAACGCCTAAGTCAACTATATCATAACCATTACAACCCAATACAACACCTACAATGTTTTTACCAATATCGTGTACATCGCCTTTTACGGTGGCTAATAAAATTTTTGCATTGCCAGCAGCTTCTTTATTTTCTGTTCCAGCAGCTAAATGTGCTTGTTTACGTTCTTCTTTTTCTGCTTCAATAAAAGGAGTAAGTACAGCCACACTTTTCTTCATTACCCTTGCACTTTTTACAACCTGTGGCAAAAACATTTTACCAGCACCAAATAAATCGCCCACTACATTCATGCCTGCCATTAAAGGGCCTTCAATTACTTCTAACGGTGTTGGATATTTTTGACGAGCTTCTTCGGTATCTGCATCAATATATTCTGTAATACCATTTACCAGTGCATGTTTCAAACGTTCTTCCACACTTTCATTTCTCCACTTTTCATCTTTTATTTCAACCTTGCCCTTGGCTTTTACTTTTTCTGCATGAAGAATTAAAGCTTCGGTAGCTTCATTATTGGCGTTGTTTTTATTTAATAAAACATCTTCACAAAGCTGACGTAAAGTGGGTTCTATTTCATCGTACACCACCAATTGTCCAGCATTTACAATGCCCATATCCATACCAGCTTTAATGGCATGAAATAAGAAAACAGAGTGAATTGCTTCTCTTACATGATCATTTCCTCTAAATGAGAAAGACACATTACTTACGCCACCACTTACTTTGGTTAATGGCATTAAGCGTTTGATTTCTCTAGTAGCTTCAATAAAATCTACTGCATAATTGCTATGTTCTTCAATACCTGTAGCTACAGCAAAAATGTTGGGGTCGAAGATGATGTCTTGTGGTTCAAATCCAACTTGTTCAACCAATATTTTATATGCTCTGTGGCAGATTTCTATTTTTCTATCTTTGGTATCGGCCTGACCTTGTTCATCAAATGCCATTACAATTACTGCTGCTCCAAAATCTTTACAAATAAATGCTTGCTCAATAAACTTGGCTTCGCCTTCTTTTAAAGAGATAGAGTTTACAATGCATTTTCCTTGCACACATTTTAGTCCGGCTTGAATAATTTCAAACTTCGAACTATCAATCATGATAGGAATTCTGGCAATATCTGGTTCGCTTTGTACCAAGTTTAAAAAAGTAGTCATGGCTTGTGCACCATCTAGCAAAGCATCATCCATGTTTACGTCTAATACTTGTGCTCCACTTTCTACTTGTTGTCTGGCAACAGATAATGCTTCTTCATATTGATTGTTTAAAATCAATCGAGCAAATTTTTTGCTGCCTGTAACATTGGTACGCTCACCAACATTGATAAAATTTGTTTCCGGACGAACAATTAAAGGCTCTAATCCCGATAAGCGTAAGTAAGGTTTTATAGTTGTACTCATGTTTTAAAGTTGAACCACGAAGGCACGAAGGCACAAAGTGGCACTAAGTTTTATAAAATAATTCGTTTTATACCATCTTTCATTAACGACCCATGAAAGTTTATTAATAAGCCCAATCGTTTATTTGTTAATTTCAAATAACTCATTATTTGTGCTTGCCAAAGAGGATGATATTTCTCTTGTGCTTTAAATTCAATCATTACCAATCCTTCCACTAAGCTGTCAAGTCTTAACCCATCATCAACTTTTAAATTATTGAATATAATAGGTACTGCTTTTTTTCTTTCATAACTAATATCACGATTTGTAAGTTCATAATAAAAACATTTTGCATAAACACTTTCTAATAAACCTGGACCTAACTGTTTATGAATGTTGATAGCAATATCAACAATTTGCTTAGCTATCCATTCCTCTTTATCTGAAAGTCTTTGATACATAGCTTTGTGATTCTTTGTGCCTTTGTGTCTTGGTGGTTCAGCATTAAATTAACTCTTTTTCCAAAACTGGTAACTTTCTGGGTTCTACATTTTTTACATGTTGTGCAATGTGTTTTATATGATCTGGTGTTGTGCCACAGCATCCACCTACAATATTTACCCAACCATTTTTTGCCCAATCTTCTAAGAAGCAGGCTGTTTGTTCGGGTGCTTCATCATATTCTCCCATAGCATTGGGTAAACCTGCGTTGGGGTATGATGAAACATAACAAGCTGCAATACCCGATAATTCTTCAATATGACTTCTCATTTCTTGTGCTCCTAATGCACAGTTTAAACCCACACTCAATGGATTGGCATGAGCAACAGAGGTATAAAAAGCTTCGAGTGTTTGTCCACTTAATGTTCGTCCACTTGCGTCAGTAATAGTGCCACTAATCATTATCGGTAGCTCAACATTGTTGTTTCTAAAATATTGCTTACAGGCAAAAATGGCAGCCTTTGCATTCAATGTATCAAAGATGGTTTCAATTAAAATCACATCTACACCTCCATCAATGAGTCCTTTTATTTGTTCGGTATAAGCGGTAACCACTTCATCGAAAGTTACTGCTCTAAAGCCTGGATTATTTACATCGGGCGATAAGGATAATGTTTTATTCAATGGACCAATTGCACCTGCTACAAACTTAGGTACAGTATTGCCTGTTGCTGCATTGTAGCGTTCAATGGCTTTTCTTGCACATTGTGCCGATGCAACGTTGAGTTCATATGCCAATGCTTGCATATCATAATCGGCCATGGCAATTGTGGTTGCACTAAAGGTGTTGGTTTCAATAATATCAGCCCCTGCTTCTAAATATTGTTGGTGAATGCTAATGATAATTTCGGGTTGGGTGATGCTGAGTAGATCGTTATTGCCTTTTACATCGCTAGGCCAATTGGCAAAACGTTCTCCACGATAGTCTTCTTCTTGTAATTTATGGCGTTGTATCATGGTGCCCATGGCTCCATCTATAATGAGAATTCTTTTATTGAGTTCTTGTTGAATAGTTGACATATTTATTCTTTTTAATTAACCGTCGAAAGCGTTAAAAACGGCTGTCGGGGTTGGATTTCGTTTTTTATTTAGCTGAACCGCCAACAGCTTTGAAAACGGCTGTCGGGGTTAATGAATTTTACTTTGTTGAATATTGTTATAAACGTTGAAGAGTGCGACGCAACAGGTGCTACATAGTAGTACATGAGTTGGTTACATAATATTGTTAATTATGTAGTTGCTTTGAACCTTACTAATTACGAGAAACAATTTGTGGAGTTGTACAGAAGTGTTTTCGTTTATTAGTTCAGTTTTTCTTTCAACATTTTGCTTACGCTGAATGCTTGGGCTTTGCAGGCTGAACAATAAACAAATCTGCCTGCGGTTGCAAATGTAAAGTAAAAAGCCGAACTATTGATAGTTCGGCTATAGAAAAAATTGTATATAGAAGTATGATTTTATTGATACTCGGCTGTTACAGTTATGTCTAATTGTTCAGCAACATCGCTGCCATCTACATTAAAATCTTGCACACGAAGTTTGAATAAACTACTCAACTGGAATTTTCCATTTTTTACTGTTATAGTTCCTGCTGCTGTAATGGGCTTTGTTACACCATGTAAGGTTAAGTTACCTGTTGTTGTGGCTTTGTAAGTGCCATCTTTGGTTAAATTGATTGCATTAAAGTTGGTGATATTTCCTTTGAATTCGCTTTTAGGATATTTATCGCTATTGAGGTAACCTTCTTCATTAAAATGTTTTTGCATTAACTCGTTTTCGAAACGAAAACCTTTAATTAGTGCAGCAAATTCTATTGCTCCTTTTGAAGAAATTTTACTGACTATTTGAGTGTTGGTGGCTTGAATATCTTCGGCAGGGGTTTTTGAAAAAAACTTAATTTGTCCTTTACTACTTGTGTAGTTTTTTGCTACAACGGATGTTGCTTTTGTTGTGTCTTTTGTAATTGGTTGTGCAGTAGCAGTAGTATCGGTTTGTGTAGTTTTTTGAATGATTGTTGTATTTGTGGTTGAATTATTTTGAGCTGTAATTAATTTACATTCACTCAGTTGAATTTGACCCATAATAAAACCTGTGAATATCCCTTTAACAGTAATTATGCTGCCGTTTTGAACAGTCACTTTATCTTGTAATCTGCATGAAACAATGGTTCCTTCGATATTGGTTTTTAAATAAATTACCGTTCCCATTTCATCGGATTCTAACTTGTCTACTTCACCACTAATTTCTATGATGCTGCTATCTTTTTGTAAATATTTTTTGTTGGCCGCATCTTCATTGTCTAAAAATTCTTGTACAAATTGAGTTGCTGTTTTGGTAATTGCTTGTTTGTTGGTTACATCGGTTCTGTTTTTTTCTTGCTCATAAATGGCAAAGTACCAAAAAGCCGTTGCAGAAATAATGGTGGCTAAAATGGTACCTATTAAAATGCTCTTAGTTCTTTTATAATTAATGAATCCGTAAGTGAGTAATCCAACTAATGGAATTAAGCCTATCACAACCCAAATAATTTTAGCTGAATTATTGATATCGGTTCTTTTGAAAACATCTTTCAATGTTAACACTACTATTGTTAGCCATGCAATTGAAATGATGGCAATCATGAGTGGTAACTCTTTTATTATTTCTATCATTGTTTAATATTTTGTTCAATAAATGTAACCATTGATGCACAGAAAGGTTGTGCATTTGCTAAGTTGAAATTTTTGAGAAACGGAAATCTTGTTATTTCACGTATTGTTGAATAGGTAATCTATTGGCTAAACTTCGGGCTAACGTCATTTCATCGGCATACTCCAATTCGCCTCCAAATGCAATGCCACGGGCTATTGTGGTTATTTTACATTGAGGTTGAGTAATTTTTTTTTGAATATAATATATGGTTGTATCTCCCTGAATATTGGGCGAAAGGGCAAAAATGAGTTCTTCGGTTTGTTCTTGTTCTATTCTTTGAATAAGGGTTGAAATATTCAATTGATCTGGTCCAACACCATCTAATGGTGAAATAATGCCACCTAAAACATGATAGGTGCCATTGAATTGTTGCGTACTTTCTATGGCAATAACATCACGAATATTTTCTACTACGCAAATCATGTTTTGCTTGCGTGAAGCTGTTTTGCAAATGCTGCAAATAGGACCATCGCTAATATTATGACAACGACTGCAAAACTGAATTTCGTTACGCATTTTTGTAATGGTATCGCCAAAATGTTGTACTTCATTCACTTCTTTTTTTAGTAAATGCAATACTAAACGTAAAGCTGTTTTTTTACCAACACCAGGTAGTTTGGCAAATTCATTTACAGCATTTTCAAGTAATGTTGATGGAAGTTGCATTGGGCAAAGATAGTGGAAGGAGTAAGGAGTAAGGAGTAAGGTTTAAGGTTTAGGGTTTGATTTTGTAAGTTATAGGTTATGTGTTATAGGTTATAAGTGGTAAGTAGTGAGTAGTAAATGGGAGAGTAGGGGGATAGGTTAAAGGTTTCCAAATATTCTTTACTTTCTGAGTATTTAAAAATCTGTTTTTATCCGTTCAATCCTTTTAATCTGCGTTCTATTTTCTACAATATAATATCCGTTTCATTATCCCAATTGGCTCTTATGGATAATTTTCTATCGAGTTGGCGAACTACTTCGGGTTGTTTTTTTTGCTTGTAATTACCTGTATCCCAAATGCCATTGTTGTTTTTATCTATCAATATTTTTAACTCATATTCACCAGTATAGTATAATTTTTTTACAATATCTCGTTGGGTGATTTTTATAGATTCAAATAATTTCCCTTCTTTAAAAATTAATAAAACAGGATGTTTAGTAGTATCTAAATTGTTGAATCTAATTTTTACACTGCCATAATCCACCTCATTTTTTGTTTTAAATTTTAGGGTATCACTTTTAGCAAGTGTAGCGTTGGTGGTATCTATCAATGCATCTTTTTGAATGATTAAATTGAACACCGATTTTTCTTTCCACTTTTTATAAATGAATAAAGCTTGTTTTGAGCTATCTATGTCAATTCTATAATCGTTCACAGGTTTATAATTGGTATCTAATAATTTTATTTTAGACGCATCGAACGATTTAATTTTTCTGTTAAAAGTTAAGGTTAATGTAGTGTCTAAAATATCTTGTTGGTCATTTTCTAAACTGTTCGTATACTTTAATTGTTTTTCTTTTTGGGTAGAAGGGGCTTTGGTTGTACTTGGCGTAGTTGTAATTTTTTTTGCTTCTTGAAAAGCATATAAAGTGGGTGCATTTTTAGTTGAACCAACGGTTATTACTGAATCGTAGAAGGCAAAAAGTTGTGTACTATCATCGTATTTTTTGCTATAACTATTATCCATTACAAATAAGTTGAAATTGCCTGTTGGTAAATTTGCAAAATTAAAACTGCCATTGCCTTTTATTTTAGCTATGTATTTTGGACGTTGCTTTAACACAGCTGTATCATTTAAATTTTTATACAGCACAGCAATCAAAGTGGTATCAATTAATCCGGTTTCGGCAACCATTACTTTGCCAGTTAAACTATTGCTATCTATTGATTTACCAGTTGAAAAAACATAGGTAAAGTTTTTGGCAGGATTACCTTCGTTAATATCTTGAATACTGTTGCCAAAATCGAGTGTATAGGTTGTATTGGGCTCTAAACTATCTTTTAGTTTAATGGTAATTGTTTTTAATTTATGCTCAACATTAGGAGCATTTTTGGGCAATGGAGATACAATTAAATTTTGTGTGATGTCTTTTACTTCTACATACTCATTAAAAGTTAAAACAATTTTGTTGTTTTGAACATTCAATGAAGAATCGTTAGGAATAGCATTCACCAATACTGGAGGTAAACTATCTCTTGGTCCACCACCTGGAGGAATAATATTTGCACAACCTGTTTGCCCTATATAAACAAAAGTGAAGATGCAAAAAGTTATAATTGTAGTAACTGTTTTTTTCATGAATGTTCAATACTCAATTTTCAATGTTCAATACTCAACAGGTGCAAACATAAATGCTTTGATTGGTTATGTATACTAATGAATACTTAAATTGAATGTTCATCTTCTTCGTTTAATGTGTGTAACTCAACTGCCAGTTCATTATTTTTCACAAAGTTGCACCAATGGCAATCTTCTTTTCCGCAGCCGGTGTAAAATTCTCTATTTTGAATTTTTTGCCAGGTGTTGGTAATTTGTTGTTTTACTGTTTCAATGTCGGGCGGGGTGATGAGTATTTTTTCTTTGTGGTATACTTTCTTATCATCAGGTTCAATAAAATCAAACTCTGTACTCAATACTTGCCAATCTTTTTGATCATAATTATCTACCAAAATTTTATAAAACACTGCTTGTCGCCAATAATCGCCACCATTGGGTTCTTTATTATTGGGACCTTTCATTTTATCTTTTGCTTTATCGTAATTACCACTTTTATAATCAACTACATTTACTGCTTTACCATCGAATTCTAGTTTATCTAATTTCCCTTTTAAAGGAACATTGTTTACCGTTACATTTTTTATATTTCTTTCAATTGCTACAATTTTATTAAATTGATGAATGTAAGTAGCATAGTAATTCTTCAACACTTCAGCACCATATTCCATTCTTCTATTAAACTGTTCTTTGGTAAAATGCTCTCTATTGCGTTTCATATACCAATCAAAATCTTGTATAAAAATATCGATGGAGGGAAAAGATTTTTGGTCGCTTACTTGCATTTTCTCAAATAATTTTTGCAATGCATGATGCACTGCACTACCAAATACAGTGGCTTCATTTTTACCAGATGGAACACGAATTAAGTTATTGTAATAAAAATTTAAAGGGCATTTTAAATAGTTATTTAATGCTGTTACATTCATGGTGAATTTTTCCAATAAACGAGTAATTAAATCGGCTTCTGCATGATCTATTTCAGGCATTTGTACCCCTTCTAAAATCAACAATTCAAAGGCTTCTTTTTGCTCAGGTGTTAATACTTTAGTTTGATTGGGTAATACATATTGTTCTTGAATTTCGGCAATAAACATACTAGGTTCTAGTGCTTTACCATCGTCTTTAAAACTGCTGTAAGAAATTTGTAAATACTTTTCGGCACGGGTGAGTGCTACATAAAAAAGTCTTCTTAACTCTTCTTCATCTTTTGATTTTGGTGGTGCTAAAAACATAGTATCAGGCAATGTATAACCACTATTGGGTTTGCGTTTTTTCTCCCAACTGCTGCTATTGCAACCTGCTAAAAAAACATATTCAAATTCTAAACCTTTACTACCATGAACCGTTAATAAGTTTACGCCTTTATCGGTTCCATTGATTTCTTTGAGTGGCAGTTTAATATCTTCTTTTTGCATTAGTGCCAATGTGCTTACCAACTTTTCTAACTTGATATCGGGTTTACGTCTAGTTTCTTCTTTTACATAATCAAAAAATGCAGTTACTACTTTTAAATGTTCGTGTTTGTTTTTACTACTATTCATCCATGCTAATAATCCTGTATTTTTTAAAATATGTTCCAATAAATTTTGAACAGTAATATTACTAGCATCGGCAATCAGGCTTTCAATAATTGCACTGGCTTTTTTTAAGTTGGGATGGATATTTACCGAAAACAAATCTTTTGCAGGAGCAGCACTTTTTTCGGCTAATAATTTTCTAATAGAGGTTTTATGTTCTCCAAATTGTTTATCGGCAACTTCAATACTTAGCTTAGCAATTTCTATGGGTGGAATATTGAACCAGTTGAAATGCAATATTTCAAATAACATTTCATCGCCACCAAAAGGAATATCATGCTCAGCAGCAATATATTGAAGCAGTAAAATTATTTTTTGAGCCAATGGAATATCAAATAAATTCAAATCTCGTTTGCTGTAAACCGGAATGTTTTTTATTTTCAAAAATTCGGTAAGTAAATCGCCATATTTATTTTCTTTATACAAAATGCCTATTCTGCCAAGTTCAACACCTTGCTGCAAAAGGCTTTCAACTTGCAAGGCAATATCAATCATTTCTTGTTTTTGTGTATCATAAGCCACCAAAATGGGTGCATTGGTTAAATGATTGATGTTGGTATTGGATGCAATTAATTCTTTACTTAATCCCGGTATTTGATTCACTAAACGTTCGTTGTTTTTTTGAATCAATATTTTTGAAATATCTAAAATGGGTTGCGTAGAACGATAATTATTTTGAAGTACTACTTTAAATAAATCTTGTTCATAAGCCTGTGCAAAAGCCAACATATTCTCAACGTTGGCACCTTGGAAACGATAAATACTTTGGTCATCATCGCCAACAACAAATACATTGGGTGTATCCCAAAAGCTAATGAGTTGTTGTACAATTTTATTTTGTGTTCCGCTAGTATCTTGATATTCATCTACCATAATATATAGATACTTTTCTTGGTAGGTAGAGAGCAAGCTTGGGTTATTATCAAATTCTTTAATTACCCAATTAATCATATCATCAAAATCGTATCTATTGGTTTGTTGCATTAACCGTTGAAAGTTGTTGAACTCGTTTACAGCAGCCCTCAACTTTTCCATTTTTATTTTTTCTTCTTCAATTTTATCGGTTCGTACATCTCCTTTTTTAAATTCTTTCACTGCACGTTTGGCAATGTATTCATCTCGGTTGGGTAAGTCGTTTAAATAAGCATCAATTTTTTCATTAATCAATTCTGGTGACCAACCTTCACGTTTCATAGCACTAAATAGTTGCTGAAGGTTGTTGATTTCAAAATATACATCGCCTCGGTAACGCTTTAATGGATGATTTTTTGGAAAAGCATCAATCAATTCTTTCATTAATTCTGTTCGTTCTAATTCGCTGATGGGGTCTAAACTATTTTTTTCAAACAGACTTAAATTGTCTTGAATTACATCGTTACAAAAAGAGTGAAATGTATGAATGTTCACTCTATAAGCATCACTACCAATAAAGCTGAGCAAACGTTTACGCATGGCAATAGTGCCTGCATCGGTATAGGTAAGGCACAAAATATTATCAGGTTGTGTATCAGTTTCTAATAAAATTTTTCCAACCCTGGCACTTAATATTTGAGTTTTACCAGTTCCTGGTCCTGCAATAACCATTACTGGTCCTTCAATGGTATTCACAGCATTTTGTTGTGCTGTATTTAATTTTTGATAAGCTTCTGTAAAATTTTGTAGGGCTTTATTGTTATTGCTCATAGATTTGAAGTAAGAATCAAATGTAATAAACCTAACAAGGTTTACAGCATCATTTTTATTATTTATTAAAGCTATCCAATGTATAAAGTAGCATTGATTTTTATAAGTATTTTGTTTGTACAATTGGTGCAAGCTCAAGAAGCAACAAAGCCTTTAGATTTAGATACCATTTACACTATTGTAGATGTTATGCCAACTTATCCAAATGGTGAAGCAGGTTGGGCAGCCTATTTAAAAAAGAATTTGAAGTATCCAAAATTTGCCAAGAAATCGGCTGTTGAAAGTGAAGTTGTATTAGAATTAGTTGTAAGAAAAGATGGTAGTATTACCAACATTAAATATTTAACCATGGCTGGTTATGGTTTTGAAGAAGAAGCTGTACGGTTATTGCAGAAATGTGAAAAATGGAATCCTGCTGTAAAAAATGGGCAACCTGTGAATTATAAGGGCAGAATTACTATACCTTTTCGGTTGAAGTTATTTAGAAATGATAAAGATTAAAAACTATTAGTTGAAATACGTTATTGGTTATACTATCCATTTAATACTTCCTGTAAAACGGCAAAGCTTCTCATTTCGCCAAAATCGGCAATATGTAAAGCAATATATTGTTGTAGGTGCTGCAGTAAAACTCTTCTGGTAGTTCTATTCAGTTTTATATTTTCTAAATCGTTATAAAAAGTAATAGAAAGAATAGTAGAAATGGCTTGAGCATGCTCACCCATTACATAGTAAGGATGTAGTGGAATTTCGGCTACAAAAAAACCTTCTTGTAAATCTAGTACTGATGTCTCGTTAGAATATTTTCCTTGAATTTGAAAACCCAATTCGCTAGCTAAATGTAAGGTAAAGTAGAGTGGGAGATTGCCTACCAAAGTGTTATTGCCTTTATCAATTTGTTTTAATGAATCTTCAATTAAATAAAATAATTCTGGATTGGCTTCTGGTTGTTTTAAACTATGTTGCACAAGTTCAATTACATACATGGCAACTGCATTTTTTACCACATCAAATAAAATATATTCGTACAAATATGCCCATGAATAATCTTTAATGAACTGCAAATTTTTCATGGTATTATGATACACTTCCATTTCTAAAATGGCCGATGGCTGAAAGAAATTGGCTTTGCCTTGTGTTTTTTTAGAAGATTGTCTAACTCCTTTTACAATATAACTCTGAATGCCAAACAGCTCAGTGTAAACCGTAGTAATAATACTGGTTTCGCCATATTTAACGGTACGTAAAATGATGCCTTTGGTTTTATGAATTTGCACTAAGAAGTATTGAAAAGTGTGAGGTTAATTATTGTACTGTAACAATTAGTTATTGCATGGTTGGAACAATTAATGGTAATAAGAAATAGCAAAATAAAGTGATTAAAATGGTTGCAATAATATTCATTATTAGGCCAGTTTTAATCATATCGTTCAGTTTCAATTTTCCACTTGCAAAAACAATTGCATTGGGTGGTGTACCCATAGGTAACATACTTGCACAACTGGCAGCCAAAGTCATTGGAATGCCTAACATAAGTGGATTTATATGTATAGCATCGGCAATGCTGGCAACTACAGGAGCAAATACAATTACTTGGGCAACATTGCTCATTACTTCACTTATAAAAATGGATAACACGGTTACGGTAAGTATCAATAACAATAAATTACTGCCTGCATAATTGGCCATCCATGCACCTAATTGTTGTATAAGTCCAGCTTTTTCTAATTGATTGGCTAATGAAATTCCTCCACCAAAAAGTAATAAAATTCCCCATGCCATTTTTTGTGTATCTGGCCATTCGAGTAGTTGTTTTGTTTCAGGAATATTGGCATGTGCAGGTGTAAGAAACAATAACAATGCACCAAAGATGGCAATCATGGTATCATCTAATTTAAAAAATGCTTTAGGTATTTGTTCGGTTGAAGAATAGTTTAATGAAATGATTGCTTGAAATTTATTGGTATTAATTAAATCTTTTGTAATCCATAAAACAGCCGTAGTAATAAAAATAATGAGTACTCTTTTTTCTGGTGGCGATAATTTGCCCATTTGTTGTAACTCATGTTTTATGAGCTGTGCAGTTGCTTGATTATTTGACAAATGATTTTTAAATAACCAACGTGTCATAATAAAATATAAACTCAACATGAGCAATAATGCAATGGGCAGGCATAATAACATCCAATCAATAAATTGAAAAGTGTAGTTATATTTTTTTTCAAGAAAGCCAACAAAAGCAACATTCGGGGGTGTACCAATAATGGTTGCAATACCGCCAAAATTACTAGCATAAGCAATGGAAAGCAGCAAGCAAATACCCATATTGCTAATATTGCCAACACCTTGATTGTTTTTTTCCATTACATGAATTACACTCATTGCAATAGGAAACATCATCATAGTTGTTGCTGTATTGCTAAGCCACATGCTTAAAAATCCAGCCGATAAAATAAAGCCTAAAATAATTTTATTACCACTTGTGCCAGTAACATTAATAATATTTAGGGCAATGCGTTTGTGCAAGTTCCATTTTTCAATGGCAAGACCAATCATAAATCCACCCATAAATAAGAAAACTACTGGGTTGGCATATGGTGCAGCAGCTTCATCTACTTTACAAATACCCATTAATGGAAAAATGAAAATTGGAATAAGTGCAACAATGGGCATGGCCAATGCTTCTGTAACCCAAAGTGTAATCATTAAACAAGCAACTGCCAATACTTTTGTTCCTAAAAAATTATCTTTTAGCGGATGGATGACTAAAACCAAAACAAATAACACACAAGCAATCAGCAAACCTAGTTGCCGTTTTTGTACATTTTTCATTGTGTAAGTTTAGCTACTTATTTTGAAAGTTTTAGTAATTGAGCTGATTTATTTTGGTTTAAATAAATCCTTATCTATAGTGTAACATAATGAAATAATCCTTCAATAGCAGTTTTGTATACTTTGATAAACTGATGAATTAAATTGTACAAAAATGTACAATTCAATTCATTAAATTTCTTTATTAGTTCTTTAAATCGTGCAATTTGTTATAGTTAATAATCGTAATTTTTCCAGCTTGTACTTCCACTAATTTTTCATCTTTAAAATCGCTTAAAGTTCTAATGGTACTTTCAGTAGCAGTGCCTGCAATATTGGCCAAATCTTCTCTAGAAATACTCACAACAAAATTGCTTACATTTTCTGTATTAAATCTGTTGTGTAAAGTAACCAAGGCATCGGCAACTTTTTTTCTTACACTGTTGTATGCCAATTTTACTAATTGTTCTTCTTTTTCATGCAAATCATCACTCAACATTTTTATAAACTTTCTAGATACCTGTGTATTATTATGTAAGAGTGAAAAGAAATCTTCTTTTGGTAACAAATAAATTTCAGCATCTTCTAAAACGGTTGCAGTATCACTATATTTATTATCTTCCAATAATGCTAAATACCCAAAGAAATCTCCTTCTTTATATAAGCCTGTAATAAATTCTTTAGCAGTTTCGCCGCTTTTACTAGTTTTTACTTTGCCTTTTGCAATAAAGTAAATTCCACGAGGATAATTGCCTTCTTGATAAATTTCTTCTTTACGTTTATATAGTTTTAATGTTTTTTCTTCTGATAGTTTTTTAAGTGCATCAATACCTCGTACATCGCTAATAAATTCTTGTAAACCTTCTATGTTTTTGCTAAATTCTTTTTTTAATAGATCGGTTTTTTTAAGTCTGCTTTCAACTGCATTCAATAATTCTAAGTCGTCAAAAGGCTTGGTTAAATAATCATCGGCACCCATTTCCATGCCTTTTCTTAAATCACTTCTTTCAGCTTTTGCTGTTAAAAATATGAATGGAATACTAGCAGTTTCTGTATGTCTAGATAACATGTGCAATACACCATAGCCATCTAATTCAGGCATCATGATATCGCAAATAATTAAATCGGGTTTTTCGGTTTCTGCCATTGCAACGCCTATTTTTCCATTGGCTGCTGTAGCAACTTGGTAATGAGCCAATGATAATATTTCTGCAATATTTTCTCTCATGGCTTCATTGTCTTCTATCAATAAAATTTTCTTACTCATTATCGGTATTATTTGGTAATGCAATATTAAATGTTGTTCCTTCATTCACTTCACTTTCTACTTGAATTCTTCCATTAAATAATTCTATATAACGAGCAACAATACTTAAACCTAAACCGGTACCTTGAATGTTGGTTACATTTCTGCCCCTAAAAAAACGTTGAAATAAATTTTCTTGATCTTCTTTGCTAATGCCCACTCCAAAATCTTTTATAATAATATCTGTTTGTTCGTTAGAAACATTCGTATATACTTCAATATTTGATTTCTCTGGTGAAAATTTAATAGCATTAGATATTAAATTGAAGAGAATGATTCGCAGCCCTTTTTTGTCTAAAAAAACATTTTGACTACCAGTGTGCTTATAAATAATTTGTTGACCTCTTTGTGCCAATAATTGTAGTTCATGTATTATTTCTACAGTATATGCAGTAATATCAAATGCTTCTAGATTGATAGTGGTTTTGCCTTCTTCTAATTTGCTAATAGATAGTACATCGTTCAACAAATCGGTTAAGTGGCTAATAGATTCTTTTATTCGTACAATATGTCTTTGTTGTTTTTCTTTCTCATCTAATTCGCCATATTTGCTTACAAGCGATAATGACGAAAGTATGGTTGCTAATGGGGTTCTAAATTCATGTGAAGCCATAGATACGAATCTAGTTTTCATTTCGTTCAACTCTTTTTCTTTGTCTAAAGCAATGGTTAACTCTTCTCTAGAAATTTCTAATTGTTGCAATGCTTCTTCTAAAATCATCGTTCTATCTTTCACTCTCTTTTCTAATTCTAAAGTGAGTTTTTCTAGTTCTTTTTTTTGTTGTTGAATATCGGCATCTAATTTTCTTCTTATTGAAATATCAATAACAAAAGCTATTACAAATTCACCTTCGTCGGATTTGAAAGGACTTAAACTTACTTCTACCGGAAATTCGGTGCCATCTTTTTTTAAGCCAAATAAATCTCTACCCGAACCCATTGAACGTGGACTAGGTTTTTGGTGAAATTTTTTTCTAAGCTCTTTATGATGTTGTGCAGTTTTTTTAGGTATGAGTATCTCTACTTTTTGATCAACTAATCCACCTATATTGTATCCAAATAAATATTCAGCAGCAGGATTGGCTAAAACGATAGTTCCTGATTTATTGGCTACTAAAATACCTTCACTTGCAAACTGAAATAATGCTTTAAACTGAACTTCACTTTGTTGCAATCTACTATCCATAGCCCTAAAATTATGTGTAAATTTAAAATGATGAATATTTTAATTCTAAGAAGTATAAAATATGACGTTTGTCATTGCCCAAACTTTTTACTACCACTATTTTGCAGCCCAATGTAAAGGGTTTATTATGGCTAAAAATATTATAGATACAACAATACAATGTTTTCATTGTGGCGAAGATTGTGGTCATCATCCAATCATTGCACAAGATAAAAACTTTTGTTGCGATGGTTGTAAAATGGTGTACGAAATTTTAAACAAGAGTGGATTATGCGATTACTATGAAATTGCTAACAATCCAGGGATTAATCAGCGAGTAAAAGTTAGACCCGATAAGTTTGCTTTTTTAGATAATGAAAGTATTGTACATAAGCTTATTAGCTTTAAAGATGCATCACAAACACATATAACATTTTATTTACCCCAAGTACATTGCAGTAGCTGTTTGTGGTTATTAGAAAACATTCATCAGTTAAATGAACATATTATAAGTAGTAAAGTAAATTTTGAAAGAAAGGAAGTAGATCTTGTATTTAATCATCAAAAAATATCTTCACGTAAAGTAGCCGAATTGCTTACCAACATTGGTTATGAGCCCTATATTAGTTTAAATAATTTAGAAGGGAGTAAACCTAAAATTGAAAAATCTAAAATTTATAAACTCGGTGTTGCAGGTTTTTGTTTTGCCAATATTATGCTAATAAGTTTTGCAGAATATTTTGGTATAGATACTAAAGAAACCACATTGATAGCTATGTTTCGATGGTTGAACGTATTGTTAGCATTGCCAGTATTTTTCTATGCAGCATCTGAGTTTTATGTAAGTGCATACAAGAGTTTAAAACATGGATTTTTAAATATTGATGCACCAATTGTTTTATCGGTAGTAATCACTTTTGGAAGAAGTATGTATGAAGTGTTTAGTGGCGAAGGGTTAGGGTATTTTGATAGCATGAGTGGAATTGTTTTCTTTATGTTGGCAGGAAGAGTGCTACAAGATAAAACCTATGCTGCATTGAGTTTTGAAAGAGATTATACTGCTTACTTTCCATTGGCAGTAACTAAAATAGATTATGAAAAAGAAACTAGTATTTCTCTACCTGAAATTAAATTAGATGATACACTGTTAATTCACAATCAAGAACTCATTCCTGCCGATGGCATTTTAACAAGAGGTAAAGCATTGATTGATTACAGTTTTGTAACTGGCGAAACTTTACCTATAGTTAAAGAAATGGGTGAAATTGTGTATGCTGGTGGTAAACAAATGGGTAGTAATATTGAAATTTTAGTAATTAAAGAAGTATCTCAAAGTTATCTTACTAAGCTTTGGAATAAAGAAGAACTGAAGAAAGATAAAAAAGACAATGAACGTTCTTTTGTTCATTTAGTAAGTAAATATTTTACCATTATTTTATTTTCAATTGCAGCAATCGCTAGTGTTTACTGGGCTGTTAACGATGCAGGTAAAATTTGGAATGTATTAACGGCTGTTTTAATTGTTGCTTGTCCTTGTGCTTTATTATTGAGTAATACGTTTACTAACGGGAATATTTTACGCAGGTTAAGTAGAAATAATTTGTATTTACGTAATGCACAAACCATTGAAGATATTGCTAACGTAGATTATATTGTTTTTGATAAAACAGGTACTTTAACAACAGGGCGTTATAACAATATAGAATATATAGGAGAGCCTTTATCAAAACAAGTTAAAAAGCAAATTGCATCGTTAGCAACTCAGAGCAATCATCCAATGAGTAAATCAATTGTTGCTTGGGCAAATGTTGCTTCTACATTTAAAGTAAGTGCATTTAATGAAATTGCTGGCTACGGAATTGAAGGTTTTGTAGAAGGAGATTTAATAACAATGGGTTCTAGAAATTTTGTAAGCAAAACTACTGATGCCGATGAAAATACCAGTGTTTATGTAGCTTTTGAAGGAGCAATATTGGGCAAGTTTATTTTTATGAATGAGTATAGAGCCAACTTACCAAAGTTGATGAATCAATTGAATAGTCAATTTCAATTAGCTGTATTAAGTGGTGATAATGCTGGCGAGAGAAAAAATCTAGAGCAATTGATGGGTTTTCATTCATCAATTTTATTCAATCAAAAACCAGCCGATAAGTTAGCCACTATTCAACATTTACAGCAGCAAGGAAAAAATGTAATGATGATTGGCGATGGTCTAAATGATGCTGGAGCATTGAAGCAAGCCAATGCTGGTATTGCTATTACAGAGAGTAGTACCAATTTTACACCAGCTAGTGATGGTATTATGGAAGCTGCTCAATTACCATTGCTGTATAAATTTATTCAGTATTGTAAGTTCAATAAAACTGTTGTGAGTATTGCATTTATTGTATCTATTTTATACAACATTATAGGTATTAGTATTGCAGTACAAGGTTTATTACAACCTGTAGTTGCTGCTATTTTAATGCCAGTTAGTAGCATTAGTATTTTGCTAATCACTTTTGGTTTAACCAATATTAAAGCATGGCAACTAAAGTTGAAATAACTATCTTGTAGTGTGATTATTGAAAGCAATGCTAATTTATTTTTTATAATATTAAACGATTGTATATGAAAAAAAATATGGGCGATTTAGATAAAGGAGTAAGACTACTCTTGGCTGGTATTTTAGCGATTCTTTATTTTATTGGAGTTGTAAAAGGTGTTGTTGGGGTTATTATTTTAGTGCTAGCAATTATTTTTGCAGTTACTAGTTTTGTGGGCTTCTGTCCATTGTACAGTTTATTTGGCTTTTCAACTTGTACAGTAAAAAAGCCACACCAACCACCACATAGGAAGCATAAAAAATAATTTTGTATTGTATAAAAAATCTCTTCAATCGAATAAATTTTATTCGATTGAAGAGATTTTTATTTTCATAGGTGAATATCGTTAAACCAATTCTGCTATTGGTTGTACAACAACTTTTGGTGTAAATATAATTTTTGCTTTTACCGAGTTTGAAATTAAACATGCAGCTTCAGATTTAATTAATACCCTTTCGGCTTTTTCTTTATCGGCTTCATTGGTAATAATTAGTTCTGGTGTTAACTCAATTTCACTAATCATAAACTTACCATCTACTTTCTCCAATTTACCATTGGCATGGCTATTGAATTTTTCAAACGGTAGTTTAAAGTTTTCTGCAATGGCTAAAAATGTAGTCATTAAACAACTGTTTACAGCAGCTACCAACAAATGTTCAGGGCTCCAAATGCCTGGCATTCCTCCTGCAAATTCTGGAGGCGTTGCAACTTCTAATGAATGATTTAAAACAGGTGATTGCATTACGCCTAATCTGTTTTCTTTCCATTCAACATTTACTTCATAAAAATGTACGTTTTCCATAATATATAATTTTTTGTTGAGATTAATTAATAATGCAAACCTACATCCATCAACTAGTCTATTTGGTAACATTTATTACGTTCATATTTCAAAATCAATATTCTTTTGGTTAGGATATTAAAATAATGATAAATGTCATGTTTTCAATTGAGCGTTATCATTTCACAACTTTTACAGCCACGATACATTTGTCATCGAAAGGTAAATTATGAGTGTAATAATCATTTTATTAATAGCTAGTATTAGCGTAGCTGCATTATTCTTAGCATTTTTTATTTGGAGTGTAAAGTCTGGTCAGTACGATGATGAAAGCAGCCCACCCATGCGTATGTTATTTGATAACAAACCATCAGCTCCCAAAAAATAAATCAACTTTTTTATACCAAAACAACCGGCTGAAAAGCTGAATTAAAAATCAGGAAAAACGTTTCTATGGAATTAGAAAAATTTTATTACGACAACCGAATTGTAAAGCATTTTGCTTATGCCACTATTCTTTGGGGAACAGTTGGTATGCTAGTAGGTTTATTAGCTGCCATTCAAATTTATTTACCTGCTGCAAATTTCAATTTGCCCATTACTACATTTGGACGAGTAAGACCATTACATACCAATGCAGTCATATTTGCATTTGTGGGTAATGGTATTTTTATGGGTGTTTATTACTCGTTACAACGTTTGTGTAAAGCAAGAATGTTTAATGATGTATTGAGCAAAATACATTTTTGGGGCTGGCAGTTAATTATTGTTGCTGCAGCAGTAACCTTATTAGCAGGCTATACAACAGGTAAAGAATATGCCGAATTGGAATGGCCAATTGATATTGCCATTACATTAATTTGGGTAGTATTTGGTATCAACATGTTTGGTACAATTTTAAAAAGAAGAGAAAGTCATTTATACGTTGCCATTTGGTTTTACATAGCTACTTGGGTTACAGTGGCTATGTTGCATATTGTTAACTCTTTTGAAATTCCGTTTGCACCATTTAAAAGTTATAGCTGGTATGCAGGTGTACAAGATGCATTGGTACAGTGGTGGTATGGTCATAATGCAGTAGCATTTTTCTTAACTACGCCTTACTTGGGTATTATGTATTATTTCTTACCTAAAGCTGCTAACAGACCAGTATATAGTTATCGTTTATCAATTATACACTTTTGGGCATTGATCTTTATTTATATCTGGGCTGGTCCTCACCATTTATTATACACAGCTTTGCCAGATTGGGCTCAAAGTTTAGGAGTTGTATTTAGCATTATGCTAATTGCTCCAAGCTGGGGTGGTATGTTAAATGGTTTATTTACACTTCGTGGTGCTTGGGATAAAGTACGTGAAGATGCAGTCTTGAAATTTATGGTGGTTGCTGTAACCTGTTATGGTATGGCCACTTTTGAAGGTCCTATGTTAAGTTTAAAAAGTGTAAATGCTATTGCTCACTATACCGATTGGATTGTAGCTCACGTTCACGTTGGTGCTTTAGGTTGGAATGGTTTTTTAACTTTTGGTATTTTATATTGGATTATCCCTAAAATTTTTGAAACACCACTCTACTCTAAAAAATTAGCTTCTACCCATTTTTGGATAGGCACAATTGGTATTGTATTATATGCTGTACCAATGTATTGGGCTGGTTTTGCACAAGCCGAAATGTGGAAACAATTTAATGAAGATGGAACCATTAAGTATCAGTTTTTAGAAACTGTAACCAATATTATTCCAATGTATGTTACACGTAGTGTTGGTGGATTATTATATTTAATAGGTGTGTTTATAATGGTGTATAATATTTGGAAAACAGTTGCTGCTGGTAAATTAGTAGCTAATGAAGCAGCCGAAGCTCCTGCATTACCTAAAGTAATGGAAACGCATGGCAAACAATATTGGCATCGTTGGATTGAAGCCAGACCAGTACAAATGTTGGTATTAAGTTTAGTAGCCGTTGCTATTGGTGGAATTTTAGAATTGGTACCTACCTTTTTAATTAAGGAGAATATTCCAACCATTACCTCTGTAAAACCTTACACACCATTGGAATTACAAGGAAGAGATATTTATGTAAGAGAAGGTTGTTATACCTGCCACTCACAAATGGTAAGACCTTTCCGTCATGAAGTTGCTCGTTATGGCGAATACAGTAAAGCTGGAGAATTTGTGTATGATCATCCTTTTCAATGGGGCAGTAAAAGAACAGGACCTGACTTAGCCAGATTAGGTGGAAAATATTCTGATAGTTGGCATTATAACCACATGTTAGAGCCACAAAGTATGAGCCCTGGTTCAATTATGCCATCTTATCCTTGGTTGTTTGAAGATGCTATTGATACAGCTATTACACCTGCTAAAATTAGAGCAATGCAAACTTTGGGTGTGCCTTATCCTGAAGGATATGACAAAGTAGCCAATGCCGATTTAATGACTCAAGCAAATGCTATAAGATTGAATTTAAAAGTAGAAAGCAACAATCAATTATCTATTGCTAAAGACAAAGAAATTATTGCTTTGATTGCCTACTTACAAAGAATTGGTACCGATATTAAAGGAGAGCAAAAACCTTTGGCAGCACAAAAGTAAACGCATTGTAAAAAATTAATCGTTATGAAATTCATTAATTATTTAGAAAAAATTACAGGGGTCGACGTATATGCGTTAACAGCATTTTGCATCTTCTTTACCATATTTATTGTAATGACAATTTGGGCTTTAAAAGCCGATAAAAAAATGATTACTGAAATAAGTAACCTTCCGTTAAACAATTAAAAATTAGGATAATGAAACTACAGTTATCAAGTTTATATAAATGGGCAATTGTATTGTTAATGATTGTGCCAACCAAACTATTTGCAGCAGGGCCACCCAAACCATCAGATTTGAGTAACCCATTTGCTCAAATATTATTGGTGGTAATTATTGTTTTAGCAGTTTGTATTGCTATTCTAGCCAATGTTTTATTGAGTGCAGCTCAATTTAAAATGAAGAAAAAAGTAGAAGATGATTTAGCTGCTTCTACAAGTGGAACAACCTTAAAAACAATTGTTTCTATATTGTTTGTTGGTATAGTTTCAGCCGCTTCTGCACAAGATACTGCTTCACTTTTAGTTGCAAATAACAGCGATTTAATTAGCGGAATTTCTTCTAATGGTTTCTATGGTTTAATGAGTGTGGTATTGCTTGAATTAATTATTCTTTTAGCATTAATCTATAATTTAAAATTTATTCTTCGTAAAGAAAAGGCATTAGTTTCTGTAGCTGCTGCAGAAGAAGTAGTACCTCAAGAAAATAAATTGGCTAAATGGTGGGATAATATTAATAAGTTCCGTCCTGTACAAGAAGAAGCAGCAATAGACTTGGGTCATGATTACGACGGCATTAGAGAGTTAGACAATCGTTTACCGCCTTGGTGGTTGTATGGATTTTATTTATGTGTAATTTTTGCTGGTATTTATTTGTGGCGTTATCATATTGCTCAAACAGCACCTTTAAGCAAAGAAGAGTTGGCTATTGAAATGAAAAAAGGCGAAGAAGAAAAAGCAGCTTATTTAAAAAATGCAGCCAATAATATAGATGAAACGACCGTACAATATTTAACAGCCGAAGCCGATTTAACCGCTGGTAAACAAATATTTATAACAGCTTGTGCAGCTTGTCACTTAGCCGATGGTGGTGGCTCAATTGGTCCCAATTTAACTGATGATTATTGGATACATGGTGGAAGCATTCAAGATATTTTTAAAACCATTAAATATGGTGTAGTTGAAAAAGGTATGAAAAGTTGGAAAGATGATTATGGTCCAGTAAAAATGGCTCAAATAGCAAGCTATATTAAAAGTTTAAAAGGTACAAAGCCAGCTACTCCAAAAGCACCACAAGGAGAGTTGTATGCTGAAAATGCAGCTGCTGCAACAGATTCAACTGCTGTAAAAGTTGATTCTACTAAAATGAAGTAAATAATGTTTGCTTCTTAAACCGATGAATAATGATTTCAAATGTTCCACATTTAAATGAGCCTACAACAGAAAGTTTTAGAGATAGAATTGCAACTGTAGATGAAAAAGGAAAACGCAATTGGATTTATGCTTATAAACCCAAGGGCAAATTTTATAACATACGTTCTTTTTTAAGTTACCTATATTTCATTGTTTTCTTTGGCTTGCCGTTTATTCATATAGACGGTAGGCCATTGTTTTTATTCAATGTGCCACAAGCAAAATTTATCATTTTTAGTAAAGTGTTTTGGCCGCAAGATTTTTTCATCTTCGGTTTAACCATGATTACTTTTATTTTCTTTATCATTTTGTTTACTGCTGCATTTGGTAGATTATTTTGTGGTTGGGCTTGTCCGCAAACCAATTTTATGGAAATGATGTTTCGTAAAATTGAGTTCTGGGTTTTAGGCGATGCACCAGCTCAACGTCAGCTAGATCAAAGCCCTTGGACTACCAAAAAAATCTATAAAGTAACACTTAAACATTTGTTGTTTTATTTACTCTCTTTTATTATTGCCAATTTCTTTCTAGCTTATATCATTGGCATGAAAGAACTACAAAAAATTATTGTAGAACCAGTTTCAGAACATGTTGTTGGACTTGCGTCAATACTTGTTTTTAGTGGTGTATTTTATGCTGTGTATGCTTTTTTTAGAGAGCAAGCTTGTACTGTTGTTTGTCCTTATGGAAGATTACAAAGTGTACTGCTCGATAAAAATTCTATGATTGTTGCTTACGATTATAAACGTGGCGAACCTAGAGGACATGAGAAAAAAGATCACATAGAAACGCATGGCGATTGTATTGATTGTTTTCAATGTGTAAAAGTTTGTCCTACTGGTATTGATATTAGAAATGGGGTACAAATGGAATGTGTTGGTTGTACCGCATGTATTGATGCTTGCGATAATATCATGGATAAAATTGGTAAACCAAAGGGTTTAATAAGATATGCTTCTGAAAACTCTATTGCAAGTGGAGATCCTTTACGATATACTACTAGAATGAAGTTGTACACTGGACTTTGTTTGTTGGTATTATCTATTTTGGCAGTTATTTTATTTACACGAAAAGATATAACTGCAACTGTAATGCGTACTCCTGGCATATTGTTTCAAGAAAGAGGAACTGATAGCATTTCTAATTTATACAATATTAAAGTAGTCAATAAAACAGTACACAATATTCCTTTAACTGTTAGGGTAGAAAGTGTTGCTGGCAATATTCAAATGGTAGGAAAAGCTTTTGTAGAAGTGCCAAAAGAAGGGCAAGGTGCTGGATCATTTTTTATCTTATTGCCTAAAAAAAGTATTACAGATAGAAAAACTGAGTTAAGGCTTGGTTTATATCAAGGCACTAAAAAAATTACTACTGTAAAAACTACTTTTTTAGGACCTGTTGCTGATTAGTATTATTTCAATCTAAAATTATTTTATATGAGTTGGGGAAATAAATTGGTATTTGTATTCATTGCTTTTGCAGGTTTAATAGGCACATTGGTATATAAAAGCATGAAATCTTCTTTTGATTTGGTGAGCAAAGATTATTATAAAGATGAATTGCGTTACCAAGAAAAAATTGATGCCAAAGCAAGTGCTGCACAGTTTAGTGCCATACAATTGGCACAAACCAATGAAGTGGTAATTATTCATTTCCCAACAGAATTAGCTGGCAAAAAAGTAGATGGTGAAGCTTGGTTTTATTGTAGTACTAATGCTATAAAAGATAGAAAAATTGCCATTGAAGTAGCGTCTAACGGAGAAATGATTATACCTAAATCTCAATTAGCCAAAGCCAATTATCAAGTAAAAATTAGTTGGACAATTGGAGATGAAAATTATTATACCGAGAAAAATATCAATCTTCAATAATCATTGCAAATGAGTTGGGAAATAATCATATCTGGCTTGGGTCTTGGCTTAATTAGCAGCTTTCATTGCATGGGAATGTGTGGACCATTGGTATTTGCATTGCCTTTACAACATTTGCCACCATCCAAAAGATTGTTAGGAGCAATAATGTACCATTTAGGTCGTGTGTTAACTTATACTTTATTGGGTTTGTTTTTTGGCTTTGTAGGCAAACGTTTTTTTGTTGCTGGTTGGCAACAAAGTTTCTCTATTATTTTGGGCGTATTAATTTTATTGATGTTGGTTTCTTATGTGCTGAATAAAAATTTTATACATAGCAAATGGATTAATAAGCTGAGTGCCCAATTACAAACATTTATTATACGCAATATGCAACGTAAAAGCTTTAGCAGTTTGTTTGCTGTAGGAGCTGCCAATGGTTTATTGCCTTGTGGTATGGTTTATTTTGCTGTTGCAGGTGCATTAGCAACAGGCAGTATTAGTGGTGGAAGTTTTTTTATGACCGCTTTTGGTTTAGGCACTTTACCTTTTATGGTTTTACTCAGCCAATTTGGCTACATTTTAAATATTGCTGCAAGAAATTTTATGAAAAAAATGGTACCCTTTGTAATTGCAGGCATGGGTATATTATTGATTTTGAGAGGATTAAATTTAGGAATTCCCTATATCAGCCCCCAGTTTAATGATACTGCAAAAACTGCAGTTAGTTGTCATTAATACATTGTCATAATAATGTCTATTAACATTTCGTTGTTAATCTGTTAGCATTTCTTTTAGTCTTTTAAACGCATGTTTGCATTGTTAACGAGCAGAGATAGTGAAAATGAACATAAAATGCCTTTTAAGATTTCTTTAGCATTTTATTTGTGTAAAAATTAAACCATTGGCATCTTAATTGCGTTAATATATCTAAACAACGAATAAATTTTTAATTTTCTCATAAGCAGTTAGTTTTGGTTGCGGTCCCGATTTCTATCGGGACCAATCTTTTTTATATACCCACTGCTTTTAATTTATTTCCATTTTTTAGTTGCATATACCAATGCAATGATGCAGCCAACACAATCTGCAATAATATCCCCCAAATCAAACGAACGATTCAAAATATAATCTCTTTGAATAAACTCAATAGCTACTCCATACAAACAGAAAACAAGGCAAAAAATAACATAGTATTTTTTTTTGTTAGAAAAGCTTTCAACAATTTGATGAATAGGATAATAGAAAAGAAGGTTTAATACAACAAATAAAAAAGCATGCACCAATTTATCGCCTTGTAGTTGATGAAATAAATCAAATTGAGGAATGGCCGAACCCGGTAAAGTAAACAACCAAAAAGTAAGAGACAACCAAATAAAACCTGGAATTAATTTTACTACAAAACGAATCAAGCGATTTGACATTTGTACAAAAATAAGGGAGACATTGCTGCCTCCCTATTCCATCTGAAAAAACCCTGCTATTGATTAGCTATTTATTTTGTGATTGTTACAATTATTTACGATGAATGATGAAGTAAGGTTTTAGAAACCGAATAAACATATAAAAAAATAAGTTGTCAGGTTGAGCCGATAGCTATCGGCTGCTAATGACATATATTGTAAATCATTGAAAACCATTTGTAAATAAATGATTTTTTTATTGCCACGGTTGCACGGATTAGCACGGAATTTAGAATATTCATAACAGCCAATCCGTGATTTTCCGTGTATCCGTGGCAATTATGTCATTCCTATCTGCCGTCAGGCAGGTTCAAAATGCTTTTCTGTGAAGCAGAAATTGTTTACTCATGCTGACAGCTTTACTAACTAAGCAATTGCGAAATCCAAAAAGTCTAAACAACTTCATTTATTTTTTCGAGTCATCAATTGAACAAGTTGCAAACGAGCCTCGATAGCTGTCGAATCAACTTGACATTCTATTTAATTCGATATTTTAATTTGAAAATAAAGCAAACAAAAAATGCCCCCAATTTTTGGAGGCAGTTTAAATATTGTTGAGTAAAAATTAACCATTTACATTTCCCAATACATAGAGTTGGCTTAAATCTGGTGAAGGACTACAACCTTTCTTTTCTAAAGTAATGGCAAATGCTTGTGCATGTGGAATATTTTTTAATCGGCAAACGCCATTGCAATCTTCAATTAATCCTGCATCTACAGGCTTGCCATTTACCATTGCCCAAACTTGATATTGTTTTCCTTCTTCGGCTTGTGGTAAATTATTGGCTAATAAATACCCATCTCTAGAATTTTTATCCCAATAAACGGTGGTTAAATTGCCTTCTTTACGAGCAACACCTGGCATGGGTACTTTTATCATGTTAGGGTCGCTAACTATTTACATACTAGTTTGATAATCAAGCATTTTAGTTTGATATACTCTATTATTAGCTATAATGCTGTTATTTTCTTTTAGTAATGCTAAGTAATTAGGATTAAAAATTATCCAACTAAAGATGCATATGCTGCACTATCCATTAATGCTTCTACATCGGCAGGATTGTTTACAGTCATTTTAATCATCCAACCTTCACCATAAGGGTCGTTGTTTACCAATTCAGGTGCTTTTTCTAAACCAGTATTTACTTCTGTTACAGTGCCTGCAATGGGCAAAAACAAATCGCTTACAGTTTTTACTGCTTCAACAGTACCAAAAACTTCATTGGCTTCTAAGGTTTTTCCAATAGTATTTACATCTACATAAACAATATCGCCTAATTCACTTTGAGCAAATTCGGTAATACCAATTGTAGCAGTAGTGCCTTCAAGACTAATCCATTCGTGTTCTTTTGTGTAGCGGAGGTTGGCAGGAAAATTCATTTTTTTGAGTTTTTGGTTTTGCAAATATGAAATAATTTATTAGCAATATTACTAATTCAGCAATCTAATTTTCATCAGTACATTTTTTACAGGTCTATCTCCTGGCTTTGTTGGCATGGCTGCAATTTTGTCCAATACATTCAAACCACTAATTACTTCGCCAAACACCGTATAGTTTTGATCTAAAAAAGGAGTACCTCCAATACGCTGATAAATTTCTTTTTGTTGTTTGGTATAAATAAAGTTGGGATTATTGGCCTTTACACTTTGATTATATACTTGACTAAGTTGTGCAGTGTCTATTTTATTGCCTTGTACAATATAAAATTGGCAGTTACTACTTGCTTTTTCTGTATTGCCATCTCTAGCAGCTGCCAATGCACCCTTTTTATGAAAGAAGTTAGGTCTAAATTCAGCAGGTATTCTTTCGCCAGGTGCAGCACCACCTCCTAAAACAGCTGTACTATCAGCATCTTTACTGGTTGGGTCACCACCCTGAATCATAAAATTTTTAATGACTCTATGAAACAATAAACTATCATAAAATTTTGATTGTACCAGTTTAATAAAATTGTCTCTATGTAAAGGCGTACTATCGTACAATCGAGCAATCATTACCCCAAATTCGGTAGTAATTTCTACCAACTTTTCTGTAGATTTTTTTGGCGTTGGTTTAACAACAGTAATAGGCTTTTTGCCGGTAGAAGTTGTTTTTTTTACTTGTGCATTTACATTTATTAAAGTGAAGCCTAGCACAACCAATATGAGTAGTTTACTTTTCATATTTAAAAACCTATTTGTTCAAAATATAATAGAATATGATCTTTTAAAAAATTTTCTTGCCCCGGTAAATCGTAACTAGGCATTTCTTTTACTTGCTTAAAATGAGGCCAATTATCTGGGTCTTTACCTTCTAAAATAAAGTATCCACTTGGCTGTAGTAAAGTACATACAGCCACATGCATTAAATCTTGCTTTTGTTCTTTCGAAATTTTATCGGCTTCAAAACCAGTTTCTTGTAAGCCAATTAAAAATAAAATAGCTTCTACATCGGGCTTTTTGCCAAATCTTTCTACCAGTTTAGCTTCTAAGTTCCACCAGCGTTGTTGTAAGTCGTCGTTTGCAAACATGATTGCAAATGTATAGTTGAAATTCAAATTTTAAAGAAAAGAAAGTATAAAGATTAAATCAAGGTTTTGGTAACAATATCTTTAATAATATCATCTAGTTCTTTGGCACTCTTTTCTAATAAATGAAGTATTTCTTTGTCTTTCTCTTGCAGTTCTGCATCTTTCAATAAATTCACCAATCCTAGAATATTTGATAATGGTTTACGAACTTTATGGCTTTGATGCCAAGCAATTTCTTTTAAACGAATACTCGATTTTTTGTAATTGTCAATATTAATATAACTTAATGCAACACCAATAATATTCCCTTTTTCATCGTGTGCAGGCTTCATGCTTAATTTATACCAAACATTATGACCTGTAGGAAAAGTAATTTCATTTTCTTCGCTACTTTCTATTCCTTGTAATGCATTTTCAAATTGTTTGTAAAAAGAGGCTTCTGTACCAGGTAGTAAAGATTGTTTAAAGTCATATCCTTCATGCATTTCTTTATCGTATAGTAAATGAGTGGCATTTTTTGCTCCCACATTAAACGATAAAACCCGCATGTTTTTATCTAAAAAATAAAACGATTCTTCACTATTGTTTAAAGCTGCTTGCAACTTTTGTAAAGTTGTTTTGTGTTCACTTTTTTCTTCAAAATGTTCGGTAATATTAAAACCTACAAAACCTATTTCTGTAATGGTGCCAGCTTCATCTTTAATGGCAAATAAGTTCCATCTTATGTAAAAATCTTTTCCATCGTGACCAGCTTTTCTAAAATCAACACTAATTACTTTTTCAGGATTGTTCAAACATAACATTCCAGCTTCGTTACAAATTTCTATATCATCTGTATGAACCGATTGGGCTGCAATTTCTCCTACAAAATTTTTATAAATATGCTTAAAGTCTTGTTTATATAAATTATTTACATAAGTATAAACACCAGCCATATTTACTCTGGCAAAGTATAACGAAGGTGTATTTTCTAAAAAATGTATTATGGCAGAAAGCATAAAGTAGGGTTGTTGGCTAGGGTTAAAATGCAAACTTGAAGGTAGTAATTATATCTATTACATTAAAGTTTTTCTATTGATTATACGCAAAGTAGGCAATGGCTATATTTGCCAAAATTTAAAGCAATGTTACAGGTAAATGTTTTACGCCAAAATACTGAATGGGTAAAAGAAAGATTGGCAGTAAAAAACTTTAAGCAAATAGAATTAGTAGATGCTATAGTTGCATTAGATGACGAAAGAAAAAGAATTCAAGTATCGTACGATAATACGCAAGCTCAAATTAATGCTGCTAGCAAAGAAATTGGAATGCTTATGGCAAAAGGTAATAAAGAAGAAGCCGAAGCAAAAAAGTTAGCAGTGTCTACTTGGAAAGTTGAAGTAGCTCAATTCAATCAGTCTTTAATTGAGGTAGAGAAACAATTGCATGATACATTGGTGTTGCTACCCAATTTGCCAGGATCAACAGTTCCCAATGGCACAAGTGCCGATGATAATGAAGTTGTAAAAGAAGTAGGTACAAAACCAACTTTACCACCCAATGCAAAACCACATTGGGATATTATTGAACAACTGAATTTAGTAGATTTTGAATTGGGTTCTAAAATTACCGGTAGAGGTTTTCCTGTGTATAAAGGCAAAGGAGCTAAACTACAACGCTCTTTAGTACAATACTTTTTAGATTATAATACCGCAGCTGGTTACACAGAATTTTTGCCACCTTTTATGGTGAATGAAGCTAGTGCTTATGGCACTGGTCAGTTGCCAGATAAAGAGGGACAGATGTATCATGTAACGGCAGACAACTTATTTTTAATTCCTACAGCCGAAGTGCCTGTTACCAATATTTACAGAGATGTTATTTTAAAAGAAGAAGAGTTACCTATTAAAATGACTGCTTATTCACCTTGTTTTAGAAGAGAAGCAGGAAGTTTTGGTAAAGAGGTGAGAGGATTGAATAGAGTACATCAGTTTGAGAAAATTGAAATTATACAAATTGTACAACCCGAAACCAGCTATCAGGTATTAAATGAAATGATTGCACATGTTGAAGGTTTATTGCAAAGCCTTGAACTGCCTTATCGAATATTGAATTTATGTGGCGGCGATATGAGTTTTGCATCGGCCCAAACTTACGATTTTGAAGTGTGGAGTGCAGCACAAGAACGTTGGCTTGAAGTAAGTAGTGTAAGCAACTTTGAAAATTTTCAAACCAATAGAATGAAATGCAGATTTAAAAACAGCGAAGGCAAAACTACTTTAGCCCATAGCTTAAATGGTAGTGCTTTGGCATTGCCTAGAATTTATGCTGCATTGTTGGAAAACAATCAAACCGAAGATGGGGGTATTGTGTTGCCTAAAGCGTTGCATAATTATTTTGGTGCAGAAATGATATAGAAGAAGTTTCACACAAAGCAACAAAGGATACGAAGTCCACGAAGGTTAATAGAACTCCGTGTAACTCTGTTACTCCTAAACTCTGTGGTAAAAAATTCTGTGTTATCCGTGTTATCTGTGAGAAATATTTCACACAAAGCAACAAAGGATACGAAGTGCACGAAGGTTTTTGTTTCTTTAAAACTCCTTTGCTTCCTTGCTCTGTGGTAAAAATTTCTTGGG